>NZ_JBFAGG010000025.1:0-105768 GCF_040653595.1 Sphaerisporangium sp. NPDC051011 | reverse complement strand
TCGGTGTTCCATGCCGGGCACTGCGACTGGCAGCGGCCGCACTCGGTGCAGGTGTAGAAGTCCAGGAACCCCTTCCACGTGGTGTCCTCGATCTTCCCGCGGCCGAACACGTCGGTGTCGGGGTCGGCCTCCTCGAAGTCCAGCACCGTACCGTTGCTGCGCATCTGGGGCACCGCGCCCAGCCCGTCGGGACGCCGTGAGAACAGCACGTTCAGCGGCGCCAGGAAGATGTGCAGGTGCTTGGAGTTCACCACGATGACCAGGAACACCAGCATGACGCCGATGTGCAGCAGCAGCCCCACCGACTCCAGCGCCTCACTGGTGGGCAGCACCTTGGCCACCGCCTCGGAGGCGAACGCGCCCGAGGTGTAGGGGAAGTTGCCGGTGTTGACGGCCGCGCCGCGGAACAGGAACATCGTCCACAGCACGTTGAAGATCATGAACAGGATGAGCCAGGCGCCGCCCAGGTGCGAGCCGGAGAACCGCGAGCCGCGGCCGAGCTTCTTCGGCGAGTTCTTGACCCGGATGACCGCGAAACCCACCAGGCCCAGCAGGCACGCCACCGCGATGAGGTCCTGCAGGAACCCCAGCACCGGCCAGGTCCCGACCAGCGGGATATGGAAGTCCGGGGTCCCGGTGATCGCGCCCTGGAGCAGCGCGCCGTAGGCCTCCAGATACACCGTTGCCAAGATCACGAACGCCCAGAACACCACGAAGTGCGCCACACCCGACGGCGTCCACTTCAACAGCTTCTTCTGCGCGAACACCTCCACCACCTGCGCCCTGAGCTCGGCGCCGGCGTTCTCCTTGGCGTACTCCACGCGTTCGGGAGCGGGCTGGCCGCTCGTGGCGAGGTTGTAGAGCCAGTGCGCGCGGCGACCGGCGAGGGTGACCGCGATGGCGGTCATCACGAGCCCGATGATCGCTACAAGGAGCACGGGTCCTCCAAACTAGGGCGTTGCTGCCCAGCGTAGACACAGCAGACACAGCAGGACACACCGGTCGTCCACCGTGACGGCGAAGCCACTCCGAATAGTACCCGCCAGTAACTTATGGCCATGCACAGGTGCGACCCTTCGGCCGCACTGGCTAGAACAATGCTCTGTGAAGGTCTCGGCCCGGGTTCGATCAGTCGGCGCCGAGGTAACGCTGGACCGTCGGCGCGAGAAGGCCGACGAGCTCCTCGATGTCGACGGACGCCACCGGCTCCACCTGAAGGACGTACCGCAGCAAGACCACGCCAAACATCTGCGCGAACGCCGCCTCCATGCGGATCGGCGGGATGTCCAGGCCGGCCGCCACCCGCTCCAGGATCGCCCGGGTCATGAACTCGCGGATCATCGCGACCACCCGCTCGTTGGTCATCGCGCTGCGCATGAGGGCGATGATCGGCTCGCGGGCCGTCGGGTCGGCCGTCAACGTCAGGATGAACCGGGTGACCCGCTCGCCGACCTGCTCGCGCGGCCCCTCCAGGATCAGAGGGATCACCTTCGAGGGGTCCACGGGCAGATGAAGGGCCGCGACGAAGATGCCCTCCTTGGTGTCGAAATAGTGGTGGACGAGCGCCGGGTCCACCCCGGCCTCCCGGGCGATGCCCCGGATCGTCGTCTTGTCGAAACCCTTCTCAGCGAAGATCTTGCGGGCCGCGACGACGATCTCGCCGCGCGTGTCCGCCGAACCCGGGCGCCTCCCTGGACGCCGTCTTTCCGCCGTCACCCCTCCGCCTTCCGCGCCGTCATCGCCGGTCTCGGATCGGATCATGCCGACAAAGACCCGATCATGTCGAGGAGGACGCCGCGAAGTGCAGCCGGGCGAAGGCCAGCCCCTCGGCCAGGTCGTCGATGCGCTCGCTGCGCCCGGACGCCTTACGGGTGTTGATCTCCAGGACGATGAGGCCGCCGTACCCGGCGGTGGCCAGCTTCTCCAGGACGCGGGCACAGGGCTGGCTCCCCCGTCCGGGCACCAGGTGCTCGTCCTTGTTGGTGGTGCCCACGCCGTCGGCGAGGTGCAGGTGGGCGAGGCGGTCACCGAGCTTCTCGGCCATCTGCAGCGCGTCGGACCCCGACACGGCCGTGTGGGAGAGGTCGAGGGTGACCTGGGGGAAGTCGTAGTCGACGACGTCCCAGCCCGGGGAGTACGGCACGACCTCGGCGCCGCGGGCGCGCAGGGGGAACATGTTCTCGACCGCGAAGACGACGTCGGTCTCGTCGCGCATGCGGGCGAGGCCGGTCTCGAAGTCGCGGGCGTAGTCGCGCTGCCACCGGAACGGCGGGTGCACGACGACCGTGCGCGCGCCGAGCCGCTCCGCGGCCTTCTGCGCCTTGACGAGCTTGGCCCAGGGGTCACGGCCCCAGACACGCTGGGTGACGAGGAGACAGGGGGCGTGGACGGCCAGGACGGGAATGCCGTAGTGGTCCGAAAGGCGCTCGATCACGTCGATGTCCTGGCTGATCGGGTCGGCGCCGACCATGACCTCGACACCGTCGTAACCGAGGCGGGCGGCCAGCTCGAAGGCGTCCGGAGTGCGCTCGGGATACACCGACGCGGTGGACAATGCGATCTTGGCGTTCGGGACACGGATGACGTCGGTCACATCTGCCAGCCTAAGCCGGGTCGCGCCCAGGTCGCGTAGCGCAACCCGGATGCAACGGAGATCACACGCGCCTGTTCGCGTTGTGCCTGGTCTAGCGTATGCCCCATGGCGCGGATCGTCGATGGGGCCATTCCCAGCCCGAATATATGGAACTCACCCCGGACCTACGAGCTGGAGAACCGGGCCGTCGACCCGGACGGCGCCGCCGAGGCCGCGATGTCGGCGATCCGCCCCTGGACGGGAGGCGCCGTCCTCGACATCGGCTGCGGCACCGGTTACCACCTGCCGGGGCTGGCCGCCACGGCGCGCACGGTCATCGGCGTCGAGCCGCACGCCGCGCTCGCCGCGCTCGCCGCCGAACGCTGCCGCGCGCTGCCCCGCGTGTTCGTCCGCACGGCGACCGCCCAGGCGCTGCCCGTCCCCGACTCCTCGGTCGACATCGCCTTCGCCCGGTGGGCGTACTTCTTCGGCCCCGGCTGCGAGCCCGGCCTGCGCGAGCTGTCCCGGGTGGTGCGGCGCGGCGGCGCGGCGTTCGTCATCGACCTGGACGCGAGCCGCGGCGACTTCGGTGCCTGGTTCAGCCGCACGGTGCCGTCCTACTCGGCGGCGGCCGTGGAGGCGTTCTGGTCGCGGCAGGGCTGGCAGCGCCGGGAGCTGGACCTGCGCATGGTCTTCTCCACCCGCGCCGACCTGGAGGCCGTCCTGCGCATCGAGTTCGCGCCCGACGTCGCCGAGGAGGCCATCGCCCGCACGCCCGGCCTGGAGGTCGCCTACCCCAACATCCTGCGCTGGCGCCTGTTCTGACGTCCCTCTTCCGGGATGCGCGGGCTTGACCTTGACGTTGACGTCAGGGCTTAGCGTGAACGCGGATCAGGGAGGACCGATGCGGATCGGCGAGCTGGCGAGGCGGGCGGGGGTGAGCACCCGGGCGCTGCGCTACTACGAGCAGCAGGGGCTGCTGGCGGCCAGGAGGACGTCCAACGGCTACCGGGAGTACGACGAGTCCGACGTGAAGGTGGTCGCCGAGATCCGCTCGCTGATCACGGTGGGCTTCACCCTGGAGGACGCGCGGCCGTTCGTCGAGTGCCTGCGCGCCGGCAACGACGCCGGGAACGCCTGCCCCGAGTCCGTCGAGGTCTACCGCCGCAAGCTCGCCGAGATCGACGAGCAGATCCGCACCCTGTTCGGCCGCCGCGCCGAGGTGGCGGCCCAACTCGCCGAGGCGTGCCCGGGATGCGCGCTGAGAACCGGAGGAACGACATGATCACGCTGACCGCCGAGAACTTCGCCGAGCAGGTCCTCCAGAGCGACAAGCCCGTCCTCGTGGACTTCTGGACGGAGTGGTGCCCGCCGTGCCGCATGGTCGCGCCGATCCTGGAGGAGATCGCGGGCGAGTACGCCGACCGGCTGACCGTCGCCAAGCTGAACGCCGAGGACTACCCCGAGATCGCCTCCCGGTACGGCGTGATGGGCTTCCCCACGATGAACCTCTACCGGCACGGCGAGGTGGTGCGCCAGGTCGTCGGCGCCAAGCCCAAGCGGCTGCTGCTGGCCGAGTTGGAAGGGCAGTTCTAGCGCCTCCGGGCGGGCGCGCGGCCGATGTGAATTGTCGGCGCGGGCCGATAACGTGCCCCCCATGACCAAGACGCAGAAGGCCGGGTACCGCTGCGCCGAGTGCGGGTGGCGCACCTCCAAATGGGTGGGCCGCTGCGGCGAGTGCCAGGCATGGGGCACGGTCGACGCCGAGGAGGCCCGCGCCGGCGTCCACGTCGTCCAGGGGGGCGCCGTGACCTCCCCCGCGCTGCCGATCGGCCAGGTCAAGGCCGAGTTCGCCCGCGCCCGCACCACCGGCGTCGGCGAGCTCGACCGCGTGCTCGGCGGCGGGCTCGTCCCCGGCGCCGTCGTGCTGCTCGCCGGCGAGCCGGGCATCGGCAAGTCCACGCTGCTGCTGGAGGCCGCGGCGAGCATGGCCCGCCACGAGACCGTCCTGTACGTCACGGGCGAGGAGTCCGCCGCCCAGGTCCGCATGCGCGCCGACCGCATCGGCGCCATTCAGGAGCACCTCTACCTCGCGGCCGAGACCGACCTCGCCGCCCTGGTCAGCCATGTCGAGAAGGTCCAGCCCCGGCTGCTGATCGTCGACTCCGTGCAGACCATCGGCTCCGCTCAGGCCACGGGGGTCCCGGGCGGCGTGACGCAGGTCCGCGAGGTGACGGGCAATCTGGTGCGCCTGGCCAAGGAGCGCGGCCTGTCCACGGTCCTGGTCGGCCACGTCACCAAGGACGGCTCGATCGCCGGCCCCCGCGTCCTGGAACACCTCGTCGACGTCGTGCTCCACTTCGAGGGCGACCGCCACTCGCGGCTGCGCATGGTGCGGTGCATCAAGAACCGCTTCGGCCCCACCGACGAGGTCGGCTGCTTCGACCTGAACGAGCGCGGCATCCAGGGGCTGCCCGACCCGAGCGGCCTGTTCGTCTCGCGCCGCTCCGAGCCCGTCCCCGGCACGTGCGTCACCGTCACGGTCGAGGGCACCCGGCCGCTGCCCGCCGAGGTCCAGGCGCTGGTCGGCCCCACCGAGGCCCAGCAGCCGCGCCGCTCGACCTCCGGCCTCGATCCTTTCCGCGTGACGATGATCCTCGCCGTCCTGGAGCGCCGGCTGAACGCCCGGCTGAGCGGCTGTGATGTCTTCACCGCGACCGTCGGCGGCATCCGGCTCAACGACCCGGCGGTCGACCTCGCGGTGATGCTCGCCGTGGCCAGCGCGGCGGGCGACCGTCCCCTGCCGCCCGGCCTGATCGTCCTCGGCGAGGTCGGCCTCGCGGGCGAGCTGCGCCCGGTCAGGGACATCCGGCGCCGGGTGGCCGAGGCCGCGCGGCTCGGCTTCTCGCACGCCCTGGTCCCCACCGGCTCGCTCGACCAGGACCCGCCCGCGCTGCCGTCCCCGGACGGGCGCGAGGCCCGCAGGCCCGTCCCGGTGGCGCGGTCGCCCATCCGCACGACGAACTTCTCCCAGGGTTTCGACGTCACAGAAGCAGAGAACGTCTGGGACGCGTTGACGCACGTCACATGAGCCTCGCCGCCGCGCTCCCGGCCCGCGGCGGCATATCGCCGCTAAACTGGGCGAGGTCAGCGACCATCGGGGGTCATGTGGCGAACAACTCCAAGGGCATCGACGATCGCCGACGATCCACCCTTGCCGCCCTCGCTCCGGGCACCGAGCTCCGCGACGGCCTGGAGCGCATTCTCCGTGGGCACACGGGTGCGCTCATCGTCCTCGAATACCACCGCGGGGTCGAAGATCTCTGCACGGGCGGGTTCACGCTCGACGTCGAGTTCTCCGCGACGCGCCTGCGCGAGCTGGCCAAGATGGACGGCGCCATCGTCCTGGACTCCGCGACCGGCAAGATCGTGCGGGCGGCCGTCCACCTCGTCCCCGACCCGACCATCCCCACCAACGAGTCGGGCACCCGCCACCGCACCGCCCAGCGCGTGGCCCTGCAGACCGGCTCGCCGGTGATCTCCATCAGCAAATCGATGCACATCATCGCGCTCTACCTCGACGGCGTCCGGTACGTCCTGGAGGAGTCCGCGGCGATCCTCTCCAAGGCCAATCAGGCGCTCGCCACGCTCGAACGGTACAAGATGCGCCTGGACGAGGTCTCCGGCACGCTGTCGGCCCTGGAGATCGAGGACCTGGTCACGGCGCGCGACGTCTCGGTGGTGGTGCAGCGGCTGGAGATGGTGCGCCGCATCGCCGGCGAGATCGAAGGCTACGTCGTCGAGCTCGGCACCGACGGGCGGCTGCTGTCGCTGCAGCTCGCCGAGCTGGTGGCCGGGGTCGAGGAGGACCGCGATCTGATCCTGCGCGACTACCTTCCGGCCCAGGGCGGGCGGCGCCCGCGCTCGGTCACCGACTCGCTCGCCGAGCTGGACCGGCTGTCCCCCGGCGACCTGCTCGACCTCACGGCGGTGGCGCACGTCCTCGGCCACGACGGCTCCGAGGCACTGGACAAAGCGGTCAACCCGCGCGGTTTCCGCCTGCTCGCCAAGGTGCCCCGCCTGCCCGGCAGCGTCGTCGACCGGCTCGTCGACCACTTCGGCGGCCTCCAGAAGCTCCTGGCGGCCAGCACCGACGACCTGCAGTCGGTGGGCGGCGTCGGCGAGTCCCGCGCCCGCAACGTCCGCGAGGGCCTCTCCCGCCTGGCCGAAGCATCCATCTTGGAGAGATACGTGTAAATGGCTCTGTCTATGGCCGCGCCTCCGGCGCGGCGGTTCGGGGCGCACTTTTGGGCACTTTTGGGCGCCCCGAACTCATGGGTTCAGGGGTGGCGTAGGTGGAAGACCACCCGGGGGCTGTGCAGGGTGCCTATGCGGGCGGTGGCGACGTACGTGCCGTCGTGCGCCTTCGGGCGTGAGGCCCGGCAGTCCGGCGCGGACCGGCGGCGATCCCAGTCGACCATGCGCACGTGGGGCACGCCGCGCCGCAACCGGCGGACCTCCCTGCGCTCGCCGCTCAGGCAGTCGGCCGTCGACCAGACGCGGTCGTCGCCCGAGGTGATGCGGACCTCCACCGCACGCGGCCCCACGTCCACCGAGCAGTCGACGCGGCCGGTGTTGACGACGGCGAGCAGGAACCTCGGCGTGCCCTTGCGGTGGTAGACCTCCGACTCGCCGCGAAGGCTGAGCACGAGGTCGGACTTCTCGCACGGGTCGCCGGGCCTGCGGGTGCGGGTGGGCGAGGGCTTCGGCGTCACGGGCGGGGGTGAAGGGACGGCGGCCTTGGCGGCGGGCGCCGGAGTGGTCGCGGTCGTGGACGGGGTCGCGGTGACCGTCGGCGGGCCGCCCTTCTGGGCCGCGCCGCCTTGCCGCCCGCCCGAGTTCGACCCCGACCCCCCGGACGCGCTCGTGCAGGCCCATGCCACGACGGCCACCACGACGAGGGCGCCGGTGAGCACCGACACCCTGCGGCGCCAGTAGACCTCCGGCCCCTCTACACCGACGTCGCCACGGAACGTATCCGGATCCATACTCACAGTATGGAGAGTTGTGAGCCGCCGGGTGTGTCGACCCGCCGATCCCCCAAAACCCCACCCTGAAACCCACCGCCATATCCGCCAAAACCCCCACCCGGTGAACGCTCATGGGGGGCCGCGCCAGGTTCTAGGCTCGAGCGCGTGGGAAACGGACTTCATACGGCCATCCTCGACTGGTACGCGGGCAACGCGCGGGATCTTCCGTGGCGGCGGCCCGAGGCGACTCCCTGGGGCATCCTGGTCAGCGAGATCATGCTCCAGCAGACCCCGGTGGCCCGCGTCCAGCCGATCTGGGAGGAGTGGATGGACCGCTGGCCCACGCCCGCCGCCCTCGCCGCCGAGCCGCCCGGCGAGGCCGTCCGCCACTGGGGGCGCCTCGGGTATCCGCGCCGCGCCCTGAACCTGCACGCGTGCGCCCGCGCGATCACCACCGACCACGACGGGCAGGTGCCCTCGACGTACGAGGAGCTCCGCACGCTGCCCGGCATCGGCGACTACACGGCCGCGGCGGTCGCGAGCTTCGCGTACGGCCGCAGCCACGCCGTCCTGGACACCAACGTGCGCCGGGTGCTGGCGCGGGCCGTCCGGGGCGAGGAGTACCCGCCGACGGCCACCACGGCGGCGGAGCGGAAGCTGGCCGAGTCGCTGATCCCGCCCCTGGGCGCGCCCCGGTGGGCGGTCGCGATCATGGAGCTCGGCGCGCTCGTCTGCACGGCGCGCACGCCCCGCTGCGCCGACTGCCCGGTGGCCGCCTCCTGCGCCTGGCGCCTGGCGGGACGGCCGCCGTACGAGGGCCCTGAGCGACGCGGGCAGACGTACGCGGGCACCGACCGCCAATGCCGCGGACGGCTCCTGGCGGTCCTCAGGGACGCGCACGGCCCCGTGCCGAAGGCGGCCCTGGACGCGGTGTGGACGGCCGACCCGGTGCAGCGCGAGCGCGCCCTGGACGGCCTCGTGGCCGACGGCCTCGCCGAGCCGCTCGCCGACGGCACCTACCGTCTGCCGGCCTGACCGTCGCGCGCCGGCGACCGTTCATCGCCCCCGGAGGCGCTCGACGGCGGCCGGGTTCTCGCCATGCGACCCACCTCTCCCGAAGACCCTCAAGTCCTTGAAGAGAGCTCGATCGACCGATCCCATTACGACGGTTTCACGGGCTTTCTCAGCCGACGACAGCCGGCGGCGCGGTCAGGCGGCGAGTTTGAGGCCGAAGGCCGTCAGGTTGCGGCGGGTCCAGTCGAGTTCGTCGGCCAGGGTGGCGACCAGGGCGGCGGGGCCCTTGCCCTTGGCGGGGGCCGCCAGGCCGTGGGCCTCGACCTCGATGTGCGCGCCGCCGCTGCCCGGACCGGCCAGGATGGCGGCCAGCGTGTTCTCCAGGATCGACTCGGTGCCGGGAACCTCGCCGGTGTGGTTGTGGACGTGGCCCAGCTTGACCACGGTCGCCCCGGCGTCGGCCACGCCGCGCAGCGCGGCGCCCGGCTCCTCGACGCCGCAGGTCAGGTGGCAGGCGTCCAGGCAGACGCCGAGGTACTCGGAGTCGATGCCGCACACGCGCCGCACGACCTGCTCGGTCGTCTCCAGGACGCAGCCCGGCCACGGCTGGAAGCCGACCCTGATCGTCTTGCCCGTGACGCTGTGCAGGCCGCGCAGTTCGCGCGAGAGCCGGTCCAGGCGCCGGGAGGCGATGGCGTGCAGGTCGGCGGGCCAGTCGCGCCGCCAGCCGATCGGAATCGTCGAGATGCTGCCGAACCGGACGTCCTCCGGCAGCAGGAAGGCGAGGATCTTCGCCAGGGCCATGGTGTACCGGTACCGCTCGGGCTTGGCCCAGTCGGGGCCGGGGCTGTCCTGGCCCATGCCGCGTCCGCCGGCGCCGTTGAGGCTGACGACCTCCAGGCCGCGCTCCTCCAGCGATCGGCGCAGCCGGACCAGCTCGATGCGGTCGGCGGTCAGATGGTCGGCGACCGCGGGGGCCAGCCACAGGCCGATGCCGAGCCGGTCGACCCCGAGCCGCCTGCGCACCGGCACGGCGTAGCGGGTGAGGTGCGCGATGAGGTTCTCGAGGTCCTCCGCGGGGTGCACGCCCGCGTTGTAGGACACGTGAACGAGCGTGCCGTCCTCATGGCTCAGACGCATTGCGTGCCTCCCAGGCGTACTACTCGTCGCGGGTTCCGTCGCCTCGCACGACCCGGTGGGGTCGCGCGGCGCGGCGGTGATCTCCTGCCTGCCGGGAATCCGGCCTGGCCCGCCCGAGTCTGCCCGGGGCGCGCCACCTGGCGCGTCCACCCGGCAGCGGATCCGCCGCTACGTCGGCGGGCGGATCTCGATCTGCCGCACCGTACTCAGTGGATCTTGTGAACCACTTGGTCGAGACTTGGCCCGATTCGCTCTACGGAGTGTAGTACTACCTTCGGTGGTGTCATAGCGAATCCCGTCAAAGTGATCTCACGAAATGCGAAAGACCCCCCGTGAGCCTGCTCACGGGGGGTCTTCGGCGGAAATTTCAGCCGAGCGGCCGCCTTACGGGTGCGTCCGGTCCACCGGACCGGCGGACGCGCCGGCGCGGCTGCCGGCGGTCGCGGCGTCGGCGATGGCCGCCGCCGAGTCCGGGATCTCCGGCTGGGACTTCTGCTCACCCGTGAAGGTGAACGTGGCGCTCTCGCCCTCGCCCTCGATCGCGATCTTGACGATCTGACCCGGACGCAGCTCGCCGTACAGGATCTTCTCGGACAGGGCGTCCTCCAGCTCGCGCTGGATGGTGCGGCGCAGCGGGCGCGCGCCGAGGACGGGGTCGTAGCCGCGGTCGGCCAGCAGCTGCTTGGCCTCCTGCGTGAGCTCCAGGCCCATGTCGCGGTCCTTCAGGCGCTGGTCCACCTGGGCGAGCATCAGATCGACGATCTGGATGATCTCGGCGGGCGTGAGCTGGTGGAAGACCACGGTGTCGTCGACACGGTTGAGGAACTCGGGCCGGAAGTGCTGCTTCAGCTCTTCCTGGACCTTGGCCTTCATCCGGTCGTAGTTGCCCTCGACGTCGTTCGACTTCGCGAACCCGACCCCGATGCCCTTGGAGATGTCACGGGTACCGAGGTTGGTCGTCATGATGATGACGGTGTTCTTGAAGTCGACGACCCGGCCCTGGGCGTCGGTCAGGCGACCGTCCTCCAGGATCTGCAGCAGTGAGTTGAAGATGTCCGGGTGGGCCTTCTCGATCTCGTCGAACAGGACCACGGAGAACGGCTTGCGCCGGACCTTCTCGGTGAGCTGGCCGCCCTCTTCGTACCCGACGTAGCCGGGCGGGGAGCCGAACAGCCGCGAGACGGTGTGCTTCTCCATGAACTCGGACATGTCCAGCATGATCAGCGCGTCCTCGTCCCCGAAGAGGAACTCGGCGAGCGCCTTGGACAGCTCCGTCTTACCGACGCCGGACGGGCCGGCGAAGATGAACGAGCCACCCGGGCGGCGCGGGTCCTTCAGACCGGCGCGCGTGCGGCGGATCGCCCGGGACAGACCCTTGATCGCGTCGTCCTGGCCGATGATGCGCTTGTGGAGCTCGTCCTCCATGCGGAGCAGCCGCTGGGACTCCTCCTCGGTGAGCTTGAAGACCGGGATGCCGGTGGCGGTCGCGAGGACCTCGGCGATGAGCTCCTCGGTGACCTCGGCCACGACGTCCATGTCGCCGGCCTTCCACTCCTTCTCGCGCCGGTCGCGCTTGAGCTGGAGCTGCTTCTCCTGGTCACGAAGGGCCGCGGCCTTCTCGAAGTCCTGCGCGTCGATCGCGGACTCCTTGTCGCGGCGCACCTGCGCGATCTTCTCGTCGAACTCGCGCAGGTCCGGCGGGGCGGTCATGCGGCGGATGCGCATGCGCGAGCCGGCCTCGTCGATGAGGTCGATCGCCTTGTCCGGCAGGAACCGGTCGCTGATGTAGCGGTCGGCGAGCTGCGCGGCGGCGACCAGGGCGGCGTCGGTGATCGTCACGCGGTGGTGGGCCTCGTAACGGTCGCGCAGACCCTTGAGGATCTCGATCGTGTGGCTGAGCGAGGGCTCGGCGACCTGGATGGGCTGGAAGCGGCGCTCCAGGGCGGCGTCCTTCTCCAGGTGCTTGCGGTACTCGTCCAGCGTGGTGGCGCCGATGGTCTGGAGCTCACCGCGGGCCAGCATCGGCTTGAGGATGCTGGCGGCGTCGATCGCGCCCTCGGCGGCGCCCGCTCCGACCAGCGTGTGCAGCTCGTCGATGAACAGGATGATGTCGCCGCGGGTGCGGATCTCTTTGAGAACCTTCTTCAGGCGCTCTTCGAAGTCACCGCGGTAGCGCGAGCCGGCGACGAGGGCGCCGAGGTCGAGGGTGTAGAGCTGCTTGTCCTTCAGCGTCTCGGGAACCTCGCCCTTGACGATCTTCTGGGACAGCCCTTCGACCACGGCCGTCTTGCCGACGCCGGGCTCTCCGACCAGAACGGGGTTGTTCTTGGTCCTGCGGGACAGGACCTGCATGACCCGCTCGATCTCCTTGTCGCGCCCGATCACCGGGTCGAGCTTGCCCTCACGGGCCGCTTGGGTCAGGTTGCGGCCAAACTGGTCCAGCACGAGCGAGGTCGACGGAGCGGACTCCTGAGGCCCACCTGCCGCCGCGGGCTCCTTGCCCTGGTAGCCGTGGAGCAACTGGATGACCTGCTGCCGGACCCGGTTGAGATCGGCGCCAAGCTTCACCAACACCTGAGCGGCCACGCCCTCGCCCTCGCGGATGAGGCCGAGGAGGATGTGCTCGGTGCCGATGTAGTTGTGGCCCAGCTGCAGGGCTTCTCGGAGCGACAGCTCGAGGACCTTCTTGGCGCGCGGGGTGAAGGGGATGTGCCCCGATGGCGCGGACTGGCCCTGGCCGATGATCTCCTCGACCTGCTGGCGCACACCTTCAAGACTGATGCCCAGGCTCTCAAGAGCCTTGGCGGCAACGCCTTCTCCCTCATGGATCAAGCCAAGAAGAATGTGCTCAGTGCCGATGTAGTTGTGGTTGAGCATCCGGGCCTCTTCTTGGGCCAGGACGACAACCCGCCGTGCGCGGTCAGTGAACCTTTCGAACATCTCGTCGCTCCTCACAGAGCGGTCAGGCAGCTCGGGATATCCGGGCCCGCCGCATCCGCATGCTAGCCCCGACCGGTGACCGCTCTATACACCAGACGTTCCCCGAGAGCAGGGCGTTCACGCTCCATCCAACTACTGTTAGGCGGCCGCGTGTTCCCGCTACGCCCGAAGCGAACGACGTTTAACACCGCTGATATACGCGAGCGCCCCGGCCGCGCACCGGGACGATCACTCACGCATAACGCGATCATGCGGCTATGGCGGCGATTGGTCCATCACCGCCACAGCCGACCGATCACAAAGAGCCGTCAGTGTGCCGCTTCGTACTGCTCCACGACGGAGGAGGCAATACGACCGCGCTCACTCACGGAGATGCCGTGGGCCTTGGCCCAGGCCCTGATCTCCGAGCTCTTTTCCCGGGACGGACGCTGCCCGCCACCACGCTTACGGCCCCGCACAGGCACACCCTCGGCCTTACGCGCGCCCGAGACGAAAGAGGACAGCGCCTCGCGCAGCTTCTTCGCGTTGTCGTCGCTCAGGTCTATCTCGTAGGCGGAGCCATCAATCGCGAAGTTGACAGTCTGATTGGCCTCGCCGCCATCGAGGTCGTCGATGAGTATCTTCTGGATCTGCGTGGCCATCTGGCAATCCTTTCGCAGAGCAATGTTCGATTCGTCTGCTAAACATATACCCACTAACCCTTGTTGACAATTCAAGGGCGGTGTCGATTGATGGAAGGGGGGACCGACCCGTCGGGGTCAGTCGGAAGCCCCGGACTTCTCCTGTGGTTCCGCCGCCTGCCGCAGGCCCGCCGCTTCGGAACGAAGTAGCTTGACCACGGCCACGATGACCACCGCAGCCACAACGCCGGGCGGTATCAACGCGGACAATACATCGCTCATTGATCCTCAGCTCCACGCGGGGGGCGGCATTCACCGCCCCCTACGCTAATTGTCACACGGTACCCCGCAGGTCCGTACCGCGGTCGCCTGATCAGGGGAGTCAGGACCGACTCTATCCCCACAGGAGGTCAGCACGGGTTGCGGGGCGGGCGCCAAACCCCGGCGAAGGACCGTTCCACAGCTTTCCCGATCTCATCAGTCCCCTTACCGGATGCCCCAGGAATGGCGAACCCCCGAAAACACCGGCGGAGCCCGCCACGGCGGGCCCGTCCGTGTCGATAATGCCGATGTAGACGGGGATCCGGTGACGACAACCACACGCCTCGGTCTTGTCGCGCGTCGCCTGTCCGACACCTTGTAGGCGGAGATTAGCGCGCCGGGACGCGTCCGAAGATGACGGCGGGCCATCCGGAGGCGGTAATGCCGCTGAGAACCACGGGCCGCGGGAAGTCGGTCTCGCGCTTCATCGCCGCGGCGGAAACGGCGGCGCCCTCCGCCGGTCCGCCGCAAGACGGATCTTCGTCGCCTTCTTCGCCGGGTGTCACTCCGTACAGGGAATGCGTCTCAAAGCCGCCGGACTGTGTACACACCGAACGTAATGACCGCACCAAGAACCAGAAGGCACGCCGATGACCGCCGCGTCAGGGTCGGCGGGGATTTCCATCGGAGAAGACGAGAGGCGCCGGCGATCGGCGTCAGGAGCGATGCCGGGATCGGCTACGCGGGGCCGCTATCACCGCCGAACGGCAGGGCCGGAGAGATGGACGCGGACGCGCGCGGCGGCGAGCCGGCGGCGTCCGACGGGCGGGCGGCACGGCCCGCGAGAAGGGACACGGGCCCGTGCGGACCCCGGTCGGCGTGAGCGCGGCCGTGCGCGCCGCTCTGCGGGACGTGACGCGCTCCGGCGCGATCCGGAGGGGGATGCTTGGGGTGACCGACTCGGGGCGGTTCTGCGGTCATCTGATCGCCTTTCGCGACAAGCGAAGGTGGATTCGGGTTCGTGCAAGGTCCTATCGCATATACAGGTCTGTCCGTTACCGATTCGCCGATGTTGGCGTCACCGATCGCGAAGTCCGGGGTCCCGCCCCGCCCGGGCGGCGGCCGGCCCCGGACACGCGTCAGGGCCGGAGGAGCACCCCCCGGCCCTGATACGGCGACGTAACTACTTGACCTTGACGACGACCGTGTTCGCGACCTTGTCGTGAAGGGTCTGCTGCAGCGGCTTGTCCCAGAACAGCCACAGGACGTTCACGAGCGCGAAGAGGCTGGCGATCCAGCCGAGGAACGGAATCCACTGGAGGAACCTCGGCCCGTAGAGGACGAGCGCGCGCTTGCCCACCACGTCGGTGGCGAGCGGCGACTGCACGGAGCCGCCCACCGGGACGACCTTGATGCCCATGGCGATCTTGCCGATCGTCTGGCCGCGCTGCCGGAGCATCAGGAATTCGTAGGCGACGTAGGCCACGCCGATGATGATCGCGCCGAGCAGCCCGGCGATGAAGGCACCGCCGCCCTCGGTGATCGTCCCCGTGCTCGCGTCGAAGCTCGGCGAGGTGACGAAGATGGCGGCGATGACCGCGGTGAGGATGAACGTCGGGATCGCGAGGATCACGGCGTCGATGATGCGGGCGACGAGGCGCTGCCACCACTCCGCCAGCGGCGCCGGCGCGCCCGGGGGGACCGGGCCTGCGGCGGCGGCACCGTACGACTGCTGGTAGCCGGGCGCCTGGCCGTACCCCTGCTGGCCGTAGCCCTGCGGGGAGTGCCCAGGCTGGTTGTAGCTCTGCTGCCCGTACTGCGCCTGCTGCTGGCCGTACTGCTCGCCGTAGCTCTGCTGCTGCTGGCCGTACCCCTGCTGGGCGTAGCCCTGGTCGCCGTACCCCGGCTGGGCCTGCTGCCCCTGCTGGCCGTACTGCTGACCGTAGCCCTGCTGCTGGCCGTAACCCCCCGCCTGCTGGCCATAACCCTGCTGCTGGCTCTGCTGACCGTAGCCCTGGTCGCCGTAGCCCTGCTGCTGGCCCTGCTGGCCGTACTGCGGCTGCTGCCCGTACGACTGCTGGCCCTGCTGACCCTGCTGGCCCTGCTGACCATAGGACGCCTGCTGCTGCCCGTACGCCTGGTCGCCGTAGCCCTGGTCGCCGTAGCCCTGCTGGCCGTAGCCCTGCTGACTCTGCTGACCATAGCCCTGACCGGCCGCCGCCTGGCCGTAGCCCTGCTGCTGACCGTACTGCTGACCCTGCTGGCCGTACTGCGGCTGCTGGCCGTACTGCTGGCCGTAGCCCTGCTGCTGGCCGTACTGGTTGGGGTGTTCCGATGTCGGCTGAGGACGGTGGACGACCGTCACCTCAGGATCTGCGTTCTGATGCCCGTATTGCGGAGATCCGGACGACGGCTGGTGGCCGTCCGGTTCGTCGCGGGGGTACGGCGGCTGTCCGGTGCTCACCGTGTCACCTCACTTCGGCTTCGCATGCGGCATATGTCAGACACGCATGCAGTGGTGTTGCCCAACGTAGCGACAGCCGCATCAACAGTCACCTTTCCACCAGGTCATCGCGAGGGTCAAGATCGGGGGACCAAATGGAGGAGCATCCGCGTGTTGCCGAGGGTGTTGGGCTTGACATGTTCCAGATCGAGGAACTCGGCTACGCCCTCATCGTAGGAGTCGAGCAACTCGGCGTACACCTCAGGAGACACCGGAGTGCCCTGGATGGGGGCGAAACCGTGCCTGGCGAAGAATTCGACCTCGAACGTCAGGCAGAAGACCCGCCGCAGCCCCAGATCGCGAGCCGCGTCGATGAGCGCGCCGACGATCATATGCCCGATTCCCATGCCACGGCAGCCGATATCGACCGCAACGGTGCGAATCTCGGCCAGATCCTCCCAGAGGACGTGAAGCGCCCCGCATCCGACGACCGCGCCGTCCCGTTCGGCGACCCAGAACTCCTGGACGTCCTCGTAAAGGGTGACCGTCGACTTGCGCAGCAGGCGCGGGCCGTCGCCGGAGTAGGTGTCGACGAGCCGCCTGATGGCCCGGACGTCGGGCGTGCGGGCTCGCCGCACCACCACCGTGCTGCCGGAGGGCACGGACTCCACGACCTGCTCCATGAAGCGCCAGGGTATCCTCCCGCGCGGGTCCGCCGCCGCCGGCGTTACCGCATCGATTCCGGGATCGATCGCGATATCGGGCTGCCCGAAACCCCGCCCCCTCGATATCGGTGTGGCGGATGGTGACGGAGTGAACGCGTGGCGTCAAAGGGACGGCGGCGCCATCCGCTTCGGCGGGATATGACGTTCCGCACAGTCGCGGACCTGCGCCACACGCGCCCGACATGGGGTCAAAAACGCG
The DNA here is from genome assembly GCF_040653595.1 of Sphaerisporangium sp. NPDC051011. Taxonomy (NCBI): domain Bacteria; kingdom Bacillati; phylum Actinomycetota; class Actinomycetes; order Streptosporangiales; family Streptosporangiaceae; genus Sphaerisporangium; species Sphaerisporangium sp. NPDC051011. The sequence continues at coordinate 88,824 of NZ_JBFAGG010000025.1, read as the reverse complement.
TAAACGCAGGGTAATGCCGCGCTGCCAGCACTTTGAGCGTGATCATCCTGTGATGTCTCGGTTGTGAAATCTCAACAGAATCCGCAGTTCCGGTTGAGGCGGAACCTGAGCTGCACTAGTGTCCAGCGTCGATACCGGTCATCGCACAGCGGTGGCCGCGCCGCCGAATCCCGGCCGCACCCCCGTAAGCGGCGGGAACCGGGGACCCAACGGCGCACGCAGGGGGCACGCCCCCGGCGGGCCGCCATCCCGGGGTGAATCCGAGAGGGAGGGCATGGACGTGTCCTCTGTGGTCGCGCGCTCGGTAGGGCTACTCCGGCCCGAACCCGTCAGCTAACCCGGTAGGCGGCCGAGGAGAGGAGCTCGTTGGTGCAGCCTAGGCGCACGCCTGGTAGAAGCGCGGGCAGGCATGCCCGTCCCAAACGTACGGAGCGCGCCCAAGCCGGCGGAGTCACCAAGCGTCTTTCCCGCCGGATCGCGCTCGTCACCGCCGCCCTGACCGTCCTGACGTTCGGCTCGCCGCTCGTGTCGGCGACCGCCGAGCCGAAGCCGAGCCTCAAGGACCTCAAGAACCAGGTCGAGAGCCTCTACGAGCAGATCGAGTCGCTCACCGAGCAGTACAACGGCCAGAAGGAACGCCTGAAGCAGGCGCAGCGCTCGGCCGAGCTCGCCAAGAAGACGCTCACGCGCAGCGAGACCGACCTGGAGGAGAAGCGCCGCCAGGCGGCCCTGTACGCCCAGGACGCGTACATGACCGGCGGTGTGGGCTCCTCCCTGGCGCTGGCGATGTCCGGCGACCCCGACGGCTACCTGGACCGCGCCGCGACCACCTACGCCCTCCAGTTGCAGCAGGGCGAGGAGGTCTCCCAGATCACCAAGTCCATGGACATCGCCGAACGCGCGAAGGAAAGCGCCAAGGCGCGCGAAGGCGAGGTCAAGAAGCTCGTCGCCGATCTGTCCTCACAGCGCGACAAGATCCGCAAGCTGGTCGCCAAGACCGAGAGCACGCTGTTCAAGCGGGCGCTGTCGCAGGCCGGGCAGACATACGGGCGGGCCACCCGCATCGACATCCCGATCCCGGGCCAGGGCAAGGCCGCCGAGGCCGCCAGGTGGGCGATGACCCAGCAGCTCAAGCCGTACGTGTGGGGCGCGGCGGGCCCGAGCACCTACGACTGCTCCGGCCTGGTGATGTGGGCCTACCAGAAGGTCGGCATCAGCCTGCCGCACTACACCGGCGACCAGTGGACGGCGGGCACGCACATCAACCGGGAGGACATGCGCCCGGGCGACCTGGTGTTCTTCTACGGCGACCTGCACCATGTCGGCCTCTACATCGGGGGCGGAATGATGGTGCACGCCCCGCGCACGGGTGACGTCGTGCGGGTCGTCCCGCTGGGCAACCGTCCATTCGCCGGAGCCGTGCGCATCGCCGACTGAGCCGACCGAACCGACCTGGCCGGGCCGACTGAACCAACCGTGCCGACCTGGCCGGGCCGACCGAGTCCGGCCGGGGCGGCCGACATCGGGCCGATACACGGGCCGACGCCGATGCACAGGCCGACACAGGATCGACTGACACAGGCGCACCCCGGGTGGTGGGCGACCGGTTCCCGGGGTGGCCGGCTCTCGCGGGCTGGATCGGCTAGATCAGCCTGCGGCGGGCCGCCCATGCCACGGCCTCGATGGCGGTGGCGACGCCGATGCGGTCGCAGATGCCCCGGAGGCGGCGCCGGACCGTACGGCCGCTGACGTCGAGCCGCCGACCCACACGGTCGACGGTCACGCCCTTGGCCAGCTCGGCGAGCAAGAGAAGATCATCGTCACTCAACCCCACGCCGTCTGATCCCGGGGGAATGTCATTCCCTCGGGAAACCAGATCCGGATACGCCATCGGGTGTCCTCCCCCACGACGAACTCGGCAACATACTGGAATGCTTCTGGCTCGCCCGTCAGGAACGGTAAACGCCACGTTCAAAGGTCGTCAAGCTCCGACCCTCCATAGGCGTTCCCTTCTTGATTGACATACCAGTGCATATGTGAACTACTCATGACATGTTCGCGAACCCGTAGGCTGGGGGCCGACAGGCGTGAAGATCGAGGAGGGCACCGTCCGGGGACGCGGCCCCGGACGCCCGCGATGCTGGTCGACGACGGGTTCGGCGGCGCGTACGGTGGGATCACCCCCGCCGCGCATATAAGATCAACGCGTCTCCGCCCGTAATTATCCGTGAAATCACTGGCCCATTCCGACCTTTTTCGGCCGAACTCGCCCGCGTACGGAAGGTGTCCCCGGGACCGGCTTTAGACGCTTTGGACCTCGCCCGGCCGCGTAATCGGCGCGGGCGCTTCGATATGGATCTCGGCCGATGCGCGCCCGCGCGGGCGAATGGGTCAGCTGGTGTTGCGGTTGTAGATGAGCCGCAATCCGATGAGCGTGAGCCACGGCTCGTGCACGTCGATCGAGCGCGCCTCGTCCACCACGGGGGAGGCGAGCGAGCCGGTGGCCACGACCGTGACGTCGTCCGGGTCGGCGGCGAGTTCGGGCGCCATGCGCTCGACGATGCCGTCCACCTGCCCGGCGAAGCCGTAGATGATGCCGGCCTGGAGCGCCTCGACGGTGTTCTTGGCGATCATCGAGCGCGGGCGCACGAGCTCCACCTTGTGGAGCTGCGCGCCCGCGGCCGCCAAGGCGTCCACGGAGATCTCGATGCCGGGGGCGGTGACCGCGCCGACGTACTCGCCCTTGGCGGACACGGCGTCGAACGAGGTGGCCGTGCCGAAGTCGACGATCACGCACGGCCCGCCGTACAACGTGATGGCGGCGAGCGCGTTGACGATGCGGTCGCTGCCGACCTCCTTGGGGTTGTCCATGCGCACCGGCACTCCGGTGCGCACGCCGGGCTCCACGATGACGGCCGTGACGTCGCCGTAGTAGCGCCGGCACATCTCACGCATCTCGTTCAGCACGGACGGGACGGTGGAGCAGATGGCGATGCCGCTGATGTCGGCGCCCTTGAGCAGGGGGCTCTGGCCGAGCAGCCCCTGGAGGACGACCGCGATCTCGTCGGCGGTGCGCCTCGCGTCCGTGGCGAGGCGCCAGTGCTCGATCAGCTCCTCGCCTTCGAAGAGGCCGAGCACGGTGTGGGTGTTGCCGACGTCGATCGTGAGCAGCATCAAGCCCCCCGTAGGTCCAGAGCGATGTCGAGTGCGGGCGCGGAGTGGGTCAGCGCCCCCACAGCAAGGTAGTCGACCCCGGTTTCGGCGACCTCACGCGCCGATTCCAGGCTGAGACCGCCGCTGGCCTCCAGGCGCGCCCTGCCGTCCACCAGGCGCACGGCCAGTGCGAGCTCTTCGACGGTGAAGTTGTCCAGCAGGATCTCCTCCGCCCCTTCCGCCAGCACGGGTTCGAGCTGGTCGATCCGGTCGACTTCCACCTCGATGGGCAGGCCGGGGTACGCCGCCCGCACCGCGCGGAACGCCTCGGCGACCCCACCCGCCGCCACCACGTGATTGTCCTTGATCAAGGCCGCGTCCGAAAGGGACATCCGGTGGTTCACGCCGCCGCCGCACCTCACCGCGTACTTCTCCAGGGCGCGCAGGCCGGCGAGGGTCTTACGGGTGTCGCGGACGCGCGCCTTCGCGCCGTTCACGGCCCGGACCCAGCGGTTGGTGAGCGTGGCGATCCCGGACAGGTGGGTGAGCAGGTTGAGCGCGGTGCGCTCGGCCGTGAGGAGGTCGCGCGCCGGGCCGGTCAGCGTCATCAGGACGTCGCCGCGCGCGACGCGCTCGCCGTCCTTCACGCGGCGCTCGGCCGTGAGGCGTCCCTGGGACGCGGCGAGGAACACCGCCTCGGCGACGGCGAGGCCCGCCACCACGCCGTCCGCGCGGGCCACGAGGTCGCCGACGGCCGGTTGACCGGCCGGGATGGTGGCGATCGTGGTCACGTCGCCCTCCTGGGCGAGGTCCTCGGCGAGGGCCGCGTCGATCACCGCGGCGACCGCCGCCGGGTCGAGGCCGGCCAGGGTGAGGTCCGCCTCCAGGTGACCGGAGATGGCCGTCTCCCCGGGCCCGCCTTCGTGCCGCCGGTACGTCATGCTCAGTCCTTCCTCGCCCAGGGTCACGTCCAGGTGCCCCAGCCATCCGGCATCGTCGCGCTCGGGGTGGTCCTCGCGCCAGTGGGAGCCGCGCGTCTCCTCGCGGGCCCCGGCCGCCGCGACGAGCGCGGTGGCCACCGTGAGCAGGTTCGTGGTCTCCCAGGACTCGGTGCACGGCTCGACGGTCACGGGGGTCCAGCGGGCGTCCACGAGGCCGCGGGCGACCTCCGCCAGGCTCGCGGCGCCGCGCAGCACGCCCGCGCCCGCGCTCATGCGGCCCTGGACGCGGGCGCGCGCCCGGGGGTCGACCAGTCCGGCGGCGCGGCCGTCGTCCACCGGCTCGCCGGGCGCGGGACGCTCGGCGGCCTCGGCGGCCTCGGCGGCAAGGTCGGCCGCGATGCGCTCGGCGAAGACCAGGCCCTCCAGCAGCGAGTTGGACGCGAGCCGGTTGGCGCCGTGCACGCCCGTGCAGGCGACCTCGCCGCAGGCGTACAGGCCGGGGACGCTGGTGCGGCCGCGCAGGTCGGTGCGGACGCCGCCGCTGGCGTAGTGGGCCGCGGGCGCGACCGGGATGGGCTCGCGCGCGGGGTCGATGCCGTGTTCCAGGCAGATCGCGTAGATCGTGGGGAAGCGCGTGCGCCACTTCTCTTCGCCGAAGTGCCGCCCGTCGAGGTGGACGTGGAGCGCCCCGGTCTCCAGCATCCTGCGCATGATCGCCTTGGCCACGACGTCGCGCGGGGCCAACTCGGCGAGTTCGTGGACGCCGGTCATGAACCGCTCGCCCGTGGCGTCGACCAGGACGGCGCCCTCGCCGCGCACGGCCTCGGAGATGAGCGGCTGCTGGCCGGTCGCGTCCTCGCCCAGCCACAGGACCGTCGGGTGGAACTGGACGAACTCCAGGTCCCGCACGACCGCCCCGGCGCGCAGCGCGAGCGCCACGCCGTCGCCCGTGGAGACCAGCGGGTTGGTGGTGGCGGAGTAGACCTGGCCCATGCCGCCGGTGGCGAGCACGACGGCGCCCGCGCGGACCGCGCCCACGCCGTCCCTGGCGCCCTCGCCCATCACGTGGAGGGTGATCCCGCGGGCGGCGCCGGATGCGTCCTTGAGCAGGTCCAGGACGAGCGCGTGCTCGATGATCTCGATGCCGCCGCACTCACCGGGCCCCGGCGCCGCCGCCCGCACGGCCTCGACGAGGGCCCGCTGGACCTCGGCGCCGGTCGCGTCGCCGCCGGCGTGGACGATGCGGTCGCGGTGGTGGCCGCCCTCGCGGGTGAGCTGCAGCCTGCCGCCGGGGTCGCGGTCGAAGCGCGCGCCGTGCCGCATGAGGCGGCGCAGCGCGTCCGGCCCTTCGGTGACCAGGGTATGGACGGCGCGCGGGTCGCAGAGGCCGACCCCGGCGACCAGCGTGTCGCCGAGGTGCTCGTCGGAGGAGTCGGCGGGGTCGAGCACGGCGGCGATCCCGCCCTGCGCCCAGCGCGTGGAGCCTGCGGACAGCACGTCCTTGGTGACAACCAGCACCCGGGCGCCGGGGGCCAGTTCGGCGTGGTGGAGCGCCACGGTGAGACCGGCGATGCCGGACCCCACAACGACGACGTCGGCGTGGACGGTCCAGCCGGGGGCGGGCGCGGTGAGCCGCCGGGGGATGGGCGGGTGGGACATGGATCGCTCCCCTCATATTCGTCAAGATGACGATAAAGGACGAGGCACGAAGGCGAGGCAGAGGGGGTGGGACAAAAGGTGTTATCGCAGGTGAAAGCCCAAAGTACCGGACTAGGGGACGGTGAGCACGACGTTGTCGATGAGGCGGGTGCCCCCCACCTTGGCGGCCACGACGAGGATCGCCTCCCCCTCGTGGTCCGCGCCGACGGCGGCGAACGTCGCCGGGTCGACCAGGCTCAGGTAGTCCAGCGCCAGCGGAGGGTCGGCCACGGCCGCGGCGTCCAGCACGGCCCGCGCCGCGCCGAGGACGTCCTCGGGACGCTTGTGCGCCGCGCCCTCGCGCAGCGCCGCCGAGAGCGCCAGGGCCGTGGCGCGGTCGGCGGGCGAAAGGTAGCGGTTGCGGCTGGACAGGGCGAGCCCGTCCGGCTCCCGGACCGTCGGCGCGCCCACGATGGTGATCGGCAGGTCGAGGTCGGCGACCATGCGGCGGATCATCGCGAGCTGCTGGGCGTCCTTCTGCCCGAAGACCGCGACGTCGGGCCTGACCAGGTTGAACAGCTTGAGGACGACCGTCAGCACGCCGTCGAAGTGGCCCGGCCGGAACGCGCCCTCGACGATCGTGCCCATCTGGCCGGACGAGATGCCGACCTGCCGGTCGGGCAGGTAGATCTCGTCGGCCGCCGGGGCGAAGACCAGCTCGACGCCCTCGGCCGCGCACACCTCCAGGTCGGCGTCGAACGTCCGGGGATAGCGGGAGAAATCCTCGTTCGGGCCGAACTGCAGAGGGTTGACGAAGATGCTCACCGCGACGTGCCCGGCGCGCTCGCGGGCGAGACGGATCAGCGAGCGATGCCCCTCGTGCAGCGCCCCCATCGTGGGGACCAGCGCGAGCGTCCGAGACCCCTCGGAGGTGCTTTCGGCTCCGACGCCGAGCGCCGCACGGGCCGCGAGGAGCTCGGAACGGTCATGCGCGACGATCACGTCCACGCGTCACCTCCAGGGGTCTGCGGCCGGGCGCCCGGCCCTGCCGCGGGGGTCTCTGCGGTTCTCCCGGCCGAGCCGGGCGTGCCGGGGGTCACGTCCATGTGTTGCCGCCGAGCGCGTCGAGCAGGCGCTCGGCGGCCTCGGGCTTCAGCAACCCGGCCGCGAGAGCGCGGTCGGCGGTGAGCCGGGCCAGCGCGATGTACGCGTCCGCGGCCTCGGGCGCGGCGAGGATCAGCGCGTCGACGTGCTTGCGCACGGTGCCCGCGTCGCCGCGCACGACCGGCCCGGTGAGCCCGGACAGGCCGAGGCGCAGCGCGTTGTCCAGGGCCGCGCCGAGCAGGGGCCCGAGCATGCGGCCGGGGTGCTCCACCCCGATCTTCCTGAGCAGTTCCTGCGACTCGGCGATCAGCGTGACCATGTGGTTGGCGGCGCCGGCCAGGGCCGCGTGGTAGAGCGCGCGGTCCTCGTCCGCGACCCACACCGGCTCGCCGCCCATCTCGATGACCAGGGCCTCGGCGACGGGCCTGAGCGCCTCGGGCGCAGTGACGCCGAACGAGCAGCCCACGAGACGGCGCAGGTCGTCGTCCCTGCCGGTGAAGGTCATCACGGGGTGGATCGCGAACGGCAGCGCGCCGACGGCCGTGGCCGGTTCGAGGACGCCGAGGCCGTACGCGCCGCTGGCGTGCAGGAGCATCTTGCCGCGCAGGTCCACGCCGGTGGCGGCGAGGCCGGAGACGAGGCCGGGCAGCACGTCGTCCGGGACGGTGAGCAGCACCAGGTCGGCCTGGTGGATGACGTCCTCGGGCCGGGACAGGCCGACGCCGAGACGGTCGGCGGCCCGGCGGCGCGACTCCTCGGACACCCCGGCGGCGGCCGCGACGTGATGCCCGGCCTGCTCGAGCGCGGCACCGAGCACCGAGCCCACCCGCCCGGCGCCGAGCACGCCGACGGCGAGGCGTCCCGGCCGGTCGCTTGTCCGCATCACGTTCCCGTTCACCCTCGACGTATCGAAACCCAGTCGTCCAGCGTAACGGGCACGCCCCAGGCCGCCGTGGTTCGGCTCCTCTTGGCCGCTTTTCCGGGCGAATCACCCCTGTCGATCAAGGCGGCCAAGAGGTCGGTCAAAGCGCGCCGTCAATCTTGGTAGCGTCCAGTGCCGTGTGGGTGACGTGGCGGGAGGCATTCCAGCGGGCGCTTTACGGCGAAGACGGCTTTTACATGCGAGAGCGCCCTTCCGGCCACTTCCGCACGTCCGTCGGCGCCTCTCCCGTGTTCGCCGCCGCGGTGCTGCGCCTGCTGATCACCGTGGACGCCCGGCTGGGCCGCCCCGACCGGCTCGACCTGGTCGACGTCGGCTCGGGGGACGGCCTGCTCGTCGCCGAGATCCTGCGCGTGGCCGAGCCGGAGCTCGCCGCGCGCCTGCGCGTCACGGCCGTCGACCTCTCATCGCGGCCCGCGGGCCTTCCCGAGGAGATCACCTGGACGGCCGTGCTCCCCGAGACCGTCACCGGGCTGGCGATCGCGAACGAGTGGCTGGACAACGTGCCCGTCGACATCGCCGAGCAGACGCCCGAGGGCCCGCGGCTCGTCCTCGTCGACCCGCGGACGGGTGCGGAGCGGCTGGACGGCCCGCCGGAGGAAGCCGACCGGCTCTGGCTGGAGCGGTGGTGGCCGCTCGGCTCGACGGGCCTGCGCGCCGAGATCGGCAGGCCGCGCGACGAGGCGTGGGCGGCGGTCGTGAGCCGGCTCGCGCGCGGGCTCGCGGTGGCCGTCGATTATGCACACCCTGTGGATAACCGTCCGCCCCTGGGCACGCTGGCCGGGTACCGCGACGGGGCTTGCGTACCCGCCATACCCGACGGGTCCTGCGATATCACCGCACACGTCGCGCTGGACGCGTGCGCGGCGGCGGGCGAGCGGGCCGGCGCGATGTCCACAACGTTGACCACGCAACGACAGGCCCTGCGCGATCTGGGCGTCACCGGAGCCCGGCCCCCGCTCAGCCTCGCGGGCACCGACCCCGGCGGCTATCTGCGGGCGCTCGCCCGCGCGTCCGAGGAGGCCGAGCTGATCGACCCGGACGGCCTCGGGGGCTTCGGCTGGCTGGGCCAGTGGAAGACCTGACCGGCCCCCAGCCAACTCGACCGGGCCGCCGGCCTCGGTACGCTCGACCGCCTCCGGAGCCCTCTCAGCCCGTGGTGACCTTCAACGACTCCAGGCCGCGGATGACGTAGTTCGGCTTCCAGGCCGGTTCCTCCACGAGCTCCAGCTTGGGAGCCGTCCGCAGCAGCGCGCCGAACGACTCGGCGAGCTCCACGCGGGCCAGGGGCGCGCCCAGGCAGAAGTGGATGCCCGCCCCGAACGAGATGTGCGGGTTGTCCGTGCGGCCCACGTCCAGCCGGTCCGGGTCCGCGAACACCTCCGGGTCGCGGTTGGCCGAGCCGAACAGCAGCGCCACCTCGACGCCCTTGGGGATCTCCACCCCGCCGATGGTGATGTCCTGAAGCACCCAGCGCTCGAACATCTGCAGCGGGGTGTCGTAGCGCATCAGCTCCTCCATCGCCGAGGGCAGCAGCGAGAGGTCGGCGCGCAGCCGTTCGAGCTCGGCGGGGTTGCGGAACAGCGACCACCAGCCGTTGCCGGTCACGTTGACGGTGGCCTCGTGCCCCGCGTTCAGCAGCAGCACGCAGGTGCCGATCAGCTCCTCCTCGGTGAGCCGGTCGCCCTCGTCCACGACCTGCGCGAGCGCGCTGATCAGGTCGTCCCCGGGGTTCGCCCGGCGCGCGGCGGCGAGCCCGGCGAGGTAGTCGGAGAACTCCGACGCCGCGCGGACGGCCGTGTGGGCGGCCTCGTCCGACGGGTTCAGCTCGTACATGCCGCAGATGTCCGCCGACCACGGGCGCAGCAGGTGGCGGTCGGACTCGGGCACGCCCAGCATCTCGGCGATGACGGTCACGGGCAGCGGCTCGGCGACCTCGGCGATCAGGTCGCCGCCGCCGCGCTCGACGAAGGCGTCCACCAGTTCCCCGGCGATGCGCCGGACGCGGGGACGCAGCTCCTCGACCATGCGCGGCGTGAAGGCCTTGGACACCAGGCGGCGCAGCCGGGTGTGGACGGGCGGCTCGACGTCCAGCATCCCGGCGCGGACGACCCGCCAGAACGGCTCCTGGAACTCCGGCTCGGCCGCCCGGCCGAACTCCTCGTGCGAGGCCACGTGCAGGTAGGACCGGCCGAGCCGGCGGTCGCGCAGTGCCGCGTTGACGTCCTCGTGGCGGGCCACGAGCCACTGGCCGGTGGGCTCGAAGAAGCTGACCGGCGCGGTCGCGCGGAGCTCGCGGTAGACGTCGTACGGGTGGGCGACGAACTCGGGGTTCCATGGGTCGAACTGCACGAAGCCATCGTAAACGCGAAATTTCCCGCAAAACATCCAGCTCAGGCGGCTGCCGCCTCAGGCCCGCCCTTCCGGCTCCGGCGCCTCCTCGTACCGCTCGCGCAGCTCCACCGGGCGCTGCCGCCCCGCCCGCCTGCGCGCGTGGATGTTCAGCAGCTCCACGACCAGCGAGAACGCCATCGCGAAGTAGATGTACCCCTTGGAGATGTGCTGCTCGAAACCCTCGGCGATCAGCACGACGCCGATCAGCACCAGGAACGACAGCGCGAGCATCTTGATACTCGGATACCGCTCGACGAACTCGCTGATCGGCCGGGCCGCGATGAGCATGACGATCACCGCGACGATGACCGCCGCGATCATGACGCCGAGCTGGTCCACCATACCGACGGCCGTGATCACCGAGTCCAGCGAGAAGACTACGTCCAGCAGCATGATCTGCACGATCACGGCCCCGAAGGACGCCGCCACCCGGCCGCTGGAGTGCCCAGAGGCGCCCTCCAGGCTGTCGCCGATCTCGAACACGCTCTTGCCCAGCAGGAACAGCCCTCCGAGGATCAGGATCAGATCTCGCCCGGATATCCCGTGCTCGAACACCTCGAACAGCGGCGTGGTCAGACGCACCACCCAGGACAGCGCCAGCAGCAGCGCCAGACGACTGAGCAGCGCCAACCCGAGGCCCACCTTGCGGGCCCGGTCGCGTTGCTCGGGCGGTAGTTTCCCGGCGAGGATCGAGATGAAGATGATGTTGTCGATGCCCAGAACGATCTCCAGGGCGACCAGGGTGAAGAACCCGATCCAGATCGTGGGGTCGGCAACCCAATCCATGAACACTCCTCCAGATCCGCGCACGTCACGACACGCCGGGGTCACGAGCCGTTCCCCGTCCAACGCACGAGACCCCACCGGAGTTCGCCCCGGACACGACCCCCGGTCCGGACATCCGAGGTTGCGGAGACGGCGAGATCGTCCCCGCCCAACCCGTCCCCGCAGGGCACCGGACGGGCATCCCCGCCGTACTCGGCGCCGACCTGGAGGTCCCCGTCAAAGGGCGGCGAGCACGCCGTTACTCTCTGCTACGGTGAGCATGAATGTAAAGGATTGGGGACAAGTCCTGGCCGTCCTCGATAACCCACCTGGCGAGACGGGTGAAGACCGCTTCGAGGTCGCGAGGATCACTGACGGGCTGGTGTTCACCGGTAACCAGATCCCATCCGGTCAGAGCGAACCCGGACCGCAGCAGGAGCGTGAGCGCGTCGTAGGGGTCCCCTCCAGCGGCGGCGATCCCTTCGGGCCAGAACTCCATCCACACCTCTCGACAGGCGGACAGCAGGCCGGAGGCCGAGCCGAGGATGACCTGCTCGGCACCTTCGACGTCGAGTTTGAGGAGCCCGACCGGGCGGCAGGCGAGCCGCTGTCGCCAGTACTGGTCGGCGGTCAACTGCTCGACCAGCTCGGATCCGCCTAGGTTGAGCACATTGGCCGGATAGAAAGAATGCCTTCCCAGGTTGGAGCTACTGAGCCACAGATCCACGTGTCCGTCACGGGCGCCAAGGGCCAGGCGAGCGATAGTGACATTGCTGTAGCCGTTACCGGTGACGTTGCGTTCGAGCAGGTCAGCCATGGCGGTGGACGGCTCGATCGCATGCACCCGGCCCGAAGGACCCGCCAGGTGAGCGAGATAGCAGGTGAGGTAGCCGAGGCTGGCACCCGCGTCGATGACCAGGTCACCGGGGCGCACTATGGCGGCCAGAGCGTCCAGCTCTCGCGGCCAGCTCACCCCGGTTTCCAGGAATTGCGGATCAAGACTGATGTCGGATGGCTCGAACCAGATGGTGTCTCCCCACGGAGCGGTTCGTCTATCCAACATCTCTCCTAAGCGAGGGTCTGGCGGCCCAATGGTCGCTCGTCGGGCCGGAGGCCAGGGGCATGGTCTGCACGCAGATGAACGAACGAGGTGAATCCTGATGACTCCAAACGGCTCAACTGAGCGCTGAACTTGCCACCGCGGCGGATCACCGATGTGGTTCGACCCTCGGTGCGCAACTGGCGAGCCAGCGTGAGAGCCTCGGCGGCGGGGACGTCGGCGTCGAACAACACGGCGACCGCCTCACGGTGTGGAGCCTTGCCCAGCAGGTCGACGATCCGCTCGAACCCGATGGAGAAGCCACACGCCGGAACGTCCGTCCCCAACGAGCGCCCGATCAACCGGTCGTACCGTCCACCGCCTGCCACCGACGAGGTGGACTGGGGGTGAACGACCTCGAAGATCTGCCCAGTGTAGTAACCCATACCGCGCACCAGGGTCGGGTCGAACTCCCAGCGCAGCCCTCGCTCGCGAGCGATCTGGTCCAGCCCGGTCGTGGTGGTAGCCAGATCAGCGATGACCTGATCGTCGAGTCCGGGTACCTCGTCTGCGACGGTATCGGCGACCTTCTGCGCGTCCAACCCTTGCAGGTTCTCAATCTTGGTCAGGGCGTTGGTCACCACCTCAGCCGGCAGTTGTCGATCGTCGATGAGTTCGCGACGAACCCCGTCCCACCCGATCTTGTCGAGTTTGTCCAGGCCGATAAAGAATCCGTTCTGCGCCTGGTCGGGAAGTCCAGCGGCGTGGGCGAGGGCTGACAGGAAGCGGCGATCTGAGAGCCGAACGGTGGTTCCGGTCAGACCAAGGACGTCCAGGGCTTCTGTGGTGGCCTCGATGAGCTCGATCTCGGCCAGCACGCTGGGTTCGCCGATCAGGTCGATGTCGCACTGGTAGAACTGCCGGTAGCGGCCCTTTTGCGGGCGTTCGGCCCGCCAGACCGGCCCGAACTGAAAGGACCGCAACGGCATCGGCAGATCAGCGTGGTGGTGACCGTAGAACCGGGTCAGCGGGACGGTCAGGTCGAACCGCAGACCCAGGTCGACCAGATCTGCCAGCCCGGTGGTCTGCTCCATCTGGTCGGGCAGGCCACGCCGCAACACCTTGAAGATCAGTTTTTCGTTCTCGCCGCCCTGGCCGCCGACCAGGCGGGCGATGTCTTCCAGACAGGGCGTTTCGATGCGCTGGTAGCCGTACCGATGGTAGACCGACGCGATCTGCCCCAGGACATGGTCGCGGAGAGCGACGACGGCGGGGAGCAGATCACGGGTGCCCCTTGGCGGGCTGTTGTCGGTCTTCACCGGTAGGTTTCCTCAGCGTTCGGTGACGGTCTGGGTTTGCGGGATGCCGCGTGCCGTGGCATAGGCGACCTCATTGAGCAGGATCGCCCAGGTAGATGTCCACCGCGCGCCCGGCGGCGCGGCGCTTGGCCCGATTCCGGCAGCTTCACGATATCCTGCGGCCGCGTCCATCCGCGGGATGACGTCAACGTCGGCGATCATCCGGATGCCCCACACCCGCCTAGCGCCGTTCGGCCAGGTCGAACGGCCCGGGCAGTGTGAGCGGTGATCCAGCTCGGCTGTTCAGAGGGTTCTGGGATTGTGAAAGACGACCTGAAGTGCGAGAGCGGCCATGGTGGCCTGGTCCACACCGGTTAGGCCCGCACGGTTGAAATGGAAGATTAGGTGGTGGGCGAGAACAGCTCGCAGGCCGCGTTCCAGCTCGCCGTGGTCGTTCAGGCAGGTGAGAGCCTGGCCGGTTGTGTCGAAGGCCGTGATCCACGCGTGAAACCCGGACAGAGGCTCACCTTTCCCAGGGTCGCACAACCCTTGGGCGTCAGTAGTCATAAGCGTGCGCATCGCGTCGATTAGTTGGCAGGCGCGCTCGGGGTCGGTGGGAATGGCGGTCTCGTGCGGTCGTAGATCGGCGACTTTGGCCCATACATCGCCCTGCTCGAACCAGTCCAGACCGGCACCGCGCAGCAGAGTGCTGCACAGCAGAATCGAGGTCTCCCGTTGTGAAAGCCGCCGGTCGCTTCTCAGCCAGCGCAACAGGTGGCGGCTGTCGGCGTGGAAGAGGGCGCACGCGACGTCCATGCCCGCCTGCCCGCCGAACGCGACAGGCTCGAACTCGCAGACGGTAGAGGTCCATGACATCGACTCGTCGGCCTGGGTCAGCGCGTGAAGGACCGTGTCGGCTGCGGCAGGGCTAGTGGGTAGCCATCGAAACCGCCACTGCGCTTTGCGGATGAAGAACCAGGCCGACACGAGCCCGTGGTCCTCGGCATCCTGAAGGATCGGGCCGACACGTGAGGCGGCGCTGCGGTCGGCGAAGGTGACGTTGGCTTGCCGCCAAGGTCCAGGCTGCACAGGCACCTCATTTCAGTCAGCGGAGCAGAAGGCAGGCGTCCCAGGTGGTAGTGGGTGGAGTGCTGTCGGCGAGGGCGTGGAGCGCGAGGGCGTAACCGGCGTGCCCGGTCAGGAACCCCGGTGGCGTGCTGGCCGCGGCGGGGCCGTCCAGGACGAGCTCAGCGACCCGAGCGAGCGGCAGGTCGTCGGGCGCGATCGCGTCAGCCGCGAAGGCGGTCACAGTCATGAACAGTCCCGCGGCGCCGTGGCACACACCACGGTCGACGATCCGCCGCAGTTGGCGCGGGTCGTTGAGGCAGCCGACCAGGGCGGACTCAGCGGTGGCCCTGCGGGCGGTGTCACCGGTCGCCAGAGCGGCCAGTTGCTGGGCGCGCGCGATGCCAGGGGTGCCATAGCACCAGGAGGGGCGCAGTGGCCCGGGCTGGGTGGTCCCGTCTTGCTGGATCTCGGCGAGGGTGATCGTTTCGGGCCACCAGGGGGCGCCGAACTGGTCTTGCTGCCAATCATCCAGCCAGGCGCAGATCCGGCCGATTGCCTCCATCTGACCGGGCACGACCAGGCCAGCTCGGGCGGTCAGAGCCAGCAGTGTCAGCGGCCCGCAGATGCCGTGTGCCACCCCGTTGTTGCCGTGCCCGCCACGCGGGGGTCGCATGGTGCGCCTGGCCGATGACATGGTCCACCAGCCCGGTAGGCCGTCCATCGGTTCGGCGAGCCGGACGAGGTAAGCCAGCACGCCCTTGACCAGGTCGCCGCCGGGGTCACGTCTCCATAGGTGCGCGCCCAGACCGGCAAGGCCGCTGACCAGGTCGAACTCGGCCAGGGCGGGCCGCTCGCCCCGCGCGATACGGTGCCCGGCTGCGGCGAGCCGATCCCGGGTGATGGCCGCGACACCCTCGTCCAGGGCCGCCTGTGCGGCCCGATATCCAGGGTGGCGTGCGGGGTGAAGTGCGAACGCAAGCGCAGGCGCCCCGTGGTAAAGACAGGCGTTGGTACCGGTGGTGAGTTCGTCACCGGCCGCGGCCGTCAGCCACTCGTGTGCCTCCTGCCACCCAGTGATGCCTGCGGTGGCCCGCTCGATGTGCAAGAGCGCGATCCCGACCGCTCCACCGCTGAGTGACTGGACCGATGGCCCAGCCGGATGAGGTGTCCTGAGCTGCCGGGCTATGTCGTCGGCACAGTGACGGGCCCGCTGCTGGATGTCGATGTGCCGCTCCTTTCTCCTTGAGCGATCATGCCTTGGGCCACGGCCCGGGCCAGCCGCATACAGGTCCGCTCCGACTCGGCATCGATCCCGATCATGCGAGCGTGGTGCAGATGCAGCAAGTCGGCCAGGACGACATTCACATCGTGGGCGACGTTGACGGTGTCGGCGTCGAGCAGTGCCCGGTAGGTGGACAGCGCCTTCCGCCACCGATCCAGTAACTCGATCGGGACCTTCAGTGGGTGCCGGGCCTGCTCCACGACGCTTCGATCAAGCGCGCTGCCCCCGCCGTGAGCGATGTGCTCCACCAACCAGCTCGGCCCGCCGACGCCCAGGAAACCAGTCGCAAGGCCGACCAGACCGGCCGCGGTCGCGGCCGGAGCGTTCACCATGCCGCGCAGCTGCGCGACCGCGACCGCCGAGTCGGCGGCGAACAGATCTTCCGCGGCGGCCAGGGTCGGACCGGTGCCGAACCGGCCGGTCTCGGGGCGGTAGGTCTCCAGGCAGACATCACGGAGCAACCCCGCACGGTGAACGGTGCGTGCCCACTGCCCGAACGAACGGGCGGCCGCCCCGTACCGGTCGCTGTCATATAGGCGCAACCGGACCCGCAGATGCGGTGCGGGGGCGTCGTAGCGGATGAACCACCAGTCGTCGGGGGCGCCATGATCCCAGTCGGCGAGCAAAGCCGACGCAAAGGTCGTGAGCAGATCGCTCTGCCGGGCCGGGTGCCCGAACAGTTTCGCGTAAAGCCACGGTGAGGCCCCGGGCAGACAACCAGGACCCTGGTGGATCCGCTCCGGCCGCAGCGGTCGCGCCAATGGGCGGGGCGGGGTGGTGGACGCGACGGGGACGACGATCTCGTGGGGGCGCCCTCCGATCCAGCCATCGTCGATTCCGTCCTCGGTCAGCCTCGCCCTGCCGACCCGGTCCAAGTGGCCGCGCAGAAGCGCCAGGTGCGCGCTCTCGGTCAGGTCCAACCGGATCCGCACGTCATCGTCGCCGAATCGCACCACATCCGGAATATGGTGGGAGTGCAGTCGTTCCCGGAACGCTTTCACCCATTCCCGGGTGGTGGCGGTCGAGTCGGGCAGGGTCGTGGCGGTGAGGTTCCACCGCGCCGGGCTGAGCACCGTACGGCCGTAGCGAACACGCGGAAGAAATGCGAACTGGTCGGCGACCGGACCCCAGACGAACGTACTGCACGGCGCCGACGTTCCAGTACTGACTTCGCACAGGAACCGGGCCAGCGGGGGGACGCCGTGACGCAAGTCGAGCGCGTTCAACATCAACGGCTCGACCGCGCACCCACGCGTGAGCGACACCAGGACAAGGCGGCGGGCGTCGGCGGTGACCGCCAGGTCGTCGAGATCGATCTCCGAGTCCGGCTGACGATGTTCCCCCAGTGATAGCACCGGCAGGACGTCCGCAGTGCGGGCGAGACCGTCCGTGCGGGCGAAAAGGGGAGGGACCGACAGCTGTACGGCCATCGCGCCAGCCGTGGTGGCCGGAAGTCCTCGGTAGACCGCGCTGATACGGTCCCGGTCACCGGCTTCGAGAAGATGCAGGAACCGGCCAACCGAGGTCCCGGCGTGCCGCGACGCGCACATCACGATGATGGTGAATTCGCCGGCGTCCACTGCGGCAAGGGTGGGGGCGCTGAGGCTGACCCGCAGCTCCGTGTGAGGCACCGGCCCTGCGGCGCCGCCGATCTCCAGTTCGGCCACTAGGTCCTCGGTGATGACCAACTCGGCGCACCCATCCAGGGCGGCTCTCTGGGCCAGGGCCGCCAACGTCGCATCTCTGTGCGTCAGCGCGGGGTCGCTGCTGTAGAGCGAACCTCGGAACCCGGCCGGGTAGCCGAGCCCTCGATCGGGGTCAAGGAGTTCCCGTATCCCCACCAGAGCTCCTGGACCATAACGGTCGACGAACGCGGAGTGGTAAGCCTGCCAGGCGGGGCGCCCCGGGGCCAACCGGACCAGGATCGCGGCAGCCGCCTCGACCTCACCGATCACGCAGGGCGGCAGGCTGATCGAGCAGTCCAGCCGCAGACCGACCGCCAGACGCGGACTCGGGTCAAGGGCGACAGGGCTGACGGGGCCAGCTTCCAGCCCCGCCAACTGGGCGGCGATGTGGGTGAGGGGGTCGGTGACGGTCATCGGCGGTCGCACGCTCGTGAGCAGGATCCGTCGGCGCACCAGTTCGGTGAGCATGTCCTCAATGACTGTGACCGGTGTCCGGGGAGACTCCGCGGCCAGCTTCGCTAGGAGATCGCCAAAGAGGACCGAGGTTCTGGCCTCCTGCAGGACCATGCGGACCGCTGCGGTGTAGCGCACGGACACGTCCGCCACCGGTCCCTCGGCGCAGGGCTGGCAGGGCAGCACCCAGTCTGCGCCCCGCACGAACCCCAGGTTGTTCGTCATGACCGGCAGCATCCGCAGCAGTTCCGGCTGATTCTCCAGAGCGCTGATCTGGTCTGTGAGCCATGTGGAATCCGGCTGGCTTACAGCGACATGTCGATCGCCGAAAGCAACGGATGTGGTCGGAGCCATGCTAACGGGGGCAAGTCCGGCGAACAGGCCGAATGGTGTGGCACGGCTCGTCCACCGCAGGAGATAGCGCATCAGGGCCTCGGCCGCGCGACGGATCTGACGCGGCCGGAACCCGCCTGGGGCCTCACACAACGCGGTCAGGACGCGAGCTAGATCAGGGCTCGCGATGTTGACAGCGTCGGCTACCCCCGCCAACGGCCAGACCTCACCGATCCAACTGACCGCACTGCGAACATCATCGTTGCTGAGGTCGGGCCACGGCGGCAAGACCAGGTTGTCGGGGTAGGCAGCGACCCGAATGACGGCGGCGTCCACGGCTCGAAAGCGATGCACGTGCCGATCCTCCGTTCCGGAAAGAGGTTCCCGGCCCGGTCTGCGCGACCGGGAACCAACCAGGGGTGTCTAGCAGTTGGCTATGCCGGCGCTGCCCGGGGTGTCACCGCAGTTGTCGCTGGTGCAGTCCTCGGTGTCGACTCCGGTGATCGCGGGTCCAGCCTTCACGAGGCGGACGTCCAGGCTGAAATCGCTCTGCTGCATCACAGGATGATCCTTTCGATTGGGAAGGGTGATCGTGCTACCTGGCCGTCGACCAGGCGATCAGGAGGCGGCAGTGCTTCTTGTCCAGCACGTACCCGTCCGGCAGCTCATCGTCTGGTGTGCCTGCCGGGTGGACCGAGAGGCGGGGCGTCGGACGACCCGCCCGGTCCCACGCAGCGATCTGTTCGGCCAGCTGCCGCGCGGAGTGGTCCGCCTGCGGGCCGTGTGCGAACACGCCGAACTCGTATCTCCCACCGTCAACCGTGCGAGGCTTGGTGCGGTAGGCGAGGTTCGGACCGTCCGCCAACGCCGGGGTGCCGTACCGCCACGGCAGCGCCACGATGTCGTCGTCAAGCGCCTTCTGCGACGCGGTGATCAAGCTAAAGCCGGGCAGGGTCGTGGCGAGCCATAGGTCCTGATCGCTGAACCGAATCCCGGCGCCCACCGTGATGCCGGTCCACACCTCCACGCGGGGCAGGTCCAAGACGCCCGACAGCGCCGCCGCCTCGATGCTGTCCTGTTCGTCCAGCCACAGCCCGACCGCATCATCGTGCAGCAGCGGGATCGCGACGCCACTGTGGGCTCCCGCTCCCTGCATCGGCACGAACCCGCAGGTCTGATGGCCCCGGCTCACCAGGGCGCCGCCCCGCTGCTCCAGGACCCACGACCTGGTCAACCCCTTGGTACGCAGTGGGACGACGAGCCGCCCGCCCTCAGCGAGCTGCGACGACCACGCCGGAGGCACGTCCCAGGACCCCACTGTGACAATGATCGCGTCGAACATCCTGCCCGGCTCGATCGCGAACTCGGCGTCCGCGCAGATCACCTCCACGTCGGCGTATCCCGCATCAGCCAGGCACCGTCCGGCACGCTCGGTGATCTCGGGGTCGATGTCGATCGTGGTCACCGAACCCGTCGACCCGACGACCTCCTGGATCAATGCCGCGTTGTAGCCACCGGTCCCCACTTCCAGAACCCGGTCACCGGGCTTGAGCTCGGCCTGTCCCAGCATCATCGCCTGAAGCCAGGGCGCCGACACCGAACTCATGGAGATGCCGCGCTCGTTGCGCTTGGTGATGATCGCGGTGTCTTCGTAAGCGGCCTGGAGGTCGGCGTCGCCCGTGAACAGGTGCCGGGGGACTCTCCGCAGCGCCCGCTCGATCTCGGCGGGCAACACCAAGCCCAGCGCCTGGTGCCGGGCCGCGACCTGTTCGACCAGCGCACCCCGAAGCGCATCGGCGCTCATCGTGTCCAACATGCTGCCTTCTTTCTGGTAGAGCCACCGTCTGCGGAGAAGTCCGTTGGCGGGCTGAACCCCCGAACGATCGGCCCGCATTGTGAAGGGCCCGCGGACGTGTTCCTGTTCAACGTGCCGTATATGGAGCCAAGGCGCCCGCGGATCGGCGCCGGTGACAAGCAAATCCTGTCCCGGATTCCACAGGGGCATACCGACCGAACTCCTCGGTGGCGCAGAGTCCTCTTAACGCGACACCGCCAGTGCTGGCACAAACGGAGGCGGGGGCGTGATGCCTGTCACATTGCGGGGGCGGGGGGAGGTTGGGTTATAGTCCGGACGTAGGTCATGAGTGCCAGCGTCAAGCCCCGGCTCGCTGGCCGGCAACCCTCGCGCTCGCGGCGGGGTGCCCCGGGTGAAGACCAGGTCCGGCGCGCGGTGCGCCGGGCAAGCGCGGGCTCCGTCATCTCAACGCCATGACCGAGGGCCCCTTACCCGAGGAGGCCGGCGTTGTCCGCTGTCACCGATCTGACCATCCCCGCCCCCGCCCCCGCCGAGATCGTCCCCGCCCAGCCCGTCCCCGCAGGGCACCGGACCGGCATCCCCACCGTGCTCGGCACCGACCTGGAGGTTCCCGTCAAGGGCGGCGAGTTGGTCCGGTACGTCAACCTGGACTACGCCGCCAGCGCGCCCTGTCTGGAGCCGGTGAGCGCGGCCGTCGCCGCCGCGCTGCCGGCCTACTCCAGCGTGCACCGCGGCGCCGGGTACGCCTCCCAGCTCACCACCGCCCGCTACGAGCAGGCCCGCCACACCGTCGGGGCCTTCGCGGGCGCCCGCCGCGACGACGCGGTCGTGTTCACCCGCAACACCACCGACGCGACGAACCTGCTGGCCCGCTGCCTGCCCGAGGGCACCACCGTCGTCGTCTTCGAGACCGAGCACCACGCCTCGCTGCTCCCCTGGACCGGCGCCGTCCGGCTCGCGCCGCCCGCCTTCCCCGGCGAGGCCGTGCGCGCCGCCGACGAGACCCTCGCGGCCATCGACGGCCCCAAGCTGCTGGTCGTCACCGCCGCGTCCAACGTCACCGGCGAGCTGTGGCCGATCGCCGCGCTCGCGCACATCGCCCACCGCCACGGCGCCCGTATCTTCGTGGACGCCGCCCAGCTCGTCCCGCACCGCAGGCTCAACCTGACCGCGCTCGACCTCGACTACGTCGCGTTCTCCGGGCACAAGCTCTACGCCCCGTTCGGCGCGGGCGTGCTCATCGGCCGGCCGGACTGGCTCGCGGACGCCGACCCGTACCTGCGCGGCGGTGGCGCGTCCGCGAACGTCACGGGCGGGGCCGCCGAGGGGGCGCCGATCACGACCGAGTGGAGCGGCGACGCCGAGCAGCGGCACGAGGCCGGCACGCCGAACGTCCTCGGCGCGATCGCCCTTGCCGCCGCCTGCGACGCCCTGTCCGCCACCGGCTGGGCCCCGCTGGTCAAGGAGGAGGAGCGGCTGGTCGGCCTGCTGCGCGATGGGCTGGCCCGCATCGACGGCGTGCGCGAGCTGTCGCTGTGGGGGCCCGGGCACCCGCGCGTCGGCATCGTGTCCTTCATCGTGGACGGCTGGACCGCCCGCGAGGTCGCCGAGGCGCTGTCGTCGGAGTACGGCATCGGCGTGCGGGACGGCCGGTTCTGCGCCCACCCGTTCGTCCGCCACCTGCTCGACGAGGCCGGGCGGCTGGACGACGGCACCTGCGCGGACGGCACGGCCGGCGCGGTACGGGCGTCCATCGGCATCGGCACCACCGAGGAGCACGTCCGGCGTCTGGTGACCGCCCTCTCCGAGCTTGTGTCGCGCCGCTGACGTGACAGCATAGGTCCATGACCGAACCTCCCGCCGGAGGCGGGCGCGTCGAGCGCGTCGTGGGAATCGGCGCCGGGGCCAAGGAGCTCGCCACCGAGGACATGATCCTCAACATCGGGCCCCAGCACCCCTCGACCCACGGCGTGCTGCGCCTGCGGCTCACCGTGGACGGCGAGCGCATCGCCGCGGCGGAGCCGATCATCGGGTACATGCACCGCGGCGCCGAGAAGCTGTTCGAGGTGCGCGACTACCGGCAGATCATCGTGCTGGCCAACCGGCACGACTGGCTGTCGGCCTTCGCCAACGAGCTGGGCGTGGTGCTGGCCGTCGAGCGCATGCTCGGCATGGAGGTCCCCGTGCGGGCCGTGTGGGCGCGCACGCTGCTCGCCGAGCTGAACCGCGTGCTGAACCACCTCATGTTCCTCGGGTCCTACCCCCTGGAGCTCGGCGCGATCACGCCGATCTTCTACGCCTTCCGCGAGCGCGAGATGCTGCAGGACGTCATGGAGGAGATCTCCGGCGGGCGCATGCACTACATGTTCAACCGGGTCGGCGGGCTGAAGGAGGACCTGCCGGACGGCTGGCTCGACCGGGTGTCGCGGACGGTCGGCGACGTGCGGGGGCGGCTGTCCGACATCGAGCACCTGATCTACGGCAACGAGATCTTCCTGGCCCGCACGCGCGGCGTCGGCGTGCTCGACCGTGAGACGATCATGCAGTACGGCGTGAGCGGGCCGATCGCCCGCGCCTCCGGCGTCGACCTGGACCTGCGCCGCGACGAGCCGTACCTCGCGTACGCCGAGCTGCCGGTCAAGGTCGCCACGCGCTCGGCCGGCGACTGCCACGCCCGCTTCGAGGTCCTGCTGGACCAGGTGAAGAACTCGCTGGACCTCGCGGACGCCTGCGTGGACCGGCTGCGGTCGCTGCCGCCCGGGCCGATCAACCAGCGGCTGCCCAAGGTGCTGAAGGTGCCCGAGGGGCACACCTACGCCTGGACCGAGAACCCGCTGGGGCTCAACGGCTACTACCTGGTGTCGCGCGGCGAGAAGACGCCGTGGCGGCTGAAGCTGCGCAGCGCGTCGTACAACAACGTTCAGGTGCTCAGGGAGATGCTTCCCGGCCATCTCATCTCGGACATGGTGGCGATCCTGGGCTCGATGTTCTTCGTCGTCGGCGACATCGACAAGTAACGATTTTCCCCGTTTTAGCAGGCGCGGGCGCGGCGGGACCGTCGTACGCGGGTTCAGGGCCCTCGCTCAGGGGCGCGCGGGGCCCGGCCGGTCGTCCGGGTCCTTCGGCACCTTGCAGCAGTGTTCGAGGAACAGGGCCGCGCAGACCAGCACCACACAGGCGATCAGCGACCCGCCGGCCAGGAAGAAGTCGCGCCGCGGGCTGTCCTGGTCCAGCAGCGGCAGCACGTAGAGCACGAAACCGGCGAAGATGCCCGCGCAGGCCGCCCCCACGTACGCCGACGCCTTGGCCAGGGCGGCGAGCCGGGCCACCGCCAGCGGCTCCACCGGCTTGGTGTCGGGCCTGCGCTCGATACGCGCGCGGGTCATCCACCCGCTGTACGCCTCGCCCACCGCCAGCAGCAGCACGGTGGGGATCGCCGTCCAGGGGACGGTCGGCAGGGCGGAGTAGACCTGCTGGAGCACGGCCCACGTCACCAGGGCGAACCCGACGACCAGCACGACGAGCAAGCCGGGACGGCTCGGTCTCACGCGATCCTCCTCCTCGTTCCCTCCGGCGCCCGCAGGCTATTCCATGCGCGATCGGCCCGCGTCGGCTGTACCTATTGCCGCGCCTCCGGCACGGCGGATTCGAGGCGCACTTCAGGCGGCGTTCTTCCGTCGTCACTCGGAAGGGGCTCGTTCCTCACCCCTTCCTCCCTCCTCCTCCAGAACACCGCCGCGCCTCGAACAGGTCAGTCGGGGGGCTGGAGCACCAGGTCGGGGCGCAGACGCACGCCTGCCTGGTCCAGGTCGGCGAGCAGGCCCGCCACCGAACCCCGGCCGGGCAGCACCGCGCCCGGATCGGCCTGCGACCACGGGACCAGGACGAACGCCCGCTCGTGCGCCAGCGGGTGCGGGAGCGTGAGCTCAGGGTCGTCCGACAGCAGGTCGCCGACCATGATCAGGTCGACGTCCAGCGTACGCGGCCCCCACCGCAGCTCGCGGACCCGTCCGAATGCGACCTCCACGCCGAGGGCCCGTTCGAGGATCGCCTTCGGGCCCAGCGTCATCGTGCTGCCGATCACCACCGCGTTGAGATAGGGGCGCTGGTCCGGAGGCCCGCCGACCGGGTCGGTCTCGTACACCGGCGACACCGCCACGAAGTCGAGCCCGGGAGCGTCGAACAGCGCGTCCACGGCTCCTTGAAGGGTGTCGAAACGGCGGCCGACATTGCTGCCGAGCGCCAGGACCACCTTCATCCCCGCCTCCTCCTGATCGTCACGACAACATCGTCGAAGGGCAGCGGGATGGGCGCGGCGGGCTTGTGCACCTTCACCTCGGCCTCCTCGACCAGCTCGTTCGCCAGGCACGCCTCCGCCAGGCGCCCGGCCAGGGTCTCGATGAGATCGACCGGCTCCCCCTCGACGATGGCGGCCAGCCGCAGGGCCAGCTCGCCGTAGTCGACGGTCTTGGACAGGTCGTCGCCGGCGGCCGCGGGGGCGGTGTCCAGGAAGAGCGTGACGTCGACGACGAACTCCTGCCCCAGCTCGCGCTCGGCGGGCAGACATCCGTGCCGGCCGCGCGCCCGCAGGCCCACCAGGCTGATGCTGTCACTCATCAGCGGGCTCGTCGTCGTCATCGTCGGCCTGCAGGACCGGGGAGCCGTGGTAGATCCAGAGTTTCCAGCCCGCGGTGGTGCGGACGAAGGTGCTGGTCGCGACCACCCGGCCCGCGGCGAAGGTCGCTTCGTCGGTGTCGGCCGCGGTGAGGATGTTCTCGGCGCAGGCGAGCACGGCGACGTCGCCGACGACGGTGGTGCGGACGTCGGTCAGCACGAACTGGATGTACGTCGTGTTGGCCATGATCAGCGCCCAGGAGCGCAGGACCTCGGCCCGGCCCGTCACGGCCGACCAGCCGGGGTGGACGCACGTCGCGACCCGGCCGTCGTCGTCCTCGGCCCAGAGGTCGGTCATGCGGTCGAGGTCGCCGCTCTCGATGGCGGTGTAGAACGCCTCGTTGAGTTTCTCGATCTCCGCTGCGGTGGTGCTCATCGGATTTCCTCCCGCCCGTGCCAGGCCGCCGCCACCCGGACGGCGTCGGCGTTGGGACGCACATGGTGCACACGCACGCACCAGGCCCCGGCGTGGGCGGCCAGCGCGGTGACCGCCAGCGTCGCGTCGTCGCTGCCGCTGAACGGCCTGGGCGTGCCCTCGGAGTCGGCCAGGAGACGGCCGAGGAAACGCTTGCGGGACGCGCCGATGATGATCGGGTAACCCAGCCGGCCGAGCTCGCCGATGCCCGCGAGCAGAGACCAGTTGTGCTCGGACTTCTTGGCGAAGCCCAGGCCGGGATCGATGATGATCTGCTTCTCGGCGACGCCCTCGGCGAGCACGGAGTCGACCCGTTTGCGCAGCTCTTCGCTCACCTCGCCGACGACGTCGGAGTACATCGCGCGGTTGTCCATGTCGTGGCTGTGGCCGCGCCAGTGCATCACGACGTAGGCCACGCCCGACGCGGCCACCACGCGGGGCATCGCCGGATCGGCCAGCCCGCCGCTCACGTCGTTCACCAGCCGGGCCCCGGCGCGCACCGCGGCCTCGGCGACCTCGGCGCGCATCGTGTCGACGCTGACGGTCACGCCCTCGTCGGCCAGGGTGCGGATGACCGGCTCGACCCGGCGCAGTTCCTCGGCCAGGGACACGCGGGCGGCGCCCGGGCGCGTGGACTCGCCGCCGACGTCGACGATGTCGGCGCCCTGTTCGACGAGTTCGAGGCCATGACGGACGGCGACCTCGGGGTCGAACCACTGGCCGCCGTCGGAGAAGGAGTCGGGGGTGACGTTGACCACGCCCATCACCAGGCAGCGCCCCGCGTCGGGGAGCCCCGGCACCGTCCATGTGGTCATGGCGTCAAGCCTAGGTGGTTATCGAGGGCGATCTGTGCCTTGGGTCCGGCTTGTGGATAACGAATCGGCCAGGCCACCCGCGATCGGCGCGGGTGGATCAGCGGTGCCCCAGGATGAGGGCCATCGCCTCGGCGCGGGTCTTGTCGCTGTCGCGAAAATCGCCGCGCACCGCCGAGGTGATCGTCTTCGCGCCCGGTTTACGCACGCCGCGCATGGTCATGCACAGGTGCTCGGCCTCGATGACCACGATGACCCCGCGCGGGGCGAGGACGTCCATCAGCGCATCGGCGATCTGGGACGTCATGCGCTCCTGGACCTGGGGGCGCCTGGCGTAGACGTCCACCAGCCGGGCGAGCTTGGACAGACCGGTGATCTGCCCCTTCTCGTTCGGAACGTAGCCGACGTGGGCGACCCCGTGGAACGGCACGAGGTGGTGCTCGCAGGTGGAGAAGACCTCGATGTCCTTGACCAGGACCATCTCGTCGTGGTCGGCGTCGAAGACGGTGGTCAGGACGTCCTCGGGCGACTGCCCCAGCCCGGCGAACTGCTCGGCGTACGCGCGGGCGACCCGGGCGGGGGTATCCACCAGGCCGTCCCGGTCCGGATCTTCGCCGATCGCGAGGAGGATCTCGCGAACGGCCTTTTCGATCCGGCCCGAGTCGACCTTCAGGAAGTGCACGCTCACCCGTTACGCCTCGTCCTGGGGCGCCGGGTGGTCGTGCCGGAGCAGGGCGCCGGAGCCGGCCGGGTTGCCGTTGCCCGCCGGGAGCGCGGCGCCGTTGCCGTTGCCCGCGACCTCCTTCGGGGTGAGGATCGGCGGCCGGTCGGATGGGAGCCGCTTGCCGTACCCGGAGTACGAGGGGCGCTTTTCCTTGACGACGACGGGCGCGAAGATCCCCAGGACCTGCTCGCGCGACAGCGTCTCCTTCTCCATGAGCTCCAGCACGAGGTTGTCCAGCACGTCGCGGTACTGGACGAGGATCTCCCACGCCTGGTCGTGCGCGGACTCGATGAGGCGGCGGACCTCTTCGTCGATCGTGGAGGCGATCTTCTCGGAGTAGTCGCGCTCGTGGCCCATGTCACGGCCGAGGAAGACCTCGCTGTTGCCGGTGCCGAACTTGCGGGCGCCGAGGTGCTCGCTCATGCCGTACTCGGTGACCATGCGCCGGGCGATGGACGTGGCCTTCTCGATGTCGTTGGCCGCGCCCGTCGTCGGCTCGTGGAAGACGAGCTCCTCGGCGGTGCGCCCGCCCAGCAGCATCGCGAGCTGGTCGTTCATCTCCGAGCGGGTGGCGAGGAACTTGTCCTCCATGGGAAGCGTCATCGTGTAGCCGAGGGCCCGGCCGCGGGACAGGATCGTGATCTTGTGCACCGGGTCGGAGTTCGGCAGGGCGTGCGCCACCAGGGCGTGGCCGCCCTCGTGGTAGGCGATGATCTTCTTCTCCTGGTCGGACATGACCCGGCTCTTGCGCTCGGGGCCCGCCATCACGCGGTCGATGGACTCCTCGAGGGTGTTCATCGAGATGAGCTTCTGGTCCTGCCGGGCGGTCAGCAGCGCGGCCTCGTTGATCACGTTGGCGAGGTCGGCGCCGGTGAACCCGGGGGTCCTGCGGGCGATGACGTCGAGGTCGACGTCCTGCGCGAACGGCTTGCCGCGCCCGTGGACCCGCAGGATGCCCTTGCGGCCCTCCAGGTCGGGCCGGTCGATGACGACCTGGCGGTCGAACCGGCCGGGACGCAGCAGCGCCGGGTCGAGGATGTCGGGACGGTTGGTCGCCGCGATGAGGATCACGCCGCCCTTGACGTCGAAACCGTCCATCTCGACCAGCAACTGGTTGAGGGTCTGCTCGCGCTCGTCGTGCCCGCCGCCGAGGCCCGCGCCGCGGTGCCGGCCGACGGCGTCGATCTCGTCGATGAAGATGATCGCCGGGGCGTTCGCCTTGGCCTGCTCGAACAGGTCGCGGACGCGGGAGGCGCCGACGCCGACGAACATCTCGACGAAGTCGGAACCGGAGATCGAGTAGAACGGCACCCCGGCCTCACCGGCCACCGCGCGGGCCAGCAGCGTCTTGCCGGTGCCGGGCGGGCCGTACAGCAGCACACCCTTGGGGATCTTCGCGCCGATCGCCTGGAACTTGGCCGGGGCCTGCAGGAACTCCTTGATCTCCTGGAGCTCCTCGATGGCCTCGTCGGCGCCGGCGACGTCGGCGAAGGTGGTCTTCGGCGTGTCCTTGGTGATGAGCTTGGCCCGGGACTTCCCGAAGTTCATGACCCGGGAGCCGCCACCCTGCATCTGGTTCATGATGAACAGGAAGATGAGGACGATGACGACGATGGGCAGGAAGCTCACCAGCAGGCCGACGAGGAAGTTCTCGGTCGGCACGGTGACCTTGTAGCCGCCGGGCAGCTTGCCCGCGTTCGCCTGAGCCTGAAGCTGCTTCTGGAGCTCGACACCCTGCCCCGCGACCCAGGACGCATAGAAGCGATCTTCCCCGTTGATCTTCTGCAGGGTCTTGATCTCTATGCGCTGGTCCTTGTCGACGATCACCGCGTTGTCGACATTGCCCTTTTCGATCTGGCTGACGACGAACGAGGTGTCCTTCTGGGCATAGTTGCTGTTGCTGCTCCAGAATGTGGAGGCGAGCAGGAGCAGCACGACGATGCCCAGGATCCACAGCAGTGGCCCACGTGTAAATCGCTTGAGATCCATCCGATGCGGAACCCCTGCGGGCCCGTCCCTTCCTGAACACGGCCTGACACCCCGGGCGGACCCGGGGTTAGCGGCATCCAACCGCTCCTACTGACAACCCGGAGAAAGTGGTTCGCTCCGAGACATCCGAAGGTACACCGGGGCGCCGCGCAGGGTCACTGCTCCGGCGACACCGGCTTTGTCCTACCAACGTACGTCAGACGGCCCGGTGTTCCCCACGGCGAGACCGAATAAGGGGTGGACACACCGGTAATGAACCCGGAACTTCGCTCAGGGCTTACTCGGCGCCGTACACGTGACGCGCGAGAGTGCCGATGAAGGGGAGATTGCGGTAGCGCTCGGCGTAGTCGAGGCCGTACCCGATCACGAACTCGTTGGGGATGTCGAAACCGACGTACTTCACGTCGATCGGCACCTTCACCGCGTCCGGCTTGCGCAGCAAGGTGCAGATCTCGACCGACGCGGGGTTACGCGAGCGCAGGTTGTGCACTAGCCACGACAGCGTCAGCCCGGAGTCGATGATGTCCTCCACCACCAGGACGTGCCGCCCGGCGATGTCGGTGTCGAGGTCCTTCAGCGTGCGCACGACCCCCGAGGACTTGGTGCCCGCGCCGTAGGACGACACGGCCATCCAGTCCATCTCGACCTTGATGTGCAGCGCGCGCGCCAGATCGGCCATGACCATGACCGCACCCTTGAGCACCCCGACGATTAAAAGATCCTTGCCCGCGTAGTCCGCGTCGATCTGCCCGGCAAGCTCCTTGATCTTCGCTTGGAGCTCTTCCTCGGGGATGAGGACCTTTTCCAGGTCCTTGCCCATGTCAGCTGCGTCCACCTGGGGATTTCCTTCACAAGAGGGTGCTGGCGAACACCAGGGTGCCATATCGCCGGACCACTCCCACCCCCCCGGGCAGTTCGACCATCCGCTGTCCGCGCCACTGCGTCACCAGGCGGTCCACCTCCGCGATGTGGACGGCCGCGAGCGCGGACGCGTTCGCCCCCGCCGCCAGGGCCGCCCGCTGGATCACCCGGCGCCGCACGGCGGCGGGCAGGTCCTTGACGCCGTCCACGGTCAGCTCGACCCCGATGCCCCTGACCTGCCCGTACACCTCGTCCGCCCAGTCGTCCAGCGCGTCGGCGTCGTCCCGGCACAGCGCGGCGGTACGGGCCAGCGCCTCGGTGACGCCCGGCCCGAGGGCGCCTTCGAGGACCGGCAGGACGTCGTGCCGGACGCGCGCGCGGGCGTAGGAGGAATCGGCGTTGTGCGGGTCCTCCCAGGGCGACAGGTCCAGCGCCGCGCAGGCCGCCCGGGCGGTCGCGCGGGAGACGCCGAGCATCGGCCTGCGGTAGACGCCCGAGACCGCCGGCATCCCGGCGAGCGACCGCGTGCCGCTGCCCCGCGCGAGCCGCAGCAGGACCGTCTCGGCCTGGTCGTCGAGGGTGTGCCCCAGCAGCACGGCGGACGCGCCGAGACGGCTCGCGGCGGCCGAGAGGGCCTCGTACCTGGCGTCGCGGGCCGCGGCCTCGGGCCCGCCCTCGCGCCCCACCGTGACCGTCAGCACCTCGGCGGGCGCGAGCCCCAGGTCCCCCGCCAGGCCCGCGACCTGGAGCGCCCGCTCGGCGGAGCCGTCCTGCAGGCGGTGGTCGACGGTGAGCAGGCCCGCGCGCAGGCCCATGCGGGGCGCGGCGAAGCCCAGGCATGCGGCCAGCGCGAGAGAGTCACCCCCGCCACTGCACGCGACCAGCACGAGCGCGCCCGACGGCAGATCGCCAAGCGACAGCCGCACGGCACGGCGAATCTCCGCGACAGCGGGATGCGGTCCCATAACCCTAGTTTGGAGCGGCTGCGCCTATGGCTGTGCCGATGACCCGCTCCGCTGCAGGAGTCAAAGACGCCGTGTTCCGAACCCGCCGTGCCGAAAGCGCGGCCATAGGCACAGCGCCCCGAAGGCCCATGGCCGCGCCCCGGCGGGTTTGTCAGGCGTGGCCGTTCGCCGTGGGGAGTTGGGGGGCCTTGATCACGCGGTTGATCCAGAGCTCGGGGTTCTTGATCTCGGCGTGGGTGGGCAGCGTCGCGGGCGAGCCCCACACCCGGTTGAAGCCGTCGATGCCGGCCTCGCCGACGACCTTGCGGACGAACGACGCGCCTTCGGCGTACTGCTTCATCTTCAGGTCGACGCCGAGCAGCCGCCTGAGCGTCTTGTCGAAGCGGGAGCCGCCCTCGCGCCGGTGCTGGAACTTGGCGCGGATCTCGGCCACCGACGGCACCACCGCCGGCCCGACGGCGTCCATCACGTAGTCGCCGTGCCCCTCGACCAGCGTCATCACGGCCGTGAGCCGGTCCAGGATCTCCTTCTGCTCGGGAGTCTGGATGGCGTCGATCAGGTTGCCCTCTCCGCCCTTGATCGCGTCGGCGACGGCGTCGGACGCGGCGCGCATGCGGTCGAGCAGCGTGCCGAGGTCGAGGTCGGAGGCGAGCAGGAACTCGGTCATCTGCGACCGGACGTACTCGCGCAGCCAGGGCACGCCCGT
Source organism: Sphaerisporangium sp. NPDC051011 (assembly GCF_040653595.1). Classification (NCBI taxonomy): domain Bacteria; kingdom Bacillati; phylum Actinomycetota; class Actinomycetes; order Streptosporangiales; family Streptosporangiaceae; genus Sphaerisporangium; species Sphaerisporangium sp. NPDC051011. The sequence continues at coordinate 57,769 of NZ_JBFAGG010000025.1, read as the reverse complement.
GAACTGCACGCGGTGGGTCTCCTCGTGGAGGCACACCCACAGGCGGAAGTCGCGCGGGTTGACCCCGAGCTCGCGCTCGGTGTTCACGATGTTGGGCGCGACCAGCGTGAGCCGGCCCGTGGGCGCCTGCCCGCTCGGGTCGGGCGGGAGGAACAGCTCGTACTGCCCCAGCACGCGCGACGCCAGGAACGCGAGCACCGCCCCGACCTCGACGCCGGTCACGCGCGACCCCACGGCGCCGACGATCGCGGGGATCTGCGCGCGCCGCGCGTTCATGCGCTCGGTGAGCGGCTCGAGGACCACCCGGAACCCGTCGACGTTGGCGCGGATCCACCCGGGGCGGTCCACGACCGTGGCGGCCTCCGGCTCGGCCGCGCCGTCGATGCGGGCGAACCCCTGTACGTGCCCCTCGGCCTCACGCGACAGCCGCCGGAGTTCGGCGACGGCGTGCCTTGCTTCCTCCCGGCTCACCTGCGGGCCAGGACGGACTAGACGGACACCGGTCGATACGGCCAGATCCCAGTCGATCACCTGCATGTTCACCACCGTACGTCGTCCGGGGTCGTCATGAGCACCCGCATCCGGATACGAGGGCGGCCAGCCTGTCGAGCGCCGCCACGGCCCCGTCGGGATCGCGGACGTCGTCGGCCATGAACGCGAAGGCCACGAGCCGGCCGTCGGCGGTCCGAGCGAGCCCTGTCAAGGTGTTCACCCCGTTCAACGTGCCCGTTTTGGCCCTTACCACTCCCGCCGCGGCCTTCGCCTCGCCCTTCGCGTACCGATGGCCGAGGGTTCCGGTGAATCCCGCGATGGGCAGGCCGCTGATCGCCGCCCGCAGGTGGGGGTTGGCGGGGGACGCCGCCAGGGCGATCAGGCGGGCGAGCGCGGCCGGGGTGATCCGGTTGCGGGTGGACAGGCCGCTGCCGTCGTTGACCACGACCCCGGCGTCTGCGCCCAGCCGCTTCAGCGTGGCCCGCACGGCCTGGGAGGCGCCGGCGAATCCGCCCGGCCGGCCTTCCTTGATCGCCACGTGGTGGGCGAGGGCCTCGGCGAGGTCGTTGTCGCTCTCGGTCAGCATGTGCTCGACCAGTTCGTACACCGCCGGGGACTCCACCCGGGCGACCTCCGTGGCGCCCGCCGCCGCCTTCGCCCGCTTGACGGTCTTGCCGACCTTGACGCCGTACCGCTTGAGCTGGACCGCGAAGGCCTCGGCGGCCGTCCGGGGCGGATCGGGGTAACGCGCCGAGTTCTCGTTGCGCGGGTCCTGGCGTCCCTCGTCGATGGTCAGTCCCGTGACGGGGGCCACGCTGCCCTCGGGAATGTACCCGGGCTTCCAGCCGGGCGCCGTGCTCGGGCCGGAGAACACCGAGTCGTCGTAGGCGAGCGAGACCGCGGTGACGCCCGCCGCCTTGAGGGCCTGCGCCGTCCGGGAGGCCAGGGTGGCGAGGGACGCGAACCGGGGGTACCCGGGCACGTGGTCCGACTTCGGGCTCACCAGCGTCGGGTCACCCCCGCCGACCAGCGTCAACGTGCCGGGCTTGCCCTGGAGGACGCGGGTCGCGATCTTGGCGTCGGGGCCGAGCGCGGTGAGCGCGGCGACGGCCGTCACGACCTTGGTGGTGGAGGCGGGCGTGATGCCGATGTCGGCCCTGCCGGAGAACAGGCTGGCACCGCTGGAGACGTCGACCACCACGGCGCCCACGTTGCCGCCCAGCGCCGAGTCCCCCATGGCGCGGGTGAGCTGGGCGGCCAAAGTACCCTTTCCCGGGAGAGACCCTTCAGGCGCTGGTGGTAGGACGGGACCCGAGGTGACGATGGCGACGGGAGCCCGCGTCGGCGTGGCGGCCTTGACCGGCGGGCTCGCGGTGGCACCGCTCAGCCCTCCGGACGCGAGGAGGTACGCGCCCACGGCGCAGACGAACGCCTGCAGCAGGGCGAGAGTCGCCACCGCCGCCACGCGCTCGCGTCGTACCACCTCGCCGGCCCCTTTCTCACATGCGTCATCCTGGAAATACGTCTACGAGACATTAACGCCCGTCCGGAGTGTCCGGACGGCTGAGCGGAGGAACCGCAGTGGAGTTCGACGTTGTCGTTGAGATTCCGAAAGGACAACGCAACAAGTACGAGGTTGATCACAAGACGGGGCGGATCCGCCTGGACCGCCTGCTTTTCACCTCCACGCAGTACCCCGCCGACTACGGCTTCATCGAGGACACCCTGGGCGAGGACGGCGACCCGCTCGACGCGCTCGTGCTCCTGCAGGAGCCGACCTTCCCCGGTTGCCTCATCAGCTGCCGCGCGGTCGGCATGTTCCGGATGACGGACGAGAAGGGCGGGGACGACAAGGTCCTGTGCGTACCGGCCACGGACCCCCGCATGGAGCACATCCGTGACATTCATCACGTCCCGGAGTTCGACCGGCTGGAGATCCAGCACTTCTTCGAGGTCTACAAGGACCTGGAGCCCGGCAAGTCGGTGGAGGGGGCGAACTGGGTCGGCCGGGTGGAGGCCGAGCTGGAGATCCAGCGGTCGGTCAAGCGTCACCTCGATCACGAGGAGCACGCCGACACGGAGAGCCCGCTGATCAAGGGAGAGGGGCACTGACGCCGCCCTCCCGCGAGGAGTGCCGGCGACCGCGGGCGTGACGGCCTTGCTCGCGGGAGGGGCCTGACCACGCCCACCATGTGCGGGCGCCAGATGGACGCGACGCGCACCACGTCCCCGGTGCTGGGGGCGTGGACCATCTGGCCCGCGCCTATGTAGATCCCGACATGACGGATCGTCCCGGGATCGCGCGTCCGGCGTCCGAAGAACAGCAGGTCGCCGCGGCGCAGGGAGCTGAGCGCGATCTTCGGGCCCGCAGTCCACTGCGTGCCCGTCCAGTGGGGAAGCGCGATCCCAGCCCGCTGCCAGGCGCGCATGGTCAGCCCCGAGCAGTCGTACGCGCGGGGGCCGGCGGCGGCCCAGACGTAGGGCTTGCCGAGCTGGGTCAGCGCCCAGTTGGCCGCCAGGTCGCCGAGCCGGGCGGCGGCGGCGCGGCGACCCGCCCAGGCCCCCGTCCACCGGCCGCCCCCCGTCGCGCCCAGCCCCGGAGTCCAGTGGTCACCGCCCGCCGGACGGGGACCCGCCAGGGCCACGGGGGCGTGCCCCAGGCTCACGGCCAGGGCGCAGGCGAAGACGATCTCACGCCACATAGCCTCCAGATTTCCCCGCGGCCGCACGACGCACACCCGCGCCGTCACTTTCCGTGATCAGCCGAGGCGGAACAGACGGGATATCCACGGGCGAACCCCCGCGCCCGGGGGCAGCGGGCCGCGCGGATAGGTGAAGACCGGCACCTCGTGCCCGTACGCGGCGCACAGCTCGCCCGCCTTGCACCAGTCGGCGATCGTCCGGCTGGCCGCCCACGCGGCGCCGAGCGCCGGGCGCGCCTCGGCGTGCCGGTCCCAGACGCGCAGCAGGGTCATCGTGGCCTGCGCCGCGGCGTACCCGTCGTCGGGGTACGCGGTGCCCGCGAGGTACGGCGCCGTCACCTGGCCGGCGAACCGCGTGTCGAGCACCCACGTCCAGTTGGCGACGACCAGCGCGAGCGCGGCCCCGGGGATCGCGCCCGCCGCGTCGTACATGAGCCGCTGCCGTGGGCCGGTCAGACGGCGGCCCGGCCACAGCCAGGCGATGTCCTCGGGGGCCCGGCCGGCGGCGAGCCAGGACAGCACCGCGAGGCCGCGCGCGGTCTGCAGGCGGCACAGCTCCAGCAGGTCGCGCAGCATGCGGGGGCCCGGGTCCAGCCAGACCGGCCAGTCGGCCCGGTGGACGCGGGGCACGAGAGCGGCCAACTCGGGCGGCACGGGCTCGGGGAACACGCGGCGGCCGAGGTGGGCGTCGTCACGGGCGGTGAACACGGGGGCGCCGGGCCGCTACCGGTCGGCTCTCGTCAGCGGGTACCCCTCGCGTCCCCAGTGGCCCCCGTGACCGTGGCCCTCGTGCCACGGAACCCGCGCCCTGCCCGGCTCAGACGGCGGCTCCGACGGCGGCTGCGGGGGCGCGGACGGTGGGACGGACGGCGCGGCGGGCGGGTTCGCCGGTGACGGGGCGGGGGATGCGGGCGGGGTGGCCGTCCGGCAGGGCTTGTGCTGGTGGCTCGCCGTCGGGGACGGATGGTGGTGCGGGCCGCGCACGGGCGGCTCCGGGGCGCCCACCGAGGGAGGGACGGCGGTGGGCGCGGGCGGCCGCGAGGGCGGCTGTGACGGGGGCGCGGTGGGCGGTGGGGGCGGGAAGGGGGTCGCGGACTCCGACGGCCGAGGAGAGGGCGTGGACGGCGGGGCGGGCGCCGGACGCGGCGGCACGCCGCCCGCGGGGCGCGAGGACCCGTCCGGCCGGATCGCGCCCGCCGGCAGCGGGGCCCCGGGGAGGACCGCGCCGCTCCGCGCGTCCTGCTCGGCCATCCGCCCCGCAGGTGAGGACGTCGCCGGGCCCGGGTGTCTCGTGACCGTACCGGAGGGGGCGGAGACGCCGGGCGGGGAGGCGGACGGCGGGAACGCGCCGAAGACGGTCTGGGTCAGCCGATCCTCCCGGCCGTTCAGCGCGCCGGCCAGCACTACGGCGGCGAGGGCCATCGCGACCGCCGCCACACCGCCCGCAAGAACCTGAGGCCGCCACCGAGGCCCTTTGACGTCCTGTAAGGGAAAGCCGTCGGCGCCGAGCAGCCCGGTGCGCCGCGCGACGAACTGGCGGTACGGGACCAGCTCGGGGTCGATGAAGCAGCTCATCACCCGGACGCGGAGGGTCTGGGGCAGCGCGGGCCGGGGAAGCTGGTCGAAGACCTTGGCCGCCGACACCTGGCGCTCGCGGTAGGGGCCGCAGATCGGGCAGTGACCGGCGTGCTCGATCAGCCGCTCACGGGTCTCGTCGTCCAGGACGTCGCCGAACCCGGCGAGGATGTCCCGTCTGTCCGGGCACTCCTGCGCGGTGTCGCGGGCCAGGATCTCGGTGGCGACGAGGTCCTGGAGGCGGGCGCGTGCGGCCTCGTGGAGCTCCTCGGCGTGGCCGGGCGTGGTGCCGAGCACGAAAGGGAGCTCCTCCTCGGGGATGCCGTGGCGCGTCAGGAGCTCCAGGACCTCGCGCTCGTCGTCCGGCAGCGCGGCGACGGCATTGACGGCCACGCGCCGCAGGTCGCCGTCGTAGTCGTCTTCGGGTGCGGGGTCCGGGTCGTCCTCGGCGGCCGGGGGCACCGCGCGCCGGCGCAGGGCCTCCCCGCGGGCCAGGGCGTAGAGCCAGGCGCGCAACCGCTCAGGATCGGCCAGTGCCTCGATGTGCGCCTCGGCCGCGATCAGGGTGTCGCGCAGCGCGACCTGCGCGCCGTCGGGGCTGCCGAGCAAGAGCGAGGCGTACGCGTACAGACCTCCGGCGTAGTCGTCGTAAAGGGCAGCGAGGGCACCAGGATCGCGGGCGCGGAGTGCCTCGACCAGGACGCTGTGGTTCATGTAACCGACAGTAAATGCTTCGTAACTGCTTGCTCCACCGTTTCCCGGACAATGACCGGCCTTGTATTAATACCGTAATGAACGCCGGCAAGATTGTTTGCGGTACTGCGCACGGCATATGGCCATCAAATTCGACATATCACTAGATAGCAGAGCCGAACGGACGCACAGATGGGAGCCGGTCCGCTTTCCCGCGGCGGCCTACCTGAGAACTCCGGGACAACCCTTCACCGCGATCCCGGTTCATATATGAATTTCATTCACACCCGCCGGGCTTGACAATTCGCGGCCTCCGGCACGGGCGCCGTCGCCCACGCCGGCCTTCCCGGACGGTCACTCACGGGAAGCGCCCCGGCGAACGGGGCAGGGGTCAGGCACCGAGTCTGCCCGACCAGCCGACCCGGCAACTCCCATCAGGCGATGGCGTGCAGCCCGGCCTGGTCACAGCCCCGCACCAGGGATTCGAGGCCGAACGCCTCCACCGGCCCCACGGCCCCCTGCGCGTCCACCCCGTCGGTGCCGGCCGTGATCGCGCCCCACGCCAGCAGGCGCGCGGTGAAGTCGTACGGGTCGCCGCCGTGCAGCTCGATGGAGGCGAGCCGCTCACCGTCGCGGTCGAACGCCTCCGCGACGACCTGCGTGGCGATCTCCTCGCCGGACTCCCCCGGGGACGCGTCCCGGCCCGCCGTGTGGATCACGCGGTCGGCGATGGCCTCGGTGACGCGCTTGGCGCCCGGGATCGCCGCGATGAAGGGCGTGGCCCTGGCCAGCGCCGCGGCGGCCTTGGTGAGCCCGCCGAACCAGCCCAGGTAGACGTTCACCTCGCGCAGGCCGGCGTGCGTTCTCGGCAGCGCGAAATGTTCCGAGGCTCCCACGGAGAGCGCGTGCCTGCGCCGGCCGTTCACGGAGAAAATCCGTGTACGCCCGTGTTCGCGAAGAATGCGGCCTTCGCGAAAGCCGTACATCGGCTCCAGCACCATTCCCAGCGCGGACGCCCGTGTGCCCGCGCTCGCGCGCCGGAGCATGTCGCCCTGCGTGAAATACCCGACGTCCACGCGCACCGCCGCGGGCCCGGCCTTGCGCAGCGCCAGTTCCGCCGCCAGATTCCCCGGCGCGTAGTCGTGTCCGAAGGCGGTGAGCAGCGTCGCCCCCGAGGCGGCCGCCGCCGGGCCGTACCGCTGGAAGATGCGCCGGATGAACGCCGGCTCGCCCGTGGAGTCGAGGTAGACCCCCCCTGCCTCGATCGCCGCCTCGACGGCGGGCTCCCCCCACCGCGCGAACGGGCCCACCGTGGAGATCAGCACGCCGCCCGGCTCGACGATCCGCCGGATCGTCGCGGGACGCCCGACGTCGGCGACGGCCGTCGGCAGCTCCACCGGCAAGGACGAGGCGAGCGCCTCCAGCCGGGCCGGGTCGCGTCCCGCCAGCACCGGACGGGCGCCGCGGGCGAGGAGCGCTTCGGCGGTGAGCCGGCCCGTGAAGCCGGTGGCACCGAAGAGGACTATCCGGGGGGAAGTCATGTAAGTACCGTAACCCGCGGGTGATTTCAAGATCCATAGCGGGGCTGGCCGGTCGCCCTCGGGGGCGGGTCCGGATGCGGACGCGGACAGCCCGGCGCTCACGGCCGGCTGTCGACGGGCATCGCTTGATACCCGCGGTCTCGGGCGAACGGTGGGGTCTTCGGCTTGTCCGTGCTCGGCGGCATCGCCCCGCTCATGGCCAGCTCCTCGTACGGCCGCGCGCTCGACCCCCAGGTGCGCGCGGCGATGTCCGTGCGCGCCACCGGGCCGGCACTGCTCAGGCTGTCCACGGTGAGCACGAACCGGCGCGGCGAGCCGGCGCGCACGTCGTCCACGTACGTGCTGGCGCCGCCGATCAGCTTGCCGTCCTTGTCGCGCAGCAGCGCGGTGATCACGAGGCTGGTCGCCGCCTTCTGGTACGGGTTGCCGACCGCACCGGTCACGAGGTACGAGCCGTTGCCGAGCTTCTCGGTGATGGGCGTCGTGATCGGGAACGGCACGAACGCCGACGGGATCCGCCCCGCCTGCCGCCAGCGGGCGGGCCGGAAGGTCACCTTGACGTCGACCGGCGCGGCCGAGGCCGTGGCCTGGCCGGTGAACTTGAGCGACCCGGCAGGAGGCACGGCGTCGAGGGGCTGCTCCATGCGCACCACCTCCTTGCCGGAGGCGTCCTTGCCGACCACGGTGGCGGCGACGTTCTCGCCGAAGTGCCACCGGTTCGGGTTGGTGATCACACCAGCCCAGGTCACCACGTAGCCGCCGGTCCCCTGGGCGACCGACGAGGTCTGCTCCTTCATCATGAGCGGCTTGAGCGCCTGCTCGCGCCGCGGCTCGTCGCCGCCGCACCCGGCGAGCGAGGCGGCCGCCACCACCCCGAGAGCGAGTCCTAGTGCTGTCGTGTTTCGACTACGCTGGGTCACAAGGCCGTCATAGCCCGGTTAGTCGGGGGTGATTCCTCCGACACGCGCAACTCGTACGAAGTCTTTAACGGCGGCACACCCGCGCCGCGCCTGCGCGCACCGATCTCAGCGTTCGCGCGCCACCCTCGCCTCGTCCCAGACCGGCTCCGACGGCTCGTACACCCGGCCATCGGCGCCGAACACCAGATACCGGTCGAAGTCTGCGGCGAACCAGCGGTCGTGGGTGACCGCGACCACCGTCCCGTCGAACTGGTTCAGGCCGTCCTGCAACGCCTCGGCGCTGGCCAGGTCGAGGTTGTCGGTCGGCTCGTCGAGCAGCAGCAGCGTCGCGCCCGACAGCTCCAGCAGCAGGATCTGCAGCCGGGCCTGCTGACCGCCGGACAGCGTCTCGAACCGCTGCTCGGCGATGGTGCCCGCCAGCTCATAGCGGGCCAGCGCCTTCATCGCCTCGTTCTTCAGCCGGGCGTGCTCGGTCATGACGATCTGGCAGGGGGTCCGGCCCTGGAGCTCCGGCCGGGCGTGCGTCTGCGCGAAGTGCCCCGGAACGACCCGGGCGCCGAGCCGCGCCACGCCCGTGTGCCGGACGTCCTCGCCCGCGATCAGCCGCAGGAAGTGGGACTTGCCCGAGCCGTTCGAGCCCAGGACCGCCACCCGCTCGCCGTACCAGACCTCCAGGTCGAACGGCTTCATCAGGCCCGTGAGCTCGAGGTTCTCGCAGATCACGGACCGCTTGCCCGTACGGCCGCCACGCAGGCGCATCGAGATGAACTGGTCCTTCGGCGCCTCCTCGGGCGGCCCGGCCTCCTCGAACCGGCGCAGGCGCGTCTGGGCGGCGTGGTAGGCCGCGGCCATGCCGTCGTTGTACTTGGCCTTCTGCTTGAGCATCACGACCAGGCGTTTGATCTTGTCGTGCTCCTCGTCCCAGCGGCGGCGCAGCTCGTCCAGGCGGGCGTTGCGGTCGCGGCGCGCCTCCGCGTACGTCGCGAAGCCGCCGCCGTGCACCCAGACATTGCCGGACTCGACCGTGACGATGCGGTCGGCGGCGTTGGCGAGGAGCTGCCGGTCGTGCGAGACGAGCAGGACGGTCTTCGGCGTCTCCCTGAGCGCCTGTTCCAGCCACAGCTTGCCAGGGACGTCGAGGTAGTTGTCCGGCTCGTCGAGGAGCAGCGTCTGGTCGGGGCCGCGCAGCAGCGCCTCCAGCACCAGCCGCTTCTGCTCGCCACCCGACAACGTGTTGACCTCGCGGTACTTGACCCGGTCGTACGGGGCGCCGAGCGCGGCCATCGTGCAGGTGTCCCAGAGCACCTCGATCTCGTAGCCGCCGGCGTCGGTGTAGTCGGTGATGGCCTGCGCGTAGCGCATCTGCGTCTTCTCGTCCTCGCGCTCCATCATCGCGAGCTCGCTCTCGTCGAGCCTGCGCGCGGCCTCGCGGACGCGGTCCGGGGCCACCGACAGCAGCAGCTCGTGCACCGTGCGGCCGTCGCGAATGCTGCCGATGAACTGGCGCATCACCCCGAGCCCGCCGGAGGAGACCACGCTGCCCTCGACGGGCTTGACGTCGCCCGCGATCAGCCGCATCAGCGTGGTCTTGCCCGCGCCGTTCGGCCCGACCAGCGCGGCCTTCAGTCCCTCACCGACGCGGAAGGACACCTCGTTGAGCAGCGGACGCCCATCGGGCAGCACATAGGTCAGACGACCTACCTCGACATGGCCCACGACGTTCCCTCCCAGCCTTCCCGCAGAAGGTATCCAGCGGGGACGTTTCCCGCATCTGGATATCCGCCGTGGCCATGGCGGCGCGTGACGGACCCTCGCCGCGGACGGGGCGCCGGGCCCGTCTAAGGCGTCCGGAGCCAAGGACCGATCCTAGCCGCGGCCCCTGCGGCGGATACGGGGCCGCGGGCGTCGCGGCCCCGCGCAGGACCATAAAGTGGGTGCCCTACCTGCGGAGTGCTTGGGAGTAGCGACAGTGGAAGACGATGACTACGTCTCGGTGGGCGAGGCCTTGTCAGGGCTCACCGTCTCGCCGCTCCCCGAGGGTTGGACGGCCCTGGGCGCGATCATCCTGGTCAAGTGCTTCGACGACGAGGGCCGCTCGTCGTGGGCGTTCCGGCGCACGGACGGGCTGAACGACGAGGAGTTGCTCGGCGCGCTGATGGTCCGCACCGATCTGCTGCGCCGCGAGCTGTTCGAGGCCTACACCGGCGACGACGAGGAAGAGGACTGAGCAAGCGTCCCGCGCACGCGGCGCGCGGCGGCCACCACGTTGGCCAGCGCCGCCTCCACCTGCTCGTAGGTGCGGGTCTTCAGGCCACAGTCCGGGTTGACCCAGACCCGCTCGGCGGGCAGGACGCGGAGCACCGCGTCCAGCAGGCCGCCGACCTCCTCCGGCCCGGGCACGCGCGGTGAGTGGATGTCGTACACGCCCGGCCCGAGGCCCCGGGCGAAGTCGCGCACCACGGGCTCGCCGAGGATGCGCCCGCGCGACCGGGCCGACTCGACGCTGGTGACGTCCGCGTCCAGCGCGTCGATCGCTGTCAGGATCTGATCGGCGTCCGAGTAGCACAGGTGGGTATGGATCTGCGTGCGGTCGGCCGCCCCCGAGGTCGCCCTGCGGTAAGCGGCCACGGCCCAGTGCAGGTACGCGCCCTGCTCGGCCCGCCGCAGCGGCATCAGCTCGCGCAGCGCCGGCTCGTCGACCTGCACGATCGAGACGCCCGCGGCCTCCAGGTCGGCCACCTCGGCCCGCACCGCGTCGGCCACCTGGAACACCACCTCGCGCAGCGGCAGGTCGTCCCGGACGAACGACCACGCGACGATGGTCACCGGGCCCGTGAGCATGCCCTTCACCGGCCTGCCGGTCAGCGACCGCGCGTACCCGGCCCAGCGCACGGTGATCGGCGCGGGCCTGCCGACGTCGCCGTGCAGGATCGGCGGGCGCGTGCAGCGCGAGCCGTACGACTGCACCCAGCCATGGCGGGTCACGGCGAAGCCGTCGAGGTGCTCGGCGAAGTACTGCACCATGTCGTTGCGCTCCGGCTCGCCGTGCACGAGCACGTCCAGGCCGAGGCGCTCCTGGACGCGGACGGCCCGCTCGATCTCGGCGCGGACGCGCTCCTCGTAGGCCGCCTCGTCCAGTTCGCCCGCCGCGAGTGCCGCGCGGGCGGCGCGCAGTTCGCCGGTCTGCGGGAACGAGCCGATCGTGGTGACCGGGAGCGGGGGCAGTCCCAGGTGCTCCGCCTGCGCGGCGGCGCGCACCGCGTACGGCGAGCGGCTCTCCCAGACCGGCGGCGCCACGGCGGGCGGGGCCTGGGCCTCTCCGGTTTCGCCGGTCTCCCCGGCCTTCCCGGCCTCGCCGGTTACGCCGGTTATGCCGGTCTCGACGGTCTCGCTCCGGACGGTGGGCGGGGCCGTGGCGAGCAGGGCGGCCAGCTCGACGACCTCGGTGACCTTCTCGTCGGCGAACGCCAGGCGCGCCACCAGCGCGGGGTCCAGGCCGGTCTCGCGCTCCAGGCTGTGCGGGACGTGCTGCAGCGAGCACGAGGTGGCGACGACGACCCGTTCCACGCGCTCGCGCAGGGCGCGCAGCCTGCCGAGGGCGCGGTCGCGGTCGGCGCGCCAGACGTCGCGCCCGGACACCACCCCGGCGACGACGGTCTTGCCCGCCAGGGCGTCCCCGAGGGCCTCGACGGGCGTACGGCCGCGCACGAGGTCCACGCCGACGGCCTCGACCGGCGTGCCCGCGAGGACCGGCAGCGCCTCCCCGAGGTCGCCGAAGTACGAGGCGACGAACAGCCCCGGCCGGTCCGCGCGCGAACCCAGCCGCTCGTACGCCCGCCGGACGGCGTCCAGCTCCGCGCCGGTGCGGTCGGCGACCAGGGCGGGCTCGTCGAGCTGCACCCAGGCGGCGCCCTCGGCGGCGAGCGCGGCGAGCAGCCGCTCGTAGACGTCCAGCACGTCGGCCAGCCGGTCCAGCGGGGCGAACCGCTCCGAGGAGCCCGGCGCGGGCTGGGACAGCAGCAGGAAGGTCACCGGGCCGACCAGCACGGGCCGCGTCTCGAACCCGAGCGCCCGCGCCTCGCGCAGCTCCGCGACGGGCTTGCCCGGATCCAGGGTGAAGACGGTGTCCGGCCCGATTTCCGGGACGATGTAGTGATAGTTCGTGTCGAACCACTTGGTCATCCGCAGAGGGGGCACGTCGCGGGTGCCGCGCGCCATCGCGAAGTACGTGTCCAGCGCCGACGCGCCGCGATACCGCCCGGGAACCGCGCCCAGCGTCACCGCCGTGTCGAGCACCTGGTCGTAGTACGAGAACGTGTTGGACGGCGACGCGGCGAGGCCCAGGGCGTCCAGGCGGCGCCAGGTGCGCTCGCGAATGCGCGCGCCGGCCGCCCGCAGATCGTCGGCGGTCGAGCCGCCGTCCCAATACCGCTCCAGCGCCCGTTTCAGCTCCCGGTCCGGCCCGATCCTCGGGTAGCCGAGGATCGTCGAGGCGGGGAACGGCGAGGTGTGTACGGCGGGCATGCGGGCTCCTTCACGGACGGACGAGTCGGACCCGGCCTGCCCGCGGACGGCGGGCACGTGGACTCCTTCACGAGTGGACGGGCCGGACCTACCCTGCCCGCCTACGCGACCCCCGGCCCCGATCTATTGGCGCCCCTTATGGATGGATGCGCCGCCCACCGCGCCGAGGCGGCCATACTTGAGCATGGATCACGGCCCGCACCCGCGCGACCTGCGCTGTTTCGTGAGCGTCGCCCGTCACAACGGCTTCTCGCCGGCGGCGGCCGAGCTCCGCATGTCGCAACCCGCGGTCAGCCAGGCCATCGCCCGTCTCGAACGCGTCCTCGGCGTCCGCCTGTTCACTCGCACCAGCCGCGAGGTCCGCCTCTCCCCGGTCGGTGAGTCCCTCCTGCCGTACGCCGAGACCGCGCTGGACACGCTCGCCGCGCTCACGTCCGAGGCTGCGCGGCTCGCCGTCCCCCAGCGGCCGTCCATTCGCTTCGCTTATCCACCGCTGGTGGGATCCCTCGCCGCGCGCGCGGCCCGGCGGCTCGCCCACCGCGTCCCGCCCATCGGCGTGGACCTCAGCCCGATGGGACGGCGGGCCGCGACGGAGCTCCTGGAACAGGGCGAGCTGCCGGCCGCCATCCTCGCCTCGCCCTTCCCGCTGCGGATGACGACGGGCACGCGGTTCCACGTGACGGTCGGCCACCTCGCCCTCCCGGCCGGGGACCCGCTCGCCGCCCGGGCGCCGCTGCGGCCCGAGCAACTCGCCCGGCACAAGATCCTGATGCCGCGCCGGCGGCCACCCGGCGGCATGTGGGAGCGGCTGGCCGCCCGGCTCCGCGGTCCCCACCAGATCAACGTCGTGGCCGACGAGATCGACGACTTCGCCGCCGCCCTCGACCTCGTGGCCGCGGGCGCAGGCCTGCTGCCCGTCCCCCGCCTGCTCACCTCGACCGTCCGCCGGGACGACATCCGGTTCGTCCCCTTCGACGCGGGCGACCTGCGCATCACGTACGGCCTCGTGTGGTCCCGCGACCGCGTCACCCCCGAGCTGATGACGCTGATCCAGGCCGTCCAAGAGGTCCTGTGGACCCGGTGACCGCCCAGGCGAACCGGTACTGCGCCCTGGTCAGGGCGCGATGGCCACCTGGGTGCGGTGGTGGGCCGGGGTCTCCACCTCGTCGATCAGCAGCCGGTTCGTTCCGCTCCGCTCGCTCAGGTGCGCGCGTGCGGAGGGTTCGGGGGGCCGGTGACGGGGGTGGGAGGTTCGGCGGCGCGGCGGTCGAAGTCCTCGCGGGACGCGACGATCTCCGGGACGTGGTCCTCCGCCCAGCGCTTGATGCCCTCCATCAGCGACACCACGCTCTGCCCGAGTTCGCTCAGCTCGTACTCCACCCGGGGCGGGATCGTCGGGTACACCGTGCGGATCACCATGCCGTCCCGCTCCAGGTTGCGCAGGGCCTGGGTGAGGCTCTTCTGGGTGATCCCGTCGAGGCGGCGGCGCAGCACGCCGAACCGCACGGGGCCGAGGCGCAGCGCGTCCACGAGCAGGCACGTCCACTTGTTGGCGATCGCCTCCAGGACGGTACGGGACGCGCAGTCACGCAGGTAGGCGTTGACCGAGAACGATTCACGCCGGTCGGCGATGGTATCCATGAGGTACCTATATATCTCAAAGGTGCCGACTTTCCCAGTGATAGTTACGTCCCGCACGATGGTCGCGGCAGTAAGCACGACCTATGGAGGACCAGATGCGTTCCATCACCCAGTCGTCGTTCGGCGACACGTCGGTGCTCGAATTCGCCGAGGTCGACCGCCCTCGGCCCGGACCCGGGCAAGTGCTGATCAAGGTGGGGGCGGCCGGGGTCAACCCCGTGGATGTCGCCGTCCGCGCGGGCTTCTACCCCCTGCTCGGCGAGCCGCCGTTCACCCTCGGCTGGGACGTCGCCGGTGTGGTCGAGGACGCCGGGAGCGGGGTGTCCGCCTTCGAACCCGGCGACGAGGTGCTCGGCCTGCTCGCCTTCCCCGCCGCCGGGAACGCCTACGCCGAGTACGTGCTCGCGTCCGCGAACGAGATCGTCCGCAGGCCCGCCGCGCTGACGGTCGAGCAGGCGGCGGGGTTGCCGCTCGCCGGGCTGACCGCGTGGCAGGCGCTGGTCGGCATCGCGCGGCTCGGCGAGGGGCAGCGGGTGCTGATCCACCGGGCCGCCGGCGGCGTGGGCCACCTCGCGGTCCAGATCGCCAAGGCCCGGGGGGCGCACGTCGTCGGGACGGCGAGCCGCGCCAAGCACGCCCTGCTGCGCGAGCTCGGCGCGGACACGCTCATCGACTACACGACGGAGGACTTCGTCACGGAGGCCGGGCCGGTGGACGTGGCGTTCGACTTGGTCGGCGGCGAGTACGGCGCACTCTCGGCCGCCGTCGTCAAGCCCGGGGGCCTGCTCGTCGGCGCGCTCGGCGCCAACCTCGGGATCACGCCCGAGCAGGCCGCCGAACGCGGGATCGGGCTCGAAGCCGTCTCCGTACGTCCCTCAGCCGCCGACCTGGCCCGGTTGACCGCACTCGCCGAGGCGGGACGGCTGACCGTCCACGTCGAGCACGTCCTGCCGTTCGCCGAGGTGGCCAAGGCCCACGAACTCATCTCCTCCGGCCGCACCACCGGCAAGGTCGTCCTCACCCCGTGACGGCCTCCATCGTCCGTCCTCACGCCGTGACGGTCTCCGCGTCCGTCCTCACGCCGTGACAGCGTCCGTTGTTCCGCCTCACGCCGTGACCGACTCCGTCGTCCGTCCTCACCCTGTGACGGCCTCCGTCTCGGTCGGTCGCTCTCGGAGCAGCGCGGACAGGTCCGCGGACATCCCCGTCCATTGAGGAAGCGGCCCGGAGGTCCCGGCGCCATCACCGAGCTCGGCCACCGGAACGGAACCGCTTCCAGTGGCCGGGACGGAGCCGGCTTCGGCGGTCGCGTGGGGAACGGTCGCCGCGCCGGTCTCCGCGGTGTCGCGAAGTGCGAGGAGTGTCGAGATCGAGGGGACCACTCCGACCGGGGCCGTGACGGGGGGTGCGCCGGCTCCGGCGGCCTGCTCGGCGGTTTCGCCTGGGATGCCCGTGACATGTGCGGCCGAGGTGCCGAGGCCGGTGGGCAGTAACGAGAAGCCGTGCGAGACGCTGGAGCTTCGGTGGCGCCGGAGCTCGGCCTCGGTGTAGCGGCCGCACTTGCGGTGCCATTCGAGGATGCCGGACATCCAGTTCTGCAGGGACTCGGCGTAGTCGACGAGGGCGCGGTGGACCGGCTCCTCCAGCCCGAGGTCGTCGCACATGGCGGGCAGGTCGGTCTCGACGAGGTGCGCGAACTGCTCGATGCGCGCCGCCATGAGGTCGGCCACGATGTCACGGGCCTGGTGGCGGTCGACCCCCAAGAAGTTCTCGACGACCAGGACGATGTTGTGCAGCTCGCCCTCGAACTCGATCTCTTTCTGGTACGAGAACAGGTCGTTGGTGAAGCAGGCGTAGTCTTCGGCGGCGGTCTCCAGCTCGTGCATCACCCGGTTGCGGTAGATCTCGGCCGGGACGACGTCGGCGTGCGCGAAGCGCGCCAGGCTCTTGGTCAGCTCCGAGCCGAAGGTCTTACGGCGCATCTCGACGTAGTCGACCGGGTCGGGAACGCGGTTTTCGGCCTGGTTGATCAGCTCCCACAGCCAGCTCGCGGTCATCTCTTCGACCGCGTCGCGCAGGTGGCGCCGGGCGTCGGGCGTCATCGGCCCGGCGGTGCGCCGCCAGAGATCATCGAGCCCGCGCTCAAGGGTGTTCGCGGGCTCAGGCGTCTCGCCGGCGTCGAGCGGCATGAAGGCCGCGAGCCGGTCGTTGCAGAGCTTCGCCCCCGCGAGGTCGCGGGACACGCCGAACACGACCGGGTAGACATCGTCGGCGTACGTGCCCCAGCTCAGCCAGTCGGCCGACAGGTCGAGCTGCTCGGGGGTGGCGTCCGGGTGGATCATCGCGGCGCAGTGGGCGAGGTCGTAGACCCGGCAGCGCCGCTCGTCCCAGACGCCCCCGAGCTCGACGCCCGGCGTCGCGTCGAGGAAGCCCATGCGCCGTGCCCACTCGACCGTGTGGTCGCGCGCGGCGTCGATGTGCGGGCTGGTGCGCAGGGCGTAGGGCATCGGGACATCGGGCAGGCGGAGGTGCCCCACCGGAGTGAACGGCACGTGGGAATGCTGCCGCGCCCTGCGCCGCGCCCCGGGCGCGAGCGACGAGGGCGTCAGCGCGGCGCCGGAGGTGCCGAGCCCGGTGGGCCCGCCGAGCACCCCGCCCTGCCGGGAGGCGGCGCCCTCGTTCATGTATCGGCTGGACCGGGCGTGCCACTCGTGGCCGCCGGACTGCCAGTCCTGCAAACCCTTGACGTACGCGGCGACCGCGGCCTGTTCGTGCGGCGGGACGGCGTGCTCGGCGAGCAGCGCCGGCACCTCCAAGAGCGCCGTGGTCTCGAACTGCTCCATGCGGGACGTCAGCAGGTCGTTGACCATCTCGGCGGCCTCCTGCGTGGAGCAGTCGAAGAACCGCTCGAAGACCAGCACGGCGTTGGAGTTCTCGCCTTCCTCGCGGACCTCCCGCTGGTAGGAGAACAGGTCGTTGCGCAGGTGGACCGCGTCGGAGAAGGTGTCGACCAGGACCTCCATCGGCCGGGTGGCGGCCAGGGAGTCCGGGACCTCGGCGTGGACGGCGTACTCGACGAGGCCGGCCGACCAGGGCGCGCCGCCGACCCTGCGCCGCATCTGGATGTACTCGATGGGGTTGGCGATGCGGCCGCGGTTGATGTTGTCGAGCTCCCACATCGACTCGACCATGAGGTTGTGCGTGCTGGCGATGAACCGCCTGCGCCACCCGTCGGACATCGCCGGCACCGTGCGTTCCCACAGGTCTTTGAGCCCGGCCTCGGCGGCGTTCTCGGGCTCCGGCGGCGTCTCGCCGTCCGCGGTCATGAAGAGCTCCAGCCGGTCCAGGTGGGCCTTGGCGCCGGCGAGGTCGCGGGAGTGCTTGAACAGCTCCAGGAAGTTGTCGTCGAAGAAGAACACCCAGACGTACCAGTCGGTGATCAGGTCGAGCGTGGGGCCGTCGCAGTCGGGGTGGGTGTACGCGCACATCAGGGCGTAGTCCATGGCGGCGAGCGCCTCGGCGTCCCAGACGACCCCGCCGGACGGCTTGGTCGCGTCCAGCATGCCCATGCGCGCGGCCCAGGCCTCGCTGTGCGCCCGGGAGCGCTCCAGATGCGGGTTGAGCCTGGCGGGATAGGCCAGGTAGAAGTCCGGCAGCGTGAAAGCCTGCATGAGCGTGCCTACTCTCGTGAGCCGAGCCGATCGCGGGTCTCACCATCGGTGAATCCCCTGACACCTGGAGTAGTTTGCCGCAACTTTGACCTCAGCGATACCCCGCGAAATTCTGTCCGCCCGACCCGGCACCACGATTTCCGGGCGAATTCCGCAATATCCCCTCAACCGCACATCCTGCGCATTCTTCGCTCTACATGACCCATCCGGTCAAATTATGTGGATTCGGATGGGAGGGCGATGTCGGAACAGACATCCGCTACTCCCCTCGTCGGCGGTACGACAAAAAGCCGGTAAGCATACGGGCCGTCGATCATTCGGAACGAGAGGCGCACATGGTGAGCGGGTATGGATGCGGTGTCGCCGAGGCGAGACGGACATAAGGCGGCTACTTGGTGACCTGAAGACAGGTACCGGACGACCTGAAGGCAGGTGTGCGACGAAATGACCCGTCACCGCGCGGACGATCCGCTCGTATCCCTGGCCTGGTCCACGACGCGGCTCGCGACCGCCGTGCTCCTGATCGGGCTGGTTGGGGCCGTCGCGTCGTCACCGGCCGAAGCCTGGGCGTCCGCGGCGGGCCACGCCGTCTCCGTGAGCACCGGCTCGGGCGACCACGGGCAGTCCAAGTTCGGCAACGGCAAGTACAACTCGTTGTACCTGCAGGTGAACAGCCCGACCTTCATGCGCGGCATCCAGCACAAGTCCAACGCAGCCGTCCAGGGCAGCGCGCCCTCCCAGGCCGCCTTCTGCAGGAAGAAGCTGCGTGTCTGCAGAATCTGGCAGTTCCAGAAAATGAACCACAGCCGCCACAGGTCCCGCTAGACGTCTCCACGCGGCCCGGTTCCGGCCGCGTCAGGCCTCCGTCAGTTCCAGCAGCCGCGTGACGGTGTTCCAGTTGCGCATCGTCGCCGGGGCGCTCGACCGCTTCTCCAGCAGAGGCGGCAGCTTGGGACGGCGCAGGCCGTCCGGGAAGTACATGTAGAGCTCCCGCCTGCCGACGGCCATCTCCTCCGGCGCGTACTCCGCCGGGTCGATGCCTTCGAGGACGGCCCTGTCGGGGGCCCCGGCCAGGAAGACCACCACGAACTTCACCGGGTCGCGGACCTCCAGCGGGTTCTCCTCGACCACCGCGCGCAGCTCCGGCACCGTCCGGACGATCACCGCCGGGGAGATGCCCAGGACCTCGGAGATCCGCCGCCCGACCTCGTCCGCGACCTGTTCCGGAGACCTGCCGTCGGCCGTGAGCAGGGCGTTTCCGCTCTGCAGATGCGTGCGGACCCCGGTGTACCCCAGCTCTTCCAGCAGGGCGCGGAGGTCGGCCATGGCGACCCTTGTACGGGGGTTGATGTTGATACCGCGCAGCAGCGCGACGTAGCGCATCGGAAATCACCTGTCCCATCGGCGAGTACCAGGTGACGCTACTGCCCCATACCTGTCAGGAGATGTCACCCTCACGGACGCGATCAGGACCACCGACCTGGGCGCCGCCGTCCGGACGGTGCGGCCTCCGCGACCTCGACGGGCGCCAGTGGTCGTTCCCGTACATGGACCACACCGCCATGGGCTACAACGGGGATCGGCCGGACGGGCGTGCGCACACCCCCACCGGCGTCAAGAAAGCGTATGGATCCATGACGCGGCCTGGACAGTCACTACACACGCGTATAGCGTCCTGTCCGCGCGAGTAGCGGGCTACACGCCCGGATAGGAAGAGAGCAAGTGGCGACGACCCAACCGGACCCCGAGGACCTCACCGCCCGTGCCCGCATCCGAGACGCGGCGCTCCTGCAGTTCGGCGAACACGGGTTCGAGCGGGCGACGATCCGCGAGATCGCCAAGGCCGCCGGGGTCTCGTCGGGGCTGGTACGCCACCACTTCGGCTCCAAGCAGGAGCTGCGCGAGGCGTGCGACGAGTTCATGTACCGGACGGTCCGCAAACTCAGCGACCAGGCCCGCGCCGGTCTCGTACACGGCGCGTTCGGCGACCTGAACCACCTGGCCGCCGCACGCGCCGTGCTGCTTCCGTACCAGAAGTACCTGGCACGGGCCCTGGCCGACGGGACCGCCGCGGCGCTGTTCGACCAGATGGTCGACATCACCGAGGAGTGGCTCGCGAGGGCCGACGAGAAACGCGCCGGCGACCCCCCGGCGGCGAGCCGCAAGGCCCGGGCGACGGTGCTCACCGCGATGGCGATGGCCGTCCCGGTCCTGCACCAGCACGTGTCCCGCAGCATCGGCGCCGACATGTTCACGCCGGAGGGCGACCGCGAGGTCGCCTACGCCCTCATCGACCTCTACTCGCACGCGCTGATCACTCCGGACGATGCCGCCACCGCGCGCGACGCCCTCGACACCGTCTGGAGCAAACAACCCCCAGCGGACCGCGATGCCGTGATCCGCGCATTCGAGGAGCAAAACGATGACTGACGCCATCTCGGTGACAGGGCTCGTCAAGACGTTCGGCGCCACCCGGGCGCTGGACGGGTTCGACCTCTCTGTGCGCACCGGGGAGGTCCACGGTTTCCTGGGCCCTAACGGCGCGGGAAAGAGCACCACCATCCGCATCCTGCTCGGCATGATGCGCGCGGACTCCGGCACCGCGCGGCTGCTCGGCGGCGACCCCTGGGCCGACGCGACCACCCTGCACAAGCAGCTCGCGTACGTGCCCGGCGACGTCACCCTGTGGCCGAACCTGTCCGGCGGCGAGGTGATCGACATGCTCGGGCGGATGCGGGGCGGGCTGGACAAGAAGCGCCGCGCCGACCTGCTGGAGCGTTTCGACCTGGACCCCCGCAAGAAGGGGCGCGCCTACTCCAAGGGCAACCGGCAGAAGGTCGCCCTGATCGCCGCGCTGGCCTCCGACGTGCGGCTGCTGCTGCTCGACGAGCCGACCTCCGGCCTGGACCCGCTGATGGAGGAGGTCTTCCGCGAGGCCGTCCGCGAAGAGATGCGCCGCGGCGACCGCACCGTGCTGCTGTCCAGCCACATCCTCTCCGAGGTCGAGGCGCTGTGCGACCGGCTGACCATCATCCGCGACGGCCGCGCCGTCGAGACCGGCACCCTCGCCGACCTGCGCCACCTGGGCCGCACCACGATCCAGGCCGAGCTGGCCGCCCCCGCCAACGGCCTCGCCGAGCTGCCCGGCGTCCACGACCTGCACGTGGAGGAGGGCCGGGTGCGCTTCGACGTCGACGCCGACGCCCTCGACCCGGCGCTGCGCCACCTCACCGCCGTCGGCGTGCGCAGCCTCGTCAGCCGGCCGCCGACACTGGAGGAGCTGTTCCTGCAGCACTACGACCGCACCCAGCGGGCCGCCGAGGTGTCGCGATGAACACCCTGACCGGCACGGGCGGGCTGGCCCGGCTGATCCTGCGCCGCGACCGCGTCCTGCTCCCGCTGTGGGTGCTGCTCCTCGGCCTCATCCCCCTCTCCTACGTCGTCTCCATCAACGAACTCTTCCCCACGGACGCCGGGCGGCACGGCTACTTCGCGGCCAGCGAGCACAACGCCGCCTTCGTCGCGCTGTACGGCCGCCTGTTCGGCGACAGCCTGGGCCAGCTCGTCGCCTGGCGCGCCGGCTTCCTGCCCATCGTGGTCGGGCTGTTCGGCATCCTCACCGTCGTCCGGCACACGAGGACCGAGGAGGACAGCGGCCGCCGCGAGCTGCTCGGATCGACCGTCACCGGCCGGCACGCGGGCCTGGCGGCCGCGCTGCTCACCACCTTCGCCGCGACGCTCCTCCTCGGGGTGATCCTGGCCGTGGGCATGATCGGCCAGGGCCTCCCCGCCGCCGGTTCGTGGGCCTTCGGCATGGAGCTGACCGCCTCGGGGTGGGTCTTCGCGGCGGTCGGCGGCGTGGCGGCCCAGCTCACCAGCAGTGCGGGCAGCGCGCGCGGCATCGCGATCACCACGCTGGGCGCGGCCTTCGTGCTCCGGGTCGTCGGCGACATCAGCGGCATCGGCGACGGCACGCTCGCCTGGCTGACGTGGCTGTCCCCGTTCGGATGGGTCCAGCGCATGCTCCCCTACGGCGGCGACCACTGGTGGCCCGCCCTGCTCGCCGTCGCGTTCGGCGCGGTGCTGGCCGTGACGGCCGTCGTGCTCTCCGCCCGCCGCGACGTCGGCGCCGGCCTCCTGCCGCCCCGGCTCGGCCCCGCCTCGGCGGCGCCCGGCCTGCGCTCGCCCCTGGCGCTGGCCTGGCGCCTGCACCGCGGCCTGCTCGCCGGCTGGGTCGCCGGGTTCGCCGTCCTCGGAGTCGTGCTCGGCTACCTCGCCGCGGGCGTCGGGGACCTGGTGCGCGACAACCGGCAACTCAACGAGGTGTTCGCCAACCTCGGCGGCGCGTCCGGGCTGATAGACAGCTATCTCGCCTCCATCATGGGGCTGTTCGGCCTGATCGCGGGCGGGTACGCCATCCAGGCGACGCTGCGCGCGCGGGTCGAGGAGACCAGCGGCCACGCCGAGCCGGTGCTCGGCACGGGCGTCGGCCGCGTCCGCTGGGTGGGCGGCCACATGGTCTTCTCGCTGCTCGGCCCGGCCGCCGTCCTGGCCGTCGCCGGGGCCGCCACCGGGCTGGCCCACGGGCTGAACACCGGGGACGTCGGCCGTGAGCTGCCGAGGGCGGTGGCGGGCGCGATCGTGCAACTGCCCGCGGTGTGGATCCTGTCCGCGGTCGCGATCGTGATGTTCGGCCTGCTGCCGCGGCTCGCGGCCGTGAGCTGGGGCGCGCTGGTGATCTGCCTGCTGTTCGGCCTGGTGGGCAGCGCCCTGGGGCTCGACGAGCGGGTTCTGGAGGTCTCGCCCTTCACCCACCTCCCGAAGATCCCCGGAGGCGAGGTCACCGCGGCCCCGCTGATCTGGCTGACGCTCATCGCCGCGGCCCTGACCACGGCCGGCCTCACCGCCTTCCGCCGCCGGGACATCCCGGCCGCCTGACGTCCCACCCGGGTCCGGCCTTCCCGAAGGCCGGACCCGCCGGTGGGCGCCCCGGCCCGCTCAGCCCAACACCACCCGGCCCGCGCACTCGGCCCGCTCAGCCCAACACCACTCAGGCCACTCAGCCCAGCACCACGCCGACGAGTTGCCCGACGCCCCCGGCCAGCACCATGGACACGATGGACAGCCCGATCGAGATCAGGCAGCCGTTCCCGCCCATCACCCGCTTTTCCGGCACGGGCACCTCGCCGAGCCCTCTCCACACGGGCCTCGGTTCCAGGATGAGGAACAGGATCGCCCCGACCTGCCCGATCGTGAACATCCAGAACCACGCCCACCGGTTGCCCAGGCGAGGCACCGAACCCAGCATGATGACGAACGTGACCACCCAGGCGGCGGCCAGCCACCACAGGTTCGAGCCGCCGGGGAGCTTGAACGGCCAGTCGGGGAAGGGGTTCCTTCCGGAATCCGGCTCGGAGTCGTACACCACGGACGCCCTGACGGGGGCTCGGTTCACGTCCGCCATGAGCTGGTCGACCGTGTAGCCACGATAGGCGTCGTCGACGATCTCCCGCCGCACCTCGTGCCAGATCAGCGGCGACTCCGACCATTCCAGGCGTATCAGCTCCCGCGGATGGGCCACCGGGTCCCCGCCACCGGCCGCTTGGTAGCTCACGCGGTCGACCTCTCCGGCCGCGACGGCCGCGCGGAACTCGGCGACCGTTCGCTCGGAGGGCACAAGGCTCGCGCAGGTGATCAAAGCACCCGCGAGCAGGAGCAGCAGAAGTGCCAGTCGGATCCCGAAACCGACCCAGCGCAGGAAGTGCCACAGATCCCCGTTATCCACCCTTCATTCCTACCGTATTACTGAAGACGGGGATTGTCTGTTTCACATGTCGTTTATAGCCGATACCCGGCGCCGATACCCGTCTGAGAAGACTTCGTCGTTACGTGTGGTCGCCGGCGTGAACTCCCGCGTGAGGCGCGGTACTCGAAAAAATGTCGGTCGTATCTTCTAAAGTGCCGACCACCGGGTGAACGGCGACCGGTCCCGTTCGACGCCCGCGCGGCACAGCGAAAGGACGCCCTCGAAATGCCGACCGCCGATATGACGAGCAACACCCTCGACGTCCCGGCGGCGCGCCTCTACCACAAGGTCCGCGGGCCGGGGCCGCTGCTCCTGCTGACCGGTTCCTCGGCAAGGCGAGCTGACCGAGGCCGGCCCCACCCGCGCCCGGAACGCGGGTGGGCCAGGAGCGTGCCGGCGCGGGCGCGGTCAGCGTTTGCGGGCGAGCGTGACTCCGTCGCGTACGGGCAGCATCACCGACTCGACCCGCTCGTCCCGCGCGATGAGGTCGTTCAGGCGGCGCATCTCGATGTGGTGTTCCTCCTGGAACGCCGGGTCGAACACCCGCGCGCCGAGGAACACGTTGTCCAGGACGACGAGCCCGCCGGGGCGCAGCCGCCGCACGATCTCCTCGTAGTAGACCGGGTAGTTCACCTTGTCGGCGTCGATGAAGGCGATGTCGATGGACGGCTCGTCCGGCAGGGCGCGCAGCGTGTCGATCGCCGGGCCGATCTCCAGGTCGATGCGGTCGGCGACCTCGGCGCGCTCCCAGTACTCCCTGGCGATGGTCGTCCACTCGTCACTCACGTCGCAGGCGAGCAGGCGGCCTCCCTCGGCGAGCCCTCGGGCGATGCAGATCGACGAGTAGCCGGTGAACACGCCCACCTCGACGGCGCGGCGGGCGCCGACCATCCGGACCAGCATGGTCAGGAAGGCGCCCTCGTCGTGGGAGACCTGCATCCCCGACGCGTCTCCGGTGGCCTCCCGCGTTCTGACGACCAGCTCCTGGAGCACGTCGTCCGCCGGGGTGCAGTGGGTGAGCACGTAGTCGCTCGCGACGGGGTGGACGATGTTCATGGAGTCGCCCGCGGCGGGTTCCGTCCACTCGACCTTGAGTTCCTCCTGCGTGGCGAAGCGCACGAGGTGGCTGGTGACGACGTCCTGGACGGTCGCGAGCCCTTCGGCGTCCACCGCCGTGATGATCATGTCGAGGTGGCCCCGGGACGGCGTGAACACGCAGGTGCCCTGGGCGAACGTGAGCGTCCCCCGGCCGTCGCCGGCGAGCTCGGCGGGGATCTTCTTCCCCATGTGGGAGAGGAGCTGCTTGATATAGCGAGATGGACGGGCGGTTGCGACATGTGCCGTCGTGTAAGGCATATAGATCCTTCGGCTAGGCGCTATGACTCCCGGGACGAACCAGCCTGCAGGTACGCCCTGCTCGCAAGTATCGCAAACATGCTGCCCCCGGCCCCGGTAAGGCCGAGCACACCGCGCTCCGCCACTTCTGGATCATCCGCTCCAGTCCGGCGAAGGCACACGAGCGCCCGTAACTCGGCGTGTAGCGGTTCGACCAGATGCCCGAAGGCCACCGAGTCGCCCGCCCGCGCCGCCTCCAGCAGCGCTTCGCGCTCCGTCTGCGCCCGCATCCCCACGCCCTCGACGAACCCCTGCGCCGACTTTACTTCGCGTTGTAGGTCGATCAACGCGCTCTTAGCGATCTCCGCGGGACTGTTGCGGACGGCACGAAGCCCCAGCGAACGGTTGCCACGTCGGAAACAGACCGGGCGCGCCGGATACCGGGCGGTAAGGCCACCGACTCGCGGGACAAAGGCCCTCCAGATGATCCCGGAGGGCCTTTGTCCCGCTGGGTGGTAATCACGCATCCAGCCGTTCCCCCATCGTCTTCCTCAGATCGCCACGGTCCACACAAATCGCTATCAACCAGACGCCCAGTGTTAGGAAACCCGGGAAACGACTTCTAGGCCGTCGGCGGCGGCCGTCGTTAACCTGGCGTTAGAGGTCGGGGTCTGGGGGATCGACATGAAGAAGCTCTGCTTCGTCCTCGAGGACTGTTACCGCCACGACGACATGCCTCTCGCGGTCGCGCAGCGCCTCATCGAATGGGGACACGACGTCGACATCCTCGAACCGACGAACTCCATCGCCCGGGTGTCCGACCTGTTCCGCGACAGCGACCACGACGCGTGGGTACTCAAGTCCGTCTCGGGCGGTCCGGGGCTGAGCCTGCTGGAAGCGGCCGCGGCCAGCGGCCTCAGGACGATCAACGACGCCCGGTCGATCCCCGCGGTCCGGGACAAGGCCGTCGCGGCGGCGGTCGCCCGGCGCCACGGCCTCCCGTTCCCGCTGACCTACTTCGCCGCCGTCCCGGACCTCCTGCGCACCGTTCCGCCCGAGCACTACCCGCTCGTCGTCAAACCGGCCAACGGCAACTCCGGCCGCAGCGTCCGCCTGGTGTCCACGCCCGAGGACCTCCAGTGCTGCACCATGGGCGACGGCTGGCTCCTCGCCCAGACGTACGTGCCGAACCCAGGCGTCGACATCAAGGTCTACAACACCGGCGACGGGCTGTACGCCACCGTCCAGCGGTCGCCGCTGCACCCCGACAAGCCGGTGGAGGGGCGGCTCATCACGCTCTCCCCCGACCTCGCCCGGCTGGTCGCCTTCATCGGAGCGGTCTTCCGTCTCGACCTCTACGGCGTCGACGTCGTGGAGGGGCCGGACGGGTGGGCCGTGGTCGACGTCAACGACTTCCCGAGCTTCACCTGGGTCCCCGACGCGCCGGCCCGGGTGGCGCGCACCGTCCTGCGCCTGGCCGACCGTGACGGTTCGGTGGCGTACCCTCCGCTCGACGTGGACACGGCCAGGGCACCGGGCCGGGTCCGTGAACCCGACGCACGCGCGGCGACGCATCGCACGGGGTAGGCGCCATGAGGGTCCGCGTCCTGGCCGACGATCCGTTCCACCCGCTGCTGGTCTCGGCCGCCGAACTGCTGAGGACCCGGCACCGGGTCGACCTGATCGACTCGGCCGCCCAGCCCCGGGCTCCGGCGGAACCCGCCGACCCGGCGGACGTGTACCTGCTCAAGAGCCACTCGCCGCGCGCCCTGGCGCTCGCGCGCGCGGCCGAGGATCGCGGTGCCCGGGTGGTCAACGGCGCGGCGCCGACGGAGTTCTGCCGGGACCGCGCGCGCATGGCCGAACGGTCCCAGGCGGGCGGCCTGCCCTTCCCGCAAACCTACGAGTTCGCGTCCCTGTCCGGCCTGATCGCCTCCGCCACCGGCTCACGGCCCCCGGGCTTCCCCATGGTCGTCAAGAGCCGGCACAGCCGCCGTCGGGATCTCGTCCGAAGGGTCGACGGTCCCGAGGGATTGTCCGCGCTACGGCCGGTCTGGGGACGGGAGCCCGTGGTCGTGCAGGAGCACGTGCCCAACGACGGCTGGGACCACAAGGTGTGGGTGGTCGGCGACGAGGTCTTCGTCGGCCTGCGGCGCACCCCGCTGGAGCCCGAGGCCCTCGCCGCGACGATCCCCGTCGACATGGACGACCTCCCACCCGGCTGGCTCGACATGATCAGGTCCGTGGGCGGGCTGTTCGACCTGCAGGTGTACGGGGTCGACATGTTCCCCACCGACCGCGGGCCGATGATCGTCGATGTCAACGCGTTCCCCGGGTGCCGTGGTGCGCGCGGCGCTCCCGAGGCGCTCGCCGCGCTGGTGGACCCGTGACTCACATACTCGCGGGGCATCTGCCCGCCTTCGCCGCGCAGCTCGCCACGGCCGCCGATGCCCTCGCGGTGGCGCTCCAGCGCAGCCATCCCCCGTGGCTCGTGCCGGTGCACGGGTCGTTCAAACCCGGCCACCTGGTCTTCGAGGCCGCGGCGCTCCTCGAGATCGCGTCGCGCCGGGTCCACCGGCTCAACGGTCCACGTCCGGGGGAGCCGGCCCGCGTGCTCGGCGAGATCGACGTCTGCCTGCGGCGTTTCACGAGGGGGCGGACCAGGCCGTGATCCGCTTTCTGTTCACCAACCTCAAGGGGCGGCGCCTGATCATCGCCGCCGCGATCGTCCTGACGTTCGCGGCGGTGGCCGCCGATGTCCTCATGGCGATCCCGCTGAAGCTGGTCCTCGACAAGGTGGTCGACCACCGGGATCCCGACCTCCCGCTCGCCGGCACCCTCATCAGCGCCTTCGACCGGCTCGGCTCCCCGGACGGGCCGGCCTCGACCGGGCACACGCAGCTCGGGGTCATCCTCTTCGCCGGGGCCATGGCGCTCACCCTCGGCGTGGTCGGTGCCGCCGTCTCGTTCGTCCAGCTCCGCATCGGCGCGTTCGTCGGGCAGGACCTCGGGGCCCGGTTGCGCCGCCGGCTCTTCGTCCACCTGGAGCACCTCCCCTTGCGCTGGCACGGCAGGCAGCGGGTGGGCGACATCGTCCAGCGCATCAGTGGCAACGTCACCGAGATCGAGAAACTCGTGACGGACGGCCTCGTCAACTTACTCTCGGGGATCCTGACCCTGCTCGGGATCCTGATCGTGATGCTGGCGATCAACTGGCAGTTCACCCTGCTGTCGATGTGCATCGCGCCGCCGCTGTTCGTCATCGTGGTGCTGTACACGCGGTGGATCAAGCTGGCGTCCAAGGAGACCGCCCGCGCCGCCGGTCAGGTCGCCCAGGTGGGGACGGAGAGCGTCAACGCCATCGCCGAGATCAAGGCGTTCACGCTCGAGAAGTGGGCGGCCGACGCGTTCGACCACCAGTCCGAGCGGCAACGGCGTTCGGGGTTGCGCGCCGGCCTCCGGCAGGCCGAGTTCAATCCCCTGGTGACCGTGCTGATCGCGGTGAGCAACGCGGTGATCATCACCGCGGGGGCGTGGGTGGCGACCGGGCACGCGATGTCCTATTCGGTGGGCTTCCTCACGATCCCCACCGACAGCCTGACGATCGGCTCGCTCACCGTCTTCCTCGCCTACTCCAAGCTGCTGTACCAGCCGATGCGGAACCTCTCCAAGCTCATGCTGCTGGCCTCGACCGGCGCCAGGGCGGCGGAACGCATCCAGGAGATCATCGACGAACCCGTGGAACAGCCGCTCCGGGCCCTCGCCGCGCCCGCTCCCGACGAATCCGTGGCGCGGAGGCCGCGGACGCCGGGCGTCCCCGCGCGGACGCCCGGCGGGGACGTCGTCTTCTCGGGGGTCGTCTTCGGCTACGGCCGCGGCTCGGTTCTGCGCGGGGTCGACCTCGACGTCCCGCTCGGCACCCGCCTGGCCCTGGTCGGGTTGTCGGGCAGCGGGAAGACCACCCTCGTCAGGCTGCTCCCCCGCTTCTACGAGTTGTGCGACGGCGGCATCACCATCGGCGGGGTCGACGTCCGCGACTGGCCGCTCGCGGTGCTGCGGCGCAACATCGGCTTCGTCATGCAGGACTCGATGCTGTTCGAGGGCACGATCAGGGAGAACATCGCCCTCGGCCGGCCGGACGCCACCGCCGGCGAGATCCAGGCGGCGGTGGACCAGGCGTCGCTGCGCGAGATGATCGCCGCGCTCCCGAACGGGTACGCCACGCCGGTGTACGAGCAGGGCAGGAACTTCTCCAGCGGGCAGCGGCAGCGGATCGCCATCGCGCGCGCCTTCCTCAGGGACGCCCCGATCCTGATCCTGGACGAACCGACCGCGAACCTCGACGTCGAGGCCGAGGCGGAGGTCATGGACGCCATCGAGCGGCTCACCGTCGGGCGGACCGTGATCATGATCTCGCACCGCCTGAGCACGCTCGGCCAGGTGGACGAGATCGCGGTGCTCCACGGCGGCACGATCGCCGAGCGGGGCACCTACGGGCAGCTCAGGGACGCAGGCGGCCTGTTCGCCCGGCTCGCCGAAAAGCACCGCCGCCCCGCGGACGTCCACGGGAGCGACGGCGCGCGACGCCCACCCCTTCCCGGCCCTCCCGTTCCCCGCCCCCCGGGCCCGCCATGACCGCCCTCGGCGGACCGTGCTCCAGGTCGTGGAGTTAGCGGCTGTACAGACGGCGAAAGGGCCGCTTCCGGTGAGCGGAAGCGGCCCTTTGACGTGTGGTGCGGCCCCGGGTGGCTGTGGCGAGGCGGTCAGTCGGTGCCGGACTCCATCGCGGCGTGGTCGAGCAGCTCGTCGTCCTCCGCGGCCTCTCCGCGGGAGGCGATGGCCTCGGCCCCACCCTCGGGCATCGCGCCGATGAGCCCGGTCGAGGCCGCCTGCGCGGCGCCGATCAACATCGGCTGCGGGCTGCCGACCATGCCGAGCTGGGCGTACTGCTCCAGCTTGGCGCGGGAGTCGGCGATGTCGAGGTTGCGCATGGTGAGCTGGCCGATGCGGTCGACCGGCCCGAAGGCGGAGTCCTCGGTCCGCTCCATGGACAGCTTGTCCGGGTGGTAGCTGAACGCCGGTCCGGACGTGTCCAGGATGGAGTAGTCCTCACCGCGGCGCAGCCGCAGGGTCACCTCGCCGATGACCGCCATCCCGACCCAGCGCTGCAGCGACTCGCGCAGCATGAGCGCCTGCGGGTCCAGCCAGCGGCCCTCGTACATCAGCCTGCCAAGGCGCCGTCCCTCGTTGTGGTAGCTGGCGAGGGTGTCCTCGTTGTGGATCGCGTTGACCAGCCGCTCGTACGCCGCGTGCAGCAACGCCATTCCCGGCGCCTCGTAGATGCCGCGGCTCTTGGCCTCGATGATCCGGTTCTCGATCTGGTCGGACATGCCCATACCGTGCCGTCCGCCGATGGCGTTGGCCTCCAGCACCAGGTCGACGGCGGAGGGGAACTCCTTGCCGTTGATCCTGACCGGGCGTCCCTGCTCGAAGGCGATCGTGACGTCCTCGGTGGCGATCTCGACGGCGGGGTCCCAGGACCGCACGCCCATGATCGGTTCGACGATCTCGATGCCCGTGTCGAGGTGCTCCAGAGACTTGGCCTCGTGCGTCGCGCCCCAGAGGTTCGCGTCGGTGGAGTAGGCCTTCTCGGTGCTGTCCCGGTACGGCAGGCCGCGGGCGAGCAGCCACTCGGACATCTCCTTGCGACCGCCGAGCTCGCTGACGAAGTCGGCGTCCAGCCACGGCTTGTAGATGCGCAGGGAAGGGTTGGCGAGCAGACCGTAGCGGTAGAACCGCTCGATGTCGTTGCCCTTGAAGGTCGAGCCGTCGCCCCAGACCTGCACGCCGTCCTCGAGCATGGCGCGCACCAGCAGGGTGCCCGTGACGGCCCGCCCGAGCGGGGTGGTGTTGAAGTAGGTGCGGCCGCCGGACCGGATGTGGAACGCCCCGCAGGCCAGGGCCGCGAGCCCTTCCTCTACGAGGGCCGCTCGGCAGTCGACCAGCCGCGCGATCTCGGCGCCGTACGCCTGGGCACGCCCGGGGACCGAGGCGATGTCAGGCTCGTCGTACTGGCCGATATCGGCGGTGTAGGTGCAGGGAACCGCACCCTTCTCGCGCATCCACGCGACCGCGACCGAGGTGTCGAGACCCCCGGAGAAGGCGATCCCGACTCGTTGACTGACAGGCAGGGAGGTGAGCACCTTGGACACGAGTAGAACTATATACACAGGAGTGCATGAGCATGCAATACATCTCAGGTGGCACTCTTCACTCGGATCTACTCTGTCAAGTCCGCCGAGAGGCGGCGAGCCAGGTGACCGCGTGCCGGCCACCCGGCCGCCATCCGGAGGACCTTAGGGCGCGGACCCGGGATGGCGGAATTCCTCGCTGGGTACCATGTCGGTGACGACCACGTGACCTTGCCGATCGGAAGTGCGGCGCGATGACAGGCCTCCCCCTCACCGCGATGGTGCCGATTCTCGTCCTGTTCCTGCTGCTGGCCGCCGACGCCTGGGTTTACGCGGACGCCAAGGGGCGGCTGAAGCGGGGCGACCGTGTCGCCTTCTCGCTCGGATCCCTCAGGGTCGAGACGCCCGAGTCGTGGTTCCTGGGCTGCCTGATCTTGTGGGCCGTGTTCTTCCCGCTCTACCTGACGGCCACGGCACGAAACCCCTTCCGCTGACCGTCGCCGCATCACGGGAAACCAAGCGCTCGACCTGGATCTCCTTCGCGTCAGGCCGGGTCTCGAGCAGCATGACGACCTCCGCCGATCAAGCCCGCCCGTCCACCTGAGTCTGGAGGCGAGCATCCTTGTGGGCCTTGCCCCGGCGGCGGCGGAAGATCAGGGCTGCGGCGGTGAGTGCGCAGAGGGCCGCGAGGGCGAGTAGCAGGGACCAGGGGATGGTCCAGGCGCGCGTCGTGGTTTCGATCTTGGCGAGGGGGGCGACCGAGTTCGAGGCGTCGGTGAGCAGGGGGACGACGGACACCGTCCCCGTCAAGCTCAGCACGGGAGCCACTCCGTGCACCGGCACGGAGACCTTCCACGTTTCGCCCGGGAGCAGTTGGGGCGAGTCGTCGACCTGTCCCGCGCGAGCGCCCCAGCGCCCGAAGGGGCCCGTCACGGACACCGTCTGCCGTGCGGTGAGGATGGCGTTGCCCGTGTTGCGGATCGCGTACGTGACCGTGGCGTCACCCTTACCGAACGGATTGGGCGTGCCCGAATAGTCCACCCGCACGTCCTCCACGGAGAGGCTCGGCTTGAGCGCTCCGCCCACGCGCAGACGGATCCGGATGCCTCGACGCTGGTCCGCGCCGGTCCCGCCCGTTTCGCCGGTCCCCGTCAGCGAGGTGACGATGCCGCCCATGTACTCGCCGGGCGCGGCGTCGTCCGGAAGAGTGACCGTGAACGGCACCTCGGCCGACTCGCCGGGCCTGACCGTCACCTCCGGCCGGTCCGTGTGGACCCAGGCGCCCACCCGGGTCGACTTCGCGTCCTTGGCGACCAGGTCGAGTTGCCCGTCCTTGGCGGTGAACCCGTCGGCGGCGTACACGGAGAGGCGCAGCGGTGTCGTGCCGTTGTTGGCGACGACGAGACCGTCCGAGACGTGCCCGCCCGGGTCGATGGTGTAGCTGTAGTTCTGCCGTCCGGACCCGAAGTCGTTGGAGGCCGTCGTGATCGCCCAGGAGACGTCGCCGTCCGCCGCCGCGGCGGGTCCGGCCCCCGCTCCGAGGAGGCTGAGCGCGGCGAGCAGCACCACGACAGTGGCCTGGGCGAGGGCTGTGGTCGTACGCGGTCTGGACGGGCGCATCTGGTGATCCTCGGGCGGTCTGGAGGTCGCGGGATGAAAAACGTGCGGTGGGGTGGGCACCCGACGGTGCTCACCCCACCGAGTGGAGCGGGCCGGATCAGCTCAGCGCGGTGAGCGTGAGGGTCCCCGGCACGACCCCGGGTCTTCTACTGAAGGTCTACTTAAGCCAGCCGGACTTGCCGCCGTGGCCCTTGCCGGCCTGCTCATCGTGGTCATCGCCCTGGTCATCGTGGTCGCCGTGACCGTACGGACGGATCACAACCTTGTCGACCTTGGAGCCGACCGGCTGGGCGGCGCTGGCGCCGTTGTCCGGCCCGCACCACTTGACCTTGCCCAGCTCCACCGCGGCGTTGGGGGCGGCGCAGGTGCTGCTGCGGATGTTCTCGACGACGAGCTTGTCGTCGCGCACCTGGACCTTGACGTAGGTGCGGACGTGCTCCTGGTTCTCGACCGAGTTGGCCCAGTGGCTCTTCGGGTTCAGCGGGTCAGGACCGAAGTTCGGGTCCTTGGTGATGTCCGGAGCGGTGAGGTCGTAGTACTTCGAACCGGACGCGGAGTTCGCCGTCACGTAGATGACGCCGCCCGGCCCCTGCACCACCTGGGCGGCACCGGGCTGCTCGTCCTTGTTCGCCTTCTGGCCGTTCTTGATCACGTAGCTACGGGAGTAGCTGTGGTCGTGACCCTGAAGGACGAGGTCGACGCCGAGGTTCGAGAAGGCCGTCGGGAAGTCCTGACGGCGCTGCTTGTTGTCGCTGTCGTTCGCGTGGTCGGCCGGCGAGTAGATCGCGTGGTGGTACACGAGCACCGTGTACTTGGCGTCGCGGCCGTGGTTCTTGACGACGTCGGTGATGTAGCCGATGTGCGCGGCGTCGGCCCCGGCGGCGTAGGCGTTGCTGTTCAGGTCGATGAACAGGACGCCCTTGTAGATGTACCAGTAGTCACCGCCCGACCGGGTGTTGGCGTCGCCGGTGTAGAACGCCGCGGAACGGTCGGTGTTCGGCGTCCAGAAGTGCTGCTCGTACGCCTTGCCGCCGACGTCGTGGTTGCCGATGGTGGCGGCCCACGGGTACTGGCGCAGCTTGTCGGACGCGAGGAAGGCGTCCCACTGCGTCTCGGTGTTGGCGGTCTCGACCTGGTCGCCGCCGGAGACCAGCAGCTCGGCCTTCGGGTTGGCGGCGAGGGAGACGTTCAGGGTGTCGGCCCAGCCGGCGCCGTCCTTCGCCACGTTGCCGGACGAACCGATCTGCGGGTCACCGTAGAACAGGAAGTCGAAGTTGCCCTTGAAGTCCTGGGTCTTGAAGGAGTACGTCGGGGACCAGTTGCCCTCGGTGCCGACGCGGTAGGAGTACGTGGTGTTCTTCTTCAGGCCGTCGATCGTGGCGTGGCCGTTGAAGCCGCCGCTGACCTTGTTCGCGGCGACCGCGGCCGGGAAGGTGGTGGTGTGCTCGGGGAACTGGCCCTTGACGAGCTTGTTCGTCGGCGCGATCTCGACCACCTGCGCGGTGTTGGCCGAGGCGTACCACGACACGACGCGCTGCGACTCGGTCGCACCCACGCCGAGGACGATGCCGGTGAGCGTGGCGCCGTTGTCCGCGTGGGCGGCCGTCATCAGGCCGCTGCCGAACACTGCGCTGAGGCCCATGACCGCCGCGGTGGCGCCCACGGCCGCCCGGCGTCGAACAAGCCCGGAGCCCTCGGCCCGGTTGTCGAACTTCATCGGGTTTCCATCCGTTTGAGGGTGATGAGGAGCTTTGTCACGGTTTCGGAGGTTGATGTCCGCGAGATGAACGTGAGGCGGGGGCGCCGTTGCGCTTGCCAAAAGTTGTCATGCGGTCTCAGATCCCGAGAATCCGCTGGACGAACCACACCAGGCCCATGACGGACACCCCCGCCGCGATCGCCCCGGTCGTCCACAGCCCGGCGGCGGGCCGGCGGTGACGCAGCAGGGCGAGCAGCGGGAACACGACGATGATGATCGCCAGCTGGACGGCCTCGATGCCCACGTTGAACACGAGCAGCGACCACAGGAGCTTCCACGACAGGGCCTGCTCGATGCCCAGCGCCGAGGCGAAGCCGAGTCCGTGCACGAGGCCGAAGCAGAAGACCACCGCGAGCCGCGCCCAGCCGGCGGAATCCAGGCTGAGGTGGCCGTGACCGGCCAGATCGAGATCGGTGGCGTGCGATCGGCGCCGCCAGATCCGCCACAGATGCCAGCCCGCGACGACCGCGATCGAGAAGGCGATGACCGGCTCGACGAACGACGCGGGCACCTGCACGAGGCCGAGGGCGGCGAGGATGAAGGTCACCGAGTGGGCCAGCGTGAACGTCGTGGCCGCCAGCACGATCTCGCGCAGGCGGCGTGATCCCGCGATCAGCGCGAGCAGGAACAGGATGTGGTCCAGGCCGGTGAGCAGGTGCTCGGCTCCGAGCCGGAAGAACTCCCAGAACCGCTCGGCCCAGGACTGTTGCGTCGAGAACGACGGCTGCCGGGCGTCGAGAGCGGCGCTCCCGGACGTCAGGTCGAGGTCGTAGGTGACCACCGTCTTGGTGTCGCGCACGTATTTCTCGGAGTCCGGGAACAGCCCGCTGCGCACCTCGTGCGACTCGGCGGACTCCGGACACCGGTAGTCGAGGACCAGCAGCGCGTACGGGACGTCCTCGCGTTGCTCGATCGTGAAGCCGCCGTCCCGGACCGGCGTGCACGCCTTCCCCTCGGCCGTGACGCCGAAGCGCCCGGTCACGTACGCGACCACTGAATCGGCGTGCGCGTCGAGCGCGGCGGCCTGCCGAGCCGTGTCGCCCGCCTTGAACGCCGCGTCGCCCGTCCGGAAGAGCGGATCATCTTTCTCGGCGTCGGCGGCGGAGACGACGAGCAGGTCGTACTCAAGGCCCAGCGCAGCGCGGACGTGCCCGGTCGCGGGCGAGGTCAGGTCGACGTACACGGTCGAGGTGAACCCATGTGCGAAGGCGGGGGCGGCACCGAGCAGGGCCACCACGGCTATGGCGGCGGCCACAACGCCGGCACCATACCGGGCAAAGCGGGACATATGACTCCTCTTCAACAGGCGCCCAAATCTGCTCGGCCCAGATGAACGAAATGTGACCCGCACGCGAACCAATGAGGAACCAAACCGGGCGGATGCCGCCCGCGAGTGGAAAACCGCAGGCAATGAGGTAGAAAGTGGGCGCACGTCCCGCCCGCCCTCGAAGGACGATCTCTATGCGCTCCCGACTCCTGCCCGCCGGCATGCTGGCCGCGGCAGTCGCGACCGCCGTACTGGTCAGCGGATGCAGTTCCGGCGACGACTGGTCCGCGCCGCACGCGAAGCCCACCCCCGTCGGCGCCCTCGGCCCGGGGTTCTTCCCCTCCACGTCGCCCGCCCCGGAGTCGACGATCACCCCGCGCCCCCGCTCCTGGGACGGGGTCCACCCGCCGGAGGACTACCGCGTGGTGCTGCTCACCGCGGGATCAGACCCCCAGACCAGGACGCTCGTGAGCGCCGTGACGAAGTGGGCCGAGGAGGAGCAGGTCAGCCTCAAGACCATCACGGCCACGGCACCGAGCCAGTACATCCCGCGCATCAGCGAAGCGATCGACCTGGCGCCCGACCTCGTCATCAGCGCCGGCAACGACCTCATCGACCCCCTGGCCCTGGTCACCGCCAACCACCTCGGCCGGCAGTTCCTCGTGATCGGCGCCGAGCTGGCCGAGCCCACGGCGAACGTCACCGCCGCCGACTGGACCGGCGCGGCCTTCCGCGGCGAGGGACTCGGCATGTCCTCGGCGTACGACCCCGCCACCTTCACCCCCGAACGCGCCGGCCGGGCCGTCCGCGCGGGCGTGGCCGCCGTGCTGCACGGCATGACCGGCATCGTGATCTGGCTCGACTAGCCGGGCTTCCGCGTTCTCAATGTGGTTCCGCGGCGGTTTCGCGAGAACGCGTGGTCGTCTTTTCCGGTGACAGACCGGTGTATTGCCCGGCGAATGCGAGGATGTCCGCGGCCAGGGCGCGTTCTTTGCTCGCGGGAAAGGCGGCGTGGGCGGTGTCGGGTTCACGCCGCATGAGGATCGGCCGGTCGCCGCTGGTGGCGTGTTGGAGCGCCGCGCACATTTTGGTGACGTGCGCCTCTCCGGTCTGCAGATCGGTTACCGCGCCGGTGAGCAGGAATGCGGGATAGGAAGCTCCGGGCGTGATGTTGTGGTAGGGCGAGTATGCGAGCAGCCATTGGAGTTGTTCGGGTTGGGAGGCGCTACCGAATTCCTCCGTCCAGGTGCATCCCAGACCGAAATGCTCGTAGCGCACCATGTCACACAGGGGACCTTCGGCGATGACCGCGGCGTACAGGTCTGGACGCTGTGTGGCGGCTGCGGTGACCAGCAGCCCGCCGCCGGACTGGCCGAAGATCGCCAGTTGGCCGGGAGTGGTCCGGCCGGTTTCGATGAGCCAGGTGGCGGCGTCGTTGAAGTCGCTGATCGCACGGTGTTTGTGTGGTCCGCGGCCGGCGTCGTGCCAGTGTCGGCCCTCTTCGCCGCCTCCGCGCACACAGGCGACCGCGTACGTGCCGCCGGCTTCGACCCAGGCGGCCGCCATGGGGAAGAACCACGGGCGCATCGGCATGCCGAAGCTGCCGTAGCCGTAAAGGAGGGTGGGGCGGGGGCCCTGATGTTCTTCAGCGGGGGTGAACAGGAACAGCGTGATCTCGGTGCCGTCGCCGGCGGGATAGCGAACGCTGCGACTGCGGATTTCGGGGGTACGCCCCGCTATTGTGGCGCCGGTCTCCAGTTCCGTTTTCCCGCTGCCGGCGTCGTAGCGATAAATGGTGGGGGGCGTGGTCGCGTCGCAGTAGCTGAACCACGCGTGACGTCCGTGTGGGTTGTTCGTGCGCAGAGATGACACGACGCCCGCGCCGGGAAGGGGCAGGCCGGTGAGCGGCCGGCCACTGTCCAGGTCGTGCAGGGTCAGGTCGGAGGCGCCGTGGCGGGTGCGAGCCACCAGCAGGAGAGGCCGCGGAAGTGCCGGGTCGTCCAGGACCAGACACTCGTCCAACGGGGCCTGGGGATCTTCGGCTACCAGCGTGCGCCATGCTGCCGGGTCGGCATCGTGCCGGCGCGCCACGCAGACGCGACCGCACGGGGCCTGGTAGTCGGTGACCAGCAGCAGATCGTTGTCCGCGAGGAAGCGTGGGAGAACACGGGCGCGTATGGCGGCTCCGTCCACGATCTTGACGAATCGCGGGGCCTCCGGATCGACGAGCTCGGCCGCGTACACATCATTCTGTGAGGCGGGCCCGGCCGTCGCGGTGATCGCCAGGTGACGGCCGTCGGCGCTGACCGTGAGCCCGTAGTAGTGGTCCGGCGCATCGTCGCCGCCGAACACCACCGCGTCGGCCTGCCAGGCCGAACCGATCCGATGCAACCTCACCCGCCGCTGCAAACGCTTGTCGCCGGGGTCCAGTTCCTCGTCAGCGACACGGCTGACGTAGTAGAACGCGTCCCCTCCCGGCAGCCAGGCGAGCGAAGTGTTACGGGCGCGCGGCAACGGCCCGTCCACCGTCTCGCCGGTGCGCACGTCCAGCACCAAGATGTCGCTGCCGGGCTGCTCGGCGACCTCCATCTGGACGGCCACACGCTCGCCCTCGCGCGACGGCCACCAGGCGTACAGCCCGGTATGGCCGGACGGATCGACCTGCACCGGATCGACCAGCACCCGCCTGTTCCCCTGGGCGTCGACGACGAGCAGGCGCCGTTGTTCGTCCCCACGGAGTTGCTCGGCGAGGAACATGACCTGGCCACGCGCCATCGGCGGCTCCGACACGCCGAAAGACGACATCTGGTCCAGCAGCGACGCCCACGATCGCTTCTCACGCCATCCGTCGCGACACGCGCGGAAGAGACGATCCTGGGCCGCGGCCCAGTTCCGCACGCGCGCGTCATCGCCGTCTTCCAGCCACCGGTAGGGATCGGAAACCGGGAATCCGAAAAGATCCTCCACCATATCGCTGCGCCAAGCGGCAGGGTAGAACAATCGCGCCACGAACGCCCCCCGATGAATTACTCCACCTGCCACAGGTCGAGGCACTGCGGCCTATTCGGACCGCAGTACCTCAGCTCACTCGGCTACGACTCGCCGCGGAGAATGTCCGCCTGCCAGCCGCGGATGCCCCCAACGCGGGCAGCCGGACCGGATGCGGTATACGGTAGGAATCCGTTCATGTCTGCCTCCCGGATCCATCGATTCGCCCAGAATGAGCGATTACGAGAACCCTATCACCGCGCTGACGATCGATAAACGTGGTCGCGACTCCCGGCGGCGGGCGTCAATCCTCCTGAATCATCGGCATATCCGGGCCGCAGGGGCGGCCGGCATATCGGTCATCCTCCTGACAAAATTTCATGCAAGAGAAGAAAGCGCGCCGGAATGCCACACGGAGATCGCTCCGGCGCGAAAGTAATTCAGGGCCTTTCGAGATAGATCCCAGGTCAGGCGAAGTTCTCGAATCGCAAGACCGAAAGCAATCAACTGCCACCGACCCATCGCGGGCTCCCGCAGGCCCCTCGGCGGCATGCCCTTCGCGGGGGCCTGCGGCCGTGGCACCTGCGACGACGGCCCGGAAACCGGCTCCGCCGTCAACCGCGAAGAGTCGATCGACATCCCGTAGCCGGAGGCTCCACGAGTGCGACCTCCCGGCCCGAACACCCAGGCCGGAACGTCACACGATCAACCGCCGATCACGCGGTCGCCGAGAGCCGGTCCTGGTCCTTGCCCCCGTTGGGGAAGAGCATCGTGCGAACCGCGGAGGGAATCTCAATCTCTTCGGCGCGGTAACGCGCATGCAGGCGCTTGATGAACTCGTGGACGATGATGTACCGGGCGGTGTATTCGCTTGCCCGCAGAATCACCGAGAAGTTGATCCCGGACTCGCCGAAGGTGTGGTAGCGGACGACCGGTTCGTGGTCGGGCACGGCACCCTCCACGGTCAGCATCACGTCACATCCCACCTCAATGGTGACCCGCTCCACCTGTTCGAGATCGCTGTCGTAGCCGACGCCGACTTGTACCAGCACGGACGTGTCCTGCTGAGGCTGGTGGTAGTTGGTGAGAATCGCGTCGGCGACATGGGAGTTGGGCACGATCACGATGTTTCCGGCCAACTGCTGGACCGTCGTGTTCCGCCAGTTGATGTCTACGACATAACCGTCCTCGCCGCTGGACAGGCGGACGAAATCACCTGGCTGGACCTTCTTGGAGGCCAGGATCTGAATGCCGGCGAACAGGTTGCCCAAGGTGTCCTGCAGGGCGAGCGCGACGGCGAGGCCGCCCACGCCCAGCGCGGTCAGCACCGGGGTGACCGAGATTCCGATGCTCTGCAGGAGCACCAGTACGCCCACACCGAGGATGATCACCCGGGTCACGTTGACGAAGATGCTCGCCGACTGCGCGACCCCTGACCGGGAGACGGTGATCGAGCGGACCAGGCTCGCGGCCAGGCTGGCGATGGTCAACGCGACCGTGAGCACGATCACCGCGAGGAGGATGCGCTCCACGAACTCGCGGACCGGCGATCGCAGCCGCAGAACCTCCGCCGCCCACCACACACCGGTGATAGCCGTGGCCGGCAGTGCGACGCCCTTCAGGAGATCCCACCACACATCGTCCCACGACGTCGCCGTACCGGCCGCCCGCCGTGCAAGGCGGCTGAACATGGCACGCAGTGCGAGGCCGACGAGAACACCGCCCACGATGCAACCGACCGCGATGGCAATGGATGCGAGGTCGGTTCGATCAGCCATCAGCGATCCCGGCGGTCACCCGCGAGCCTTCCCGCATCTTTGAGCCGAGGCCGTCAGAGATGCCGGCAGCCCGTCCGAATGCCTGTATCCGTGCTTGAATGCGACTTCTGTCGATGTTCACGGAAGCATGATCATATCAACCGAACGACCACCGACGACCAGGACGACCAGACGCCCCATCGACAGCACCCGCACCGCCACCCGCACCTGCGGCCATGATCTGCGGGCATCGGCCCAGATGGTCACGGTCCGCCCGTTATATGCGGCGGCGAACTTGATCCGCCGGCCGTCGGGCAGGCACAACCCGCGCGACAAAGCAACTACAGCGTCCCACTCCACCGCCGTCACGCCGGTTTCATCAGCCGTGTCCCCCGAACTCGCCGGCGCTGTCCGCTCGGGCCGGTAGGAGCAAGGCGGTGACGACCACGACCACGGACAGCACCGCGCCGATGATGAAGGCCAGCCGCATGCCGTCAAGGAGGGCGAGCGCCTCCGTGGCCCCTGCGGATCTCACGGCATCGGCTCGCGCGCTCATCACGGTGATCACGAGCGCGGTGCCGATGGCCGCGGAGACCTGTTGCAGCGTGCTCAGGATCGAACTGCCGTGGGAGTAGAGCTGCGGGGGAACCGCTCCGAGCCCGAGGGTGAACACCGGGGTGAAGGTCGCGGCCAGACTCACCATCAGCAGCGCGTGCAGACCGAGGAGCTGCCAGAACGGCATGGTCATCGTGACCTGGGTGAAGCCGACGAGCGCGAGCGTGATCCCGATCGCGCCGGGGATGACCAGAACCCGGCCGCCGAACCGGTCGAACAGGCGGCCGACGGTCGGGCCGAGCAGCCCCATCGCGAGGCCGCCCGGCATCACGAGGAGCCCGGTCTCCAGGGGGCTGAGCGCGCGGACGTTCTGCAGGTACAGCGGCAGCAAGATCATCGAGCCGAGCATCGCCATGAAGGCCACCGACATCAGGGTCAGCGCGACCGTGTAGGTGCGGTTGCGCAAGGTACGCAGGTCCATCAGCGGCACGCCGCGCTTCTGCAACGACAGCTGGCGGAGGACGAAGACGGCGATGGCGACCAGGCCGGCCGCCACGATCGCCGCGGCAACGCCGACGTCACCGCCCTCGAACAGGCTGAGCCCGTAGACGAGGCCGCCGAAGCCGGCGGCGGCGGTCACCACGCTCAACCAGTCGATGGTGCTGAACTCGGGCTCGCCGACGTTCTTGAGCTGCTTCAGTCCACTCCATGTGATCACGGCGGCGATGGGGAGCACCACGACGAACAGCAGGCGCCAGGACCCGAATTGGAGGATCACCCCCGAGATCGTCGGGCCCATCGCGGGCGCGACCGAGATGGCCAGCGAGACGTTGCCCATCACGCGGCCCCGGTCTGTCTCGGGCACCACCTGCATCAGCGTGGTCATCAGCAACGGCATCATCACGGCCGTCCCGGACGCCTGGATGATGCGGGCGCCCAGCAGCACCTCGAACGTCGGCGCGACGGCGGCCAACGCCGTGCCGAGCAGGAACAAAGCCATCGCGGCGGTGTACGCGCGGCGGGTGGACACCCGCTTCAGGAACCATCCGGTGATCGGGATGACAGCGGCCATGGTCAGCATGAATGCGGTCGAGAGCCACTGCGCGGTCTGCTCGGTGATGTGCAGCGCGCCCATCAGCCGCGGGATCGCATTGATCATGATCGTCTCGTTGAGGATGACCACGAACGTGGCGAGCACCAGCAGCCGGATCACGACCGGGGTACGACCTGAAACGACGGTCGCGGGCTTGGCGGGTGAGTCGAGCTGTGGGACGGACACGGCACCTCGATCGGGGTCATCGGATTAGACGTGGTCATGGCTGGCGTCCCAGCCGTGGGTCTCACGAGAAGTTGCGGTCACGGGAAGACTGACAGGCGCCACCGACAAAACTGATGGTTCATGCCCAGCCTTCCGGCCGGCGATACGAAATGTCACCCGATTTTACGATGTGCACTGACAACCCCATCTACCCCGTTACCTGCGGTAATACGGATCCGCTCGTTGAGGATGGGCGTCCCCGTGGGGTACCGCATGATGGATGGTCCCCGCGGTTCGTCCACGTGCTCGACGTCGGTGCGTTCTCTCGGTTACGCGACGGGCTGAACCGCGATCGCGCGTCCGCGTGGTTCCCGGTGGTTCCCGGTGGTTCCCGGTGGTTCCCGGCAATCGGTGAAACCCGGTCGAGGGTGCCGTGAAACCGGCGCCACCGAGAGTGAAGCCATGAGCATCACAGAACTCGGACGTACCGGGGGCGGCCCGGCCCTCGGCGGGGGCACCGATCCGGCCGTACGTGCGGAAGGGCTTGTGAAGACGTTCGGCGAGCACCGCGCCGTCGACGGCATCGACCTGGAGGTACGCCCAGGCGAGATCTTCGGCGTCCTCGGCCCGAACGGCGCCGGCAAGACCACCACGCTACGAATGCTGGCCACCCTGTTGAAGATCGACGCGGGCCGTGCCGAGATCTTCGGGGTCGACGTGGCCGGCAACCCGCACGTGATCCGCCAGCTCGTCGGCGTCACCGGACAGTACGCGTCGGTCGACGAGAACCTGACCGCCCGCGAGAACCTCTG
Source organism: Sphaerisporangium sp. NPDC051011 (assembly GCF_040653595.1). Taxonomy (NCBI): domain Bacteria; kingdom Bacillati; phylum Actinomycetota; class Actinomycetes; order Streptosporangiales; family Streptosporangiaceae; genus Sphaerisporangium; species Sphaerisporangium sp. NPDC051011. Next base: position 14,662 of record NZ_JBFAGG010000025.1, on the reverse strand, counting down.
GCTTTTCAGCCGCCTGCAGGGCATCGCCGCGCCGCGCGCCCGGCGCATCGCCACCGAGCTGCTGGGCCAGTTCGGCCTGGAGGACGCCGCCGACAAGCCGATCGCGCAGTTCTCCGGCGGCATGCGCCGGCGCCTCGACCTGGCGGCCAGCCTGATCACCAGGCCACCGCTGATCTTCCTCGACGAGCCGACCACCGGCCTCGATCCGCGCACGCGCGGCCAGATGTGGGACACCATCCGCGGTCTGGTCGCCGACGGCTGCACGGTGCTGCTGACCACGCAGTATCTGGACGAGGCCGACCAGCTCGCCGGCCGCGTCGCCGTCATCGACCACGGCCGCAAAGTCGCCGAGGGCACCCCCGACGAGTTGAAGACCGCGGTCGGCGACTCCACCCTCCAGCTGCTGCTCGCCGAGCCGGGCCAGGTGCCCGCCGCCGTGGAGGTCGTGCGGCGCGTCCTCGGCTCCGACCCGGTCCTCAGCCCGGAGCAGGGCCGCCTCAACGTCGCCCTCGACCAGGCCGACCTGGCCGCGGACGTACTGATCGCGCTGCGCACCTCCGGGGTGTCGATCTCCTCGGTGAGCGTGGCCAAGCCCAGCCTTGACGAGGTGTTCCTCGCCCTCACCGGCCACGAGACGGACGGGGACGACGAGACCGGCACGGAGGAGAACCGATGAGCACCATGATCGCACCCGCCCGCGAGGCGGTCCGGGCCACCGACCGCGTGGCGGCCGCCCGGCGGCGCGTCTCCATCGGGGAGACGCTCGGCCAGACCCTGATGATGGCGTGGCGGGCGGTCAAGAAGATGCGCCGCAACCCGGAGCAGTTCTTCGACGTGGCGCTGCAGCCGATCCTGTTCACCGTGATGTTCGCCTTCATCTTCGGCGGCGCCATCGCCGGCGACGTGGGGAGCTACCTCCCTCTGATGATCCCCGGCATCCTCGCGCAGACCGTGCTGACGTCGTGCATGGCCACGGGCACGCAACTCCGCGAGGACATGGAGAAGGGGGTCTTCGACCGGTTCAAGTCGTTGCCGATCGCCCGGATCGCGCCGCTCGCCGGCCCGATGGTGGCCGACCTGCTGCGCTACACGATCGCGACCACTCTGACCTTCTCCATGGGCCTGGTGATGGGCTACCGCCCGGGCGGAGGAGCGGGCGGCGTGCTCGCCGCGATCCTGCTGGCGATCTTCACGGGCTGGTCGCTGGCGTGGGTCTTCACCTGGATCGGCACGATCGGCCGGAGCGCCCAGGCCGTGCAGGGCATGTCCATGATGATCTTGTTCCCGCTGACGTTCCTGTCGAACGCGTTCGTCCCCGTCGAGACCCTGCCCGGCTGGCTGGCCGCGTTCGTACGGATCAACCCGGTCTCACACCTGGTCACGGCCACCCGCGACCTCGCCAACAGAGCCCTCGTCAGCGGAGAGGTGGCCTGGACGCTCCTGGCGTGCCTGATCGTCATCGCGATCTTCGCGCCGCTGTCGGTACGCAGCTACAAACGGCACATGTGACCTCCGTCCGTCGCGGCCGGAAACCCGCTCGACGAGGCTCCGCGCCTCGTCGAGCAGGTCGGAGCCGCGTCGATCGCCGTACTCGGCCCTCAGGGCGGCGATCATCCCGGGCGCGGCCCGCTCCGCGTACGGTTCGATCCGCTCGAAGGTCATGCTGGGCATGCCGCTGTTGTACGAGAACCGCTCGGCCAGCACCAGCAACCTGATCGCGTCGCCGGGGGCCACGGCTCCCCGCAGCAACCCCCAGGCGCCGAGCCCGAACAGCATCGAGCCACACACCGGGTAGTCGAGGAGGGGGTGTTCCGCGGCCAGCAGGTCGTAACTCCGGACGGCGGAGAACAAATCCTCGCCGTACCGGACGTCCTCCGGCGTGGCGTGGTACGCGTACGCCGTCAACGTGGCCGACACCGCGATCACCGTCCACGGCGTGAGCTCCGCGCGCGGCACCCCGGGCAGGCGCAGATCGCGGGCCCGCTGGACGGCCAGGCGGTAGTCCGCGAGCGCGGCGGCCGTCTCGCCGCGGGCGAGGGCGAGCTCGGCCGCGCACAACGAGACGATCGCCCTCCCGCCGAACACCGCCTCGGTGTCGTTGATCCGGCTGATCTCGGCGAGCTCGGCCTCCGCGGTGTCAAGATCGCCATCGGCGAGCGCGGCGGTGAACAGCACCGCGTGTAGCTGGGTCTCGTCGTCGGTGGCGCCTAGCCGGCTCAGCACCGGGATGGCGGTCCGCGCGTGCCCGACCGCCCGGCGGCGGTCGCCGAGCCGCATGACCAAGTGGGCCAGTATGGCGTGCATGATCGCCGGGAGCCACGGCCCCTCGTCCTCGCGGAACATCGCCAGGGTCCGCTCGGCGGCCTCGATCGCCCCGGTCACGTCTCCCCCGTTCTCCAGGACGTGGACGCTCATCTGCGTCGCCGCCAGGGCGATCTCAGGGTCGGTGCTCCGGCACAACTCCGACAGCCGACGGCGCACCTCGGCGCCGTCGGTCACGTCGCACGCGAGCATCACGGTGGCCGTCGCCGCCACGCGGGGATCCGTCGCGTCACTGGTGGGCAGCGTACGGAGGAGGTCACGCAACGGATCGCTGCGGCGATCGGTGATGAACACGTTGTTCATGAGGGCGATCAGCATGGCGGCCCTGGCCACCTCGACGACGTGCGGCGGCGGCACCCAGCCGGAGATCACCTGGGTGATCGCGTCCCAGTGAACGAGGATCCGGGAGTGGTCGCCACGGATCGACCACAGCGCTCCGACGCCGGCCAGCAACTGGACCGTCGTGACGGGATCGGGCTCGCCGAGAGCCTGCCGGAGCAGATCGGCGAGGTTGCCCTCCTCGACGCGCAACGCGTCGACCGCCGCGAACTGCGCCGGGCCGAACAGCTGGGAGGCCTGGTCAAGGGCGTACGCCGTCGCCCAGGCCCGCTGCGCCGCCCGGGCGGGCGCCTCCTCGCCGGACTCGGTCAACCGCATCCGCCCGAACTCCCTGACGGTCTCCAGCATCCGGTAGCGGAGGCCGTACGTCGTCTCGCGGACGCTCAGCACCGACTGCTCCGTCAGCGCGTCCACGGCGTGCAGGGCCTCCGGGCCGAGTACGTGCTCGGCCGCGGCCAGCGTGAAACCATCGCCGAACAGCGACAACCACCGCAACGCCTGCCGTTCCGGCTCGTCCAGCAGATTCCACGACCAGTCGATGACCGCGAGCAGCGTCTGGTGCCGGTCGGGGGCCGTACGGTTCCCGCCGCGCAGCAGGGCGAACCGGTCCGCCAGGCGCCGCGCGATCTCCTCCACCGACATCATCCGCACCTTGGCCGCGGCCAGCTCGATCGCGAGCGGCAGGCCGTCGAGGCGGGTGACGACCCCCTCGACCACATCCTCGTCGATCCGGACACCTGGGCGGGCGGCCGTGGCGCGCTGGCGGAACAACTCCACCGCGTCCCCCGTGGGCAGCTCGCCAAGCAGGTAGACGCGTTCGGCGGGGATCGACAAGGGGGCGCGCGAGGTGATCAGCACCCGCAGGTCGCGGGTCGTCACGGACAGGAACGCCACCAGATCGGCGACGGCCTCGACCACGTGCTCGCAGTTGTCCAGGATCAGCAGCGCCGGAGCCTGGTCGAGATGCTGGGCGATCCGGGCGCGAACGTCGGAGCGCTGCGCGGCGGTCAGCGCACGACGCCCGCGGACCGAGTCCCGGACCCCGAGCGCCGAGCCCACCTCGCCCACCACGCCCTCCGGCGAGGAGACGCCGACGAGTTCGACGAAGTGGGCGACGGGCTGCGCGGCGTTCCTGCCGACGACGTGAGCCAGCCGCGTCTTGCCCAGCCCGCCGGGGCCGATGATGGAGACCACCCGGTTGGTCTGCACCAGGGCGTGCACCGCACGGATGTCGCCGTCGCGGCCGAGCAGCGAGGAACCGTCGAACAGGATGCCCTCGCGCACCGGCCGATCGGCGGCGAGGAGTCCGGCGTACACGCGGGCGAGCTCAGGCCCTGGTTCGGTGCCGAGCCGCTCGGCCAGACCCGCGCGATACCGCCCGTAGCGCTCCAGAGCGGCGGCGACGCCTCGTACGGCGGCCTCGCTGCGCAGCAGGCAGGCGAGCAGTTCCTCGTCGTGCGGCCGATCGGCCGCCGCCTCCTCCAGCAGCGGCAGCGCGCCCTCGTGAGCGCCGCTCCGGCCCCGCGCGATCGCCGCCACCCGTCGCGCCTCGGCCACCCACCCTCCGGCGACGCTCCTCAGTTCGGCGAGTGGGCCCGTGGCACCGTCCAAGCCGCCGGCCGCGAGACCCATGGCCTCTTCGGCGCGGCGACCCGCGAGCGCCATGTCGTCTTCGCCCAGTGCGGCCCGTGCCTGCTCCACCAGCGCGCCGAGCAGCAGCGCGTCCACCTGACCGGCGGGCAGCCCGAGCCGGTAACCACGCGGCATCCGCACCACGACGTCGGCGCGGGTCGCCGCCCTGGTCCGCGAGACGACCACCTGCAGCGCCTTCGTCGGGTTGGCCGGCGCCTCGTCGGGCCACAACTCCTCGACCAGGCGCTCGTCACCGACCCCCGCACGCCCGTGCATGGCGAGCATGGTGAGCACGGCCAGCAGGGTCTGCGCGCGCTCGCCGACCACGCGCGCACCCTGCCAGCGGACGCCGTCGAGCAGGACGAGTGCGGGGGACACACTGTCAGCCTACGGACGGGTGGCAGTCGAGGAGCGTGACCATGTACATCTCGGTGTATCTCGGCGAGTGGATCGAAGCCCACGCGGCCGCGGTCAAGCCGCAGCCGTTCGACCGCGCGATCAGGTTCGGAGAACTTCGACGAGTCTTACGGCGACGAGATTCCCACCCCTTGCGATAGTTATACGCCGTCCTCCGCCCTCTCCTCAAGGAGGCCGACTACGCCGACGAGTCGAATCTTCCGTAGCGCGTGATTTCGGGCGGCTGCGACCGAGCCCGGAAAATGCCGTCATTTTGCCCGATGTGGCCAGCGATCACCGAGCAGTGTCAACAAAGAGATATACGTAAGGAAAAAGGCGTCGATCACCGTTTGTGACTCTGAGGAACGGAAGGCAGACCTCACAAGAATGGCCGCTGGGGCGTTCTCGAACGAGACTCACTCGATTCGAAGAAATGCCGGAATTTCGGGGCAGCGGTACGTTCAAGGGAGAGAAATGCCCAAGTGTCCTAATGTTGTCAAGTTTCTTGTGATCAGCGCCGCGTTGACTGGCGGCTCCATACCCTCGGCCACTCCTGCCAACGCCGTAACCGCCGGGGACACCGTCGCGACCGGCCTCGCTGTCGATCGCGGCGCGACCACCCAGAAATCGGACCCGCCGGCCACCTCACCAGCACGGCAGGACGATGAGACCGCTAAGGCGATGCGGGAGTACCTGCAAGATCTGGCCGCGAAGAAGGAGTTCACCGGCTCGGTGCTGGCGGTACGACGCGGAGAGGTGCTGGTGCGTTTCGCCGCCGGCGAGGCCGACGAGGAGAAACACATCCCCAACCAGCCGGACACGGTCTTCCGGATCGCCTCGGTCACCAAGCAGTTCACCTCGATGATCGTGCTGAAGCTGCGCGACCGTGGACTGCTCGGCCTGGACGACCCGGTCTGCCAGTATCTCGTCCCGACATACATCAAGACCTGCCCGAAGGCGTGGGGGCCCATCACGATCCGTGAGACCCTCATCCACACCTCGGGCATCCCCAACATCCAGGAGTTTCCCGACTACTATGCCAAGCTCTCGGAACCGACCACGACGCGGGCGCTCATCCAGCGGTTCGTGCACAAGCCACTGAACTTCAAGCCCGGCACCTGCTGGCAGTACAGCAACTCCGGCTACATCCTGGCCGGGGCGATCATCCAGAAGGTGACCCACAAGCCGTACGGCACCGTGCTGCAGGAGATGATCGCCGGCCCGCTCGACCTCCAGCACACCGGCTACAGCAGGGGGAACCCGCCCGACGGGTACGCGAAGGGCTACTTCACGGTGGGAACACCGGCCCCGCCCATCAGTGGCTCCCAGGCGTTCTCCGCGACCGGCATCTACTCCAACGTCGACGACATCGCCCGCTGGGACCGGGCGTTCGGCGCGCACCTGGTCGCGCCACCCGCCACCGTCAAGCAGGCGTTCACGCCACAGGCCGCGTGCCCCTCCAATGGCTGCCTCAACTTGCCGTCGACCGCGTACGCCTTCGGCTGGCTCGTCGACCGGCTCGACGGGCACCGACTCCGCTACCACCCAGGTCTTCTCCAGGGCTACGCCGCGAGCAACATGTACCTGCCCAATGACGACATCGCGGTGGTCGTGCTCAGCAACGTGCAGAACACCGACACCAACGCCATCGCCCGCCACCTCGCCACGATGGCCCTCGAGTCTTCCGAGTGCGCCTCATGAGTGCAGCGCGAAACCCCACCTCGCGGCCCCACGACCTCGCCGTACAAGTCGACGGACATGGGGTAGAGGTGCCGACTCGGCAAGGTGCTGTGATGAGGCCGCCTCAAGCCCGGCGCCCGCTGGGGATCTTGTGAAAGCCCCATATCAGGCCGACATGCGGCTTCCTGAGCAAATGCATGGCATGCGCATGAGCCCGTCTGCGAGAAGGATGGAGTAACCGGCACCTCAAGTCACAGAGCGTCCCGGAAACACGCCAAGGGCCACTCCCGATGATCGGGAGTGGCCCTTGGCCTGTGGCGCGGCCGAGAGGACTCGAACCCCTAACCTTCTGATCCGTAGATCCCCAAACGATCTTCTGGCCCAGAATTACCGGCTCGCCTGACTTCGCCCGCCACTGTGGGTTCGAGCTTGAGTGAATACCGTGTGTGCTGTTAGCGTCACCCGGTGGACGACTTGCCTGCACGGGCGGAGGCGATCGAGGACTTCGCGGCGGCGCTGCGAGAACTTCGCAAATCGGTCGGCAATCCACCTTTCCGGGAGATGTCTGGCCGGTCGGGGGCGATCTCGCACACGACGTTGCACGAAGCCACGAAGGGTAACCGGCTCCCGAGTTGGGAGACCACCGTCGAGTTCGTCAAGGCGTGCGGCGCGGACCCGGCCGCGTACCGCGAACGCTGGGAGAGGGCGAACCTGGCGGTCAGATCGGCGAACGCCGGAGATCCTTCGATCCGCGCAGGCACCCTGGTGGCCCGTCCGCCTGGTGGACTCGCAACCTCCGCCCCAGGCGCCGCGGAGGGTCGAACCGTGGACAGCGCCGTCGGGTCGCAAGCGCCATCGTCGGCTGGTGAGATCTCGGCATCTGTGCCTACGCCGCCGCCACCGCCCGACGAGATCGCGGGCGACGTCCAGCCGGTCCTCCCTGCGCCGGGGGGCCGAGGGCGATTCCGACTGACCCGCCCGGCTGCGGCCGCGCTCGCGGCAGCGGCCGTCGGTGTGGGGACAGCGGCCTTCATCATGACCGCCGTCGATCGCGGCTCCGGGACCGACGGGCGCGGCTTGAACCCGTCCGGCGGCCCATCGAAGGCCGCGCCGTCGGCAGCCGACTGCCCGGTGCGTGCGACCAACCCGCCGTGGGCTCCGGCTGCGAACGAGGGTGATTCGGCAGTGTTCATCGGCGACATCACGCTGCCAGACTGCACACGCGTGGGCCCCGGCCAGACCAAGCCCAAGGTATGGCGGCTCAAGAACGCTGGAACCGTGCCGTGGAAGGGATATTCGTTGCATCGCCTCGACCTCCCGCAGCAACCTGATCAATGCCAGACCATCTCCGACGTACCGATCAAGGACACGCGACCCGGAGAGCTCGTCGACATCCGGACCGACATCACCACGCCAAGGAACCCAGGCTTGTGCTACGTGCGGTTCAAGATGATGGATGGTTCGGGACGGGTCGCATTCCCCGGAGGCCGGCCGCTCAACTTCCAGGTCATCGTCGGCTGACGCCCGTTCCCCGCCGTGCGTCAGACGGCGGGGAACCAGGGACGGACGGTCTCCGGGGGTTCAGGATTTGAGAACGATCCCCTTGTAGTAGTACTTGAGGATCCTGGAGTAGCTCCAGCCCGCATTGGCCTTATCGCGAGAGCCGGTCTGCGACATCCAGTCGCCGGTGACCCAGTGACCGCACGCCGTCGTCGTGGAGCAGTACTGAGCCTTGAAGATCTTCCCATCGCGCGTCATCCGGATGCCCCACGTCGCGTCCACCGCGGCGTTCGTCGCCGCCGTCGCGGAGCCGGGCTTGTACACCTGGCTGGACGTGTGGTCGGAGACGTCGTAGCACTGGCCGCTCGGCGTCTTGCTCGCCGAACGCAGCGCCCAGTACCAGCCGAAGTTCTTGACGGCGATCGCCCCGGCCCTGAGGGACTCCCTCGGCCAGTGCGACCGCCACTCGTTGGGCAGGACGTTCTTGATGTAGGTCTTGAACTCGACCCGGTCCACGCGATTGAGGGATTTCCGGTAGACGAGGATCGTCGTGGGCAGCTTGCTGTGCGTGCCGTCGGTCTTGCACCCGGTCGACGGGGTGGAGCTCAGGAATTGGTGCGAGGCGTTCTGGTTCTTGAGGCCGGCCTTGAGGTTGCCTTTGGCGCCGGGCTTGAAGTCCTGGTAGGTGCTGCCGCCGTAGTTGCTGTTGAAGTAGACCCGGACGGTGTTGCCGGTGCGGTTCCAGACGGAGGCTGCGGCGTTCTTGACGCATTTGCCTTTGCCGGTGCCGGGTCCTTTGAAGTCGAAGCAGGAGGGTTGCTTGGTGCCGTAGTCGCCGGCCGATCCGGTGAAGTCGGAGAGCGATCCCTGGTTGTTGCTGTTGAAGTAGTAGCAGAACTCGCCGGTCTCGCAGACGCCGTTGCGGCCGGCCGCCGAGGCGGGCGAGGCGGTGGCGAGCACCGTCCCACAGACCACCATCGCGGCGGCCACGGCGGCGAACCGCGAAATCAGCCGTGCAGTTCGTGGAGACACAGTTGCCTTCCTCTTCGTCCGAGGCCGCGGTGCGCTAGCGGACGTTGTAGCCCTGGGAGATCCAGAACGAGTTCGGGTTCGGGTTGCTCAGAGTCGGATCGCCGACGCTCTTGGCGGCGAGCTTCTGCCGTCCAGGGCGCATCTCGACGTGGGTGTGCGCGGCCTTCCTGGACGACACCCCGTGCCACGCCTCGTCCGCGATGGTCTGACCGCGCGAGATCTGCTGGCCCACGCGCAGGGAGGACAGCGGAGCGGAGTGCAGGTAGATGATCGTCTTGTTCAACGAGGCGTTGTAGATGGAGATCGTGGACAGCCCCGAGCCGCCGTTGCGCCCGTGCACGAGGTAGATGATCTGACCGCTCAGCAGGGCGTGGACATCCGAGCCCACTGTGCGGGCGAAGTCGATGCCCTCATGCCGGCCGGGGGTGTGGGTGTAACCGTCGAAGGCGCAGCTGATGTGGCCGCCGCCGGTCTTGTACAGCGCGTACGACATGTTGACGCGCGCCGAAGACGACGGGCCGAACTGGTGCGAGGCGTTCTGATTCTTGAGGGCGGCTATGAGGTTGCCTTTGGCGCCGGGTTTGAAGTCCTGGTAGATGCTGCCGCCGTAGTTGCTGTTGAAGTAGACCCGGACGGTGTTGCCGGTGCGGTTCCAGACGGAGGCGGCGGAGTTCTTGACACACTTACCTTTGCCGGCGCCGGGTCCTTTGAAGTCGAAGCAGGAGGGCTGCTTGGTGCCGTAGTCGCCGGCCGATCCGGTGAAGTCGGAGAGCGATCCCTGGTTGTTGCTGTTGAAGTAGTAGCAGAACTCGCCGGTCTCGCAGACACCGTTGCGGCCGGCCGCCGAGGCGGGCGAGGCGGTGGCGAGCACCGTCCCGCCGACCACCATCGCGGCGGCCACGGCGAGGATCTTGTCGAGCGTTCTCATGGTGTTCTCCTTGTGTCAGTGCGGCCTGGGTTTCGGATGGTCAGCGGCGCTGATACTCCTCCCAGGTGCGGATGGTCACCTTCGGGCCGTCGTCCGGGCCACGGCCGGCGAGCCCGTTCAGCCCGAGGTAGTAGTCACCGATCTGGTGCTGGGCCTGGCTGGAGAGGTCGGTGTCGTTGATGGCGGCGGCGTGGATGTGCCACGGCCAGTCCGCTTGATCTGGGCTACGCACCCATGCCGCGAAGCCGACACGTCGCAACGCGCGGACGACCGCGGTGCGGGTGGCGGAATTCATCCCCTTGACCGAGATGTCGACGACGCCCCCGCCGTCGTGGGTGCCCGCGGACGTGGGGTCACCGCCGCGGTTGTACGAACCCTGCAACAGCACCAGGTCGCGGCGGAGCAGCCGCTTCGCCTCGGCCAGCATGCTCCGCGTACGGGTGTCGATGACGACGCCGCCGGCGGACACCCGGGCACCCGGGCCGATGATGTGGGTGACCCTGAAGCGGCCGGCTCCGAGCCTGGCGAGCGACGCCTTGCCCGGCAGTCCGTTGGCGGCGAGACCCGTGAGGCCGAGCGACTTCTGGAACTTCGCGAAGGCGGCGACCGTTGTGGAGCCGAAGTAACCGTCCACCCACTTCGCGTCGAGCAGGTGCCGGTCGTGCAACGCCCGCTCAACGAGAAGCACGCCGGCCTTGGCGCCCGGGGTCAGCTCGCCGTCAGACCGCCGCGGGTCGATCTGGGCCGCCTTGACAGTGGCCTCCATGTTCACGCTCGGAAGGGCCCTGGCGTCGGCCGCCTGTGCCGCCGACATCCCGGACGCTTCGGTCAAGGAAGCGAGCAGGGTGGCCGCCACGAGGGCAGCGGCGCATGAAGGCAGCTTCATCGTTTCTCCTGGTTTCGGATGCTGGGGGTGATTCCTGCGGCGGAATCCACGGTTTCGGATCGCTCACGCTGTCCACAACAAGATCGTGTTGTCAGCCTGTCCGACAGGCTCCCCGTACAGGCGTACGCGCCGCCTGACAGGTCATCCGATGGCGAGCGAAACGCACACCCCGCAACGGCGCAGGGCGGTATTTGGGCAGGTCGACGCGCTAGCGCTCCTCAGCACGGCTACGTCCGGATTGCTGGCAAGCGCGTAACCGCGGGCTCGAACCAGCGTCACCGTGTCATCGTGTCCAGCGCTATGGCGTACGCCGTAGAACTGAAGTTGCTTGAGAAGAACCCGATCACGGACCTGAAGTGGAACCCGTCGAAGGCCACGTTTCAGGTGGACCGCCGTTCGGTCGTGAACCCCGAGCAAACCCGCGCCCTGCTCAGCGCCATCGAGAAGCGCAAGCCAAGCGCCCCTTGCTCATGCCCTTCTTCGCAACGCTGTACTTCGCTGGGCTACGGCCCGAAGAAGCCGTCAACGATCGCGCGCCGTTCGTACGTGGGCTCACGCCTCTACGGAGTCGTCGGACCGGGTGAAGCGGACCCAGCGACAGCTCCAGTCGTCGTCCGCATATGACTGTGCTGGTCCGTACATCTCTTCCGTGGACATGTACTGTCCCCGAGTTCCTTCGTGCCATCCGCAGGTGACACGATACGTGCCGGGCCTGACCCACAGCACCGTACCGAGGCCTCCTTGGCCGTCCAGGTTGAGTTGGACAGGGGGATTCAGCCGGGCCAAGGCCTTGATTGACGCGGCTCTTTCCTGCGGTGTCGCGTACGAGCCGGTCTCATGAGCGTTTACTGCTGCCCAGACGACAACGACCCGGCCGCTGCGGAGCTCAAGCTCTCCTACTTCCTGTTCTTCGGCCGCGGACGCCCCGGCTGCGCGCCGACGTGGCGCATCCGTCCTACCGTGGGGGATCCATGAGCGCATCAGAAAGTTGTCGTCGTCACCGACAAGGCCCTTCTGGTACCGGGCGTAGGCAATCTCCGCGCTGCCCTCTCGGTCCATTTCCCAGATGAGGCCGGCATGTTCCTTATGCTCGCCGAAACGCACAAACGCGGCTTCGAGGTCATCGTCGTCCGGGTGGACCGCCGACCAGGCACGGGCATAGTCGCAGGCAGGATCCAGTTCGTAGTCAGGGCTGTGCACCGCACCGCCCCAGTCCGAGAAGGAGTCGACCTCACAGACGAGCAGCGGTCCACCCAGGCAGCGCACCGTGGCGGACTCCCACACATATGTGGACTGCGGCCTGGAATCTTCGTTGCTCATGTAAGCGGCTGCCGATCAATCGCGGGTGTCAGAAAAATTGGACGGTTACCAGTGTGAGTCATACCGCCCCACCTGGCCCATCTCGTACCTGGCCGACACCTTCACCACCGCCACGGACCGGCCCGCTGCCGGAGCGGCCGGCCGAGGCCGGTATCGCGGCCCCAGGCCCTCACCCAGTTCGTCGACGCCTACGGCGGGCCCATGTGGAACATCCAGCTCGCCGCGGCCTCGCTGACGGCACTGCCGATCCTGGTCGTGTTCGTCCTGGCCCAGCGCCAGTTCATCGAGGGCTGGCGCACACAGGCTTGAAGGGATGACGGTCCGCCCTCGCTGCCGGCCGAGGCCCTCCACATCCCCAGGGCCAACCGTGTACGCCCTCTGATGCCGGAGCTCGCACACGGCGCAGCCATCGCACCCAACCGTATGGCTGCGCCTGCGCGGCGGCGGCGCGTCCCCGGTCGGGTGCGCGAGGGTGGCGGCAGCCTGGAGACGCGTCTGGGGTTGGAGACGTGCAGGATCTCAGCTGTCTAGCGTTGCTTGAGACGGAGTGCTTCTTTGCGGACCTCGGCCTGGATGGACCGCTCGTGCTCCAGCCACGCCGGGTTCTCCGCTTTCAGCGCATCGATCTCAGCGGTGGTGAGCGGTCCGGTGATCCCACCTCTGATCAGGCCAGAAATGGAGACTTTGAGCTTCGCGGCGATGACCTGCTTGGGGTGCGGGCCGTTGCGGCGCAGGTCAACGAGCCAGGCGGGTGGCGTCGACTGCAACTCGTTCAGCTCATCCCTGGAGACGACACCCGCCTGGAACTCGGCGGGAGTGGCCGAGAGGAGGACACCCAGCTTCTTGGCCGCGGTCGCGGGTTTCATCGTCTGGATGGTCTTCGGTTTGGGCGAGGTCATGAACGTCAAGAGTAGTCAGTCGGAACGGGTTCCATGACATCGGTAGCCTGAGGAAGTGACTGATGGAGAGACCGGCAGGGTGTTTCGGCTGGCGTACGTGCCCGGGGTGACACCCGCGAAATGGGTCAACATCTGGACCGAGAGGATGCCCGACGTGCCGGTCACCCTGGTCGCGGTTCCCGCCGCCGAGGTGGTGGGACTCCTGCGAAATGGCGGTGCCGACGCCGGATTCGCCAGGCTGCCGGTCGACCGGGACGAGCTCAGCGTGATTCCTCTCTACGTGGAGACCACGGTGGTCGTGGTACCCAAGGACCACGCGGTGGCCGCCGTCGACGAGGTGTCCATCGCCGACCTTATCGACGACGAGGTGTTCCATCCTCTGGACGACACCATCGAGTGGACGGTCCGGCCCGGACTGCGCGCGTTCACCCGCCCAGCCACAACGGCGGACGCGGTCGAGCTGGTAGCGGCCGGCACTGGGATTCTCCTGGTTCCACAGTCGCTGGCACGCCTCTACCACCGTAGGGATCTCACTTACCGGCCGGTGCTGGACGCGCCGCAGTCTCAGGTCGCGCTGACCTGGCCCACGGACGCGACCACTGACCTGGTGGAAGATTTCATCGGCGTCGTCCGCGGCCGGACGGTGAACAGCTCACGGGGCCGTGCCCCTGCCTCCCCCGCAGAGAAACCAGCACGGCGGCAGGCACAAAAACCCGCGCAGAATGGCTCCGGTCGCCGGGCCGTGCCAGCCAGCCGTAAGAGGAAGGGCTACCGGTCTCGGTGACCTGCAGCCCCGAACCTCCGGTTCGGATTTAGGGCCCTGCCGTCAGGCCTTGGCGCAGACGATCGTGGTTGTGATGGTCAGGGTGGAGTTGGTTGTGTTCATCGGCAGGTGGAGCCGGTAGTAGTTGTTCAGTGTGCTGCCGTTGATGGCCATGTACTGGCCCCACGAGATGTCGTTCGGGTTGATCCGGTCCGTCTTGGAGTCGATGCTGTGGCCGCCGTGGACCAGGAACTTTCCGAGCGGGCACGCGAAACCGATGCTGATGCCGTTGTTCGGGGGGATGACCCGCACATCGGTGATCTGCTCCGGGCCGCTCATGGGTTCGGGCGGGCCGCTGGTTGCGGTAGGGCTGGGACCGAGGGTTGCGGTAGGGCTGGCGGGACCGGGGGTTGCGGTAGGTCCGGGGGGTCCGGAAGGCCCGGCGGGGCCTTCAGGGCCGGCGGGTCCCTGTAGTCCGGCCGGTCCTTGGGCTCCGGTGGCTCCGGTCGGTCCGACCGGCCCGCGTGGGCCGACCTGGTTCCAGGACAGCTCGCGTGATCCCAGTGGGCACACATCCGGGGTGGGCAGCCGGCCGGTCGGCGTCGGCACGGCCACGCCGGTGAGCGAGGTTTCTCCGGGCTCCTCCGGAAACCGGAACACCCCGTCCGGCCCCACGCAGGCCACGATCTCCGTTGCGCGATCGGTCACGGCGACGGCCACTCCCACGCCACTGGCCAGCACTCCCAGCACGGCCCCGACCGCCAGCCACGTTCCCCGCTCCGCGATGCGTCGCATCGGCCACCCCCTCATGGTGAGCTCAGATATCGCGCACACCGTAGGGAAACCGCCCACCGGAAGTCGTCCCCCTGCTGTAGGACGACACTCAGGTTGAGTACGTAGGAGGCGTACGGCGACATCGCCGTTGTCCATGATCTTGAGGGTCGTTCTTTGGATTGTTCTTGTTC
>NZ_JBFAGG010000024.1:0-106030 GCF_040653595.1 Sphaerisporangium sp. NPDC051011 | reverse complement strand
ACGCTACCCGCCACCTTTTGGTCCCCACCTGGATCTTGCGCAGACCATAACTGGACCCTTACGGAACGATCAACCAGGTTCGCCAACGGAGTCCTTCAGGCCGGGGGTGAAGCGGACCGTCCCGCGTAGCGGGGCAAGAACAGCCGGTTCGCCGTCAGGCGAACCGGCGTCTACCCCCGATCAGACCGGTCGTTGCTGCTGCTCGATGTACTGCTTGAGCACGGTCGGCGGGGCCCCGCCGACCTGCCCGGCGAAGTAGGAGCCGGACCAGGAATGATCACCCTGCAGGTGCTCGCGGACGTGGGCGCCGAACTCCTTGCGCAGCATCCGAGCGAAAACCCCCTTCAACGAGTTGACCAGCTTGGACAAGGCGACCTTGGGCGGATAGCGGACCAGCAGGTGGACGTGGCCGTCCTCGCCGTTGAACTCATGAAGTTCGACCTCGAAGCCGGTACAGACCTCCCGCATGATCTGTTCGCATCGGACCGGCATCGGGCCGGTGAAGGCCCCACGCCGATACTTCGTGACGAACACCAAATGGGCGTGGAGGTTGGAGACGACATGCCGTCCGGTGCGCACATCCGGGTTCGGTTTCCCTCCCGGTGACGCAACGAAACGGTACGATCACGGTGTGGAGAGGGTAAAGCAGGCGCGGGCGCATGTGGCCCGCCTGGAGTTGAGCGTGGCCCAGGCGGCGGTGCTGGACGGTCAGGCGCATACCGCTCGCGCGCTGTGGAACCTGCTGCACGAGTACGCCACCTTCCGGCAGGGCCGGTTGGCGACGTTGAAGGACTGCGACGAGGCGATCCGGGTGGCTCGTCGTGAGATCGACTGGATGGGCCGGCTGCCCGCCCAGGCCGCCCAAGCCGTGCTGAAGACCTACCGGCAGGCGTGGGTGAACTATTTCAACCCTGATCACCCCGCGGGGCGCCCGAGGTTCAAGGCCCGGTTGCGATCCCGGCCCGCTGTCGATGTGCCCCAGGCCCGCGATCTGCAGATCAAGCGGGTCAACCGGCGGTGGGGTGCGGTCAGCCTGCCCAAGGCCGGGCGGGTGCGGTTCCGGTGGACCAAGGACCTGCCCGGCGTCACCAAGGGCGGCCCGGCCGGGCGGATCACCGGAGCCCGGCTGGTCAAACAAGCCGACGGCTGGCACATCGTGTTCCGGACAGAACGCCAGGTGCCTGCCCCGGTCCGCCATCCCGGCCCGGTCGTGGGGATCGACCGGGGGATCAACGTCGCCTTGGCGTTGTCGGACGGCACCCCGCGTGAGCATGGGCCCTGGCTCACCGGCGGTGAGCGTGAACACCTGCGCCGTCTGGAGAAGAAGTCCGCCCGCCAGCGCCGCGCACGCATTCCCGGGCGGCCCACGTCCAAACGGCTGACCCGCACCTACGACCAGATCGCCAAGGCCCGCGCGACAGCCAAGCGCCGAGCCGTCGACTGGCAGCACAAGACCACCACCGAACTCGCCGGCACCTTCGGCGTGGTCGTGGTGGAGGATCTGAAGATCACGAACATGGTCCGTTCCGCCACGGGCACGATCGAGCGGCCCGGCCGGAACGTGAGGCGGAAGGCAGGGCTGAACCGTGCCATAAGCGGCGAGGCGTGGGGCCGTACGGTCACCCTGCTGGAGTACAAGACCCGTGATCGCGGCGGGCTGGTGGTGAAGGTGCCCGCCCCGGGCACCTCGCAGACCTGCCACCGGTGCGGGCACCGCGACCCGGCCTCCCGTGACGGCACCCGGTTCTCCTGCGCCGACCCCGGATGCGGGTGGACCGGCCACGCCGACACCAACGCCGCGATCAACATTCTCAACGCCGCAGGGACTGTGGTGTCAGGACGTGGAGACCTCGGGGCTGCCCGGTCTGCGAAGCGTCAACCCCCGCGCGCCGCTTGACCGCGACGCGACGGGAGAATCTCCGGCCTTCAGGCCGGGGAGGAGTTCAATCCTGGGGGCGGTTCGTACGGGTCACCGCGGGGCGCTCGGCGCTCAACTGGGCCAGAGCGGTGGCGGCGCGGTCGCGGAACTCGGTGACGCGGGCGAGCTTGATGTCCTCGTAGCCGCGGATCACTTCCGGCAGGGCCGCGAGGGTGGCGACGTCGTCGGCGGTGCCCGGCGTGAGCCGGTCCAGCGCCTCGCGCACCATCTCCCGGTACTCACCGACGAGTTCGCGTTCGACCTGGCGTACCCGTGCGTAGCCGAAGACGTCGAGCGCGGTGCCGCGCAGCACGCGGGCCGCGCGCAGCACGCGGAACAACGCCCCGGCGCTACTGCGCAGCCTGATCTTGCGTTTCATGCCCATGGCGCGCAGCAGCGGCGGGTGCAGCAGCACCGACACGACGGCGTCCGGACCGAACTCGTGGTCGCGCCAGGCTCGCTCGGCCGGGTCGAGGTGCAGCCGGGCGACCTCGTACTCGTCCTTGTAAGCCATGAGCTTGTGCAGGCCGCGGGCATAGGCGAGGCCGATGCGCGTGCCGGCCTCCTCCCCTGCGCGTTCGGCGGCGAGCGCGGCGACGCGGCGCACGTCTTCGGCGTACGAGTCGGCGTAGGCCGAGTTCTGGTAGCCGGTCAGGTCGGCGATCCGCACGGCCAGCACGTCCGCCAGGGTCTCGCCGGTGGAGGTGGAGGCCGGCGCCGAAGGGTGGGCGGCCCGGAGCACCGCCTCGCGGTCCACGACGGCGGCGCGGCCCCAGCGGAAGGCTGCCAGGTTCTGGTCGGCGGCGGCCTTGTTGAGCCGGATGGCACGCTCGATGGCCTCGGCTGAGACGGGCAGGCAACCGTGCTGGTACGCGGCGCCGAGCAGGAGCATGTTGGCGGGCATGTGGTCGGCGAACAGCGCCTCGGCCAGGCCGTGGGCGTCGAGGTAGAGGTTGTCGGCGGACCGGGTGGCCGACTCGATGCGGACGATCGCGTCGGCGGGCGAGCCGGGCATCGCGGCGCGGCCGGTGACCATGGCGGCGGTGGGTACCACGGCGGTGCTGACGACGGCGATCGTGTGCTCGGGGGATGCGACGGCGAGGTTGCCGTCGGCGGCGGCGCCGAGCAGGTCGAAGCCGATCAGCACGTCGGCTGCGCCGTGGGAGGCCCGCACCGAGCCGTCGACGGGCCGCGGCGAGATGCGCACGTCGCTGACGACGGGACCCCCCTTCTGCGCGAGCCCCGTCTGCTCCAGCCCGGCCGCGTGCAGGCCTTCGAGGTGCGCGGCCATCTGCAGGATCTGCGAGACCGTGACGACGCCGGTGCCGCCGATGCCGGGTATCCGCAGCAGTACCGGCCTGCCGGGGAACCTCGGTGCCGGTTCGGTGAGTTCCACCGGCAGCGGCGGCACCTGCCGGGCGCGGCGGGCGCCCGGCTCCACGAGCAGGAACGACGGGCAGTCTCCCTTGAGGCAGCTCAGATCGGAGTTGCACGATGACTGGTGGATGTGGGTCTTGCGGCCGAATTCGGTCTCCACCGGCTGCACCGACAGGCAGGACGAGACGTCTCCGCAGTCGCCGCAGCCTTCGCAGACCCGCTTGTTGACGACGACCTTGGCCGTCGGGGTGGGCAGCTTGCCACGCTTGCGCAGCCGGCGCTCCTCGGCCGCGCAGCGGTCGTCATGGATGAGCACGGTCACCCCGTCGAGCCCGGCGAGCTCCTTCTCCACGGCGGGGAGGTCGTCGCGGTGCCGCACGCCGGCGATCGGCGCCAGCCGGACGCCCCGGTAGGTCTGCGGTTCCGCCGTCGTGACGATGATGCGGCGGACCCCCTCGGCGGCCAGCGCCCGGGTCAGCGCGGGCACGTCGAGGCGGCCCTCGGCGCGCTGGCCTCCGGTCATGGCCACGGCGTCGTTGTAGAGCAGCTTGTACGTGATCGGCACACCGGCGGCGACGGCGGCGCGGATGGCCAGGGAGCCCGAATGATGGAAGGTGCCGTCGCCGAGGTTCTGCACGAAGTGCCGGTCATCGGTGAACGGCGCCAGGCCGATCCACTGCGCGCCCTCGCCGCCCATCTGGGTGATGCCGATCTGGGTGCCGCGCCCGTGTCCGTCGAGAGCGATCATGACGTGGCAGCCGATGCCGACACCGACCAGCGTGTCGTCGGCGGTGCGAGTGGAGGCGTTGTGCGGGCAGCCGGAGCAGAAGTAGGGGGTGCGCGCGGCGACGATCGGCAGGAGGCCGCGTGAGCGCTTCGGGCGGGACAGGCGGACGGCCGCCCTGGGCAGCCTGTCGGCTCCGACGCACGCGGCCAGCGCCTTGGCGATGTCGTCGGCGCCGAGGGTGCCGCGGGTGGTCAGCAGCTCCCGGCCCACCACGACCGGCGTGCGCTCCCCGCCGTACAGCGCCTGCTTCAGCTGGCCTTCCAGGAACGGCACCTTGTCCTCCACCACGAGCACGCGCTCAAGGTCGGCGGTCATGGCGGCCAGGTCGCCGTGGTCGAGGGGGAACGGCATCGCGAGCTTGATGAGCCGCAGCCCGAGGTCGTCCATCGCCGCCTCGTCCAGGCCGAGGTCTTCCAGGGCGCGCTGAACCACCGCGTAGGCGGTGCCGGAGGCGAGGATGCCGAGCCGGGCACGCCGCGCGGCGAACGTCACCTTGTTCAGGCCGTTCGCGCGGGCGTAGGCGCGGGCGAGGTCGAGCCTGCGCGTCAGCATGTCGTGTTCGGCGTCCAGCGAGGCCGGGCCGACCAGGACGGATGACGGGCCCCGGTCGGCGGGCACGGGGGCGGGGACACCGTCGCGAAGCCGGTCGAGGTCGACGGTGGCCGACGCGTCGGCGACGTCAGCGATGATCTTCAGGCCGGTCCACAGACCGGTGGCCCTCGACAGGGCCACGGCGTGCAGCCCGAACTCGATGATCTCCGCCACGGAGCCGGGAGCGAGCAGGGGCATCGACAGGCTCTGGCACATCGGTTCGCACGAGCTGGGCACGGTCGAGGACTTGCTGCCCGGGTCGTCGCCGATCCAGGCCACCGCGCCGCCGAGTGGTGCGGTGCCCGCCAGGTTGCCGTGCCGGATCGCGTCGGCGGCTCGGTCCAGGCCCGGGTTCTTGCCGTACCAGAAGCCCGTCACCCCTTCGTGCCGCCGCCCGGGCACCTGGTCGAGCAACTGGGTGCCGGCCACCGCGGTCGCCGCCAGCTCCTCGTTCAGCCCCGGCCGGAACACCACGCCCGCCGGGTCCAGGAACCTCGCGGCCCGGCCCATCTCCATGTCCACTCCGGCCAGGGGCGAGCCCTGGTAGCCCGAGACGAAGACCTGTGTGTTCAGGCCATGCTCCTGGTCCAGGCGGCGCTGCTCCAGCGTGAGGCGGACCAGGGCCTGGATACCAGAGATGAGAACACGACCGGCCGTGGCCGTGTACTTGTCGTCAAGCGACACTGTGGCGGGACCCACGCTCACGCGAACCTCCTGGCTTGGTAAGGGGCACCACAAGCACAGCAACGCGGTTGACCTGCACGCAAGTATCGGCGGACAAAAGCGCAATAACACGCAAACCCTTTGCGCCATTGCTTGGAATGGATAGTGTTCTTTGTGCGATAGAGAGGGGCTCCACCATGCCTGACCTGGACGACATCGATCACCGGGTGCTGCGACTGCTGCGCGAGGACGGGCGGCGGACCTTCTCCGAGATGGCCACCGAGATCGGGCTGTCGGTGGCCGCGGTCAAGAGGCGCGTGGACCGGCTGCGGGAGATCGGCGTGATCACCGGCTTCTCCGTGCAGATCGACTACGCCAAGCTCGGCTGGGGCATCGAAGCCTTCACCGAGCTTCGCTACCCCGGCACCACCCCGGTCGGCCAGATCGTCCGCACGGCCGCCGACGCGCCGGAGGTGCAGGCGGTCTACACGATCGCCGGCGATCCCGACGCGCTCATCCAGGTCCGCGTCCGCGACCTCGGCCACCTCCAGCAGGTCATCGATCGGCTCCGCCGGGCCGGGGACGTCACCGGCACCAAGACGCTGCTGGTCCTGGGCTCCTGGACCCGCGACACCCTCACCCCGCCGGCACGCCGCACGGCGTGAACCGCCCCGCTCGCCACCGGCATCCCACCCGGGGCAGGAAAGAGCTCGTGCGGAGGCGCGGTGACGGGCGATCCTCCTGGTCCTGGATGTCCGCCACATCCAGGGAGATCTTCCGCGCCGCGCTTGACGGTGGTGGGGGGAAGGGGGTGTCCTGGATAGGTGGCACCTCGTTCGGTGAGGCGTCTGCGCGGACACAGGCCACTGACCCCACGACATCGAGAGATGCCCAGGGTCAGGACAGGTTTCCCCGGCTTAAGGGGTGACCCCAGGTGGCTTCCCTTCAAGGGATCACGCCGCGTAGTGCCGAAGCTCTTACATGAGGGGTGCCGGTCATTTATCGGTCCGCCGTCGAGACGGCGCGTGCGCGGGCGCCGAGGTGTGCCCGCGGGCGGTGTGAGGACGAGGAGGTGAAGCGAAATGGATGGCGATTGCCATAGTCGACCGTCCCGTTCCGTGACACCCCGCACCCATCGCCCGCGTCGGTACGGCTGAGGTAGAGTCCGCCACGGTCTCCACCGCGTGCAGCGTGCGGCGGTGCTTCTGCGGGGCGTTCCCCCTTGCGCAAGCAGAGGAGGTCCGCCATGACCATCACGATCACGCTGCCCCGGCTGCTGGTGAGCACCGACGTGCAGCGACTCCTGCGTGCCCTGTGGCCGCTGGCGGCCGTCGCGCTGCCCGCGGTCGCGGAGGCCATCGGGGCGTCCTTCGTCGTACGCCTGGCCGTGGAGATCGCCGTACGGATGGCCGACCAGGCCGTGAGTGCGTAGACCACCCGGGAGCGGTACCGGGACGGCGTCCGCCCGGTGGCCTCGTCAGGCCGCCGGGCGCTCGTCGTCGAACCGGCGGCGGAGCCGGTCCAGGTCTGCCATGAGGCTCGGTCGAACGCCACGATGACCTCCAGCCCGTACAGGAGGCCGATCGCGTCGCCGTAGACGGGATGCGGCATCTGGACGGCGCCGCCGTCGAGCTGCCCGCCGCCTTCTGTCCCCTGTGACAAACGTATCGGCACGCGAGGCGGTTCGTCCTGCCATTCCGCCGGGGGAAAAATCCCAGGTGCGCGAGCTACGTGCTCCTATAGCGTGTTCCGCGTGATTTCGACACCCCACCGCGCCGTCTCCACGAGGGCGCACCCATGTTGAGCCGCCTGCTGCGCATCCACCTGAGGCCCTACTCGGCGGCGCTGGCCGCCGTCGTGCTGTTCCAGCTGGTGGGCACCATCGCGTCGTTGTACCTACCGAGTCTGAACGCCGACATCATCGACCACGGCGTCGCCGCCGGGGACACCGGCTACATCCTGTCCGCCGGTGGGTGGATGCTCGCCGTGTCGCTGGTGCAGATCGCCTGTTCGGTGGCGGCCGTCTACTACGGGGCCAAGGTGGCGGCCGGATTCGGGCGCGACGTCCGGTCGGCGGTGTTCCACCGGGTGCTCGGGTTCTCCACCCGGGAGGTCTCGCAGTTCGGGGCGCCGTCCCTGATCACCCGGACGACCAACGACGTGCAGCAGGTCCAGATGCTCGTCGTCATGACGTGCACCATGCTGGTGGCCGCGCCGATCATGGGGCTCGGCGGCATCATCATGGCGCTGAAGCAGGACATCGGGCTGTCGTGGCTGATGCTGGTGTGCGTCCCGGCGCTGCTCATCGCGATCGGGCTGATCGTCTCCCGCATGGTCCCCCAGTTCCGGTCGATGCAGACGCGCATCGACGCGGTCAACCAGGTGCTGCGCGAGCAGTTGACCGGCATCCGCGTCGTGCGGGCGTTCGTCCGGGAACGTGAGGAGACGCGCAGGTTCGCCCAGGCGAACGACGACCTGACCGGGACGGCGCTGAGCGTGGGACGGCTGACCGCGCTGATCTTCCCCACCGTGATGCTGATCTTCAACGCCTCCAGCGTCGCCGTCATGTGGTTCGGCGCCGCCCGGGTGGACAACGGGGAGATGCAGATCGGCGCCCTCACCGCCTTCCTCATGTACCTGATGCAGATCCTGATGTCGATGATGATGGCCACCTTCATCTCGATCATGATCCCGCGCGCCGCCGTCTGCGCCGAGCGCATCGGCGAGGTCCTGGACACCGAGTCGTCCGTACGCCCGGCCGAGCGGCCGGTACGGCAGGTGGGCACGCGCGCCGAGCTGGAGATGCGCGACGTCGAGTTCCGCTACCCGGGCGCGGCGGCGCCGGTGCTGTCGGGCATCTCGTTCCGCGCCGCCGCGGGGCAGACCACCGCCGTCATCGGCAGCACCGGCTCGGGCAAGACCACGCTCGTCTCGCTGGTGCCGAGGCTGTTCGACGCCACGGCCGGGGCCGTCCTGGTCGACGGAGTCGACGTCCGCGAGCTGGAACCCCAGATGCTGTGGACGCGCATCGGCCTGGTGCCCCAGAAGCCGTACCTGTTCACCGGCACCGTCGCGAGCAACCTGCGGTACGGCAACCCGAACGCCACCGACGAGGAACTGTGGGAGGCGCTGGAGGTCGCCCAGGCGCGCGACTTCGTCGAGGCGATGCCCGAGGGCCTGGAGGCGCCGATCTCGCAGGGCGGCACGAACGTGTCCGGCGGGCAGCGGCAGCGGCTCTCGATCGCCCGGGCGCTGGTCAGCAAGCCCGAGATCTACCTGTTCGACGACTCGTTCTCGGCCCTGGACCTGACCACCGACGCCCGGCTGCGCGCGGCCCTGCGTCCGCACACGGCCGAGGCCGCCGTCGTCATCGTCGGCCAGCGGGTGTCCACCATCGCCGACGCCGACCAGATCATCGTCCTGGACGACGGCGTGATCGCCGGCATCGGGACGCACGAGCAACTACTGGAGACCTGCCCGACCTACGTCGAGATCGTGGAGTCCCAGGTGACCGCCGGGAGCGCAGTATGAGCCGGATGCACACCGGCCGCGAAGAGGGGGCGAAATGAGCGACCGGACCGCGGCGCCCGCGCGTCCACGGCCGCCCGCAGGGGGTGGCCCGTTCGGGCGGGGGCCCTTCGGGGGCGGGATGCCCGCGGAGAAGTCGATGAACTTCGGGCCCTCGGCCCGGCGGCTGATCGGCCGGCTGCGCCCCGAACGTACGAGGATCATCGCCGTCATCGCCCTCGCCGTGATCAGCGTGGTCTTCTCCGTCATCGGCCCGAAGATCCTCGGCCGCGCGACGGACCTCATCTTCAGCGGCGTCGTCAGCAGGCAGTTGCCCGCCGGGACGACCCCCGAGCAGGCGGTCGAGGCCGCCCGCGCGTCCGGCAACGGCAACTTCGCCGACATGCTCGCCCGGATGGACCTCGTCCCCGGCCAGGGCATCGACTTCGGCGCGCTCGGCACGGCGCTGGTCTGGGCGCTGGTGCTGTTCGTCGCGGCGTCGCTGTTCATGTGGCTGCAGGGCTACCTGCTCAACGACGTCACGCAGCGGACGGTGTACCGGCTGCGGTCGGACGTCGAGGACAAGATGAACCGGCTGCCCCTGAAGTTCTTCGACGGCCAGCCGCGCGGCGAGCTGCTCAGCCGGGTCACCAACGACATCGACAACGTGTCCCAGACCCTGCAGCAGACGCTGAGCCAGCTTCTCACCTCGCTGCTGACCGTGATCGGCGTGCTGGCGATGATGATCTTCATCTCGCCGCTGCTCGCGCTGATCGCCCTGGTGACGATCCCGCTGTCGATGATCGTCACCGCGCTCGTCGCCAAGCGCTCGCAGAAACTCTTCGTCGCACAGTGGGCGCACACCGGCACCCTCAACGCCCACATCGAGGAGGCGTTCACCGGCCACGAACTCGTCAAGGTGTTCGGACGCGGGCCCGAGGTCGAAGAGGTGTTCAGGGAGCGCAACGAGCAGTTGTACAAGGCCGGGTTCGGCGCCCAGTTCATCTCCGGCATCGTCATGCCGATGATGATGTTCATCGGCAACCTCAACTACGTCGCCATCGCCGTCGTCGGAGGGCTGCGGGTCGCCACCGGGACGATGAGCCTCGGCGACGTCCAGGCGTTCATCCAGTACTCCCGGCAGTTCACCCAGCCGCTGACCCAGGTCGCCTCGATGACCAACCTGCTGCAGTCCGGCGTGGCGTCGGCCGAGCGGGTCTTCGAGCTGCTGGACGCCGAGGAACAGACCCCCGACCCCGCCGACCCGGCGCTGCCCGCCGCCCGGCGCGGTCGCGTCGAGTTCGAGCACGTGTCCTTCCGCTACGACCCGGAGCAGCCCCTCATCGAGGACCTGTCCCTGGTGGCGGACCCCGGGCACACGATCGCCATCGTCGGCCCGACCGGCGCGGGGAAGACCACCCTGGTCAACCTCATCATGCGCTTCTACGAGCTGGACGGCGGGCGCATCACGCTGGACGGCGTCGACATCACGGCGATGCGCCGCGAGGACCTGCGTTCGCACATCGGCATGGTGCTCCAGGACACGTGGCTGTTCGGCGGGACGATCCGCGACAACATCGCCTACGGCAACCCGGACGCCACCGACGAGCAGGTGCACGCGGCGGCGCGGGCGACGTACGTCGACCGGTTCGTCCGCACCCTGCCCGACGGCTACGACACGGTGATCGACGAGGAGGGCGGCAACGTCAGCGCCGGCGAGAAGCAGCTTCTCACCATCGCCCGCGCCTTCCTCGCCAACCCGTCCCTGCTGATCCTCGACGAGGCCACCAGCTCGGTCGACACGCGCACGGAAGTGCTGGTCCAGCACGCCATGGCCGCCCTGCGCACCGACCGCACGAGCTTCGTCATCGCCCACCGGCTGTCGACGATCCGCGACGCCGACCTCATCCTGGTGATGGAGGCCGGCCGTATCGTCGAGCACGGCACGCACGAGGAACTGCTGGAGGCCCGCGGCGCCTACCACCGCCTGTACTCCGCCCAGTTCAGCGGCGCCCTGGTCGCGGCGGACGGCGACGCGCCCGCCGCGACCTGACGAACCGCAGGGACGAATCCTGCCACGGGAGGGCGAACCCGTGGCAGGAGGACGACGGACCCGCGGCCGGGCCGGTCACACGGCTCAGCCGGGGGTCTGGGCGGTCTCCAGCCTCCGGATGATCGGGGTGAGCAGGGCGTTCAGCTCTCTGACCAGCGCGGTCACCGCCAGATGAGCCATGTCGGCGAGGGTGTCGTCCGGGCCTTCGGGAGCGGGCGGCAGGGCGTCCAAGGGGACCGGCGCGTCCACGAGCAGGGTCGGCCGCAGGTACGGGCTGCGCGAGAGGTCCTGGTCGGTCGGGTCCAGGAACTGGCCGAACGTCTGCGGCCACTCGCGCCAGCCCCGGTCGCGCCACCACTCGCGCGAGGCGGTCAGCTCGGCCGGCAGAGGAGACACGAGCAGGACGTGCGCCGTGAGCGTGCCGTCCCACGGGTTGCGGTCGCAGGCCGCGGACAGCACGCGGCGGTGCCGCCGCACGTACGGCGGCGAGGGCGTGATGGCGAGCCTCCAGGCGGCGCAGGCGAACGTTACCGGCGCGATGTCACCCCACGACCCGTCGAACGCGGCGACGTGGCGCCGCACCTGCTCGGCGTACCGGCTGCGCCCGTCGCCGGCGAGTTCCCGGTCGTGACCGTGGTCGATCCAGAAGGCATCGTGCTCGCCCATATGTCCCTCTCTGACTCCGACGTCACTCCCCGGCGCCCAGTCAACGCCCTACACCCCACCCCAAGGCCCGATTTCTCGCAGAGCCGATATTTGGGCATCAGCCGGGATATCTGCACCCGGTCGCGTGACCGCCGGGGCGGGGTTCGCCCCGGACGGGGGTTCGCGGGCGGTTAGGATCCGGGGCATGCGGTCGCTGTGGCTCACGTGGGGGAGCGGATTCGTCTAGTGGCGCCGAGAGGGTCTCGGCGGTGCTGGAGGTTTTCGTGTCTCGTACCGCGCATCATGTCCGTTCCCGCCGTGCGCAGGACGGTGACGAGGGGCGTGCCAGAGGGTGGACTCCCTGGCGTGCCGTCACGGTCACCGGGCTGCGGTACGCGCAGGCGGAGGTCGCGGGGGCGTCCAAGGAGGGGAGGCGGCCCCGGCCGCGGCTGGTCCGGCGGCGGGTGGAGTTCTACTCGTTCCCCGGCGCGCATGGCCGGGGGAGCGTGACGCAGGACGCCACGATCGAAGAGCGCCGCGAGCGCTCTCGTCTGCGCGACCGGCTGTCGGCGGTGACCAAACGGGTCGGCGCGCTCCGCCTGAGCGAGGTGGACGACCAGGACGACCTGGACGTCCACCCCTATCGGCCTCGCCATGGCGTGCTGTGGCTCTACTGACTGATCGCGCTCGCCACCGGGGTGCCGGGAGCCGGGCTCCGGACGGCGAGCCGTCACCGATGACCAGGCTCCGGGCCGTCACCGGCGGGGCTCCCGGGGCATCACCAACGGTCCGGAGCCCGGGCCGTGGTTCCGTCAGCGCCCGGCCGAGCTCCGGGCCTCCGCTGCCGCGTCCAGTAGTTCGGCCACCGTACGGCGGGTGAGGGTGTCGGCGGGGGGCTCGGCTGCGTTGTGGAAGCGGCGGAGTAGTTCCAGGCGGGCGGATCCGGCCTCGCCGCCGGTGACGCGTAGCAGCAGCGCGTCCTTCTCGCTCGCGGGCAGAGCCCTGATCCACTCGGCCAGTTTCCCGGGGTCGGCGGTGCGTTCGGGGGCGCTGGCGGTGGCGGCCGTCGCGAGCAGGTCGGGGTCCAGGCGCAGGAACGCGGCGAGCGCCTGCTGGGACGGGGTCGGCGAGGCCAGACCGGCGGGGACGGGCGGTTCGGTCTCGTCCTCGAATTCCTCGTCGAAGGCGTTCTCATCGCGCTCCCACGTGCCGATCGCCGCCAGCCAGGCGATGTAGAGGGGACGCAGGTCGCCGGAGGCCAGGTCGGCGCGCACCTCGGCGATGAGCGCCAGCGAGCCGTCGTCGTCATCGTCCTCGCCGTCGCCCTCCTCGCTCAGCAGGTCGATGACGAGGTGGTCGCCCGAGCCCGAGACCCATGCCTCGACCTGCTCGTCGAGCAGGTAGGGCTCGGCGGCGCCGAGGTCGAGGGCCTCCGTCGGCAGCCGCAGCATCACCTGGCGGCTGCCCGAGCCGTCGGCGTACAGGTGGGCGTCGTAGTAGCGCTCAATCATCGCGGCCGGGTCGCCGCCGAAGTCGCCGGACTTGTACTCGCCGGTGAAGGCGGTCGCGGTGACGTCCGCCTCGGCGGACAGGGCGCGGACCTCGGACTGCTCGCCGAGGGTCAGCGGGCGGTCCAGCGCGAGGAATTCGTAGTACCGGTAGTCGCTCATCTGTCCACTCGTCCGGTGCCGATGGGTGCCGAGGTGCCCTTACCCGTTGGGGAGAGGCCGCGTGCGCGTGATCCCGCCGCCCGTGCCCGGATCCGTACGGGCGCCCGTTACGGGCCGGTCGGTCGCGATCACCGCGCGATGAGCATAGTGGAGGTGAAGTTCTGATGCGGTGCGCTCCCCCGGATCCACCGGACGGCCCCGCCGCGGCGCGCGGACGGGCACGTGGTCCCGGCGCCGATTCCAGGCCTCTGGTCCCGTCGCCGAGTCCCGGTCCGCGGTCCGTCCCCGAATCCTCGTCCCCGGTCTCGTCCCTGAACCCTGGTCCGCGGTCCCGGCTCCGGCTTCCTAGCCCAACCCCGTTCTGCGGTCCCGGCCCCGGTTCCCGGGTCGAACCTTGGTCCGGGAGACCCGGCGTGCGGCGGGAAAAGCGACCGGCACGGGTACTTTGGACAAGGTTCTTAATTACGCCATATCCGGTTATCTCTCCTGGTGGGCGGCAAGCTCATCATTCCATCCCGTAGGCATCGAAGAGGTGTTCCGGGATGGCAGATGAGGATCGTCCGGCTGGCCAATTTCGTCGCCCCACGCTCCGGCGGGCTCCGCACCGCCCTGAACGAGCTCGGCTCCGGCTACCGCGCCGCAGGACATGAGCCGATCCTGGTGATCCCCGGCCCGGGCCACGACGTGCGCGAGACCCCCGCCGGGAAGATCATCACGATTCCCGGACCCGTCGTTCCCGGCACGGGCGGGTACCGCGTCATCACCGCGCGCCGGTCCCTGCGCCGCCTGCTCGACGAGCTGCGCCCCGACCGCCTGGAGGTGTCGGACCGCACGACGCTGCGCTGGACGGGCCGGTGGGCGCGCTCGCGCGGCGTGCGGTCGGTCATGGTGTCGCACGAGAGCCTCGACGGCCTGCTGCGCCTGTTCGTCCCCGGCCGCGTGCCCGCCCGCGCACTCGCCGACCGGCTCAACCGCGCGACCGCGCGCGACTTCGACGTGGTCGTCTGCACGACCGCGTGGGCCGCCGCGGAGTTCGCGCGGCTCGGCGTGCCGAACCTGCGGCGGGTGCCGCTCGGGGTGGACCTCGCCCGCTTCGCCCCCGAGCGCCGCGACCCCGCGCTGCGCGCCACCCTGGCCGGGCCGGACGAGCCGCTGCTCGTCCACTGCAGCCGCCTGTCGTCGGAGAAGCATCCCGACCGGCCCATCGCCGCGCTGGCCGAGCTGCGCCGCCGGGGCGTGCCCGCCCGGCTCGTCGTGGCCGGGGACGGGCCCCGCCGCCGTGCGCTGGAGGAGCGGGCCGCGGGGCTGCCCGTCCGGTTCCTCGGCCACGTCTCCGACCGCGATCTGGTGGCGCGGCTGCTGGCCACCGCGGACGTCGCCGTCGCGCCGGGCCCGGTCGAGACGTTCGGCCTGGCCGCGCTCGAAGCGCTCGCCGGCGGCACCCCCGTCGTCGTGTCCCGCGCGAGCGCCCTGCCGGAGGTGATCGGGGACGCCGGCGCCGCCGTCGGCGACGACCCCCGCGCGTACGCCGACGCGATCCAGGAGCTTCTCGCCCGCGACGAGCGGAGCCGGCGCCGGGCGGCCCGCGCGCAGGCGGAACGGTTCGGCTGGCCGGCGTCGGTCGGCGGTTTCCTCGTGGCCCACGGGCTGCCCGGACTGATAGGAGCGCGGTGATGACCGTACGACTCGTGGCGCTCGGCGACTCGGTCACCGTCGGCATGGGCGACCCGCTGCCCGGCGGCGGCTGGCGCGGATGGGCGGCCCTGCTGGCGGAGTCGCTCGCCCCCGATGGTGAGGTGCGGTTCAGCAACCTCGCCGACTGCGGGGCGACGGCCGTCGACCTCGCCGCCGACCAGCTCCCGAAGGCTCTGGCGCTGCGGCCGACGCTGGCGTCGGTGCTGGCGGGCGTCAACGACACGCTGCGCGGCCGGTTCGACCTGGCCGCCATCGCCACCGCCCTGGAGGAGGTCGTCGGCGGGTTGCGCGGCGCGGGCGCGACCGTGCTGACCGCGCGCCTGCCCGACCCGGGGCTGATGCTCGGCATCCCCGGCTTCGTGCGCCGTCCGCTCACCCGCCGGGTCCACGGGATCAACGCCGTCCTCGACCACCTCGCCGTCAGGTACGAGACCGTGCACATCGACCTGGGCGCGGCCCCGGCGCTGTACGAGCGGCAGATGTGGGGGGTGGACCGGCTGCACCCGAGCGAACGCGGCCACCGCCTGATGGCCCGCCTGTTCGCGGCCGGTCTCGCCGAGCGCGGCCTCGCCCGGCCCACGCCGCCGAGCGCCGAGCCGACCGGGCGCGATCCGTCGGCGTGGGCGAGCGCGCGCTGGATGGCGATCGAAGGGACGGGCTGGGTGGTGCGCCGGTCGCGGGACTTCCTCCCGCAGTTCTGCGGCCTCGTCGTCAGCGAGGCGTGGCACGAGGTCCGCGGCAGGACCGGAACCCTCGACGAACTGCTGCACGCCGAGCTCGACGTCATCCTGCGGCGCCTCGGCGCGTCCGGTGGCTCCGCCGCCGCCACCGGCGCGTGAAGGAGGCCGCGCCGCCCCCGCGTACCGCGCTCCCCGCGTCGCCGAAGCAGCGAGAGAAGTGAGACCCATGAGAGTCGCCATCGTCTCCGAGTCCTTCCTACCCCAGGTCAACGGCGTGACGAACTCACTTGTCCGTCTGCTGCGCCACCTCGCGGACCAGGGGCACGACGCGATGGTCGTGGCGCCGAACCCCGGCCCGAAGACCTACGCAGGGTTCCCGGTCCACTCGACGCCCGCGTTCCGCCTGCTGCCGTTCTACCGGTCGTTCCGCGTGGGGCTGCCGAGCCGCGGCATCGGCCGGGCGATCGAGGAGTTCAAGCCCGACGTCGTGCACCTCGCCTCGCCCACCGTGGTCGGGGCGGCGGGGCTGACGGCGGCGCTGCGGCTCGGCGTGCCCGCGGTGGCGGTGTTCCAGACCGACCTCGCCGGCTTCGCGCGCCAGTACGGCCTGCGCGGCACCGACCCGCTGATCTGGGCCTGGCTGCGCCACATCCACGGGCGGGCCGCGCTCACCCTCGCGCCCTCGACGGCGACGATGGCCGAGCTGCGCGACCACGGCATCCCCCGGGTGTCGCTGTGGGGCCGGGGCGTCGACCTCGACCAGTTCGACCCCCGTCACCGCTCCGCCGAGCTGCGGCGCTCGTTCGCCCCGGACGGCGAGGTCGTCATCGGTTACGTCGGGCGGCTGGCCGCCGACAAGCGCGTGCACCTGCTCGCCGAGCTGGCCGGCATCCCGGGGACGCGGCTCGTGATCGTGGGCGACGGCCCCGCCGAGCCCCGGCTGCGCAAGCTGCTCCCGGACGCGGTGTTCTGCGGCCTGCGCACCGGAGAGGACCTTTCGCGGATCCTCGCGTCGTTCGACGTCTTCGTGCACACGGGGCGGAACGAGACGTACTGCCAGGCCGTCCAGGAGGCGCTGGCGGCCGGCGTGCCCGTCGTCGCGGCGGCGGCGGGCGGGCCGCTCGACCTCGTGCGACCGGACGTGAACGGCCTGCTCTTCCCGCCGGACGAGCCCGCCGAGATGCGCCGCGCCGTCGCCCGCCTCGCCGGAGACTCCGTCGCCCGCCTCCGCATGGGGTCGAACGCCCGCGATTCCGTCCTCGGCCGCGGCTGGACGGCCCTGTGCCACCAACTCTTCGGCTACTACCAGTCCGTCGTGGAGGGGGCGGACCGGGCGCCCGTCCGCGTGCCGCCGGTCACCGGTCCGGAGGCCGCCGCGTCACCCGTCCGCGTGCCGCCCGTCGCCGCTCCGGAGGACGCGGCGTCGCCCGTCGCGGCCGGGGCGGTCAGCGGAAGTCGTGGGCGTGGTCCCGCGCCCACTGGTGGAAGGTGGTCGCCGGGGCGCCCGTGACGTCCTCCACCGTCGTGGTGACCGGCTCGGGAGAGGTGACCAGCGCCGCCTGCCCGGCGATGATGGCGTCCACCATCTCGGGCGGCAGGCCCGCGGCCAGCATGGGTTCGCGCAGGGACGCGGGCGGCACCTCCTCCCAGTGGACCGGGCGGCCGATCGCCTCGCCGATGGCGGCCACCTGCTCGACCTGGGTGAGCGACCGCGGGCCGGTCAGGACGTGCTTGGCGCCCGCGTGACCGTCCTCCAGCATCGCGCGGACCCCCACGGCGGCGATGTCGCGCTCGTGGATCAGCGACCGCCGCGCCTGCCCGTAGGCCCAGCGGACGGTCCCGGTCTCGCGGATCTGCCCGGCCCACTGAAGGGTGTTGGTCGCGAACCCGGACGGGCGCAGGAACGTCCACTCGGCTCCGGAGTCCTCGATCAGGTGCTCCATGCGGGCGTGCGAGCCCATGATGGACCCCTGCCGCGTCTCCCGGTCCTCGGGTACGCCCCGGGCGGACAGGTACACGATGCGGCGGACCCGCGCGGCGATCGCGGCGACGGTCTCGGACGCGGCGTGGTCGCCGGAGACCGTGGGCCAGACCAGCAGCACCGCCTCCACGCCGTCCAGCGCGGCCTTCAGCGAGCCCGGGTCGGTCAGGTCGCCGCCGACGACCTCGGCGCCGTCCGGCAGGCGGGCCGAGCCGGGGTCGCGGGTCAGCGCGCGGACGCCGGCGCCCTCCTTCAGCAGTGCGGAAACCGCGTGCCGGCCGACGTTTCCGGTGGCCCCCGTTACGAGGAACATACGTTCTCCCTTGTACGTTCGAGTGCGGCTGCCATCGTGAAACGTCAACCTTGGTTGAGGTCAAGCCGCCCGCAGGTGCGGGGATCACGTGAGGGCGGGGAGAATGATCCCGCGGGCGCAGGGGAGGATTGAGCACGATGCCCGAGTCCGGCGATGCCCGCCCCGGGGATCCTTCGCGTGTGCGGCGAAGATCGGTGATGATGGATGAAGACGGTGCCGCCGAGCGCCGCCGGCCGAGGACGAGGTGAACGTGGTCGCCGAAGACACGAAGACTCCCGCCAGGAGCGGCAAGCGGAAGAAGGGCTCGTTCTGGCGGGAGCTGCCCGTTCTCGTGGTCGTCGCCCTGCTGCTGGCGCTCGCCATCAAAACGTTCGTCGTACAGGCCTTCTACATCCCCTCCGGGTCGATGGAGAACACGCTGCTGCTGAACGACCGCGTCCTGGTCAACAAGCTCGTGTACCACACGCGCGACGTCGAGCGCGGCGACGTGATCGTCTTCTCCGGCGTCGACTCCTGGAAGGGCGAGGTGGACATGCCGCCGCCGTCCAACCCGGTCGCCGCGTTCTTCCGCTGGGTCGGCACGGCCTTCGGCGTGGTCCCCGGCGAGAAGGACTACATCAAGCGGGTCATCGGCGTCGGCGGCGACACGGTGAAGTGCTGTGACGGCCAGGGGCGCGTCACCGTCAACGGCGTGCCGCTCAAGGAGGACGCCTACCTGTACCCGGGCAACGCGCCGTCGGACAAGACGTTCGAGGTCAAGGTGCAGCCCGGCCGCCTGTGGGTGATGGGCGACCACCGGCAGATCTCCTACGACTCCCGCATGCACATGGGCGACAAGGGGGACGGCGCGATCCCGGTGGACACCGTCGTCGGCCGCGCGTTCGTCATCGTGTGGCCGCTGTCCCGGGCGGGCACGCTGCCCATCCCCGACACCTTCGTCCAGCCCGCGCTCAAGGTGGCCGCCGAGCTCGGCGGGGCCACGCCGCTGGCGGCCGGGTTCGCCGGGGCGGTGCCTTTGATGTGGTGGCGGCGGCGCGCGCTGACCAGGCCGTACCACGACCGCCGGAGGGGGCTCGCGGCCCCCGTGTCCGTTCTCGACCGGTGAGGGGCCGGACCACGGCCTGAACCTCGGCGGCTACAAGATCGCGGCGCCGGCGACGGGCATGGGCCGGGACAGGAGGGAGAAGCGGCTCGCCGAGGTGCGCGCCGCGCCCGCCTTCTACGCCGGCCGCCGCTTCGACCCGAACGTGCGAGGAGACGGGCGTCAGCCGGGGGCGCCCCAGTCGCGGCGGTACCCGTCCCAGTCCGCCGCGGTGGCCGTGAAGTCGACGTACACGGCGACGCCGAAGGACGGCCGCGGGTCGCCGCCGAGCCCGAGGCGCACCCCGCGGATGGACGCCCTCATGGTCTCGGCCGACGGGTGGTGCGTCCAGGTCGGCTCGTGATAGGCGGGCACGCCGATCAGCAGCGTCGTGCTCGGCGGCACGGCGGTCAGGGCCAGCGCGGTCTGGCGGCGCACGTACCCGCTGAACAGGGCCTGCGTCGGCTGGGCCGTGTCATACGTCATGATCGCCACCTGGTCGAGGCGGCGCGCGACCTCGCGCAGGTAGCCGGCCGTCCACAGCGCGGCGCGTCCGAGCACGAGCTCGCTCGCGGTGCTCAGGCCGGGCAGCGGTTCGAGCTGGTGCACCGACAGCGACAGCAGCCTCCCGCGCGGCAGGACCGCGCGCGTGCGGTCCAGGACGTCCAGCAACCCGACGTCCCCGCTGTCCAGCGGCTCGAAGTTGTAGTGGACACCGTCGAAGCCGGCCGTCATGACCTGCGCGGCCGTCCGCACGATGTTGTCCCGCGTCCGCGCGGACGACAGGTCCATCAGGCCGGGGTCCAGGCGCTGCCCGAGCCACGCGTGCACCCGCACTCCGGGAAGCGTCTGGCGGAGGGCACCGGCCGCCCAGCCCGCGCGCGGATACAGGGAGGTGGGCAGGGTGCCGTCCACCTGGAACGGACCCGTGTGGACGTACAGGTCGCTCACCCCGGTTCCCCTGAGCCGGGCGGCGAGGGCGGCCACCTGCGCGCCGCCGTTGCGCCCGTCCACCCACGCGTGCCCGAGCCACACCGCGTCCCGGCCGCGCGTGACCGCGCCGGGGGACGGAGCGCCGAGGCCGTACAGGTACAGGGCGATCCCGCTGACGGCGAGCACCAGCACGGGCAGGGAGACCAGGATGACGACCACCTGAGACGCGCGGCGCCACGACCGGCGGCGTGACGGAGTCTCCCCGGGCTCCGGGGCCGCGTCGCGGGCGGGAAGCCGGTCTTCACGGTGCGGCTGGTCTTCACGGTGCGGCTGCATCGGCGTCGGCCCCCCGGGCGGAAAATGCGAGGCGGATCGGAGGGAGACGTCGGTACGCTCACCACGCTTTTCCCCCGAACACTCTTGAAATGGACTCTACGTGACGAAGATCGCTGTTACCGGTGTCACCGGAAACCTCGGCAGAATCGCGGCCGACGACCTGCTCGGCAGGGTGAGTCCCGCCGACGTCGTGGCGCTGGCCCGCACCCCCGAGAAGGCCGCGCCTCTGGCCGCGCGCGGCGTCGAGGTGCGCCACGGCGACTACGACCGCCCTGACACCCTCGACGGCGCGCTCGCCGGTGTGGACGTCCTGCTGCTGGTGTCCGGCCCCGACCTCACGCCCGGGGTGCGCGTCGCGCAGCACGAGGCGGTGATCGAGCGCGCGGTCCGGGCCGGGGTGCGGCGGATCGTCTACACCAGCGGCCTCGGCGCGGACTCCGCCCAGGGCTTCGCGGCCGACCACGGCCTCACCGAGAAGGCGATCGTCGCCTCCGGCCTGAGCCACACCTTTCTGCGCAACGCGCTGTACTCGGAGGCGTTCCTCGGGGCGGCGCTGGCGGAGGCCCGGAAGAAGGGGACGGTGACGTCCTCGACGGGCGGGCGTCCGCTCAACACGGCGCGGCTGCGCGACCTGGCCCTGGCCGCGTCGGCGGCGCTCACCGGGACCGGGCACGAGAACGCCACCTACGAGTTGCGCGGCCCCCTGTGGACGTACCCCAGGCTCGCTGAGGCGCTGGCGGCGGCGCTGGGCGTCCCGGTCGAGTACCGCGAGGTCGACGACGCGGAGGCCGGGTGGCTCGGCTCGCTCGGCCCGGCGGTCCGCGCGGGGGCCTTCGCCGAGACCGGGCCCGACCTGGAGCGTCTCCTCGGTCGTCCCGCGACCGATCTGGCCGGGACGGTCGCGGCCCTGCTCACCCGCTGACGACACGGGCCCCCGCCGGTGTGGCGGGGGATGTTTCGCAGGTAGGGCGGGTGTACGCGTGAGCGCGTGCGCCCGCCCGGCGTTTGGGATGTCTTGCGATGCGAGATATGCCTTGACTTCCCTATTACCTACCTGAAATATAGGCATTGTGCCGATTGTGAACTTGACCGTCCGGCGCGCGATCGACTTCATGCACGTGGACAGCAGCCTCTGTCAGTGAACGTGATCCGTCTCGCGCGGTCCTCGCGCTGGTAGACGACGTCTCCCCTCTGCCCGACCCCGCGCCCCCCGCCATGGGGGCCTCTCACCATGCCCTGCGGCCGGTCGCCGCCGGTATCGCCTTCCTCTCCCGTGTTAGGGGCTCGTCATCATGTGGAAAATCCGCGCGCCGTTTCCGCGCGGCCGGTCCGGCCGCCCGTACGGACGGGTCGCCGCCGTCGCGCTCGCCGTCTCCGTCCTCGGCCTGGCCGCCGCGTGCGGCACCTCGTCCGCCGACGGCGGCGCCTCGTCCTCCTCGGGAGGCGGGGCGGTCCTGAAGCTCCAGGATCCCGGCAACTCCGGGCCGCTCGCCTACGCCAAGCGCGAGGGCATCCTGGAGAAACGGCTCAAGGCGGTCGGCGCGACGGTCGAGTGGGGCGGTTCGTACGCCTCCTTCACGGCGACCGTGGACGCGGTGCACTCCGGCTCGGTCAACGTCCTCGCCGGAGCCATCTCGCCCGCCATCGGCTACCTGGCGAACAGCCCCGACATCAAGATCTTCTCGGTGACCGACCCCATCACCGACGCCGCCGCGCCGCAGACCGACGGGCTCGTCGTGAAGCCCGACAGCCCGATCAAGTCCGTGAAGGACCTGGTGGGCAAGCAGGTGGCGGTCAACAAGGGCGGCAAGGGCGAGTACCTGCTACTGCTCGCGCTGGAGGAGGCCGGCGTGCCCGTCGACCAGGTCAAACGCGTCTACCTCAACCCCGACCAGGGCGCCGCCGCCTTCGCCGCCGGCAAGGTGGACGCCTGGTGGGCCATCGTCAAGGCGTACCCGGAGGCCGTGGCCAAGGGCGCGCGGGTGCTCGTCCACGGCCGCGACCTGGACGACAAGGACCTCACGATCCTCGCCGCCCGCAATGAGCTGCTGGAACGGCATCCCGAGGCGGTCCGCGTCTACCTGGAGGTGCTCCAGGAGCTGACCGAGGAGGCCAAGAAGACGCCCGAGAAGTTCGAGAACGTCTTCCTCACGCAGGGCCCGACCGCCGTCACCGGCGCGCGGCTCGACCTGGACATCGCCACCGCCCGGTACGCCAACATCCCCCGGTACGTCACCAAGGACGACGGCGCCAACATCCGGGCGGTGTCCGGCCTGTTCCGCAAGTACGGGGTCGTGACCGGGGACATCAACCCCGACGACGTGCTGTTCGACCTCAAGGCGGCGGCCGGCGCGTCCCCCGCCGCGTCGGGGTGACGCCGTGACCGTGGAGAATCTGCGCGAATCCAGCGAGACGGCCGCCGGCCGTCCCACCCCTCCGGCGGACCGTGTGGACGCCGTGGCCGCGGACCGTGCCGTGCCCGCGGACCGCACGGACGGTGTGAGACACGCGGATGGTACCGGCGGCGCGAAGGGCGCCAACGGTACGGATGAGGCCGAGGCGCGCGGCCTGGAGACGCCGAGGTTCCTCGGGGCCCGGCGCCGACCAGCCGCGCTGTCGGCCGGGGTGCGCGTCGCGGTGCCGCTGCTGCTGCTCGCCGCCTGGTGGTACGGCACCACGAGCGGCCGCATCCCCCCGGACGTCCTCGCCGCGCCGTCCTCGGTGATCGGCGCGCTGCGCGAGCTGGCCGCGACCGGCCAGCTCACCGGCTACCTGCTCGCCTCCGGCCACCGCGCCGGGCTCGGCGTGCTGGTCGGCGGCGGTCTCGGGCTCGTGCTCGGCGTGGCCGCCGGCATCTCGGCGATCGGCGAGGAACTGGTCGACCCGACGATGCAGATGCTGCGCGCCGTCCCGTTCCTCGCGCTGGTCCCGCTGTTCATCTCGTGGTTCGGCGTCGGCGAGACCTTCAAGATCGTGCTCATCGCGGTGGCGGCGGCCATCCCCATGTACGCCTACACCTACCTCGGCGTCAGGAACGTCGACCGCAAGGTCGTCGAGGCGGCGCGCGGGTTCGGGCTGCGCGGCCACCGGCTGGCCCTCGGGGTCGTCATCCCGAGCGCGCTGCCCAGCATCCTGATGGCCCTGCGGATCAGCCTGGCCGTCTCGCTGACCGGCCTGATCGCCGCCGAGCAGATCGGCGCCACCGAGGGCATCGGCTACCTGGTCACGCTGGCCCAGCAGTACTTCCGTCCCGACTACATGGTGCTGTGCATCCTCATCTACGCCGCGCTCGGGCTCGTCTTCGACGGCGCGATCCGGCTGCTGGAGCGCTTCGCCATGCCGTGGCGCGGCCACGTGGTCGCCCGATGAGGCCGCCCACCCGAGAGGGGTTCCGATGAGCGAACCGGTGTTCCCCGCGCGCGACGAGGCCCCAGGCGGCCTCGCGATCCGGGTCAGAGGGCTGCGCAAGTCGTTCGGCGCCAAGACGGTGCTGGACGGCGTCGACCTGGACATCCGGCGCGGCGAGTTCTTCGCGCTGCTCGGCCCGAGCGGCACCGGCAAGACCACCCTGCTGCGCATCCTGGCCGGGCTGGAGCTCCCGGACGCCGGGACGGTCCTCGCCGCCCGCAGGCGCACGACCGTGTACCAGGAGCCCCGGCTGATCCCGGCCAGGCGCGTCCTCGCCAACGTCACCCTCGGCCTGCCCTCCGCCGCGCGCGAGGCCGGCCGCCGGGCCCTGGCCGAGGTCGGGCTGGACGGGTACGGCCGGGCGTGGCCGGCGACGCTGTCCGGCGGGGAGGCGCAGCGCGTCGCCCTGGCCCGGGCGCTGGTCCGCGACCCCGAGGCGCTGCTGCTGGACGAGCCGTTCGCCGCGCTCGACGCCCTGACCAGGCTCCAGATGCAGGAACTGGTCGCCGAGCTGTGCGCGCGGCACCGCCCGGCGGTCGTCCTGGTCACCCACGACGTGGACGAGGCGGTCCGGCTGGCCGACCGCGTGGTGGTGCTGCGCGACGGCGCGATCGCCGTGGACCAGGCCATCGACCTGCCCCGCCCCCGCGACCGGGACACCCCCGGCTTCGCCGGCCACCGCCGCCTGTTCCTGTCCCACCTCGGCGTCGCCGCCGCCCACTCCGAAGGAGTCGCATGACATCCGTGGACAAGCTCTGGTACACCCGCTGCCCCGTGCCCACCGCCAGCGGCCTGGCGCACAACCAGGGGTGGCTCGCCGAGGAGTTCCGGCTCGCCGGGCTGGACATCGGGATCCTGCAGGACGCCGGACCCGAGCTGGCCGAACGCCACTTCGACCATCGCCTGCTCGGGCTGTTCCGGGAGGGCGGCAACGTGCCCGCGCTGGCCGCGCGGTCCGCGGGCGCGCCGACCCGGCTGATCGGCCTGACCTGGATCGAGGAGTGGCAGTCCATCCTGGTCCGGGCCGATTCCGGCATCACGGACGCCGCCGGGCTGGCCGGCGCCCGGGTCGCGCTGCCCGCCTGGGCCGAGACCCGGGCCAAGAGCTTCCCGCGGGCGATGGCCCTGCACGGCTTCAAGGGCGCGCTGTCCCAGGCCGGGCTCACCCTGGACGCCGTCACGTTCGTCGAGGTCGCCGCGCAGGCCAGACCGTCGGTCGGCCGGGACGCGGGCGCCCGGGCGTTCTCCTGGCCGGGCATCGCCGAACTCGCCCGGGGCGAGGTGGACGCGGTGTACGCCAAGGGCGCGCGGGCGGCCGAGCAGGCGGCCGAGATCGGCGCGGTCGTCGCCGTCGACCTGGACGCCCATCCCGACCCCCGCACGCGCGTCAACAACGGCACCCCGCGGCCGATCACCGTGCACGCGCGGCTGCTCGACGAGCGACCCGACCTGGTCACCGGGTTCCTGGCGCAGACGCTGCGCGCCGCCGACTGGGCCCGGGGCGACCTCGGCCGGGTGCGGGAGATCCTGTCCGCCGAGACCCGGTCCGGCGCGGACGCCGTGGCCACCGCCTACCGGGGCGACTTCCACCACTCCCTGCACCCCGACCTGTCCGCCGAACGCCTCGGCCTGCTGCGCGTCCAGAAGGACTTCCTGCTGGTGCACGGCTTCCTGGACGCCGACGTCGACCTCGACGCGTGGGTGGCTCCCGAGCCGCTCGCGCTCGCCCGGGAGCGGCTGGAGGCGCCCACCGCCGTGCCCGAGGCCGGGGCTGTTTCCGGGGGCGCGGGGCTTCGGGGCGAGACCGCCGGGGCGGTGGCGTGATGGCCGTGCCCCCCGAGGCCCCCGACTTCCTCGTCACCGTCCCCACGCGCGGCGACGGGCGCGACCCGCGCCGCCAGGGCCGGGGCGACTGGCGGCCGGACGCGCGCCGCCCGCTGCCGTCCTTCGTCACCGACCCGCGCGCCGGCGCGTCCCGCCCGTCCGACCACCTCGCCCAGGTGGGCAGGGCCGCCGAGATCGCCGCCGTCGGAGGCGCGCTGGTCCCGTTCGACCCCGAGGGCGAGGAGGCGCTGGTCGTGGCCGCCGGGCTGCTCCGGCAGAGCCGCCACCTGCGCGTCGTCGCCGGGTTCCACCCCGGCGTGGCGACGCCCGTGTACGCGGCCAAGTTCTCCGCCTCGCTTCAGCGGTTCGCCGAAGGACGCCTCGGCTGGCGGCTCGACGTCGACCTCGACCCGGCGGTCGCCCGCGCCCAGGGAGACTTCCTGACGGGCGCGGACCGGTACGCGCGGGCGGAGGAGTTCCTGACCGTCGCCAAGGGCGTCTGGCACGAGGAGGGCTACACCTACGAGGGCCGGTTCTACCAGGTGCTCGCGGGCGGCTTCCAGTCGCCCAACTCGGGGCTGCCGTTCCCGCGCGTCCACCTGAGCGGCACCACCCCCGAGGCGCTCGCCCTGTCCGCCCGCCACGCCGACGTCCACCTGTTCACGGCCGGCGAGGACGTCGCCGCCGGCGTCGCCGCGCTGTCGGACCTGGCCGCCGCCGCGGGCCGCCGGGTCGCGTACGGCCTGCGCGTGCCCGTCCTGGCCCGCGAGGACGAGGACGAGGCGTGGGCCGAGGTCCGCAGGCTGTGGGCCCTCGCCGTGCTCACCGGCCAGGGCGCCCCCGGCGAGCCGCCCGCCCCCGACCCCCGTACGGGGCTGTGGCCGGGCTTCGACGTGATCGCCGGGACCGGCCCCCTGGGGTTCGCCGGGTCGTACGAGACCGTCGCCGCCGGGATACGCGCCTACCTCGACCAGGGCGTCACGACGTTCGTGCTGGACGCGCGGCCCGCCGTCGAGGAGACCTACCGGCTGGGCGAGCGGCTGCTGCCGCTGTTCGCGAAGGAGATCGAGCGTGTCCATTGACATCTACTGGCGCATCGGCACCCACGGCGACCAGCCGTCCCTGCGCCGCCGGGTGAGCAGCAGAGGAGAGTGGGCGCCGGTCGTCCCCGGCAGCCTGGCCCCCGGGGTGCGGGACGGCCGCCGCGACGGGTACTCCTACGTCGAGCACATGGCCGACGTCGCCCGCGCCTCGGAGAGCTCCGGCTTCGTCGGAGGTCTGCTGCCGTCGTTCCCGTTCACCGACGACCCGTGGGCCACGGCCGCCGCCCTCGCCCGTGAGACCACGACGTACCGCTTCATGATCGCCTACCAGCCGGGCTTCCTGCATCCGGTGCAGGCGGCGCGGATGTCCGCGACCCTCCAGCGCGCCACCGGCGGCCGGGTCGTTTACAACATCATCTCCGGCGGCGGCGGGCCCGCCCAGCTCTGGTGGGGCGACCGCGTCGACCACGACGACCGGTACGCGCGCACCTCCGAGTTCCTGGACGTGCTCAAGGGCGTCTGGGGCGGCGGGCCGTTCGACTACGAGGGCCGGTTCTACCGGGTCGAGGGCGCCGGGCTGCCCGAGCCGCTCGCCCGGCAGCCGTTCCCGGAGATCTACTTCTCCGGGTCCTCCCGCGCCGCGATCGAGGCGGCCGGGCGCCACGCCGACTACTACCTGTCGTGGCTGGAGCCGTTCCCCGACCTCGCCGCCAAGTTCGCGCAGGTCCGCGAGCACAGCGCCGCCATCGGGCGCACCCCCAGGTTCGCGGTGCGCATCGACGTGCTCGCCCGCGACACCGAGGAGGCCGCCTGGGACGAGATCCAGCGCGGCTGGGAGCACGTCGACCCGTCCGCGCTGAGCAGCCCCGACGGCGACTCGGTCGGATGGCTGCGCAGCCAGTCGTTCGTCTCCTGGCCGGTGCGCCACCACCGCGAACTGGAGGTGTCGCCCAACGTCTGGGGCGGCTTCCACCTGCTGCGCGGCGGGCCCGCCTTCGGGCTCGTCGGCAGCTACGAGCAGGTCGCCGAACGGCTCGACGAGCTGATCGGCATCGGCGTGGACGCCTTCATCCTCGCGGGCGTCCCGCACCTGGAGGAGGCCTACCGCGTCGGCGAAGAGGTGCTGCCTCTCCTTAAGGGGCACGAGCTCCGCGTCACCTCCCCTCTCTCGCCCCAGACCTCTGTATCCGTCTAGATCCGTGCAGAAAGGGTCCATCTGATGACCGTCCGCGTCGGTTACTTCCCCAACAACAACTCGCTGTGGGTGCTGCGCGCCCGTGGCGTCCTCGAACGTTCGCTGCCCGGCGTGCGGTGGGTCGACCTGCGTGACCTGCCGGCCGGTGAGCGCCCCGACCCTCGCAAGGGGC
This sequence comes from Sphaerisporangium sp. NPDC051011, assembly GCF_040653595.1. NCBI lineage: Bacteria > Bacillati > Actinomycetota > Actinomycetes > Streptosporangiales > Streptosporangiaceae > Sphaerisporangium > Sphaerisporangium sp. NPDC051011. Next base: position 78,158 of record NZ_JBFAGG010000024.1, on the reverse strand, counting down.
TGCCCTCCCTGCACGGCGACCACCTGTTCGACGGAGGGTACGACTTCATCGGCACCGGCTCCACGCCGCCCGTCACCGCCCAGGGCAAGGGGCACGACATCGTCTACGTCGCGATCTCCGGGTCGCGGCACGAGAACGGGCGCCTCGTCGTCCACGAGGACTCGCCGATCCACTCCCTGAAGGACCTCGCGGGCAGGCGCGTCGCGCTCGGGCACGGCTCCTGGCAGACCACGCTGCTGCTGTTCGCGCTCGACCGCGCCGGGCTGACGTGGAAGGACATCGAGCCGGTCGACGTCCACGGCGACGCCGCGCAGGTCTTCCTGGACCGCGAGGTGGACGCCTGGGTCGGCTCCTACCCGTCGCTGACCCGCGTCGAGCGGGAGACGCGCGTCCGGGAGCTCGTGGCGACGGACGGGCTGTTCAGCCACCGCTCGCTGTGGTTCACCCGGCGCGACTTCGCGGCCGAGCACCCCGAGGAGCTCGCCGCCATCGTCGCCGCCCTGCAGGAGTCCGACGCCTGGATCAAGGAGAACCCGCGGGCCGCGGCCGAGTTCTTCGCCGCCGACGACGGGGGAGACCTCGACGCCTGGGAGCACGCGCTGCGCCACCGCCCGTTCGGCCTGAACCCGGTCAGCGAGGACTTCGTGGCCGAGCAGCAGCGCGCGGCCGACCTCTTCCACGCCAGCGGCCTGATCGACCGCAAGATCAGCGTGGCGGAGGCCGTCCTGCCGGAGATCAACCGCCTGGTGGAGTCCACCCGCGCCCACTGACGGTACGAACCCCGGACCCCGGGGTGAGGACCGAGACCTCGCCCCGGTGGGGCAGGCGCGGGCCGGGCCGTTCCGGAGCCTCGGCCCGCGCCTCCTCAAACCCCGGACTCCTTCCGCGCCCGGGTTCCCATGAGCGGGCCCGGCTCGGGGAGGGATCGTGTGCGCCTGGTTTCATTGCCTTCCTCCGGCTTCGTCTGGCTTCCTCCTGGCCGATTCACCATCCAGGGCCGATCGCTGACAGGCTCGGACCATGCGGATCGATCTGCACACGCACTCCACCGCGAGCGACGGCACCGACGCCCCGGACGTCCTCCTGCGGGAGGCGGCCGGGGCCGGGCTGGACGTGATCGCGCTCACCGACCACGACACCACCGCCGGGTGGAACCGGGCGGCGTCCGCCGTCCCGCCCGGGCTGACGCTGGTGTTCGGCGCCGAGCTGTCGGGCCGCTGGTACCGCAGCGAGCCGTCGATCGGCCTGCACCTGCTGGCCTACCTGTTCGACCCCGGCCACGAGGAGCTGACCGCCGAACTGGCCCGCGTACGCCGGTCGCGCGACATGCGCGCCGAGGCGATCGTCGATCATCTCAACGCCGACGGCGTCACCCTCGCCATGGACGAGGTGCGCGGGCTGGTGGCCGGAGGGACGGTGGGCCGCCCGCACATCGCCCGTGCGCTCGTCGCGCGGGGCCTCGTCGGCTCGGTGGACGAGGCGTTCGGCCCGGAATGGCTGGGAGGGCGCTACCGGCTGCCCAAGACCGACATCGACGTGCTGACCGCGATCCGGCTGATCGGCGAGGCGGGCGGCGTCTCCGTGCTGGCCCACCCGATGGCGGGCAGCCGTGGTCACGTCCTGCCGGACGCGTTGATCGTGAGCCTCGCGGGCGCGGGCCTGTGGGGCATCGAGGCCGACCACCCGGACCACTCGCCCGAGGACGCCGCGCACACGCGCGCGCTGGCCCGCGACCTGGGCCTGCGCGTCACCGGCTCCAGCGACTACCACGGCGACAACAAGACCGTCCGCCTCGGCGCCTACACCACCGCACCGGACGTCTACGAAGACCTGGTGTCCACCGCCACCGGCATACCCCCCGCCCACGGCGCCCCAAAGCCGTAACCCCCACGACGGGCGGGACGGCCTGGGAACGTGGCGTTCACGGGCCGGCGCCAGCGACCCGTGGACGGTCGTCGTCCTGCGGTCAGAGCGGCTCACCGGGGAGGGCGGCGTACTCGCGGCGCAGGGTGGTCATGATCGGCTCGTCCGGCCGCAGCTCGGCCCCGTCGATCGAGCGCACGGGGCGCACGCCGATCGCGGAGTTGGTGACGAAAGCCGCCGTCATACCGGGCAGGTCGCCGAGGTCGACGGCGGCCATGGCGGACGGGACGCCCGCGCGGTCCGCGACCTGCTGGAGCAGCCGCATGGTCACGCCGGGGAGGCGGTCGTTCTCCGGCCACAGCACGCGGCCGTCGCGGACGAAGCCGATGTTCCAGGTCGGCCCCTCGGTCACCCGTCCGCGCGCGTCGGTGAACAGCGCGTCGTCGTAGCCGCCGGCCAGGGCGAACCGCCGGTGGAGGACCGGCCCGAACAGCCCGGAGTGCTTGACCTCGGGAAGATCGCGCTGGTACTCGGTCGTCCCGAGGACGAGCGGGGGCAGGTCACCGGGAACCGGACGGGTGCTGACCAGGATCTCCGGGTGGGCTTTCACGGCCGGACGCGCGAGGTCCAGCCCGGGGTCGAAGATGGTCACGCGCACGATCAGCGGCGTGCCCGGCGTCGCCACGCGCCGGACCAGATGGCGGACGCGATCGAGATCGAGATCGGCGCCGTGCAGGACCCGGCAGTCGCCGAGCAGCCGCTCCAGATGGAGCGACAACCCCCGGACGCGCCCGTCCTCCACCCGCATGGTGGTGAAGTGCCCGTAGTTGTACAGCGCCAGCGCCCCGAGCTCCTCGACGCCGACCGGCCGGCCGTTCAACTCCATCATGCCGCCCATCCTGGCATCCCCACGGACGTCCCTCGCCCTCCCGTTCCGCTCAGGGGTGGGTCAGTAGCCGGCCGCCGGGTCGATCTGGCCCTCCAGCGGGTGGGACTCGCGTAGGTGGTGGACGTTCCGTCGGATTCGTTCGCACAGCATGCGGGTGACGTACTCGGGGGAGTCGGCGCAGTGTGAGGTGATCAGCACCCTCGGGTCGTTCCACAGGGGGTGGCCGCCGGGGAGCGGTTCGGGGTCGGTCACGTCCAGGCCCGCGGCGGCGACGCGGTCCTCGCGCAGCGCGTCGACCAGGGCCTCGGTGTCGATGTGGGCGCCGCGGGCCACGTTGACGATCACGGCGTGCGGCGGGAGGAGCGCCAGCTCCGGGCGGCCGATCACGTGCCGCGTCCCGGCGGTGAGGGCGAGCGCGAGCACCAGCACGTCCGTCTCGGGAAGCGTCTCGTGCAGGGCCGATGACGGCAGCGTCTCGTCGGCGCCGTCCAGCTTGTCCGGGCGGCGGCGGATGACCGTGATGTGGCAGCCGAACGGCTGGAGCAGCCGGACGAGCTCCTCGGCGATGCCCCCGCCGCCCAGGATCGTCACCTTCCGCCCGCTCAGGGAGTTGGGCGGTATGGGCAGCCACCCCGGCGTCCGCGCCTGGCGGGCGATGTGGCGCAGGCACGCCAGCGTCAGAAGGAGCGCGTGCTCGCTCACCTGCCCGGCGTAGGACCCCTTGGCGCAGGTGAAAACGACCTCGCCGCGGAACACCCCGGCCGCCGCGTACGCCTCCACCCCCGCCCACGGGAACTGCACCCACCGGATGCCCGGGTGGGCGTCCAGGGTCTCTTCCAGCAGGTCGGGCCGCGCGGGGACGAGCCACACGAGCCCGTTCGCCTCGGCGAGCGGGACGACGGTGCCGCCGCCGTGGGCCACGGCCTCCTTGATCGGGGCGAGCGCCCGTTCGGCGTCGGGATGGACGGCGGCTTCCGGGCCGGCGGAGGGGACTATTGCGATTCGTGCTTCCACGACGGACATTCTGTCGCGCCCCGGATTCGGCTGGGCTCCCATCCCAAGATCGTCGGCCTGGTGGAGCGCCACGGCGTGTGGATCGTCCCGTCGGTGTTCGTGGTGATCGGCGTGGTGATCGTCGCCGACTCCGGGGTCCTGCGCCACTTGCTGTAGCGCTCGCGGCCCCCCTGCGGTCCTTCCCGTGATGGGCGGCGCGGTGCCGTGCGCGCCCGTATCCGACCGCCGTACACGCCCCGCCGGGCCACAGGGATAAGACGCTAATCCGCCGCGCGTCTCCGGAAATGGTCTACACCAATGTGGGTGGCCCTGAATCGGCGGTGAATCTACCGCCACCCTTCCGTGAATTGGTATACACCATTCCCCTGGCTGCATGAGTTTCCCTCCCATGGGCCTCCTCGGGGGAATGGATTAGACCGCTATATTGGGGTCTAGCAGGGAAGACGTCCCCCGGAAACGGGGGTGCCGTTTCCTCCGAGGAATCATAGGTAGAGTCCCCGCAACGAGGCGGAACCGTCGCCGTTGAAGTCGTTGAAGGAGCTCGAGTGCCCAAATACGTGTACGACTTCACCGAGGGCAACAAAGATCTCAGAGATCTTCTCGGTGGTAAGGGTGCCAATCTCGCGGAGATGACGAACCTGGGTCTTCCCGTGCCTCCGGGGTTCACGATCACCACCGAGGCGTGCCGCGGCTACCTGCGCGAGGGCGGTCTCCCCGCCGGGCTCGCCGAGGAGGCCGAGACCCACCTGGAGGCGCTGGAGAAGGGGATGGGCAAGCGCCTCGGCGCCGCTGACGACCCTCTGCTCGTCAGCGTACGTTCCGGGGCGAAGTACTCCATGCCCGGCATGATGGAGACGGTCCTCAACATCGGCCTCAACGACGAGTCCGTCCAGGGCCTTGCCGCCCAGGCGGGGGACGAGCGGTTCGCGTGGGACTCCTACCGCCGGCTCATCCAGATGTTCGGCAAGACGGTGCTCGGCCTCGAGGGCGACCTGTTCGAGACCGCGATCGACGACGTCAAGCGGCGCAAGGGCGTGAGCAGCGACCTCGATCTGGACGCGGCGGACTTCCGCGGCCTGGTGGACACCTACAAGGGCATCGTCCGCGAGCACACCGGCGGCGACTTCCCGTCCGACCCGCGCGAGCAGATGCGCCGGGCCGTCCAGGCGGTGTTCGACTCCTGGAACGCCCAGCGTGCGATCATCTACCGCCGCCAGGAGCGCATTCCCGAAGATCTGGGCACGGCGGTCAACATCGTGGCGATGGTCTTCGGCAACCTCGGCATGGAGTCCGGCACGGGCGTCGCCTTCACCCGCGACCCCGGCTCGGGCCAGCAGGGCGTGTACGGCGACTACCTGCAGAACGCCCAGGGGGAGGACGTCGTCGCGGGCATCCGCAACACGGTCCCGCTTCAGCGGCTGGAGGAGATCGACCCCGCGTCCTACCGGCGGCTCCTGGAGATCATGAAGACGCTGGAGGACCACTACCGCGACCTGTGCGACATCGAGTTCACGATCGAGCGCGGCAAGCTGTGGATGCTGCAGACCCGCGTGGGCAAGCGCACGGCGGCGGCGGCGTTCCGCATCGCGACCCAGCTCGTCGACCAGGGCCTCATCGACCTGGACGAGGCCGTCGGCCGGGTCTCCGGCGCCCAGCTCGCCCAGCTCATGTTCCCCCGTTTCGACGGGGGTGCCGACCGTCGGCTGATCGCCAAGGGCATGAACGCCTCGCCCGGCGCGGCGGTCGGCAGGGCGGTGTTCTCCTCCGAGCGCGCCAAGGAGCTTGCCGCCGAGGGCGAGGACGTGATCCTGGTCCGCCGCGAGACCACCCCGGACGACCTGGCCGGCATGATCGCCGCCAGGGGCGTGCTGACCAGCAGGGGCGGCAAGACCTCGCACGCCGCCGTGGTCGCCCGCGGCATGGGCAAGACGTGCGTGTGCGGCGCCGAGGAACTGGAGGTCGACGCCAAGGGGCTGCGGTTCACCGCGCCCGGCGGCGTGACGGTCGAGGAGGGCGACGTCATCTCGATCGACGGCGGCACCGGCGAGGTGTTCCTCGGCGAGGTCCCCGTCGTCGCGTCCCCGGTCGTGGAGTACTTCGAGGGCACGGGCCAGGAGCGCGACGAGCTCGTCCAGGCGGTCGACCGGCTCATGCGCCACGCCGACGAGCGCCGCCGCATGGCCGTACGCGCCAACGCCGACACCCCCGAGGACGCCGCCCGCGCCCGCAGGTTCGGCGCCCAGGGCATCGGCCTGTGCCGCACCGAGCACATGTTCCTCGGCGACCGGCGCAAGCTCGTCGAAGATCTGATCCTGGCCGAGTCGCCGGAGGAGCAGCGGGCGGCGCTCGACGCGCTGGAGCCGCTGCAGAAGTCGGACTTCGCGGGCATCTTCGAGGCGATGGACGGGCTGCCGGTGACGATCCGGCTGATCGACCCGCCGCTGCACGAGTTCCTGCCCGACCTCACGACCCTGTCGGTGAAGATCGCCGTCGCCGGGGACGACGCCACGCCGCGCGACCAGCGGCTGCTGGCGGCGGTCAAGCGGCTGCACGAGCAGAACCCCATGCTGGGCCTGCGCGGCGTGCGCCTCGGCCTGGTGATCCCCGGCCTGTTCACGATGCAGGTGCGGGCGATCGCGGAGGCCGTGGCCGAGCGGCGCGCGGCCGGGGGAGACCCCCGCGCCGAGATCATGATCCCGCTGGTGAGCGCCGTCCAGGAGCTGGAGGGCGTGCGGGACGAGGCCGAGCGCATCCTCGCGGAGACCGGCGTCGACGCGCTGATCGGCACGATGATCGAGGTGCCGCGCGCGGCCCTGACGGCCGGGCAGATCGCCGAGGCGGCGCGCTTCTTCTCGTTCGGCACCAACGACCTGACCCAGATGACGTGGGGGTTCTCCCGCGACGACGTCGAGGCCGCGTTCTTCTCGCGCTATCTGGATCTCGGCATCTTCGGCGTGTCCCCGTTCGAGACGATCGACAGGAGCGGCGTCGGCCGGTTGATGCGGATCGCGGCCGAGGAGGGCCGCGCGACTCGTCCGGACATCAAGCTGGGCATCTGCGGCGAGCACGGCGGCGACCCGGAGTCGGTGCACTTCTGCCACGAGATCGGGCTGGACTACGTGTCCTGCTCGCCGTTCCGGGTGCCGGTGGCCCGGCTGGAGGCGGGGCGCGCGGCGCTGGCGGGCGGGGGCTCCGATACCCGATGAGACGCGAACCGGTCCGGGCGGTGGCCCGGACCGGGGTGTGCGGGCCGACCGGCAGGGGGATCGTACGGGCACTTTGATCTGCGCATACTTCGGAAATGTCAGTGACGCCGTGAGTTTCCCGCATGTTAGTAATGGCGGACCCGTCCCGGGGGTAGCATCCCGCTACCGATGAGAGGCTATGACCAGTTCGACCAGGCCAGATGGGTGCCGGAACCCGCCGGCAACCCCGAGCGCAGCGCGTTCGAACGCGATCGCGCGCGCGTGCTGCACAGCGCGGCGCTGCGGCGGCTCGCGGCAAAGACGCAGGTCGTCGGGCCCGGAGAGTTCCCCGACCACGGCCGCCACATCCCCCGCACCCGCCTGACCCACTCGCTCGAATGCGCCCAGATCGGCCGGGAGATGGGCAAGGCGCTCGGATGCGACCCCGACCTGGTGGAAACGGCCTGCCTGGCCCACGACCTCGGCCACCCGCCCTTCGGCCACAACGGCGAGACCGCGCTCAACGAACTGGCCGCCCGGTGCGGCGGGTTCGAGGGCAACGCCCAGAGCCTGCGCCTGCTCGTCCGGCTGGAGGCCAAGGTGCTGACCGCCGACGGGCGCAGCGCCGGGCTGAACCTCACCCGCGCGGCGCTCGACTCCGCGCTGAAGTACCCCTGGACCTCCGCCCACGGCGCCAAGTACGGCGTCTACGCCGACGACCTGCCGGTCTTCGACTGGGTCCGCCAGGACTCCCCGGCCGAGAGCGTCAGCTTCGAGGCGCAGGTCATGGACTGGTCGGACGACGTCGCCTATTCCGTGCACGACCTGGAGGACGCCCTGCACTCCGGCCACATCCTGCCCGCGCAGTTCGGCGACGCGGAGGAGCGGCGGGAGGTGTGCGAGCGCACGCTCAAGTGGTACGCGGGCGACAGCGGCCTTACCGAGCTGGAGGAGACCTTCGCCCGGCTGATCGAGGAGCCGCTGTGGCCGCGGCGCTTTGAGGGCACCATGGGCGACCTGGTGGCGCTGAAGTCGTTCACGAGCGGACTGATCGGGCGGTTCTGCCTGTCCGCGCAGGCCGCCACGCGCGAGGCGTACGGACGGGAGGCGCTCACCCGGCACGGGGCCGAGCTGGTCGTGCCGCGCAGCACCCGCCTGGAGTGCGCGCTGCTCAAGGGGCTGACGGCGCACTACGTGATGGCCAGGGACGACCACAACGCCAACATGGCCCGGCAGCGCGAGCTGATCGCCGAGCTCGCCTCGATGATCATGCTGGGCGCGCCGGGGACGCTGGAACCGGCCCTGCGTCCCGCCTTCGCCGAGGCCGCCGACGACGCCGGCCGGCTGCGCGTGGTCGTCGACCAGATCGCCTCGCTCACCGACGTCTCGGCGGTGAGCCTGCACCGCGGCCTCGGCACGCGCCTGTAGACGGCGCGCGGGACCCTAGCCCCGGCGCACCTCGGAGGGGTCGGCGGTCTGCGTCGGCACGGGCTTGCGGGTCGGCTTCTTCTGCGGCTTGGACGCGCAGAGCGTGCGGCAGGGAGGCGCCGCCCCGGCCGCGGCGCGCTCGGCCGCCACCCGCGCGGCGGGGGACACCGTGGGGTTTCCGCTCAGCCAGGCGTCCAGGTACGTCCAGGGGTCGACCATGCCCCGGCGCACCCACCAGTACTTGGAGGACGTCGACCACGAGAGCGCGAAGTACAGGTTGGTGCCCTGGCCCTTGGCGTTGCCCGAGTCGCCGACCTGGCCGAGCACCTGGCCCGCGCTCACCCGGACCCCGGGCCGGATGCCCTGCGCCACCGCGTCGAGGTGGCCTCCGAGGTAGCGCACGCCGTCGTCACCGATGATCGAGACGAACCGGCCCTCGCGGTCGGCGCCGTGGTCGGTGGAGGCCGTCCAGCGGTTGTTGGTGTTGACCTCGTGCACCACGCCTCCGACGGGCGCGACGAACGCGCAGCCCTTCCCCGCCCAGATCGTGCTCTTGGGCAGGACGAGCTGCTGGTGGGCGTAGCTGACCCGGCACCCCTTCACCGGGAAGGCGTAGGTGAAGCGCGACACCTTGGGCGGGGGCACGGGGACCGGCTCGTCGCCCCGGGGAGGGGTCACCTTCGGGCGCGGGGTCGCGGCGCCGGTGGGCTCCCCGGACGACTTCAGCGTGGCCGCGTCGATCTCTCCCCGGCCGGCGCTCGGGGACGGGCTCGGCGTGCCCGTGTCGCTCGATGCCTCCGTGTCGCTCGGTGCGCCCGTGTCGCCTGGTGCGCCTGTGTCGCTCGGTGGCGCCTGCGGGGAGGTGGTGGCCAGCGTGCTGATGCCGGCCACCCCGGACGGGGCGGCGCAGGCCGCGGTGACGAGCACCGTCGCGGCAATGGCGGCGAGTCGCCCCGATCGCATGATCTCCACCTGTGTGACGTTACCGAAATCGAGCGTTTCCTTTCTAACCGACCTCCAAGCTCGCCACGACCTATTCACGGAAAATCACCCATCCCGGGCAGCTTGCGCCCAGCTTGTCGGCGGTGAGTCGTAGACTCGCGGCGTGGCAGGGCGGATCAGTGACGAGGACATCGCGCTCGTGCGTGAGCGCTCATCGATCGCCGACGTCGTGGGGGAGCACATCCAGCTCCGCAACGCGGGCGGCGGCAATCTCAAAGGGTTGTGCCCCTTCCACGAAGAGAAGTCGCCGTCCTTCAACGTGACGCCCTCGCGCGGCTACTGGTACTGCTTCGGGTGCGCCGAAGGCGGGGACGTCATCACGTTCGTCCGCAAGCTGGAGCATCTGTCCTTCGCCGAGGCGATCGAGCGGCTCGCGCAGCGCGCGGGCATCCAGCTGCGCTACGAGCAGGGCGGGTACGTCCCGGGGCGCGAGCACGGCGAGCGCAGCCGCCTGATCGATGCCCACCGGGTCGCCGCCGAGTTCTACGTCTCGCTCCTGTCGGACCCCGAGGCCGCCCCCGGCCGCCGTTTCCTGTCCGAGCGGGGCTTCGAGCGGGTCGACGCCGAGCACTTCGGGGTCGGGTACGCCCCCGCCGAGTGGGACCGCCTGGCCCGCCACCTGCTCGCCCGGGGTTTCACCGCGGCCGAGGTCATCAAGGGCGGCCTGGCCCGCGAGGGCCGCCGCGGTCCTGTCGACCGCTTCCGCGGCCGGCTCGTCTGGCCGATCCGCGACATCACCGGCGAGACGATCGGCTTCGGCGCGCGCAAGCTGCTCGAAAGCGACGACGGGCCGAAGTACCTCAACACCCCCGAAAGCCCCATCTACAAGAAGAGCACCGTGCTCTACGGCATCGACCTGGCCAAGCGCGAGATCTCCAAGCGCTCGCAGGCCGTCGTCGTCGAGGGGTACACCGACGTGATGGCCTGCCACCTGGCCGGCGTGCCCACGGCGGTCGCCACGTGCGGCACGTCCTTCGGCGAGGAGCACATCAAGGTCCTGCGGCGGCTCCTGCTCGACCAGGCCGAGTTCCGCGGCGAGGTCGTGTTCACCTTCGACGGCGACTCGGCGGGGCAGAAGGCCGCCCTGCGCGCCTTCGCCGACGAGCAGAAGTTCGTCACCCAGACCTTCGTGGCCGTCCAGCCCGACGGCCTCGACCCGTGCGACCTTCGCGTCAAGCAGGGGGACGGCGCGGTGCGCGACCTGATCGCCGGGCGCGAGCCGCTGTTCGCGTTCGCGATCCGCAGCGTGATCTCCCGGTACGAGCTGGACACCAACGAGGGCCGCCTGGCCGCGCTGGACGCCGCCGCGCCCCTGGTGGCCGGCATCAAGGACCTCGCCCTGCGCGGGCGGTACGCCGTCGACCTCGACCGCTGGCTCGGGTTCATGGACGAGCGGCTGGTGCTGCGCCGCATCCAGGAGGTCGCCGGGGGCGGGCGCCCGGCCGCCCCCGAGCGCGGCGGGCGGCGGGCCGCGCCGCGCCCGCCCGACCCGGCCGACCCCGCCGTCCGGCTGGAGTCCGAGGCGCTGAAGCTCGCCGTCCAGCGTCCCGCCCTCATGGGGCCGGAGTTCGACGCGCTCGGCGCGGGGGCGTTCACCGTCCCCGGGCACGCCGCGCTGTACGGGCTGATCATGGAGGCGGGGGGCACGGCGACCGGCGGCCCGGGCGGGCGCGACTGGGTCGACGTCCTGCTCGGCACCACGAACGACGACGCGCTGCGCGCGCTGGTGACGAGGTTCGCCGTCGAGCCGCTGCGGGCCGACCTGGAGGGCGAGGAACGCTACGGCGCGGCCGTCCTGGCGCGGCTGTCGGAGGTCGCGGTGACGCGCGCGCTCGTTCAGGTCAAGGCGAAGATGGAGCGGCTCAACCCGGTCGAGCAGCAGCAGGAGTACAACCGTCTGTTCGGGGAACTCGTGGCGCTCGAACAACAACGCCGCGTGTTAAGAGAACGAGCCGTCGGCGCATAAGAATCTTTACTTTCCGCTCATCGCCATGGCCAAACATTTGGTTGATATCGATTCGGTAATGAATTCGGCTTACCATCGGTGACAAAAATAGGGCCTGCCGTTTTACGGTGCCTATACAGCAGACTATGTGCCGTGGGTACATCGGTGCTGCCAAGTGGACCGCCATCGGTAGACCAGGTGGCGGATCTAGTCGCCAGAGGAAGAGAGCGCGGGAGCGTCACGGTCGACGACGTCGCCGCCGCGCTCGACCGCTCCGAGTTGCCACCCGACGCGCTGGAGCGCGTCGTGCGGATGCTCGCCGAAAAGGGTGTGGAGGTGCTCGAGCCCCAGGGCGACGACGACACCGTCCGCCCCGACGAGGAGGACGTCGGCAAGCGCGCGCCGACCAGCGACCTCGTCCGGATCTACCTCCGCGAGATCGGCAGGGTGCCACTGCTGACCGCCGAGGAGGAGGTCGAGCTCGCCAAGGCCATCGAGGCCGGGCTGTTCGCCGAGGACAAGCTCTGCGAGGTCGGGTGCCGGCTCGCCACCCCCGAGTTCGAGGAGCTGGTCTGGGAGGGCGTCCGGGCCAAGCAGCGGCTCATCGAGGCCAACCTGCGGCTGGTGGTGTCGATCGCCAAGCGCTACGTCGGGCGCGGCATGCTGTTCCTGGACCTGATCCAGGAGGGCAACCTGGGCCTGATCCGCGCGGTCGAGAAGTTCGACTACACCAAGGGCTACAAGTTCTCGACCTACGCCACCTGGTGGATCCGCCAGGCGATCACCCGCGCCATCGCCGACCAGGCGCGGACGATCCGCATCCCGGTCCACATGGTCGAGACCATCAACAAGCTCGTCCGCGTGCAGCGCCAGCTCCACCAGGACCTCGGCCGGGAGCCCGCCCCCGAGGAGATCGCCCTGGAGATGGACCTGCCCGTGGACCGGGTGGTCGAGATCCAGCGCATCGCCCAGGAGCCGGTGTCCCTGCAGTCGCCGATCGGCGAGGAGGACTCCGACCTCGGTGACTTCATCGAGGACGCCGACGCCGTCGTGCCCATCGAGGCCGCCGCGTTCATCATGCTGCAGGACCAGCTCGACGACATCCTCGCCACCCTCTCCGACCGCGAGCAGCGGATCATCCAGCTGCGCTTCGGCCTGTCCGACGGGCATCCGAGGACGCTGGAGGAGGTCGGGCGGGAGTTCGGCGTGACGCGCGAGCGCATCCGGCAGATCGAGTCCAAGACGCTCGCCAAACTGCGCCACCCGACCCGCGCGCAAATGCTGCGCGACTATCTCGACTGAACGCGGTGCCGGGACGGCGACCGGGAGGCCATCCCGATCGCCGTCCCCGCCGTGCGCCCCCGCGTTCCCCGGGAATTCCACGCGGCAAATTCTTAGCTCGATCTCGTATATGATTCCGACATATTTCAGGTCGTGATTCAATGGTGTGAAAAGAGCCGGCGGATTCTCCTTTGGCGGGCCGAATGAATCATGCCGCCCAATGAAGGGCTTCACATTCGGCGGCGGCGGGGGATGATGGGCGCACACGGGCACACATGGGCGACACGAACACGGCCCGCGTCCGGTCCAGGGCTTCACAGGCCATAGGCCGTGGACCGGGCGCGGGTCCTCAGGAGGGCGACCCCTACGGCTCGGCCGCCCGCACCCCGGGCGCGCCCGACCGGTAGCTTTCACGCATGAGACTTCCCTGGGGCTCCCGCGCCCTGCCCCCGGAGGCCGGCGTCACGCTGGAGCCGGGGGAGCGGGCGCTGGTCCACGCCCGGACGCCGGACGGCGGCTACGTCGTGGCCACCGACCGCGCCCTGCGCCTGCCGGGCGAGAGCCCGCTGCCCTGGTACCGCATCGACCGGGCCCAGTGGGACGAGGAGGGGCTGCAGGTCGTGGCCACCGACGGCGGCGAGTGGCGGGTCTCCCTGCCCGAGCCCGGCCGGCTGCCCGAGGCGGTGCGCGAGCGGGTCACCTCGTCCATCTTGGTCAACCGGCACGTGCGGCTCGGGGAGCGCGGGGGCGTGCGGCTGGTCGCCCGCCGGGTGCCAGGGCGGGACGACGCGCTGTGGGAGCTGGTGTTCGACCCCGGGCTCGACGCCTCCGACCCGGGGCTGCGCGCCGCCGCCGAGCAGGTGCTGGAGGACCTGCGCCGCAACCTCGGCATCTGAGGCGGCCTTCGCGTCCCGGCCGTGCGGCGTCGGAGGCGGCCTTCGCGATCGGACCGCGCGGCGTCGGAGGCGGCCTTCGCGATCGGACCGCGCGGCGTCTGAGGCGGCCCGCGCGACCGGAACGAACGAAACCCGCGTCGCGCGCGGGCCTCGTTCGCTCCGGACCGGTTACAACGGTCACACCGCTCGAACCGGTCGCATCCGGTCGGCTCCCGGTCAGGTGACGCGTTCGACCTCGCTGTCGGGCCAGCCGGTCCCGGTGTCGTCCTGGGCGGCCCAGCCGTTCTTGTGCAGGAACGGCACCCTGTCGCCGAGGACGTCGCCGAGCTTGTGTCTGGTGACCTCGGCGGCCTTGGAAGCCTGCGCGCCCGCCAGGCCGGCGGCCTGCTGGACGGCGGGGCTGTCGGCGACCCGCTGCGCCACGCGTTTGATCTGCTCGTAGCGCTCGCGGCCCGCCCGGCTGCCGAGGACGTACCCGACGGCCAGGCCCACGGTGAACGTCAATCGATATCGCATCTACTCACACCTCCGGTGCGGCTGGCATCTCCGCTTCCCGGTCCCCTACCCCGGCAGCGTGCGGTTATGGTCTGAACTCGCCCCGCGTTCGGGCGAGGAGCCCCCCTCCCACCCATGAGAGGGGTGATCGAGTGCGACACGCACCCTCCGGAATGCGCTAATCTAGTTCCGCGCCGCAAGGAAGGGCCTGAAAATCCTCCGGGCGACGTGCGCGATCCCGTGTAGCTCAATCGGCAGAGCAGCCGGCTGTTAACCGGCAGGTTATAGGTTCGAGTCCTATCGCGGGAGCCACGCTCCAGCAGCCCCAGTGACCATCGTCCTGGGGCTGTCGCCGTTCCTGACCCCCTCTCGCCCCGGACGCCGTCCGTCCACCTGGGAATCTCCGGAACCTCCGGACAAATCATCTGCGATGGCAGAAGATGTGGGTCTGCCGTGCTTCGTGGCATATCGCGCACGACCCGCCGCACACCGTGAGCGGGTGCGTCCGTGTGGGAGGCCACGACCGTACGGCGGCCGCGGATCATGCCCAGGGCAGCGGGGAAGGGCCGCTGCGCGCAGGACGCTCGCACCCCCGGAAGGTGCGCGGCGCCCGTGTAAGCACCCTGGTGGTTCTCGCATGCTCGTGTGGTGGAAATCTCGACGCCGTACCCCGTCCCGCGCCCCCGAGGGGCCCGTAGGTGAGGCGGTGTGCGGCGGCATGGCCCCGGACGCCGGGCCTCCGGCGCCGCCGGCGCACCGGGAGGGGGCCGGCACCGGGCCGGTGGACCCGGCCCAGGCGGAGGCGTTCCTCCGGCTCTTCCACGCGGAGAACCCCTCCGCGGGGCCGCTGCGGCCGCGATTACGGGAGGTCACCTCGCAGATCGCCCGATACGGCACCTATACCCACACCCCGGAGGAACTGGTCTTCGGCGCGCGGGTGGCCTGGCGCAACAGCAACCGGTGCATCGGCCGCCTGTACTGGCGCTCGCTGCGGGTGCGGGACCGCCGGTCCGTGCACACCGCCGAGGGGGTCGCGGGCGAGTGCGTCCGCCACCTGCGCGAGGCGACCGGCGACGGGCGCGTCCGTCCGACGATCACCGTCTTCGACCAGGACCGTCCGGGACGTCCCGGGCCGAGGATTCTGAACGAGCAGCTCATCCGGTACGCCGGGTACGTCGGCCCGCAGGGGGAGGCCGTCGCCGGAGACGCGCGCAACGCCGCCCTCACCGCCACCGCCCGGCGCCTCGGCTGGCCCGGCGGCCCCGGGACCGACTTCGACGTGCTCCCGCTCGTGATCGAGGCGGGGGACCGCCCGCCGCTGCTGGCGGCGATTCCGGGCGACGCGGTGCTGGAGGTCCCGCTCGAACACCCCGCCTACCCGTGGTTCGCCGACCTCGGGCTGCGCTGGCACGCCGTGCCCGCGATCTCCGGCATGTGCCTGGAGATCGGCGGCGTCTGCTACCCCTGCGCGCCGTTCAACGGCTGGTACATGGGGACGGAGATCGGGGCGCGCAACCTCGCCGACGAGGACCGGTACAACCGCCTGGGCGTGGTGGCCGAGCGGCTCGGCCTGGACACCTCCAGCGACCGCACCCTGTGGAAGGACCACGCGCTGGTCGAGCTGAACGTGGCCGTGCTGCACTCGTTCACCCGGGCGGGCGTGACGATCACCGACCACCACACCGAGGCCCGCCGGTTCATGGCCCATCTGGAGCGCGAGGAACGTTCCGGGCGCGTCTGCCCGGCCGACTGGTCCTGGATCGTCCCGCCGCTCTCGGGCTCGCTCACGCCGGTCTTCCACCGGTACTACGACGACGTCCATCTCACCCCGGCATTCGTCCACCACCCCCGCAAAACCGACGACGGGCACTGAACCGCCCAGCGGAGCGAGGCCATGGGCACGGCCTTGGTGCGAGTCCGCATGGGCGTGTAGAACTATATTCGGTAGCGGTCTCTCCCGGGAGGTTCCATGTCCGATCTCGTGCTGTCGTCGCTGGGCGAGGGCGTGCTGACGCTGACGTTCAACCGGCCCGAGCGGCTCAACGCCTGGACCGGCGCGATGGGCCGCCGGTACTTCGACCTTCTGGAGGAGGCCGAGCGCGACCCTGCGGTCCGTGTGATCGTCGTCACCGGCGCCGGGAAGGGCTTCTGCGCGGGCGCGGACTTCGAGACGCTCAGCGCCGTCCAGGACGGCTCCTACGACGAGGAGCCGGACAAGCGGCCCGGCACCTTCCCCACGACGATCCGCAAGCCGATCATCGCGGCGGTCAACGGCGCCTGCGCGGGGCTCGGCATGGTGCAGGCGCTGGTGTGCGACCTGGTGTTCACGGCGGCCGAGGCCAAGTGGACCACCGCGTTCGCCCGGCGCGGCCTGATCGCCGAGTACGGCCTGGCCTGGATCCTCCCCAGGCTGGCCGGGCAGGCCGCCGCCATGGACCTGCTGCTCTCGGGCAGGACGTTCACCGGCGCCGAGGCGGGCGAGCTGCGCCTGGCCGCCCGCGTGGTGCCGGGGGAGCGGCTGCTGGAGGAGGCCGCCGCCTACGCCCGGGAGCTCGCGGTCCACAGCTCGCCGGCCTCGATGGCCATCATCAAACGCCAGATTTGGGGCGATTGGGATAAAACGCTCGACGAGTCCGCCGCCGAGGGCGTCCGGCTCATGATGGAGTCCTTCGAACGCGCCGATTTCGCTGAGGGCGTTGCCAGCTATCTGGAGCGCCGCGCGCCGGCGTTCCCACCGCTGGACCGGCGGTAACGCCCTCCGACGGCCCCCACGCGCCGCCGCGAGGGAGTACGATCTTCAACGGCGCCGACCCCCCTGCGTTGGCCATGCCCCCGGGACATGGTGTTGAATAGGGAGCGGTTGTAGTAGAGGTTCGTTAACGTGTAGCAGCGCCTGCGGAGTTCTTACAGCGGGCGTTCCACCATGCGAAGCCACGTGCTTTCGAGGGGCGGTCGGTCGCTAGACAACCCGAGGAACCACGCCGTGGTCCTCGTAGATCGTCTCATGAGGAGATTCAGTTCATGGCTCAGGGAACCGTCAAGTGGTTCAACGCCGAAAAGGGCTTCGGTTTCATCGCTCCCGATGACGGCAGCGCGGACGTCTTCGTCCACTACTCCGCCATCGACTCCAGCGGCTACCGCAGCCTCGAGGAGAACCAGCGCGTCGACTTCCAGACGACGCGTGGCCCGAAGGGCCCGCAGGCAGAGCAGGTCCGCCCGCTCTAAGACCGAGCTCAATCCGTGCGCACGGGCCGTCAGACGGAACCCGTGCGGACAGGTTTCAAGCTCACGCGAGGACGGCGCCCGCCGTCCTCGCCCTAGGACGTCGGGGCGGTTCGCCCAAATGTGAACCGCCCTCTTCGTCCATCGATTGGAGGTCCTCGATGGACCTGCACCTCATCGTCCAGGCCGACTCGACCGTCCTCCGCGTCCGCGGTGACGTCGACATCTCCTGTTCACCCGAGCTGCGCGAGCGTCTGCTCGCCGCGCTCGAGCCACCACGCCCGCGCCTCGACGTCGATCTGTCCGAGGTGACCTTCATGGACGCGAGCGGGGTGGCCGCCCTGATGGCCGCCCGCCGCCGCTCACTGCGTCTCGGGGGAGGCGTGCGCCTCGTCTCCCCGTCCTCGTCCGTACGCCGGGTACTCGAGGCGAGCGGGCTGAGCTCACGGTTCCCTGTCCGCCTTGTCGCAGGGCCGGAGCCCGCGCCTCCCGGTGCCGAGGCGCGTCAGGCCACCTTCGGCGCCTCCGGTTGAGGCACTCCTGAACCACATCGTCTCCCCGGCGTCCACTTCACACGAGTGGACGCCGTTCGGCTTACCATGGTCTTGACGCTGTTCCATGTATTTCCTACCTTATAAATAGGTTAATAGCGGGAGGCGAGCGTGACCGGATCCATCTGCGTCGTCGGTGCCGGTGCGACGGGTATCCGGCTGGTGGAGCGGATCCGCGCCAACGCCGCCCGGGCGAGCTCCCGGCGCCCGCTGGAGGTCCACCTCGTGGACCCCGACGCGCCTCCACCCGGGGCGGTGAGCCCGGACCCGCAGTCCCCGGGCCTGCGGATCCACCTGCACCGGGCCGGCGCCATCGACCTCGCCGGCCGCCGCGTCCTCCTCGACGACGGCACGCGGGTCGACACCGACGCGGTCGTCCTCGCCCAGGGCTGGCCCGGCGTCCTGCCCTCGGCCCGCGAGCAGGAGCTGCGCCGGTTCGCCCACGAGCAGGGGCTCTACTACCGGCCCGCCGGGCATGTGGCCGACCGTCCCCTGGAGCAGGTGGCCGGCGCCGAGCCGGTGCTGGCGATCGGCCTCGGCTCGGTGCTGGCCGACGTGCTCACCCGGCTCACCGTCGCCCGGGGCGGGCGGTTCCGGCACGGATCGGACGGCGAGCTGATCTACCACCCAAGCGGGAGCGAGCCGCTGGTCCACGTCGGCTCGGTGCGCGGCGTGCCCCCGCACTGCCAGGTCGGATACCGGCTCACCGGCGAGCGCCCGCCGCCCCCGAGGTTCGTCAGGCGCGCGGGCGAGGGGGCGCGCGACTTCCGCGCGCAGGTGTGGCCCCTGGTGGCCAAGGACCTCGCGTACGCCTACTACCACCACCTGCTGACCGTCCACCCGGACCGCACGCGCGTGAGCTGGGACGCGTTCGCCGACGCCTTCGAGGCGGAGGAATGGGACGGCAGGGCCATGCGCGCGCTGATCCGCACGGCCGTGCCCCGCTTCGAGGACCGCCTCAACTTCGCCCGCCTGGACCGGCCGCTCGCCGGCATCAGGTTCGGCGACCTGGCCGGGCTTCAGCGGTGGATGCACGGCTACCTGTCCGCCGACCTGACCCGCCGCGCCGACCCGTCCCACAGCGCCGACCTCGCCATGATCCACGCGCTGCGCGGCGTGCTGGACCACCTCACCGGACGGGTGCCGGACGACCCCTGGTTCCACCGCCTGGCGCGCCACGCCGCCGGGACGCTGCCCGCCGCGCGCATCGCCGAACTCCGCGCGCTGGCCCGGGCGGGGGTGGTGACGTTCCTCGGCGCCGAGACGCGGGTCGAGCCCACCCGGGACGGCGTGTGGCGCGCGACCTCGGCCACCGTGCCCGGCGCCGTCACCGCCCGGGCGTTCATCGAGGCCAGGCGCCCCGGGCCGAGCCTGGACCGCACCCGCGACCCGCTGCTCAGGCGTCTGTACGCCCGGGGGGAGTGCGCCGAGGAGTCCGGGCGGCTGAAGGTGAGCCTGCCCGGCCACCGCATCGTCGACCAGAACGGGACGGCGCATCCGCACCGCTTCGCGCTCGGGCCCTGGACCACCGGCGGCCACCCCCTGTCCGCCGACGACCCGGCGATCCGCCACGCCGACACCCTCGCCCGCACCCTGCTCACCGCCGCGGCGGACCCCCGGGTGGCGCGGGTCGCCTAGGCCCGTGGCCCGCGGGTGACCGTCAGGCGAGGCGGCGGGCGCCCGGGGCGGGGGTGGCGGGGAGGAATCGGGGGGCGGCCCAGCCGCGGCCGGCGTACGAGCGGGCGACCTCCTCTTGGACGTGGTCCAGGCGGTCGGCGGCGACCAGCGCGATCGCCGAGCCGCCGAAACCGCCGCCCGTCATGCGCGCCCCGCGCGCGCCGCCCCGGACGGCGGCCTCGACCGCGACGTCGAGCTCGGCGCACGACACCTCGTACTGGTCGCGCAGGGACAGGTGGGAGGCGTTCAGCAGCGCGCCGATCTCGCGCAGGGCCCCGGCGCGCAGCAGGCCGATCACCGCCTCCACCCGGTGGTTCTCGGTGACCACGTGCTGGGTGCGGCTGCGCTCGTCGCCCCGCAGCAGCGCCAGGGCCGCCGCGAGGTCGGTGACGTCGCGCAGCGACTCGACGCCGAGGCGCTTGGCGGCGTTCTCGCAGTCCTGGCGGCGGCGGGCGTACTGGCCGTCGGCGAGCTCGTGGTGGACGCCGGTGTCGATGATCAGCACCTGGAACCCGTCGGCGGCGAGGTCGAGGGGGACGGCACGGGTGCCGAGGCTGCGGCAGTCCATGAACAGGGCGTGCCCCTCCTTGCTCAGCGCGGAGGCGGCCTGGTCCATGATGCCGCAGGGCATCCCGACGAAGTCGTTCTCGGCCTTCTGGGCGAGCAGGGCCAGGTCGAGCCCGCTCAGCCCCAGCTCGAAGAGATCATTGAGCGCCAGGGCGACCGAGACCTCCAGGGCGGCGCTGGAGGACAGCCCCGCGCCCCGGGGCACGTCGCCGTCGATCACCAGGTCGGCGCCCCGGACGTCGTGCCCGGCCTGGCGCAGCGCCCAGAAGACGCCGACGACGTAGCGCGTCCAGCCCTCGGCGCGGTCCCAGGCGCCGGCCTCGTGGACGTGAGCGCGCCCGGCGCCGTCCTGCAGGGAGATCAGCCGGACGGTGTCGTCATCGCGGCGGGCGACGGCGGCCGTCACCCCCCACGGCACCGCGAAGGGCAGCACGAACCCGCCGTTGTAGTCGGTGTGCTCGCCGATCAGGTTCACCCGCCCCGGCGCGTGCCAGAGGCCCTCGGGATCACGGCCGAACGCCGTACGGAACGCTTCCGCAGCACGCATGACGACGCTCTCCTTCGCTCGGGGTCCCCGCAAGCCTAGTCCGCCCCGTCCACCCGCCCGCGCGTGCGAGGCTGGACCTGTGGACAACCGCGCGTCATCCACAGCCGAAGGGCTCCCGGGCCTGCGGCTGCCGAGCCCGCTGGAAGAGGTCGACGACCCGAGGCTCGGCGGCGTCCGCCTGTTCCTCAAACGGGACGACCTCCTCCACCCCGACCTGCCGGGGAACAAGTGGCGCAAGCTCAAGGACAACCTGGCCGAGGCGGCGCGGCAGGGGGCGCACACCCTGCTGACCTTCGGCGGCGCCTACTCCAACCACATCCGCGCCACGGCCGCCGCCGGCCGTCACTTCGGCTTCGCGACGATCGGCGTGATCCGCGGCGAGGAGCACCTGCCGCTCAACCCCTCCCTCGCGTACGCCGTGGCGCGGGGGATGCGGCTGGCCTACCTGGACCGCACGACCTATCGCGCGAAGAACGACCCCGAGGTCATCGCCCGCTTGCGTGAGGAGCACGGCGATTTCCATCTGATCCCCGAGGGCGGCAGCAACGCCTGGGCGGTACGAGGGTGCGCCGAGCTGCCCGCGGAGGTCGCCGCCCAGCTCGGCGGCGACGGCTACGACATGATCTGCTGCGCGTGCGGCACCGGCGGGACGCTCGCGGGCATCGCCGCGGGCCTGCCCCCCGGCCGCCGCGCCCTGGGGTTCTCGGTGCTGAAGGGCGGCGAGTTCCTGGCTGGCGAGGTGGAGCGGCTGCGCCGCGAGGCGTACGGCACGTCCTCGCCGAACTACACCCTGGAACACGGCTTCCACTTCGGCGGCTACGCCCGGATTCCCGCCGAGCTGGACGATTTCGCCCGTGACTTCGCCGCCCGGCACGGCCACGTCCTGGAGCGGATCTACGTCGCCAAGATGCTCTACGGCGTCTTCGCCCTCGCCGCGCGCGGCGCCTTCGCGCCGGGGACGCGGATCGTCGCGGTCGTGACCGGTGGCGCGGCGCCCTGGGACGCCGGTGGCGCGGCGCCCTGGGACGACACCGGCGGGCGAACGCGCGGAATCGGCGGGAAACCTGGGAAAGCCGGGAACTGACGGAAAGTTGGGAGTCGGAACGGAGGAAAGATGATAACGGTCGCAAAATGATGTAAGCGGTTTGCAGCCGTTGCGACCTATGATTGCGCCGTGACTCGGCGACTTGCGGAAGTGGCGAAGAAGGTCGGCGTCAGCGAGGCGACCGTGAGCCGCGTGCTCAACGGCAAGCCGGGGGTGGCGGACGCGACCCGCGCAGCCGTCCTGACCGCCCTGGACGTCCTCGGTTACGAACGCCCGACGCAACTGCGCGGCGAGCGGGCCCGGCTCGTCGGCCTCGTGCTGCCCGAGCTGGGCAACCCGATCTTCCCCGCGCTCGCGGAGGTCGTCGGCGGCGCCCTCGCCCAGCAGGGCTTCACCCCCGTGCTGTGCACCCGCACCGCGGGCGGGCTCTCGGAGGCCGACTACGTCGAGATGCTGCTGGAGCAGCAGGTGTCCGGCGTCGTCTTCGCCGGCGGGCACTACGCCGAGGCCGACGCCCCCCACGAGCACTACTACCGCCTGCTGGAGCTGCGCCTGCCCGTCGTGCTGGTCAACGCCGCCACCGACAGCCTCGGCTTCCCCCAGGTCTCCACCGACGACGCCGTGGCGGTCGAACAGGCGTTCGGCCACCTCGCCTCGCTAGGCCACGAGCGCATCGGCCTGGTGCTCGGCCCGGACGACCACATCCCCTCACGCCGCAAGATGGCCGCCTTCATGGCCTCCGCCAAGGCCGCCGGCCTCCCGGCGGGCCCTGAGTGCGTCGAGCACACGCTTTTCTCCCCCGAGGGTGGCCAGGCCGTCACCACCAGGCTGCTCAAGCGCGGCGTCACCGGCATCATCTGCGCCAGCGACCCCCTCGCGCTCGGGGCCGTGCGCGCGGTGCGCCGCTTCGGCATGTCGGTGCCCGAGGACGTCTCCGTGGTCGGCTTCGACGACTCCGCCTTCATGAACTGCACCAACCCGCCGCTGACCACCGTCCGCCAGCCCATCGAGGCCATGGGCAGGACCGCCGTCACCCTGCTGGTCGGCCAGATCGAGGGCGCCTCGGTCACCGCCGAGGAGCTTCTTTTCGAGCCGGAGCTGGTCGTGCGGGGGTCCACCGCTCCCGCCAAGACCTCGCCGGCCGCGCTGGTGGACCAGGGGCACGGCGCGCGCGGCCGTACTTAGAACGTGACACGGGGCGCGTAAGGTGACACGGCGGGCCCCACCCCGGCGGGCGTCCCTGGTCACAGAAGGAAAGGCAGGCGTCATGTCGCCCGATCGTCGCATCCTGTTCGTCCATGCCCATCCCGACGACGAGTCGATCGGCACCGGCGCGACGATGGCGAGGTACGCGGCCGAGGGCGCCCACGTCTGCCTGGTGACCTGCACGCTCGGCGAAGAGGGCGAGGTCATCCCGCCCGAGCTGCGCCACCTGGCCGCCGACCGCGAGGACCGGCTGGGGGAGTACCGCGCCGTCGAGCTGGCCCGCGCGTGCGCGGCGCTGGGCGTCGCCGACTACCGCTTCCTCGGCGGGGCCGGGCGCTGGCGCGACTCGGGCATGATGGGCGCGCCCACCAACGAGGACCCGGACTGCTTCTGGCAGGCCGACCTCGACCTCGCGGCGGCCGAACTGGTCGGCGTCATCCGCGAGGTGTGCCCGCAGGTCGTCGTGACCTATGACGACAACGGCTACTACGGCCACCCCGATCACATTCAGGCCCACCGCGTCGCGTGGCGCGCCTTCGAGAAGGCCGCCGACCCGTCCTTCGGCGAGGGCGAGCCGTGGACTCCGTCCCGCTTCTACGCCACCGCCATGCCCCTGTCGGTCCTGGAGCGAGGCGTGGACGCGGGCCCGTTCGAGCGCCTGAGGTCCGTGGAGGAGTTCGGCTTCGGCGTCCCCGACGCCCAGGTGACCACGCGCATCGACGCGGGCCCCCACCTGGAGGCCAAGCGCGCCGCCCTCCGCGCCCACCGCACGCAGATAACCGTCAAGGGCGACTACTTCGCCCTATCCAACGACATCGGCCAGCCCCTCTTCCCGGCCGAGTACTACACCCGCCTCGCCGGCCCCGAGGGCCCCCTGGACGAGACCGGCCGGGAGACCGACCTCTTCGCCTGACGGCGCGAACCTGGCACCCGCGGATCACCGACGCGTAGATGTCCGCGGTCACGACGATGCCCGCATGCCCGAGCGGGCCCTGCACCACCCGTAGATCGTCTCCGGCGGCCAAGGCCAACGTGGCTTAACCGGATCGGCGGCAGGAGGATGTACTGACGCCGCCCATTGAGGGGTGACGGTCTCGATGAAGGCGCACGCCAGGAGAGCTCCGGCTTGGGAGCGCAGGACGCACCGAACGTGACCTCGCCCTGCGGCACGAGGCCCGCGGCGAGGCCAAGACGGCGGCGCTCCGGCCGCGGGCGGTGAAGGTCTTCCACGACGACGGCGCCCGCGAATACGACGAGCTCGCCGGCGGCCCGGCCGCCGAACCGCCGCGTGCTGAAAACCGCCCGCCGCGGATTTTCAACGAAGTTTCAACAGCCCCCGCCAACCTTTCGGTGTCAGCACGAAGCACCACCTCCACCGGAAGGATCCCCATGAAACTCACCCGCATAGCAGCACAGAGCGGCCTGTGATTCGCCCGCCGCCTCAGCGCCGGGCTGGCCACCACGGCTGTCCTGGGATCGGGATTGATCGCCGTCACCACGACGCCGGCCGCTGCCGTGTCCCGCGACTCCATCGTCTCGGTCGCGCAAAGCCAGCTGAACAACTCATCGCGCAACCACGAGCAGCCGCTTGGGAGCGGTTGCAACTACTACACCGGCTACTTCCGAACCTGGAAGCCCGCAGCCGGTTGCCCTGCCACCGACGGAGTTCAGTGGCGTGACAGCGACTGGTGCGCCGACTTCTCCAAGTACGTATGGAAGAACGCCGGCGTGCCGTACGCCGATGTGCCCGAGACCAGCGGAGGCGTGCTCACCGGCTGGGTCAGCTCGTTCAAGGACTACGGCACGATGTACGGCACCTGGCACACCCGCGCCAGCGGCTACACACCGCAGCCGGGCGACGCCCTCGTCTTCGACTGGGACCAGAACGGCGTCATCGACCACGTCGGGATCGTCAAGTCGGCGAACAGCAGCACCGTCTACACCATCGAAGGCAACAGCGGCGATCGCGTCAAGGAGAACAGTTACTCACGCACCAACATCGACATCGTCGGCTACTCCAGCCCCGTGGGCGCGGGTGATGTCGACGACCCGGCTCCGCGGCCGGTGGTGGATCCGCAGGCGGGGCGGTTGGTGGACTTCGACGGTGACGGCAAGCCGGACTTCCTGGGCTTGGGTTCCGGTAGTGATGACATGTGGTTCATCCCCAACACCAGCACTCCGGGCGCCCTCGCGCGCGGGCAGAGCATCCCCATGACCACCGGTTGGAAGACCGTCAGCAAGTACTGGTTGACCGACTACGACGGCGACGGCAAGACCGACGTGCTCGGCCTCAACGGCACCGACCAGATGCTGGCCTGGACCAACACCAGTTCACCTGGCCAGCCGTCAGTGAACGCGCCGGTCAGCCTCGGCACCCAGTGGAGCACCCTGTCCGAGATCGTCATCGGTGACTTTACCGGAGATGGCGAGGCCGACATCGCCGGGGTCGACGCCGGCAGCGGCGACCAGTTCTGGGTCGTGCCCAACACCAGCACCGTCGGCGCCCCCGCACGCGGACAGAGCATGCTCATCTCCAGCGGCTGGAAGACCGTCACCCGATTCTGGGTGACCGACTACGACGGCGACGGCAAGACCGACCTGCTCGGCCTCAACGGCACCGACCAGATGTTCGTATGGCGCAACAAGGGCACCGCCGTCCCGTCCTTCGACCCGTACGTCAGCCTCGGCACCCTGTGGAGCACCTTCAGCCACATCCCCACCGCGCAGTAACCAGCCAAGCTCGCCAGGCCGTCCGATCTTCAACCGGGCGGCCTTATCGGGCTACTCACACACCGAAGGCGTCCCACACGCCACGATCGGCCATGAGGCGGGCGGCGCGCGGGGCATCCCAGGCCGGCACGAGTCGACTCCCCTTTTCTGCAGTATAACTAGGGAGTAGATGGAGATGGGGAGAGTCTCGATGACGGCCGTCAAGCTACGCAAATCGATGGATCACGGGCCCAAGGACGGAAGACCCCGGGTCGGCACGCCCGCGCAGCGTCGCCATAGCGCCGTCACGGCGGGGGAGGTTCCGCGCAGGAAGGAAGCCGAGGAACGCGCCGCTCTCGCCCTGTTCGATCAAGCTCAGAAGCTGGACATGGTGGCGTCCAGCACCCACGAGGCCGGTACGCGCGACACGGTCAGGGAAGTGGTCGCGGACCTGCTGGCCCACGTGGAGCCCGTACGGGTCACGACCGCGTCGAAGATTCTCAAGTTCGACGCGAAGACCGTGCGAGCGTGGGTGAAAGAAGGAGTGCTCACTCCGGTGCAAGGAAAACCCCGGCTGATGCTGGAGGTGGAGCGCTTGTACGCCGTGGCTGCCCTTGTCCGTGACCTGCGTGAGGCAGGACGCTCGCGGAACCTCCTCGACGCGGTCTGGCAGCGCCTTCAGGACGAAGAGATCCTCGAGGGTGAGGAGCTGGCCGAAGGCCTGGAGCAGATGCGAAAGGGCACGGGGCGTCCGTGGCGCGAGGTCAGGGCCGAGTGGAGCTCGAAGGATCCGGCGCTCTTCACCGATGAAGACTGAGAGGGCGGTTCGTGAGTGGATGTCCAAACTGCGTACTGTGATCGCGTGAATTTGTAGCGTTACGGCCGGTCGGCGGGCTTGGTTGTGCTGGGATGGCGACGTGAGTGAGCGCAAGCCCTACCCGAGCGACTTATCCGACGAACGGTGGGCCTTGATCGAGCCGGTGATCAACGCGTGGAAGGCCGCACACCCCTCGGTCAGCGGCCACCAGGGCGCCTACGAGATGCGGGAGATCGTCAACGCGATCCTCTACCAGGGCCGGACCGGCTGCCAGTGGGACTTTCTGCCGCACGACCTGCCGCCCCGCAGCGCGCGCTTGCGCCCGGGCACCTTCTTGCTCGCGTCCCTGCCCGTGGTTTCCGACGGGACTCCGGCCGCCGCGTGCACGCTTTGGGTGTCCAGCACCACCAGGCTCGGGTCGGCTAATCGTCCCCGTTTCTCCCGCGCCTGCCAGCGCAGCAGGTCGTGGATCGTCTGGTCGGTGCCATCATCGCGCCACTTGGCGAAGTAGTAGTACACCGGCCTGGCAGTGGACGTGCTGGGCCTGGTCATCGCGGTGGTGGTGCTAGCCGCTTCGGCGCACGAGAACACCGCTGGGATCACCCTGCTGGACCGGGTCGCCGCGCAGACTGACACCGTGCACAAGGCCCTGGTCGACCAGGGATTCAAGAACGCGGTCGTCACCCACGGTGCCAGGCTCGGCATCGACGTGGAGATCGTCGAGCGCAATCCCGCGGACAAGGGATTCGTCCCCCAGGCCAAACGATGGGTCGTCGAGCAGACCTACGGCACCCTCGCCCTGCACCGCCGCTTGGTCCGCGACTACGAACACCGTCCCGCCAGCTCCGAATCGCGCGTTCACTGGGCGATGAGCGATGTGATGGCCCGCCGGTTGACCGGCACCTCCAGCCCATCCTGGCGCGGCGCGTGACCGGCTACGAGGTGAGCAGACCATTGCTGGACAAGATCGACGCGCGGGAACAGGCTCTGACCCGCGAGGCCGAGCAGGTCCGGACCCTGATCGACGAACTGGCGGCGAAGCTGCGTGAACTCGACGAGGCGATCGATCACCTACAGATCACCCGCAAGACCCTTGTATCGCTCGCCGGCGAGGACGACGCTGAGCCGGACGCGCCGCCTCCCACGCTGCCCGGCCACCCTGCCTACCAGCAGATTCTGACCGTCTTCGCCGACCTCGGCCGGTCCTTGCGCACTCGCGACCTGTGCCAGGCCATGGATCTGCCCGTCGAGAACATCGAGAACATACGCTCCAAGCTCAAACGCCTGGTCAGCCGCGGCATCCTCGACGAGACCGAGCCGGGCCTGTTCACTCAGCCGCGCCCATAGCTCAGCAGCGCCCCCTGACCAGCCCGCCTCTTCCAACCCCAACGACAAAGGGGACATCAACTAGCGAACCGCCCACCTGGCAGCTGGCAAGTTGGTACTTCTTTTGAATTCTCGACAAACAACGCGGCCATCAGAAGTACTCTTGCTGCCGATGGCATCACATGACCACCACGAGCCCCTAAATGATCAAACCACCATCGATTTCGGCTCGGGCCGTGCAGACCTCACGCCCAAAGAACGCTTCGATCCGTTTGTCGCGCCGCTAGCCGCAGACTCGGGTGCAGTCACAAAGGACCCTCTGGCGCTCGAGATCGCCCGAGCGATATATGCGGCTTTCGGCGACCTGGACAACGGCGCCGGTCTGACACGTGACGAGTTGATCTCTGCGTGCACCCCAGGGCTCTCCTCCACCAATGTGGACAGTCGGCTCAGCGTGTTCATCGGAATGGGGATGCTTCGCCCCCACGGCAGCCCCGACCGCCCGAATCAGCAGCGTTACCGTATTGATGACATGAGCGCGGTCGCGCTGCTCATTTTTGGTCGTCTTGATCACGAAGGTGGAGTCGAGGAGATCACCCTGCTGCTCAGTCGCACGATTCGCGAGATTGAGGATGGGATGCTGACGAAAGACCAGGTCA
This sequence comes from Sphaerisporangium sp. NPDC051011, assembly GCF_040653595.1. NCBI lineage: Bacteria > Bacillati > Actinomycetota > Actinomycetes > Streptosporangiales > Streptosporangiaceae > Sphaerisporangium > Sphaerisporangium sp. NPDC051011. The sequence continues at coordinate 49,834 of NZ_JBFAGG010000024.1, read as the reverse complement.
GCGAGCGGATCACGAAGGCGCGGCAGGCCCTAGCAGTTACTACCGCAAATCTCTTGCGTTTAGTGCGCGATCGAACGATTGAGGAGCTCCTAGAAGACCGCAGGAGCAAACGGTCGGCTGCAGCTCTGTTGAGAGAAGCCAAGGCGCTCATCAGTGTCGTAGCGGACCGATTTCACGACTTAATGGGAGCGGGTCATCGGCTCATCAGGACCGCTACGCGTTACTGCGAGGCAGTTGGGGAGCTTTGGGACCGTTTGGTCCGCCTTGCCAGCACGCGCAGGGACTTCTCAATGCTCTCTCCGGAGCAATACCGCACGGCGGCTCAGCGATTGAGCGTGGATCGGTTGGCCGAAGTCTTCTCCCGGACGGTTTTTGACCCGCCGAGCTTCATCACCAACGCAGAGTGCGTGATCAACGCGGTCGATGAATACCGTCCCAGGCCTCCCCGACGTCGGCCGCCTCCGTCGGCTGCTACTCCGTCCGATCGTGACCCGATCTCCGAAGCCCGGCAGCGAGCAGAGCTGGCTCGAGCGCGGCGAATCGCCGACATCGAGAAGGCGCTTCAAGGACGCAACGAAGTTGATCTGACCGACATCATCAAGGCGGCGGGTAGGCCAGGCGCCATTCAGCTCGTGGTTCGCGTTCTCCTGGCGTCAGCATCACCCGACGCTCCGATAACCGCGGCCCTCTCGACGGCGATCCTGCCGGACCCCATAGCGACGGTCTCCTTTGTCACACCCGTCTGGGTGCGCCGTGGCCATGAGTCTGCCGCTGAAGAGGTGATCACGACCGATGTCGCCGGACGATGACTCCGCATATCTGCTCGCCAAGCTGCGCGTTACAAGAACCCTGCCGTATCCTCGCAGCGCTCGCGAACTGGGTGGCCTCCATGCCGCCGCCAACAAGGTGGGTCAGATGCTGACTGAAGTCCGCGGCGAATGCGATAGCCGAGCTCTTATGGCCTCTTGGCCAGCTGCGCCGGAATTGTTTGGGCAAGCAGCTAACGAGCCCTACTTTCGGCGGCCAACGTCGAATCAACTGTATGTCCTGGCCGCGTGTATCCGCTGGTGCTGGCCGGATCCTGACAAGCCTCTCTATCCTGGCGTTCCTGCCGCCGAGTCGGAAATACTCGACTCGCTACAAGCAATGCCCTTCACAGGCTCAAGCGAGCGCGTGCGGGGAGTTCATAGATCCACGCTGCGTCGGTTTTCGGTGTGTGGCCTTATCCGACGATCCGAAGGAGACGGGCACGTCACGCTAGGACCAGCTATCGCGCTATGGTCCGAAGACGACATCGCTGCTCTCCGTGCCGAGTACCACCGACTGCCTGGGCCGGATGGTTTCTGATGTCAGCGTCGTTGGCTGTGCTTTCTGAGCGTCGTCAAGATCAAGTAAATGCCGCAGTGGCTGCGCTGGACAATGCGCGAACTCCAATCCCGCCAAACCTCTTCCCCGCACTAGCGGAACCCGCGCTGCGTCGCGTGGTAAAAGACGTCCTTGCAGCCTCTGGCCGGGTCCTGATCACCCACCCGAATGGCCTGATCTCAGGTTATGACGACACCGTCGCTGCTCGGCTCGCCGAGGAGGGGCTCGGTATTTTGCCGGCGACCGATCGTGCAGTACTGGCCATAATTCTGATCTTTAGTGTGGCTATTCCGCGAGCTGAAGGAGAGCTCCCCCCGGAAGCGCCATGGACGAATGGCCGGCCGGTCCCCGACGAGAAGTTCGATGGGATCGCTATACGAGCTGGTCAGGTCCGCGACACGCTTCAGCGCCTGACTGACGCAGATCTTGTCCGCGTAATACCTGGTAAGGGCCGCGTTCTCGGCGCCCAGTTTCACAGGTTGACACCGCAGGCAACCTCGTTCCTCTTCGAGCAGTTGGTGTTGCTCGCCGATCCGTACGGTTCACTGGCCGACTCCATCAAACGCCGACGCACACAGCAATATCGGACGACATCTCAGGAAGCTTCGTTGTGACTACGCACCAGACTGCCCGGGAGAACGGGGCCCGCGGCCTCATTGGGGCACGCCACCTAGTCGGCGTTCAGACCTTCGACATCGCAAGACTCACCAACCAAGCAGTACCCATCGTCCCTGGCACCTTCGTCGCGGTCTCGGGTGTTGGCCCCCAAACGGATTCGAACGGGTCGGGAAAGACCAGCTTCCTTGCCGCCGTCTCCGTCCTGCTGGCTGATCCGCAGTGGAAACTCGCAGTAAATGGCGGACGGTATGCCGCAAATCTACTGTTCAAACCCGATGCCGCCGGCCTCGATCCAGCGCAAAGGATCAGTGCCGCTCCTTACGGCTACATCGTTGGCGTGTTCGCATCATCCTCCGACCCTGGCGCAGATGCAGTGACGGTTTGGGTTCGGGTCTCCGCGAGTACTCCTTACGTCGAAGCTCGCTGGTCGCCAGGCCTGCACCTGGCTGATGCCGACAATGACGCTGAACGTATTCTGCAAGCGGACACTCTATGGCAGCAATGCGGAACCGGAAAACCGATCTCTGCCAGGAGGATGTCCGAAGTCCTGTACGGGGATGCGCCACGGTGTCTCACCTATCTGGACACTCAGATGCGGCCGCGGGTCGCGTCGCTCCTCAGCCAGCAAATGACCGAGATGGAGCCTGAGACCATCGGCGATTCCCTAATCGCGCTTGCTGGTCTGGACTCCGAGCTCGCGACCGAGACCATACAACGCGGAAAGTTCCTCAAACATGAGGCCGAACTAGCCGCTGCGGTCGCAAACGATGTCAAAGCACGTGTACAGGACGAAGCTGACCTCGCAGGAGTCATAGCACGCCAAGAGGCACGGGAACGCATTGAGCAGGGACGAGTCCTATGGCGGCGGTACCTAGCGTGCCGACTTCATCGAGCACATAACGAAGACCAGCACCTCGATACGAGCGCCAGCGAGATCCGGGAACTTCTTGCTGAAGCCATAGATCGTCGTGATAGTTTGAATACTCGACTCAGTGAGTTGCGCGTACCGAAACGACTCGCTGCGGACGAAGAGCGGACGCGGCGGGAGCGGAATGAGCTGAGGACCGCAATCGAAGTCGTCCGCGCCGAGCGCGCAAACATTGCTGCAGGACTAGGCCAACTTGCTAAGGAAAGGCCAGCGCTCCGCTCGGCAGCTGCAGGCTGGTCGGGTTCCGACGTCGAAACAGCCGGGAAAAGGGTCGCTGACGAGCAACTTAAAGTCGCAAGATCAAAGCTAGATGTTGAGCGAGCGGACATCGCGGTCGCCGAGGCCGAAGGCGAGTTGCGGCTGGCTGAGGCAGGACTCTCCGGTATAGCTGGAGAGACAATTCAGATCTTGGCCGAGATCGATATCAAAGGCGTTGGCGTTCTGGATGTCGTTGACCCTGACCCCCTATCTCGTGATGTGTGGGAAGCCCGGCTGTGGCCCTGGCGCCATGTCGTTGCCGTACCGGACGAAAGGCTTTCTGAGGCCGCCGAGCACCTTACGTCCCGGCTGCCAGGAGCGCAGCTCGTCGGCATGGGTGAAGGAGGTATTGAGGATTTCCTCACCACCCTCGAGCAACAGACCGCCCCGTATCAAGGCGGTGCTATATTTCCGAGCCTGAACGCGGTTGTCATCGGCGGGTTTGACCCACCGATCGCAGGCCGGGGCGCCCGGGTCAGGGCCGCGACGCAACGCCTCACCACCGCTAAAGAGCAGTTGGCAGAGGCTCAGCGGATCGTCGGTGTCATGGAGAATCTCCTTCAACTCGCCGGAACCGACTTCGTAGCGGCCAAGGCGACGGCTCGCCTCCTGGCCATTTCCGCAGAAGAGGAGCAACTGAATACTCAGCTTTTCGAGATCGATCACCGATTGGGAGGTCTCTGCGAGCGCGAAGAGCCAGTGGAAAGAGCCTGGGAAGAAGCTCACCTAGCCCTGAAGTCGATCAAGGCTGACATCCAGACCACCCAAGCGCTCTTCGACGTGGCTATGAAAGAGGTCACCCAGCAGCGCCGAGCGCTCGAAGGCGTCGGAAAACAACGCGAGGCTCTAGCGGTCAACGTCTGGACGGGACTGTGGGGCCAGGGCCTCAAAGCCGCAGAAGAGGTAGCTGGCGCCGAACAAACAGCTCCAGAGAGGCTGAAGCGCCGAGCCGCCGAACTACTTGCGGAGGCGCTGAGCGCCTTTGGAGTCACGTCCGATCCAGATCTCGACGTACCTAGAGACCTTCGCGAGTCCTGGACACAGAGGGAACGCTTTTCCGATGACCCCGAGGTCTCAGGACCCTCCGTGATCTTCGACGAAGTTAGCGCGCCGCTGCTGAGCAGAATCGCTGCGGTCGCTGACAACGATGTGGTGATCCAGACCCGCATCACCGAAGAGCGCGAGCGTAGAGAGAACCTCATCTCCAGGCTCAGGGACGAGGCATCGACAAATGCAGAAGTACTTCAAGGCATCCAAGAGATGTTGGAGCGTCACATCGAACGGGTGCTCAAGCAGATCAGCGAGGCGTACAACGACCTCGATCTCAAACGCGGCGGCTCCGGCGCAGACTTGGATTTTGACAACATTCGGCCCGAAGGCGCCAGCGACTGGAGGTGGAGGGTAACGCCGAGGTGGCGGCGGACCCGCACAGGCTCACTTATCTCCTACCGAGAGACTGCCAACGGCGCACAGGTGAAGGTGCAGGCCATCCAACTCGTCCTCGCGGCCATGCTCGCCGACAGTGACCCTCATGGCCGGGTTCTGGTCCTTGACGAACTAGGAAACAGCCTTGGCGAGGTCAATCGGCGCGACGTCCTGACGGCGCTGAGCAGAGTCGCGAAGGAACGGCAGGTCACCATCCTCGGAACATGCCAGGACAGTGTCCTAACCGATGCTGCTGATCACTGCGGCCACCTCCTCTGGTTCGAGCACGCCACCACGGCAGAAACCTACAATCAACCGACTCGTGCCTGGGGTTACGATAACAACGGTGCCCGTGTGGAGCTCACCGCAGATTGGATTAGGCGTGGACGACCCCCGTTCTGAGCCTTCGTCACCAATTCGGCGGAGTGTGCCGTTGCTGGTCAGCGCGGCCGAAGGGCGCGCTGAGATTTATCTCCGCAACCTGCCTGTGGGGACAAGGGCGGTGACTGTCCCCCGGAATGGAAGCGATGGCCCGCGGCTGCCTCTCGACCAGAAAAAGCGAATCAAACCGGCCGAGGTCGACCTCATCACCAACTCCTCAGTCCCCGCTTTCGCTCCCCCACCTGAAATCACAAGAAAAGATCTGGTCAAAATTCTTCGCAATCGAACCTTCCGCCAGTGGAGTTCGACTCAGAAGCAATTCGGCGACCGTACTTGGGACATCATGACGGCCCTCGTTCGGGCTGGCGGCATCGCCTTGCGCTGCGACGTTGTCAACGCGCTCGATTACGAACCGAAATCCTGGCGCCTAACCCAGCCATGGTCTGATCTCGCCGAAGACCTGCTAGACGAATTACTCGACAGGCAAGACCCGGATGATGTACGCGCTGAGCTGAGCCAAAAAATGGAGCCACTACCAGAGTTGGCGTATGAGCGAAAATTACTGCTCGCGGTTCCCCGTGGATCCAAGCTCGCCGTACCCCCAGGATCAAGCGCTGGCACCGACTGTTGGTCTGTCTACGATGCCGCAGTAAGCGCGGCATCCGTTTGGTGGTCATACACCTCCTTGGGCAAGCGCCTCAGCGCCAAGGAACTCGCGGCCAAAGCACTACGAGGTTCCAAACGTTGGACCCCTGCCCGCATGCAGGCTTTCGCCAACATCATTGACCTCTCCTTTGATGAGGCCGTCGACAAAACTGACACTGAAGTGCGCCTGCGAGGACCGTTGGTTTGGAGCATCGGAGACGTGGTTGCGGACGCATCCAAAGCAAAGCCCTGGATTAGCCTGCCCGCCAACGGCCTTCTGTCACTTGGGGTGGTGAAGTGCGAGGCGGTCGGGATCTTTGTAATCGAGAACTCAGATACCTTCGAGAGGATCTGTATGAGGACCGCCTTGAGCGACACCTGGCTGCTGATCTGGAGCAAAGGCTACTCAAGCACCGGTACGGTCGAACTTCTGCGTTCTTTCTCTGAGCTGCCGCTCACGACTTGGTGTGACCTCGACGCACATGGCATCCAGATCATCAGCAATCTCACCGGTCGAGTAGGCCGGTTCATACGCCCGGTGGCCATGGAACCGGAACTCTTTGAAAGCGGTGTCAAATATCATCAGGAACCTGATGACCAAAAAGACAATCACAAGCTAGCCGAACGCATGGCAAAAACAGCTATCGCCGAACTACGCCCCTTAGCCGAGGCGATCGTCCAAGCCGAAGGTGCGGGCTGTGAACAGGAATCTCTTTCCCCTGAGATCCTCCCGCTGCTTCCGACCCTTCTCGATGGCATGTGACGCCGCGCGAGGGCGTAAGGTGAATAGCAAAGGGTAACAACGGCGCTACGGTTGCTCGGCGGTTGATCATTGGCATGCGGTACGGGGCAACATCGTGCAGCACCATCGGGTATTTTGGCAGCGGCGAATCCGGGCGGTCTAATAGAAATAGATAGTCTGCGGCATCTTTTAATCCGTAGGTTCACGGTTCGAATCCCTGGCGCCCCACCCATTTGACCTGCGGCTTTACCTATTCCGGTAGTCGCCGGATGATAGTGTGAGTCATCGTGGGGACACATGTGAGTCACATCGGGGTTACTCGTGCCCCTTTCGCGGCCTTACACGCTTTGCCTGTCCTCGGCCGCAGCTCGAAGTTGTTCAAGGTCCAGCTTGACCTCGCGGCCATTTATCGTCATCACGATGGCCACTCCTTCGGCTCCGGTCGCCGTCAGATACCCCACCAACGTGGACAGGAGCATGTCGTCGTTGTTCTCCATACGTGACACGACGCTCTGGTTCACCCCCAGCCGCTTGGCAACCTCGACCTGGGTGAGCTGCCCGGCCTTGCGGACCACGGCCAGGTTCATCGCGTAAACCCGGTCCATCTCCTCGCTGGCCTTACGGATCTCGGCGACCTCGGCCGCGATCTCGGGATCGGCCATCAGGCGGTCAATGCGGTCGTTCCCGCGCGAGAACACCGGCCCGGTTGGTTCACTGGTTGTCATACGACGTCTCCCTCGTCCATTGATCAATCAAGGCGTCCGCTCGCGCGGCGACCGAGGAGTACCAGATATCGCCGATCTTCGCCTTGTCGCCGGCGAAGAGCGTGACCACCACCGTGTCGACCTTGGGAGGGAACCAGCAGATCAGTCGCACCGCCACGTCCGGGTGATAGACATGACTGACCCGCCACAACGGATAACGCCGCGACTGCCGCACCCGCTTGAGCGTGGCCATCTCGCTTTCCCCGCTCGGGGCTTCGGGAAGCCGACGGAGCAAGTCCAGCGCCGCCACCACATGGCCCAGCACCAGCCGGGCATGCTGGTCGCCCCCGCAGGCATCTGTCTCGACCCGATCCATCCACGCCCAGAACTCCTCGGGGCCGTCAACATCCACAACCCCATTATGACATCGACATCATATGATAGTCAAGCCATACCGCCCAGGCGGGGCGGAGCGCGTTGAGTGAATTTGAGCGGGGAGGATGAGGCTTGCCCGCCAGCAGTTCGTTCGCCGAGGTGGTCGGGTCGGTGACGATTTTCAGCACCAGCTTGTGGGGGGTTCCCGCCGCCGACGTGCTCGCGCCGTCCGGCCCCCACCTGTAGCCCTCGCGCACCCGGTACGTCCAGATGTTCTTGGTGGCGGACTCGAGCACGAACGGGCCGGTCCCGCTCGTGCCTTGGTCGAGCTTCGAGGGATTCTTCAATCCCGGCGCGCAGACGATGGGCACCTGGCCGAGCGTCTGCAGCAGGAAGGGGAAGTCCTGCTCGGTCGTCACGGTCAGCGTCCCGGCATCGTCATCGCCCTTCACGCTGTAGGCGACGGTGGGCGTGAGGCCGCCGACCCACGGGTACTGGTTCTTGGGGTCGCCGACGAAGTTGAGCGCGTCCGCGACCTGGCCGGCCGTCAATTTCTCTCCGTCCGAGCAGGTGACGTCCTTCCTGAGCGTGAAGGTCGCGCTCGTCGACGTCGCCTTCCACACGGAAGCGAGACCCGAGACGAACTCTCCTGACTTCGTCTCGTTGATCAGCGGGTCGTAAGCGAGGTAGCTGAGGTACCTCATCTGTCCCGCGCCGGTGTTCACAGCGTACGGATTCGCCGAGGGCAGGGGCACCGGCACGGCGAGCGTGAAGGTGCCGGAGCCCGAGTCGTCGGCCGCGGTGCCGCCGGCACAGGCGCTCAGCGCGAGCGACGCCGTGAGCAGACCGGCTCCCCACGCGAGGGGCACGGCACGAGGCCGCGGCGCTTTGCCCGACTGTGCGGCACGGGTCCCGCGAGTAGTTTGAATGAACATGCAATCTCCTTCGATTGCGCATCGCCGTTCATGGCGACGTCGTCTGTGTGCCGACGTCGTCCGCGCCGCCGGTTCGAGAGGGCGGCGCTGTCAGCCGTCCGACCGGCGCGAGGGCGTGCCATGCGGCAGGTCGACGCTGAAGTAGACCTTCGTGAGCCGCTCCGGCACCCGGAAGTGGCCGGTCCAATGCGGCGGCGAGTACACGGCGCTTCCCGCCCTCGCCTCGACGGGTTCGCCGCCGTCCTGGCAGATGACGATCGAGCCGCTGAGGACGTAGAAGAACTCGCCGCGAGAACCCATCTCCATCCGGTTCCAGTCGCACCGCTCGCATTCCCAGACACCGGTTGACACCCGCGTCGCAGCGTTCGCGTACGCCTCCGCCGTAGCCGTCCAGGTTGCCGGGAGACCTGGCAGATCGCCGGGGCTCGTATGCTCCGTCCGCACGCCGAACGCCGCATCCGGCCGGAACACCACGACCGGTTCCGCCACATCCGCTTCGTTTGCGTCGCCCGGGTGGAGGCCGATCTGATCCGCGATGAAGGCGAGCCATTCGGCCGTCTCCCGGGCGAAAGCGTCCGCTCCCACGGCCGCGTGTCCGCGCTCGGCATGCACCCGCAGCAAGATGGGGGAGCTTCCGCTCGTCGCCTCCGCGACGAGGGCCGCCATCTTGCGCGACTGCCAGGGCTTGGTCCGCGGGTCGTTCTGCCCTGCGACGAACATGCACGCCGGATACCGGACGTCGTCTCGCACGTTGTGCACGGGTGAGTACGAACGCATGACCTCGACCTGCTCCGGAATCGCGAGCGATCCGTACTCCTCAGCAGCGATCGAGTCCTGCAGCGCGTCCCTGTCACGAGTGAGAAGATCGAGCACGGGAGAACGCGCGACGATCGCGGCGAACAGCTCAGGACGCTGAACCAGAGCGACGCCGGCCGTGAGCCCGCCGCCGGACGCGCCGTGGAACGCCAACTGCCGCGACGTCGTGATCCCGTCGGCGATGAGCTGCTCGGCGATGGCGTACAGGTCATCGAAGGTGCGCTGTTTGCGCTCCAGCCGCCCGGCATGCCACCACTCCTGGCCGAACTCGCCTCCGCCTCGAAGATGCGCCAGCACGTACACGCCGCCGGCCTCGATAACCGGTACGGCGAACACGTTGAAGCTCGGGAGCACGGCCAGTCCGAAGTTTCCGTAGCCCTCGATCACCGTGGGCAACGGGCCATGGGCGCCCTCAAGGCGCACCACTGTGAAAGGGATCAGGGTGCCGTCACACGAGACGGCGGTACGAGTCTCGACGACACGCCCGGGTAGCTCCAGCGCCGGCGGGGTGATCATCGTGAGCCGATCGACTGTCACCTCGTAGCGATACACCGCCGGGGACGCCACCGGCGTGGAGAACGTGAACGAGATCTCGTCCGCGCTGCGCAGGAACGGCGGCTCGCCGAGCAGTCCGTTCGCGGTGTACTCCCCGCCCGCAGTGCCGTACGACGGCAACCCGACGGTCGTGATGAAGCGTCCATCGAGGTCGCGCACCTCGAGTACCGTGCTCAGATCACGGGTGAGGCCGACCACCATCCGGTCGTCGAACACCGCCGCGTACAGCAGCACGTCGGCGGTCTCCGGGACGAGCTCCGTCCATGTCGACTGCTCCGCGGCCGTAGCGATGGGAATGCGGACGATGCGACCGCGCGGATGTCCGTCCGTGACGACGGCGTAGAAGTCGTCGCCGACGAACTCGCCGAAGTGCGCGCCGGGGACGTCTCGCAGGAACGGTCGCCAGATTCCCTCGGCGTCGCGCACGTAGTCGACGCGATCATCCATGACCAGCGCGACATGCCGGCCGTCCGCCGAGACCCGCGCCCGAGGGAAGCGCAGCCTGATCGGCAGGGCTTCCGGCTCGGTCGGCACCGGCTGTCCGAGCCGGTAGAGGAAGAGCTCGTCACCGCCGCCGGTGAACTCGCCGTCACGCACGGTCCGCGAGTCGATGAAGAACCCCGAGGAGTCGGGCAGCCACGACACGGGCCAGGCGGGCACCCATGGGATGTCCGTCGGGATCTCCTTCCCGGTCGTGACGTCGAGCACGCAGACGCGTGCTCGCTCGGAACCCGCCAGCTCCGAGGCGATCGCGACGAGAGCGCCGTCCGGCGATGGCGCGAACCAGACCAGTCGGACCGGAACGCCCGCCTGCCTGGCGGTCGCAGCCGCGTCGTAGATCGTCCGCCCCGGTCCGCTCGGGTCCGAGCGGACGACGACGCGGACGAAGTCGCCGGTCTCCTGCTGGAACCACAGGGCGCCTGCCCGCAGGAGCGGCGTCGCCTTCGTCGCCGTGAAGACGTCGCGCAGGCGCCGCTCGTACGCGGCATGGGCCGAAAGCGCGTGCACATGGGCCCGTGCGCGTTCGTTCTGCGCGGACTGCCAGTCCAACGCGGCCACGGTGTCCTCGTGGGACATGATGTCCGGCGTCATGGTCGTCCGGTCCTCTCTGGTCGTCTGCGATCACCTGACGGTGATGCGGCGAGCTCGAGGAGGCCGACGAGGGCGTCCGCGACCTCGTGTGGCTCGATCTCGAGAGCGCTCTCGCCGACCGCGATCTCGAAGAAGCAGCTCTCTGGGGTCGTCACGCGGGGGCGCGGGAGAGCCATATGCCGTGCTCGCGTGCGATGATCTCGTGCGCGGCGGCCACCCGCTCCGCGGCGAAGGGAAGGTGCACGTGCACGATCCCGGTCTCCGGGACGGCAGGAAGCACAACGGCGACGATCGCATCGATCGCGTCCGCGATGGCCCTGGCATGGTCGAGGTATCGCGGCATCCTCGGGAGCAGCTCGTCGAGAGCCATCAGGCCGAAGGCGGCCAGCGGCCAGTTGCCCGCCGAATCGCCTCCAAGACGGACCGCCCACGTCCAGACATCGCGGATGACGTCGCGGTCGCCGGCGATCACCGCGCCCCATGGGGCTTCGAGCGACTTGTACAGCGAAACATAGACGGTGTCGAACAGCGCTGAGATCTCGGCGACCGTCCGGCGGTATCCGGCGGCGGCCTCCCACAGCCGCGCCCCATCGAGGTGCGTCGCCGCCCCTGCCGCGCGCGGTGTCCACCTGCGACACCAACTCTTCCCACGCCGGGAGGACTCCGCCCAGTTCGCGTTGCGGCAGTTCCCACACCACCGAGCCGACCGTGCCGGGCAGGGCTGCGAGATCGTCTCTGTTGAACAGCCGATGCGCGTCGCCGAGACGGTGGGCTCGCAACCCGTGGACGACCGCGTAACCGTCGAACTCGTAGTTGAGCAGGTGGCACGTCGGGTGCGCGGCGAACTCCGCGCTCCGGCGACGCCCCGAGTGCACACGAAGCGCGATCTGCTGCGCCATCGTGCCCGTCGGCAGAAGAAGTGCGGCTTCCTTGCCGGTCACCTCTGCGACGCGTTCCTGAAGGTTGCGGACGAGGTCACCTGAGTGCCCCGCCGCGCTCCGGTCGTCAAGGAAGCGCGAAAGCCTCGCCGCGGCGTGCAGGGGTTCGCGCCGCCGCGTGCCGGTGATCGACAGAGTGCGCTCACCCGTCGAGGGCCGTGGCGAAATTCGCGGTGTCATCTGTCCTGCCAGCCCACTCGGAGGAGCTCGATGGCGTGGACAAGCTCGTCCGCCCAGGAGTCCGGCGTCGAACTGTCGGTCTGCGCTGCTGCGATCGACTCCGACATGGCGGCGTATGCGCTACAGAGTAGTTCGAGCGATCGATCGGGCATCCCGACGGCGCGGGCTCGAGGCGTGAGCGCCTCGACGAGAACCGCCGTGGACTCCTCTCGCCGGATCAGGTGGGCGGCATAGAGCTCGGGAACCGCGCGCATCTGGCGGCGGAACCGGCGAAGCACCTGCAGGTCTTCGAGGTCCTCCCCCCGAACGCGTTCGGCGAACAGACGCAGGACATCGAGCGGCCCTTCCGCGTCGCCCAACCCATCCACCGCCTCGACCATCTCGTCAAGGCGCGGGCGCGTCTCGCCTATCACGGCCTCGATCAGCTCGGCCCGATTCTTGAAGTGGTTGTAGACAGTGGCCTCGGACACATCCGCGAGCTCGGCGATCTCGCGGATGCTCGTGTTCTCCACGCCCGCCTTCGTGAAGCACAGCCAGGCCGCGTTCAGGATCGACTCCCGAGTCCGTCGGCGCTTCCGCGACTGCCGCGACTGCGGGCTCCCGGGCGACTCGTGCTGAACGGCGGATCGACTCATGGTAGACGTCCTCACTCGACGGCCCAAGACCACCGATCGTCCCTTGACCTCTGATTGTTGTGCGACGATGGAGCACTCCAATTTCAGTGTCAACATCAATTTTAGAGAGTTCTATAAATCCCCTACGGGCGCGTATGAGTGTGAGGAGGTGTAGCGGGGGACGACCGGCTACGCGCCTCGGACCGCTGCGCCAGGGCGTTCAGGCGCCGGCGGCGCTGAGAGATCCGCTGGAACGCGGTACGGCCCGCGTCCTGGCGGGGAGCGCGGGCCGTACCTGGGGAGGGGTTCCCGGGGGCCTTTGGCAGGAGGCCGCCGCGGGGACCCGGGGGCGGGGGGTCGGGGAGCCGGGAGTGTTACCAGGCGGAGGGGGCGGGGGGCGCCACGACCGGGGGACGGTCGTCGCAGGTGATGGTGTTCGGCAGTTCCCAGGGCGCGAGCCACGGGCCGGTGGTGCCGCCGCCGTCGTTGCCGCCGAGGTCCACCAGGGAGAACTCCGAGCCGGTCGGCGGGAAGTTGAACGAGCCGCAGTTGTTGACGCCGACCGCGCCGACGTTGCGGGCGTCCACGTTCTCGAAGGTCGCCGAGCCCTTCACGCGGGCGCTGACCACCGAGGTTCCCGTGCCGTCGACCCGGATGTCCTTGAAGTGGACGTTCGTGATCGAGTACTGGTCCTTCACCGGCCAGTCGCTGACCATCATGATCGCGTTGTAGGTGTTGTCGAGGAAGTGGTCCCCGACGACCTGGATGTCGGCGTCGATGCTCTTCTCCAGCGCGAACAGCCAGATCGCGCCGAGGCCGATGTTCCAGTTCAGCTCGTAGGTACCGGCGCGGACCGTGGTGTTGTTCGTGATCCACAGGTGCCCGGCGAACGCCTCGGCGCCGAAGCGGGACCCGGCGTGGATGCCGCTGCCCTCGCGGATCGGGTCGGCGACCAGGTTGCCCGAGACGATGTTGTCCGTGCCGCCGTAGATCGCGATGCCGTTGGCGAGAACCGGGGTCTGCACGGTGTTGTGGTCGAAGGTGTTGCCGGCGTTGGCGGTCTTCTCCGACCACATGGCCAGGCCGTCGTCGCCGGTGTTGCGGACGAAGGTGTTCGACACCGACGACCTGGTGACGCCGGTGTGGAAGTTGATGGCGTCGGCGATCTGGTCGACGATGACGCTGTTCTTGATCTTCAGGTTGGTCATCGGGCCGTCGAACCACATGCCGACCTTGGTGTGGCGGATGTAGAGGCCGTCGATGGTCGAGTCGCTCAGCGCGCCGCCGATGCCGTTGACCTGGTCGGTGTCGATGCGCTCGCGGACGTCGCCCTGGATCGTGAAGCCGGACAGGTGGACGTTCCTGCTGCCGCCCGCCGAGGCGTCCTTGCCGTAGAAGCCGACGCCGGTGTGCACCGAGCCGTCGGGGGCCGGCGTGGGCAGGGCCACCTCGCGGCCCTTGATGATCGTGTACCAGTTGCCGGCGCCCTCGATCGTCACGTCGTCGACGATGATGTGGCGGTTCACCTGGAAGGTGCCCGGCGGGACGTACACCTTGAGGTTGTTGCGCCTGGCGAAGGCGATCGCCTTGTCGAACGCGTCGGCGGAGTCGCGCCGGCCGAGCGGGTCGGCGCCGAACGCCAGCACGTTGGCCGCGACGACCCGCACGTGCGGCGCGCCGACGAGCTCGGAGTCGAGCAGGTCCACGACCGTCCATGCGGCGTTGCTCCCGGCCGGGACCGTGAGCCGCACCTTGTCACCGGCGCGGTAGGTCTTGCCGAGCGGCAGGCGCTGCTCGTCGTAGAAGTGGCTCGGGCGGAACGGCTTGGTGATCGTCGGCGGGGGCGTCGTGGCGTTCGGGACGCACCGGCACTCGGTGATCCACCAGTCCGGGTGCAGCAGGTCGGCGTTCGGGTCGTTGGTGAACGGGTACTGGTTGTACAGCCACGCGTACTGCGAGGTGAGGGTGAGGGTCTGCTTGGCCCCGCCGTTCACCGTCACGTTCAGCGGCGCGGTGATGCCGCCGCCGTTCGGCGCGTCCGGGATGCTGTAGCGCACGGTGATCGCGTTGGCCGCGCTCGGCAGCGTGAACTCGACGTACTGGCCGGGCGTCAGCTTGACCGCCTTACGGCCGGAGGCCTCCGACGGCAGCGTGTACGCCGTGCGGTCCGGGCCGATGACCGTGCCGTTGGTCGTCGCGTTCTCCGCCTCCTGCTCGGCGAAGGCGACGGAGGCCCCACGGCCCGCGACGAGCGCAGGGTCGAGGGCGGCGCGGGTCACGGTGGGGGTCACGGTGGGGGTCACGGTGGGGGTCATGGCGCGGGTCACGGCGGGGGAGGCGGCGGAGGACTCGCGCGCAGACCGGGACGGGGACTGGGCGTTCGCGGCCGTAGTGAGCCCCGCGAGCGCCAGCGCGGCACAGGCCACCACGGCGGGCAGCCTGAAGACAGCTCCTTGCATGGGGGTGAACTCGCCTTCTCAGGAGTGGCGGGCGGAGAAGGGCCGGTCCGGGCGGGACCGGCCCGTGGTGGAGGGACGGTGAAGACAGAGGGCGTCCGTGTCCCCGAGAAGACGGCCGGCCCTGCGTGGCGGACGGGGTGCGGATCGTGCGGACATCGTGCGGACATCGTGCGGACGTCTGGCGCGCGTCGATCGGACGCGGGCGGGACGTCGGTCGGATGTCGTGCGGACAGGGTCTTGCCGGCTCAGGCGGTGCGCAGCCAGACGGCGGTGTCGGTGGGGAGCAGTTCGCCCTCCAGCGGCCCGCTCGCCAGGACGACGCCCTGGTTCTCGGGCAGCGCGACCGGCTCGGCGCCGAAGTTGACCACGCAGGCCAGCCCCGATTCGCGGGTGAAGGCGATCACGTTCTCGCCCGCGTCCAGCCAGCGCAGCGCCCCGTCGCCGAGCTTGCCGCGGCGGACGCGCAGGCCGGCGCGGTACAGGCACAGCATGGACGCGGGGTCGGCGTCCTGCGCCTCGGCGGTCAGGGTGGCCCAGGAGGCGGGCTGTGGCAACCACGGCGTTCCGGTGCCGTTGCCGAACGGCGCCTCCTGTCCCGACCAGGGGAGCGGCACGCGGCAGCCGTCCCGGCCGGGCACGGTGTTCTTCGACCGGGTCCAGATCGGGTCCTGGCGCAGCTCGCCGGGGATGTCGTCTACCTCCGGCAGCCCGAGTTCCTCGCCCTGGTACACGTACAGGCTGCCCGGCAGGGCCATGGCCAGCAGCGCCGCCGCCCGGGCCCGGCGCTCGCCGAGTACCAGGTCGGACGGGACGCCGTCCCGGCGGTCGGCGTGGCTGAAGGCGGTGTTCTCGCGGCCGTACTTGGTGACCGGGCGCGGGACGTCGTGGTTGGACAGCACCCAGGTCGGCGGCGCGCCGATCGGCAGGTGCGAGGTCAGCGTCATGTCGATCGACTCGCGCAGCTCCCGCGCGTCCCAGGGGCGGGACATGAAGTCGAAGTTGAACGCCGTGTGCATCTCGTCGGGGCGCAGG
Source organism: Sphaerisporangium sp. NPDC051011 (assembly GCF_040653595.1). Classification (NCBI taxonomy): domain Bacteria; kingdom Bacillati; phylum Actinomycetota; class Actinomycetes; order Streptosporangiales; family Streptosporangiaceae; genus Sphaerisporangium; species Sphaerisporangium sp. NPDC051011. The sequence continues at coordinate 33,772 of NZ_JBFAGG010000024.1, read as the reverse complement.
TAGAGCGCGAACCGCTCCTGGTCGGGCAGCCACACCTCGCCGATCAGGATGCGCTCGCCCTCGTACTCGTCGGCGACGCGCCGCCAGCCGCGGTAGATGTCGTGGACGCCGTCGTGGTCGGTGTAGGACTCCTCCTCGCTGGTGAAGTCCTTGATCAGCACGGCGGCGGAGTCGATGCGGATGCCGTCCACGCCCCGGTCGAACCAGAACCGCAGGACGTCGTGGAACTCCTCGATGACCTCCGGGTTGGTCCAGTTGAAGTCCGGCTGCTCGGGGGCGAACAGGTGGAGGTACCACTGGCCGTCGGGCACCTGCGTCCACGCGGGCCCGCCGAAGATCGACTTCCAGTCGTTGGGCGGCAGTCCCTCGCCCCGGCCCTCGGTGAACCAGAAGCGCGCGCGTTCGGGCGAGCCCGGGCCGGCGGCCAGCGCCTGGACGAACCATTCCTGCTGGTCGGAGCCGTGGTTCGGGACGATGTCGATGATCGTCCTGATGCCCACCGCGTGCGCTTCCTGGATGAACTTCTCCGCCTCGGCGAGCGTGCCGAAGGCCGGCTCGATGTCGCGGTAGTCCGCCACGTCGTAGCCGCCGTCCGCCATGGGGGAGGGGTACCAGGGGTTGAGCCAGACGGCGTCGACACCGAGATCGGAGAGGTACGGAAGACGGGACCGCAGGCCGGCCAGGTCGCCGATGCCGTCGCCGTTGCCGTCGGCGAAGCTGCGCAGGTAGACCTGGTAGATCGCGGCTCCCCGCCACCACGTTTCGGACATGCTGGAATCTCTCCTTACAGATTCGGTGTACGGCTCACGCCGCCGCGTCGGGCGGCCCGGCCGTGTGTACGGCTGCGCGTGGGCGTTGTAGGGCCGGCCCCGGGTCATCCCTTGAGGCTTCCGGCGGTCAGGCCCGCCATGATGCTGCGCTGGAAGATGAAGAAGACCACGATGGCCGGGATGCTCGCGATGACGAGCGCCGCCATGAGCACGTTCTGCGGCATCTGCGCCGACAGAGAGGAGATGCCCACGCTGATCGACATCTTGTCGGTGTCGGGCAGCACGAGCAGTGGCCAGACGAAGTCCTTCCAGACGTTCACGACCGCCAGGATGGAGACCACGCCGATGATCGGCCGGGATACCGGGAGCACGATCGACCACAGGATCCGCACCGGACCGGCGCCGTCGATCTCGGCCGCCTCCAGCAGTTCCCGGGGGATCGAGTCGAAGAATCGCTTGAGCAGGAAGATGAAGAACCCGTTGGCGGCGGCGGGCAGCCAGATCGCCCACGGGGTGTTGAGGAGGTTGAACCCGAAGATCGGGAGGTCCTTGACGGTCAGGTACGCCGGCAGCAGGATCACCATCGGCGGGATCATGAGCGTCGAGAGCATCAGGGCGAGCACGAGCTTGCCGAGCACCGGTCGCAGCTTCGACAGCGCGTACGCCGCCGTCACGTCGATGGCCAGCGTGAAGAACCAGGCGCCCGCCGCGTAGATCAGCGTGTTGCGCAGGAACAGTCCGAGGTCGAGCTGGTCCCACGCCTCCTTGTACACCCCGAAGTCGACGGACTTGGGGAAGAACGTGGGAGGCATCTGGGCGAACTCGTCGGCCGACTTGAGGGCCCCGGTGACCATCCAGTACAGGGGGAACACGAAGACCGCGGTGAAGAGCGCCACGACGGTGATCAGAACGATCCAATAGATCACCTTGCCGTGCGGGGTGCTCAGCGTCTGCGGCGACACGACGCCGCGGAACCGGCGCTGGGGCTCCCTGGCCCGCTTGCGTCGTCGTTCTGCTGCGCGGGGGCCGGGCGTCTGCGGGGCCCCCGGCCCGGCGGGGCGGCTCGGGCGCACGTCACTGCCCGCCGACCGGACGGTGCTGTTCGACATCGGTGCCACTCCCTTCTAGTTCTTGTCGTCCCGCGAGACGCGCAGGTAGATGGCCGAGAACACCATCAGCACGATCATGAGCATGAGTCCCAGCGCGCCGCCGCCGCCGAAGTTCCCGAAGCTGAAGGCGTACTGGTACATCAGGTAGGCGACGGTCACCGTCGCGTTCTCCGGGCCGCCGCCGGTGAGCAGGAACGGCTCGATGAACACCTGCATGGTGGCGACGATCTGCAACAGCAGCATGACCAGGAGGATCAGCTTGGTCTGGGGGATGGTGACGTGCCAGACCCGCTTGAACAGGCCCGCGCCGTCGAGCTCGGCGGCCTCGTACAGCTCGCCCGGGATGCTCTGCAGGGCGGCCAGGTAGATCAGGGTGCCGGTGCCGAGGTTCATCCAGGTGGAGACGAGCACCAGCGAGATCAGCGCGGTGCTGGTGGAGTCCAGCCAGCTCAGGCCGGGGAGGTGCACGAAGTCCAGGATCTGGTTGAACAGGCCGGGGCCCGGGTCGTAGAACCACTTGAACAGCAGCACCGCGACCGCCGGGGGCAGCATGACCGGCAGGTAGACCACGAACCGCAGGTACGCCTTGGCGTGGCGCAGCTCGTTGAGCACGATGGCGGCCACGAAGGGCACGGCGTACCCGACGATGAGCGCGAGGCCCGTGAACGCGGCGGTGTTGATCCACGCAGGGGCGAACGCCGAGTCGTCGATCACCGTGCGGAAGTTCTCCAGGCCCACCCACTCGGGCGGCCCGACGAAGTTCGTCTTCTGGAAGCTGAGGAGGAACTCCCGCACCATCGGGTACCAGGAGAAGAACGCGAAGCAGATCAGCGCCGCGCAGAGGAATCCGTACGCCGTCAGGTTGCGGCGCACACCGCGTCGCACCGCCCCCGTGGTGCTGCGCCGTGATCCCTTCACGGTCATTGTGGTCATCGGTTGAGCTCCTGATTTCGACGGTGACCGGCGGGGGTGCCGGCCTGCGGGCCGGCACCCCGGGCTCAGATCAGCTTGACTTGGCCAGGATGTTGTTGACCTTCTTCTCGGCGTCGGAGAGAAGCTGGTCGATGTCGGCGTCCTGCCGGGTCAGCACCGCGGACATCGCGGTGTCGAGCACGGCGTAGATCTCCTGCGCCTTCGGCGGCTCCAGCTTGAACTCCACCGTCGCGTTCGCGTCGACGTACGGCTGGAAGTGCTCCACGGGAATCGTCGCGAACTGCTTGCGCAGCTCCTGGATCTTCGTGCCCGGCTCGGTGTCGCCGAACAGGTCGATGTCCGGCAGCCCGACCGCCAGGCCGTCGGCCTTGGCCCGCTCGTAGTTGAACTGGCCCTGGCCCGGCGTCAGGAACTTGTACTCAAGCCACTGGAGACCGGCCTTGATCTGCTCGGGGGTGGCCTTCGGGTTGAACATGTAGCCGTCGCCGCCGCTGAGGGACTTGGTGGCCTCGGGCAGCCCCGCCACGCCGTAGTCGTCGAACTTGCCCTTGAAGGTGTTGTTGACCTCCTTGACGACGTCCGGGGCGCCGATCATCATGCCCAGCTTGCCGCTGCCCATCATCCGCATCAGGTCTTCCCAGCGCAGCAGCTGCTTGGTGCCCATGCTGTCATCGGTCCAGCGCATCGTCTTGAGGTTCTCGAGGACGGCCTTGCCCTCGGGGCTGTTGAAGGCGGCCGTCTTGCCGTCGGCGCCGACCACGTCTCCGCCGCGCCCGTAGAGGGAGGAGGTGAAGTGCCAGCCGCCGGTGTTGCCGGCGCTGTACTCGCCGTACCCGACGTAGCCGGGGCCGAGCGCCGCGATCTTCTTGGCCGCGGCCTGGACCTCGGCCCAGGTCTTCGGCGGGGAGTCGGGGTCAAGGCCGGCCTGCGTGAACAGCTTGCGGTTGTACACCAGACCCGTCGAGTAGTTGACGCGCGGGACGCCGTAGACCTTCTCGCCGCTCTTGAAGACGCTCATGACGTCGGGGCGGACGGTCTTCAGAGCGGGAGCGCCGTCCAGGTACGGCGTGATGTCGGCCGCCTGCCCCGCCGCGATGATCTTCTGGACGTCGGTGTAGTAGACGTAGAAGACGTCTTCCATCTCACCGCCGGCGAGCTTCGCCTGGAAGGTCTCCGGCACGATGCAGGGGAAGGCGTCCTTGCCCTCGACGGTGATGTTGGGGTGGAGCTTCTGGAAGGCGGCGACGTCCGAGTCCCACTGGGCGGCCTCCTTGGGGTTGTTCTTGGGGGGCTTGCACCCGACGGAGATGGTCACGGGAGCGTCGGCGCTCGGAGCCGCGGAGCCCTGGGACGACGAGGCCTCAGGAGTGCTGCCGGAGTCGCTGCCGGAACATCCGGCGGCGCCAAGGGCGAGACCTGCCGCTAGCAGGATCGCAAAGTTGCGGGGTTTCATAGATGTTTCCCTCCTGGACTGCCCCCGACTACGAGGCTCAAGATCTGGTACGGGCTTCGCGAACCGGTTGGGAGCAACATATAGAGGTGGACATATGACAGCAAGAGTTAGGCGTGCATGATGCAAAAAAGTGACAGTGGCAGCGACCTTGTTGCTGCTGCAATGTGACCTTGACGTCACGCCGGTCGAACAGGCTGGTCGCGCACCCGGGCGGGCGCCGTGGAACCGCGCACGACCAGCTCGGGCTCGAAGAGCAGCTCCTCCGCGGTCACCGAACCGCCCTCGATCTGGCTCACCAGCAGCGTCACCGCCGTCCTGCCGATGGCCTCGATCGGCTGGCGGACGGTCGTGAGCGGCGGGTTCGTGCAGTTCATGAACGACGAGTCGTCGTACCCGACCACCGAGACGTCCTCGGGCACCGACAGGCCGAGACGCCGGACCGCGCGCAGGACGCCGAGCGCCATCACGTCGCTGGCGCAGATGATGCCGGTGATGCCGTTCTTGATCAGGCGGGTGGCGACCGCCTGGCCGCCTTCCAGGGAGAACAGGCTGCGTTCGATCGAGTCGGGCCCCAGGTCAAGGCCCGCCCGGCGGGCCTCCGCCTCGAACGCGGCGAGCTTGCGCCGGGAGGGCACGTGGTCCTCCGGGCCGAGCACCATGCCCACGCGCGTGTGCCCGAGCGAGGTCAGGTGGCCGAACGCCTGTTCCACGGCGACGGCGTCGTCGGTCGCCAGGCAGGGGAAGCTCAGCTCGCTGATCGCCGCGTTCACGAGAACGGCCGGCAGTCGCAGGTCGAGCAGCCGGAAGTAGTGCTCGTGGGGCGCGTCGGCCTCCATGTAGTGGCCGCCGGCGAACACCACGCCCGAGACGTGCTGTTCCAGCAGCATCTCGACGTAATCCGCCTCAGACAGGCCGCCGGCGGTACGGGTGCACAGCACGGGCGTGAAACCGCGCTGGGCCAGGGCGCCGCCCACCACCTCGGCGAGCGCCGGGAAGATCGGGTTGCCGAGTTCCGGCAGCACGAGGCCGACGAGGCGGGCGCGCTCGCCCCGCAACTGCGTCGGCCGCTCGTACCCGAGCACGTCGAGCGCGGTGAGCACGGCCGCGCGGGTTGCGTCGGAGACTCCCGGTTTGCCGTTGAGCACCCGGCTTACGGTGGCCTCGCTGACTCCGACCTTCTTCGCGACCTCGGCGAGTCGACGTGTGGTCGACCGTGCGGTCGCATTGTCGCTTGTCACGCCCGCAAATATACGGCATAACCGTGCAAACAGTTTGCGACTTGTGGTCGGATGATTCACAGCGCCTCTTGACGAACCCGCCCGGCTGTGTCTCCAATCCATGGATGTCGTGATGCAGTCGTTACCTTGCGTGTTTCCGTCGAAACATTGCAGTTATGGGGCCGTCATCTTAAGGTGTGGGCAGTTCCGCAGGACGAACGACGCCCGCGCCTCCTCGGCCGCGGCGCGCCGGACCGGGTTCTCGGGGACGGGAGGACGCGCCTGTCCCCGAGGCCCTCGGCGCCCCCGGAGGAGCCGCGGAACGCGGACGGGTGAGGCGTCGGCGGCCGCTCTGCCCGGGAGGGGACAGCCGCGAGCCGCGGGGTCGAGTGACGTCGATGCGATCCGGGAGAGCGTGCTCATGGGATGAGCGGCGAGACGCCGGCCGGGGATGTGGCCGTGTGCGCGGAAAACAGTCTCGTGCGGCACTCGGGGGAGCGGCGGATCTGGCAGCCTATGGGCGTGGTCCCCGCCATCGAGAGGTCCCCATGACGATCGAGTACGGTACGCGTCCCGCCTTTCCGTCCGAGGTCCGGCTGAGTGGGCTTGGGCTGGTTCTGCGGGAGTGGACCGAGGACGATATTCCGGTCATGTCTGAGTTGTTCGACGATCCGGACGTGGCGTACTGGACGCCGCTGGCGAGCCCGTTCGATCTCGGCGCGGCGCGGCGGTACATCGAGGTGGCCCGGCGATCGCGGACGGCGGGGGAGCGGCTCAACCTGGCGATCACCACGGACGGGGGCGAGGCCAAGGGCGAGATCCTGCTGAGCCGGGTGGGCTGGGGCGCGGGTACGGGCAGTATCGGCTACGCCGTCGGCGCCGCCCACCGGGGGCGGCGGCTGGCGGTGCGCGCCGTCCAGGTGATGGTGGAGTACGCCCACTCCTCGGCCGGGCTCACCCACGTGTACCTGGAGATCGAGAACGAGAACGAGGCCAGCGTGCGCGTCGCCCGCGCGGCCGGTTTCGGGCTCACGGACGCCCCGCCCACGGTCCTCGAGGAGAAGGGCCGGAGGCTGAGCCTGCGCACCTGGGCCCACACCGGCGCCTGACGAGTACGCGTCGGTCCCCGCCGGACATTGGCCGCATGAAAGCGCCCGGGCCGTGGCCCAGGTGGGCGCAGGCGGGGGGAGCGGTGTTGGTCAGTGTGGCTGGTCCTCCACGTGGAACGAGATTCCGCCCTGGTCGTCGATGTTGGCGTCCAGGGACTTGTCCTCGAGCACGGTCGCGGCCACGGGGTCGAGGTAGACCTTGGCGCCTTCGCTCTCGACCACCTTGTCGGAGCTCTCGGGCCCTTCCGCGACGGAGAGCATCAGCGAGCCCGCGTCGTCGCCCTGGGACGAGATGCGGATGCCCTTGTCGGTCGACTCGGACTGGGCGTTGAGGTCCCGGATCACCTTGGCGGCGGTGTCTGTCAGCGTGAGCATTGCGTCTCCTCGCCAGGGTTGACGTGTTCCAACAGTTCCGCCTTTGCCTCCCCTGAGGTCAATAAACCGTTTTGTCGGGTTCCGTGGGTCGAATTCTCGCTAAGGACCCTTGACGCCGCGTTGGCGTGACCTCCGGCCCCCGGCCCCCGAGGTGCTCGTGAGGCCGCACGGGGACGGCGTGATCGGGTCCATGGTGACCGCCGGATGAACGGGGTGTTCATCTTCGGCGACACACCCCGCGTCTGGCCGCGAAGGCATGGCGCGCCCCCGCACGGAGGGTCATAGTGGAGGCGCGGGACGTAACCGGATCCCTGTCCCGCACCGGAGGGGCGGGAGCGGTGATGGTCGTCGTCGGCACGTGGAACCTGGAGAACCTGTACCGTCCGGGCGGTGAGTTCGGACCGCGCGACGAGACGGCCTACAAGGCCAAGATCAAGGCCCTCGCCGCCACGATCAACGGCTTCGCGCCCGACGTGCTCGGCGTCCAGGAGGTCGGCCATCCCGCGGCGCTGACCGACCTGACCGACGCGATCGGCGGCGAATGGCACGTCGCGCTCTCGCGCCACCCCGACGCCCGGGGCATCCGCGTCGGCGTGATCAGCAGGTTGCCGCTCACGGTCGCCCGCGAGGTGAGCGCGTTCACCGCGCCGCTGGCGGCCGTCCAGCACGACGACGCCGGCCCCGGCACCGACCAGACCAGCCGCGGCATGCTCGCCGTCCAGGTCGAACCCACCCCCGGCACGACGCTGGACGTCGCCGTCTGCCATCTGAAGTCCAAGCTGCTCAGCTTCCCCGGGGGCAGGTTCGCCGCCCGTGACGAGGGCGAGCGCGCCAGGTACGGGGCGTACGCGCTGTACCGGCGGGCGGCGGAGGCGACGACGCTGCGCGGCCTCGCCGACTCGCTGGTCGCCGGGCACGGGCAGGAGCGTGCGGTGGTCGTGGTCGGCGACTTCAACGACGAGCCGCAGGCCGCCACCACCCAGATCGTGCTCGGGCCGCCCGGGTCCGAACTCGGCACGCCGGGCGCGCTCCGCCCGGACAAGGGTGACGCCTATCGTCTGTGGAACCTCGCCACGCGGATCATGCCGGAGAACGAGCGGTACTCACGGGTCCACAACGGCAAGGGTGAGCTGATCGACCACATTCTGGTGAGCCGGGCGCTGATCGAGCGGGTCGACGGGATGCGGTCCGTGGTCGGCCACGGCCTGCCGTCGGTCACCGAGGACCCGAAGGTCCGCCGCGACGCCGCCGACTCCGACCACGCCCCCCTCTTCGCCCGCCTCCGCCTCTGACGCGGCCGCGCCTTCCGCGGCACGCACGCGATCAGGCCGGCGGCCCGCGTCTCGAGCGCCCCGTTCATCGCCAGGCTGTCATGAACGGGGCGCGTTCGAGGCGCGGGCCGGAATCCGGGAGGCGCGTGTCAGCGCCAGGTGTCGTTTCTGGTCGTGGTGCCGGTGGAGGGGGTGGTGAAGGCGCGGTTGGGGTCGCTTTCCCAGGTGACCGAGCCGTCGGAGTTCTTCTTGATGTACTTGTACTGGATCGCGGTGTTCGCCGGCAGGTTCACCGTGGCCCGCCAGATCGGGTACGTCGCCGACGACAGCGGCACGGCGCTCGCGGGAGCCCAGGACCCCAGCTCGGGCACGTTGCCGACGACGAAGACGTTCTGCCCCCAGGCGGTGGTCACGTCGGCGTTGAAGGACGTCGCGATCGACGTGGACGGGGGCGGCGTGCCGCCGACGCGGATGGCGACGGCCGCCTTGGGCGGGACGGTCACGGTCGCCGTGCCGCCCGAGCCGACGGTCACGGTGCCGCCGCCGGTCAGGTTGGCGTACGTCCCCGCGGCCAGGCCGGTGGCGAACGTGCCGGTGTAGGAGCCGTTGCCGTTGTTGATGGCCACCCAGCCCGTGGAACCCCGGCTGAAGGCGATCACGCTGGAGCTCGGCGCGCTCCAGTTGGCCACGGACGTGCCCCTGACCGCGTTGTGGAAGCCCACCATGCCGCTGATCGCGGAGTCGCGGTGCAGGCAGGTCCAGCCGGAGCAGTTCGCGGCGGTCACGTAGCCGTTGCCGTCCGAGGGCGGGGAGGCGTCGTTGTCGGTGAAGGTGAAGCCGTCGTAGATCTGCGGCGTCCCGTGGTTCCAGGCGAGCTGGAAGATGTTGGCCAGGGTGTAGGTCGCGCCGCTCTTGTAGGTGAGGGTCGAGCCGTCGCGCTCGGTGTCGTGGTTGGTGACGAAGGTGACGGCCTTGGCGCTCGGCTGCATTCCGCCCCACGAGGCGCCGAAGGTCTGCAGCTCGGAGATGTCGCCCTCGAACTTCTGCTTCAGGTACCGCCCGTACTGGAAGTCCATCACGTCGCCGAGGCCGGTGTACTGGCTCGGCTGCACGGCCTCCCCGGCGCCGTAGATCACCTCCTGGAAGATGTACGGCGACCCGTTGACCTGGGCGTAGATCGCCGACAGGTCCGCGGGGCTCATGTGCTTGACCGCGTCCACGCGGAACCCGTCCACGCCGAGCGAGATCAGGTCGTTGAGGTAGGCGGCGATGCGGGAGCGCACGTAGCTCGCGCCGGTGTCGAGGTCGGCGAGCCCGACCAGCTCGCAGCGCTGGACGTTGCCGGCGCTGCCCGCGTAGTCGGCGTCGTGGATGGTGTTGTCGGAGTTGCCGCAGGCGGCCGGGTAGTAGTGGAAGTCGGCGGACGAGTACGTGCCGGGGTAGGTGTACTTGCTGAAGCTCTTGCCGCCGTAGGACGTCGCGCCCTGGCCGGTCATGTGGTTGATGACGGCGTCGGCGTACACCTTGACCCCGGCGGAGTGGCAGGCCTGCACCATGGCCTGGAAGCGGGCCCGGTTGCCGAGGCGGCCGGCGATGTCGTAGGCGGCGGGCTGGTAGAGCTCCCACCAGGAGTGGACGCCGGACCGCTTCAGCGAGTCCTGCGGCGGCGAGACCTGCACGCCGCCGTACCCGGCCGGGCCGAGGACGTTGGTGCACTCGGCCGACACCGAGTCCCAGGTCCAGGTGAAGAGGTTGGCGATCACGTCCTTGGAGCCCGGCGGGGCGGCCTGCGCGGGCGAGGCCGTCAGCGGGACGGCGAGCAGCGCGAGCAGGCAGGAGAGGACGGTGGCGAGGGCGAGCGGGGGGCGGGATTTGCGTGATGTGTGGGATCTCATGGGGGTGCCTCCGGTTCGGATGGATGCGATCCCTGGGCCCGGGCCGGGCGCTCATGGCACCCGGCCCGGCGTGGCCTCCCTGGAGGAGACGCTAGGAGCGGACGAAGACCGCCACCGTGCGGGCGGGGACGGTCAGCGTCCCGGTCGGGGAGTCGAAGGCGGACCGCTTGACGACCGGGTCGCCACCGGCCGCCTGGACGGGGTGCAGCGTCACCTGGGCGCCCGCGAGCGCGGGCACCGTCTGGGTCTGCTGCCGCGGGGTCGCGTTGAACACGACGGTGATCGACTTCCAGCGCGGGTCGACGCCGGAGGAGTCCAGGTGCATGGTCAGGACGCCGGGAGTCTCGCCCGCGCCGCTCGTGGGGAACGACAGCCGCTTCTGCACCTCGGCCAGGGAGCCGAGCGAGAAGGCGGGCGACGACGAACGGATCTTCAGCAGCTCGCCCGCCCGGCCCCGGGCCGCGCCGATGTCCGCGCAGCCGGGCTTGAGCGCCGGGTCGGCGAGCAGCGGCTTGGCGTACGCCCACTTGGAGCCGTTGTCGGCCGCCGGTGGGAGCCCGGCGCCGAAGCCGTTGCCCGCCGCGCAGTCCCACAGCAGCCGGTTGAACCAGTCGCCGGAGTCGTAGGAGTTGCGGTCCAGCGACTTCGACCGCAGCCGCTCGCTGCCGGCGTGCAGGAACGCGGTGCCCTGGGACAGCAGGACGGAGGCCAGCGACAGCGACTGCATGCGCACGCGGTCGGCCATCGCCGTGTCCTTCGGCAGCTTGTACGCCAGCGCGTCGAACAGCGTCTCGTTGTCGTGGGCGTCGGCGTAGGTCACGGCCTCGCCTGGCGCGGCGGTGTACCCGGCCGGCGAGCCGTTGTAGTCGACCTCCGAGCCCTTCACCTCCGAGCCCGAGGACGCCGTGAACCGGTAGTCGCGCAGGTTGCCGGCCAGCCCCACCTTGATCAGGTCCTGGTAGTGGAGCAGGCGGGCCCGCTGCTGCTCTGCGGTGCCGTTGGCGGGCGAGCCGTTCGGGGCGTCGGCCAGGCCCGAGCCGAAGCCCTGCACGCGCGGGTCGGCGTCGAACGGGCCGCCGCCGCGCACGGCGTCGCGCAGCCGGTCGTTGAAGGTGCCGACGCCGGTGCCCGCCATGTTGGCCTGGGTGGCCTGGACGAAGCGGGCGTCGTTCGCGACCTCGCCGAAGTTCCACCCCTCGCCGTACAGGATGATCGACTTGCCGTCCACGCCGTCGCGGGCGAGGGTCAGCTTGTCGAGGGCGGCCCGCACGGCCAGGATGTTCGCCTTCGGGTGGTGGCCCATCAGGTCGAAGCGGAACCCGTCCACCTTGTACTGCTTCGCCCACGTGACGATGGAGTCGACGACGAGCCTGCCCATCATGTCGTGCTCGGGCGCGGTGTTCGCGCAGCAGGTCGACGTCGCCACCGTGCCGTCGTCCAGCAGCCGGTGGTAGTAGCCGGGGACGATCCGGTCGAGCACCGACTTCGGGTCCTGCCCGGAGGCGAAGGTGTGGTTGTAGACGACGTCCATGACCACGCGCAGCCCGGCGCCGTTCAGCCCGGCCACCATCGACCGGAACTCCTCCACCCGCCGCGACCCGTCGGGGTCGGTCGCGTACGACCCCTCGGGCACGGTGTAGTGCACGGGGTCGTACCCCCAGTTGAAGGAGTCCTTGGCGGCGGTCTTCGCCACGCAGGCCTGCTGCTCCTCGGAGTCGGCGGGCATCGCGGCCAGGTCGCACGACGGTTCGGTGCGGTCGGCCCTGCGCTCGGGGACGCTGCCGATGTCGAAGGCCGGCAGCAGGTGCACGTGCGTCAGCCCGTCGGCGGCCAGGGACCGCAGCTCGCGCATGCCCGCCGACTCGCGGGTGAACGCCTTGTACGTCCCCCGCTCGGCGGCCGGGACGGACGCGTCCGAGGCGGAGAAGTCGCGCACGTGCAGCTCGTAGATCGACGCCCGCTCCGGGGGCACGGCCCGGGGCTTGCGCAGGGACGTCCAGCCTGCCGGCCGCAGGTCGCGGTCGGACAGGTCCACGAGGTGGCTGCGCACGGAGTCGGCCGCGAGCGACACGCTGTAGGGGTCGGTCACCTCGTTGGTCACGACCTTCCCGGCGGCCGGCGCGAACACCGTGACGAGGAAGGTGTAGTAGCGGCCCTTCCAGGCGGGCGTGCCGTGCACCGACCACACGCCGGTCGCGTCGTCGCGCCGCATCGGGTGGACGGTCCGCGCGGCGCCGGACGGGCCGTCGTAGAGGGCCAGCTCCACCGTCCGCGCGGTCGGCGCCCAGACCGAGATCGCCGGCGAGGACGACGGCCATACGGGGCCGAGCTCGGCCGAGCCCGCCTTGGCGTACACGTCGTCCAGCACGCCGGGGATCTGCACGCCGGTCGCCGTGAGCAGCGCGCCCGCCGCGTCCCGCTCGACCGCGACCACCTGGCCGCGCAGCGCCGTCCTGACCAGGTCGGCGTCGCGCGGGTCCACCTTGAGCGCGGCGTACGAGGCCAGGTGGGGCCACTTGGCCTTCTGCGCGTCGGTCAGCCCGCCGCCCGGCAGCAGCCGGATCAGATGGACGTCCCCGGTCAGGTCGCCCTTCTCGTACGCGAGGTCGCCCTTCCCGGAGAACGCCAGCGCGTAGTGCAGCGCCGCCGAGGGCGTGACGTCCCAGGCCACGGTGTCGCGGTCGATCCAGTGCGCCCGCGCCTTGGACAGGTCGGCGTCCGCGCCTCGCGCCGGGGGCTGCGGCAGCAGGTACCCCTCGGTGGCGGCCAGGCGCCAGGCCTCGTGGCCGGTCGTGGTCAGGTCGAGCGACTGGTCGGACGGCAGGTCTTTCTCGTCGCCCTTGTGGATGATGTAGCTCAGGCCGGTCGCCCCCTCCGCCAGCGGCACCCGGAAGTACACGCCGAAACCGTCCTGGCCCGCCGGCCGCAGGGGCGCCGCCCACTCGGTCGGGGTGGCCGCGCCGGTCCAGACGTGCAGTCCCCAGCCCTCGTAGTTCCCGTCCGGGCGGTGGTAATGCAGGATCGCGACGTTCTCGGCCGCGGCCCGGGTCGGGAAGATCCGCGAGTCGCCCGAGTTCACGTACACGTCGGGCCGCGCCGCCGGGATGAACGACTGGTCGGGGCCGGGGTCCTTGGTGTCGCCCTTGTGCGCGATGTAGTTCAGCGGGACGGCCGCGTCCTTGAGCGGGATCTTCCAGAACGCGCCGTAGGAGTCGGTGCCGTCCGGCGGGCGCGGAGTCGCCCAGTCGGTGCCCGCGCCGTCGGCCAGGGCGTCGCCCCACAGGTGCAGGCCCCAGCCGTCGTAGTCGCCGTCCGGGCGGTGGTAGTGGACGGTCGCGTAGCCCTGGGCCGCCGCGCGCGAGGGGTACACGTCCGGCTTGCCCTCGGACAGCCAGATCTCGCCGGTGCGCTGGGGGTTGACCAGGCGGTCGCCGCCGTCCTTCTCGTCCCCCTTGTGGGTGATGATCCCGACGCTCGCCGCGCCGGGTTTGAGCTTGATCCAGGCGAACCGGCCGTAGGCGTCCTCGCCGGTGAGCGGCAGCGGCGAGCCCCAGTCGGTGGGCCGCTCGACGTCGCCCCACACGTGCAGGCCCCAGCCGTCGTAGTCGGCGCGCTTGTAGTGGACGACCAGCCAGTCGCGCTTCACCGCGCCCGGGTCCTCGGGGGCGGGCGGCGCCGCGACGGTGACCGTCTCGGCGGCGGAGGCCAGGCGGCCCGCGGAGTCCTTGACGACCGCCTTGTAGGTGATCCGTGTCCCGGCGGCGATGCCGGTGAGGTCGTGGAACACGCGGAACGTCCGGTTCGCGCCGGTGGGCGCGTCGTCGGTGCCGAGCACCTTCCACCCGCCGTCGCCGACCTTGGCGGCGAAGGTGACCTGGTCGAAGCCCGCGCCGGGCACGGTCGCCGTGACCGGGATCCGCGGGTCGGCGGCCGTTCCCCTCACCTCCGCGCCGGGCAGCGCGATCGAGACGGCGGGCGCCGCCGCGGGTGCCGCGATCTTGGACGAGGCGCGGTAGACCACGGCCGCCAGCGGCGGCACGGTCACCGTGAGCGTGCGGTCGGCCGCCGAGGTCACGGCCGCGGCGGCGTCGCCGTACACGTTGGCGAAGGCCATGCCGGAGGAGTACGTCGGGACGGCCGCGGTCGCCGCAGTCTCGGCGTTGTTCACCGCGACGACGTACTCGACCCGCTCCTTGGCGCCGATACGGCTGAACGCGTACAGGCCGTCCTTGGCCAGGCGCTCGACCTGCGCGCCGTCCGCCAGCGCGGGGTGGGCGTCGCGCAGCTTCGCCAGCGCCGAAATGCCCTGGTACAGCGGGTGGGTGGTGACGAAGTTGTCCTGCGCGTGGGTGGCCGTCGTGCCGATCAGGTCGTCGGTCAGGTAGCTCTGCGTCCTGGACGCGAACATGGTCTGGCGGGCGTCCTTGTCGCCGCCCTTGCCGGTGAAGCCCTGCTCGTCGCCGTAGTAGACCACCGGCTGGCCGCGCGTGAGGTACATCAGCTCGTGGGCGAGCAGGTCGCGCCGCAGCAGCTCGGCGTCCGAGGCGCCCGGGTTGTCCTGTGACACGAACCTGCCGATGCGGCCCATGTCGTGGTTGCCGAGGAAGGTGGGCAGCGAGTACGCGTTGTCCTCGGCGCTGGTGTGGTAGTCGTCCCCGGCGTACAGCTGGGCGAGCCTGGACGCGCCCGCCGTGCCGCCGCCGAACGACCGCGCCGCCTCCTGGAACGGGAAGTCCAGCGTGGCGTCCATGCCGCCGCGCGTGGAGTACCGGCTGGTCAGGGACGGGTCGCCGGAGTAGACCTCGCCGAACATGAAGAACCGCTCGTTGCCGAGCCTGGCCGCGTAGCCGTGCAGCGCCGGGCTGAACCGCTGCCAGAACTCCATGTTGACGTGCTTGGCCGTGTCGATCCTGAACCCGTCGATGCCGGTCTCGCGGACCCACGTCTTGTAGATGTCGATCATGCCCTTGACGACCTCGGGACGCTCGGTCCACAGGTCGTCCAGGCCCGAGAAGTCGCCGTACTCGTCGTTCTCGCCGCCGCTGAAGCTGGAGTCGCCCCGATTGTGGTACATCGTCGGGTCGTTCAGCCAGGCCGGCGTCTTGACGCCCTTGGCGGCCACCGGCGTGTACGGGAACGACTCGGCGTCGACCTTGGGGAAGGCGTCCCCGCTCGCGTAGGCGCGGTCGTCGAAGGGCCTGCCGTCGACGTCGACGTACGGGTACGCGCCCTTGGACCGATAGGAGTAGGTCTTCTCCTTGTAGTCCACGACGTCGGCGGTGTGGTTGGTGATGATGTCGAAGAAGACCTTCATCCCGCGCTTGTGCGCCTCGCGGACGAGCTGCTTCATCTGCGCGTTCGTGCCGAGGTGCGGGTCGATCGAGGTGAAGTCGGTGATCCAGTAGCCGTGGTACCCGGCGGACACGTCGGCCCCGGAACCCTGCACGGGGCGGTTCTTGAACGCGGGCGTCAGCCAGATCGCCGTGCTGCCGAGGCCCTTGATGTAGTCCAGCTCGCCGAGGAGCCCGGCGAGGTCGCCGCCCTGGTAGAAGCCCTTGTCGGTGGGGTCGAAGCCGGTGGCGAGCCGGTCGCCGGACAGGCCGCCCCGGTCGTTGCCGGGGTCGCCGTTGGCGAAGCGGTCGGTCATCGCGAAGTAGAAGCGTTCGCGCGTCAGGTCGGCGCGGGCCGAGTCGCGGGCGAGGTCCCCGTCGGACGGCTCGGACGTGCGGCTGAGCGCCGAGACCAGCGGTTTCGCGTCCGCCCGCGGGGAGGTCGCGGAGGCCGGGGCCGTCGCGGCGGAGGCGGGGGAGAGGGGGGTGACGGCGGCGAGAGGGGGCGCGCACAGGGCCACGCCGAGCAGAATCACGGCCGCGAGGCGGCCGGTCCCGGACGTGGACGGCCTTCTCGCGAGCCGTGGGGGGAGTGGCCAGACCACCAGGGGCCTCCACGGGTTGGTGTATTTCACGGGTGTTGCCCGGAAATTACTCACAACCCCCGATCTATGCAATGCCTTACTGAAATTTCCAGCAAATATCCAATCGGCATGCTTCGAGGATCACGGGGGCCGGTGTCGCTGGCAGGTGGTCACACCGGCGGGTGATTTACTGGCCACGGATGGTGAAGATTTCGGGCCGCTCAAAAGCGGATTACCTGCTGGTCCCTCTATCAGATGCGAACTAAAATGCTATATGTCTTCTTTGGTGGGATAAATGGCGATTTGGGGCTTTGGCGGCAGCCGCTGGTCCTCAAGGCGTGGCGTCCGCCGCCGTGCCGCAGACGTTCCCCGCGGCGCGCGGTGCCGGGAACGTCCGGCTCCGGCCCCTTCTGCGCCCTCCACCGCTGCCGCTCCGGCGCGCCGCCCCGCCCGTACTGCGCGTTCCGCCGCCCCCGGTGACCGGTGGGGGCTCAGTCCGCCCCGGCGGGCTTGGACGGGCGCGCGTCCGGCGGGATCCGTACCGCGATCTCCCCGCCCAGGCGGGCGCCCGCCGAGAGGATCAGCTCGTCGCCGCTCCAGAACCGCCCCGGGTCGTACCAGTTGAGCTTGCGCCCGCCGGGCAGCAGCCCCATGTCCTCGTACGTCGCGGCCACGACCTCCGCGCAGTACGCCGTCTCCAGCGCGGCGGGCGACGCGCCCCGGCGCAGCAGCGGCACCCGCCCGCGCAGCCAGCGGCCGGCCAGGCCCGCGGTGGACGGGAACGCCGTGCCGTCCAGCCGCGCGATCGTCCGCAGCAGCGCGTCCTCCATCTCGCGCGTGACGGCCGGGTCGAGCTGCCGCAGCCACGCCCGCTGACCGTACTTCGTGGCCCACACGACCACCGCGTCCCGCAGGTCGTGCAACTGCACGCCGCGCTGGTGGGTGCCCGTCCACATGTCCGGCAGCGACCTGCCGAGCTCGGCGTGCCACATCAGTGGCGGCAGGTCCTCGATCACCACCGACATGCCGACGTGGTTGACCGGGCTGTTGGTCGTCATCTGGATGGCGCGATCGGGAACCGTCCGCCCCCGGAACAGCCAGACGTCGCCGGTACGCGTGAGTTCGATCGCCTCGTCCAGGCCGATGCTCTCGCGGGTCATGCCTGTAGCCTAGGCACATGCGCTGGTGGAAGGTACTCGGACTGGCTGCTTTCGCGGGCGTCGCGGCGACCGGCGTGGTGATAGCCCGCGCCGAACGCCGCCGCCGCGCCTACACCCCGGAGCAGATCCGCACCCGCCTCCGCGAACGCCACGCCGAGGCCACCCGTGCCCTCCCGGACGGGCGATGAACGTCCGGCGGATATGGAATGCCGCCGCGCCGGGCACGCGCGACCTCTGAGGTCATCTCGCCGGAGCCGGCCCCTCGGGCGCGGGAGGCGGCGGCTGCGGAATGGGGTCCGGCGCCCGGCCGATGGTGATGGGGCCGGTGAAATCGTGGCCCTGGAAAGCGGGTCCGTGTACTGAACCGCTGATGACGTTGTGGACGGTGCCGCCTTCCCTCTTCGAGGTCGTTCGCACGGGGGCCGCGGGGGCCTTGTCGGGGGTCTTCCCGGAGGGGGTGGGCGGGGGTGGTTCGGTGGGGCGTCTCATGGTGTGCCAGGTCAGGGCCAGGGCGGTGAGGCCGGTCAGCGCGCTGAGGACACTCGCCAGTTTGTCGGCATTATCTAGACCTATCACGATGAAATACACCGTCAGGCAGATCAGGGCGAACGCCGTGGAAAGCGCGGCGATGCGCGTGGCGGCCGACGCGCGATGACGCTTCATCCGCCGATTGTCACCCGGACCTGGAGCATCCGTATAGGCCGCCGGTTTATGGCCGCCCGTTATTACGCACCGCGAGTCGCCCACCTATCCCTTTTTGCCGATAAGCAACTGGAATCGCACGATCTTTGCAAATCCGCGGTGCTGAATTACGATTGCGGGGCCAGCCGGAGCCGAGGCGACGTGGGGCGGCGAGTGGGGTGCCTGCGGGGGCGAAGGCGGGGGGTGTTCCCGCCGAGACGACGAGTTTCGTGGGGCGGCAGGCCGAGGTCGCCCAGGTGGTCCGGACGCTGGACCGGGCGCGTTCGGTCACCCTGACGGGGGTCGGGGGAGTCGGCAAGACGCGGCTCGCCCTGCGCGTGGCGCGGGTTCTTCAGCCGTCCTTCCCTGACGGGGTGTGGTTCGTCGAGCTGTCCTCGCTGCGCGAGCCGGAGCTGCTCGGGAACGCCGTCTGCTCCGTCCTGCGCGTGGCGCAGCGGGTGGGGCGGACGCAGATCGAGGTCCTCGCCGAGTTCCTGGAGCCGCGCCGCGCGCTGCTCGTCCTGGACACCTGCGAGCACCTGGCGGACGAGTGCGCCGCGCTGGTGGACACGCTCCTGGAGGCCGCCCCGGGGCTGCGGGTGGTGGCGACGAGCAGGCGCGTGCTGGGCATCGACGGCGAGTGGTGCATCCAGGTCGAACCCCTGCCCGTCGAGGAGCCCGCGAAGGAGCCGGCCGAGCGGCCTTCCGGTGTGACCGGAAAGGCCGCCGCGGGGGGCGGCGCGGTGGCGCTGTTCGTGGACCGGGCGGGCACGCTGGTGCCCGGGTTCGCGGCGACGCCGGAGGTCGCGGTGATCTGCAGGCGGCTGGACGGCATCCCGCTGGCCATCGAACTGGCGGCGGTGCGGCTGCGCACGCTGTCGGTCGAGCAGATCATGCGCCGCATCGACGACCGCTTCGGCCTGCTGCTGGGCGGCGACCCCGCGGGCCAGCCCCGCCACCGGACGCTGCGCACGGCCATCGGCTGGAGCCACGAGCTGTGCGAGCCGCTGGAACGCCTGCTGTGGGCCCGCCTCGCGGTCTTCGCCGGCGATTTCGACCTGGAGGCGGCGCGGGCCGTCTGCGCAGACCCCGGCTCGGGCGCCGGTCTCCGCCGTGACCAGGTCGAGTCCCTGCTGTACGCGCTGGTGGACAAGTCGATCGTGCGCCGCGACGACACCGGCGAGGGCGTCCGCTTCCACATGCTCGACACGCTGCGCGACTACGGCGCCGAGTGGCTGCGCGAGCTCGGCCAGGAGGAGCGGACGCGGCGCCGCCACCGCGACCACTACCTGGACCTGGCCCGGCGGTTCGACGCCGAGTGGTTCGGCGCCGACCAGGTCGCCTGGTACGTCCGCATGCGGCGTGAGCTGCCCAACCTGCGCTCGGCGCTGGAATTCTGCCTCGGTGACGCCCAGGCCGAGCACCCCGTGGGCCTGGACCTCGCCGGGCGGCTGACGTACTTCTGGATCGGCTGTGGATTCGTCGCCGAGGGCCGCCACTACCTGGGCCGGGCCCTCGCCCTGTGCCACGCGCCGGGCGCGAACCGGTCGCGGGCGCTGTGGGCGTGCGCCTGGCTGGCGGACTTCCAGGGCGACCTGGAGGAGGCCAACGACCTCGCCACCGAGTGCATGTTCCAGGCGTTCTCCGGGGGCCACCGCGCGGCGGCCGGATGGGGGACGATCTGCTGCGCCAACACCGGCCTGCACTGGGGGTACCTCAACGAGGTGCTGCCGATGTACGAGCGGGCGCGCCGCGCGCACGAGCAGGGCGGCGACCCGGGGGCGGGCGTGGCGTACGCGCTGCTCGGGGAGGCGTACGTGCTGCGCCGTCTCGGCAGGCACGAGCAGGCGCTGGCGTGCCTGCGCCGGCAGCGGCGGCTGTGCGACGCCTACGGGGACATCTGGCTGCGGTCCTCCGGCGACTTGGTGCGCACCCTGATCGAGATCGACCGGGGGGACATGCGGACGGCCGACCGCTACGCCCACGCGTCCCTGCGCGCCAAGCGGGTGCTGCACGACAGCTTCGGCATGGCGGCGGCGGTCAAGGGCCTGGCCGGGACGGCGGCGGGTCTCGGCGACATGGAGCGCGCGGCCCGGCTGCTCGGCATCGGCGACCTGGTCGAGCGCTCCTTCGGCGTCCGCCTCGGCCTGCCCCACCCGAACGGGGCCGGCGAGCAGGCCGAGGCGCGGGCGAGGAAGGCCCTCGGGGAGCGGAGGTTCCGGGACGCCGTCACCCGAGGGCGGGAGCTGGAGCTGGAAAGCGCGCTCTCCTACGCGCTCACGGGCGGCGAGGACGCTGAGGGCGCGGCATGAGCCAGTCCACACGGTGTTGACACAAATGCCAAAAATGACATTATTCAGCCATGCGAGAGGAAGCACAGCGGCTGCTGCTGATCCAGGATGACTTCGAGCGCTTCCGCGCCGCCACGCGCATGCTCGTGGACCTGGACGATCTCATCCTGGAGATCTCCCGCGTCAGGAACGAGAGCGCCTCCCGCATGCAGATCAGCACGATCAGCGCGGCGGCCCCCCAGCCGCCCTCGGACGAGGCCCTGCCCGAGGACGCCCGCGCCGTCCTGGAATGCGTGCGCAGGATGGGGGCCGAGCGTTTCCGCAGGCGGGAGGTGTTCCGCCGCCTCGCGCGGCGCTTCAAGACCGTCGCCGCGATGGTCCCCGCGCTGGACCTGCTGGAGTCGGCCGGCTATATCCGCAAGGTCGGCCGGGGCGCCGAGTCCGGCCAGCCGGGGCGCCGCCGCTCGCCGGAGTACGAGATCCGCCTCTAGCCCCGGCCCGGGACGCCGACCGGCCGCCGCGCCTGCCCTGCCCTGCATCCGCGCAGGTCAGGGGGCAGATACTGGAACCAGGACCACTTCGCCGGGTTCCGGGGGGCACCAATGGCGATCGCGACGATCAACCCCGCGACGGGGGAGACGCTGAAGACCTTCGAGCCGATGGACGACCGCGAGCTGGACCGGCGGCTCGCGCTCGCTGCGGCCGAGTTCGAGCGGTACCGCTCGACCGGCTTCGCGCGGCGCGCGGAATGGATGCTGAGCGCCGCCCGCCTGATGGACGAGGAGACCGAGCAACTCGCGCGGCTCATGACCACCGAGATGGGCAAACCGCTGGCCCAGGCACGGGCGGAGACGGCCAAATGCGTCCAGGGCATGCGGTTCTACGCCGAGCACGCCGAGGAGTTCCTGGCGCCGGAGCCCGCCGACGCGGCCGCCGTGAACGCCCGGCGCGCCGAGGTCCGGTACCGGCCGCTCGGGCCGGTGCTGGCGGTCATGCCGTGGAACTTCCCGTGCTGGCAGGTGATCCGATTCGCCGCGCCCGCCCTGATGGCGGGCAACGTGGGGCTGCTGAAGCACGCCTCCAACGTGCCGCAGACCGCGCTGTACCTGGGCGAGCTGTTCGCCCGCGCGGGCTTCCCCGCCGGCTGCTTCCAGACCCTGCTGATCGAGTCCGGCCGCGTCGAGGACGTGCTCCGGGACGCGCGGGTGGTCGCGGCCACGCTGACCGGCTCGGAGGCCGCGGGCGCGTCGGTGGCGTCCGTCGCGGGCGGCGAGGTCAAGAAGACCGTGCTTGAACTGGGCGGATCCGACCCCTATGTCGTGATGCCGTCCGCCGACGTCGCCGCGGCGGCCGGGACCGGGGTGACCGCGCGCGTCCAGAACAACGGGCAGTCCTGCATCGCCGCGAAGCGGTTCATCGTCCACGACCAGGTGTACGACGAGTTCACCGAGCGGTTCGTGGAGGGCATGCGGGCGCTGCGCCTCGGCGACCCGATGGACGAGGCCACCGACGTCGGGCCGCTCGCCACGCAGCGGGGCCGCGACGACGTCGAGCGCCTGGTCGCCGACGCCGCCGGGCGGGGCGCCCACGTCCTGTGCGGGGGCGTGACGCCGTCCCGGACCGGCTGGTACTTCGAGCCGACCGTCCTCACCGGCATCCGTCCCGGCATGCGCATGTTCGAGGAGGAGGTGTTCGGGCCGGTCGCCCAGCTCTACCGCGTGAACGACGCCGCCGAGGCGATCGCCCTGGCCAACGCGACGCGGTTCGGTCTCGGCGCCGGCGTCTGGACCACCGACCCGGCCGAGCAGGAGTACTTCGCCGGCGAGCTGGACGCGGGACTGGTCTTCGTCAACGGCATGGTCAGGTCGTACCCCGAGCTGCCCTTCGGCGGCGTGAAGCGCTCCGGCTACGGCCGCGAACTGTCCGTCCAGGGAATCCGGGAGTTCTGCGACGTGAAGAGCGTCTGGATCGGATAGGCCGGCGCTTGTGGCGCTCTCTCCGTTCGGGGCCGGTCAGGCGGACTGGCGGCGTACCAGGCGCGCGGGGACGATCGTCTCCGACGACGGGCCCGTGATCGCGCCCGACAGCCGGTCGAGCAGGATGCGCCCGCAGGCCTGGCCGATCCTCCTCGCCGGGTTCGCCATCGTCGTGAGCTGAGGCGAGACGAGCGTCGCCGCCTCGATGTCGTCGAACCCCATGATGGCGAGGTCGCCGGGCACGTCGAGCCCGCGCCGCCGGGCCGCGTCCAGCGCGCCGATCGCCATGACGTCGTTCGCGCACAGCACCGCGCGCGGCGGCCGCGGCAGGTCGAGCAGGCGCAGCGTGCCCGCCGTGCCGCCCGCGCGGCTGAAGTGCGTGTGCACGATGAGGCCCGGCTCGGGCCTGAACCCGCGGCGGGCCAGCGTCGCGAGGTGGCCGGTGACCCGTTCGGCCGCCGGGCCATCGGCCTGGGGGCCGCAGACGAAACCGATGCGGTCGTAGCCCTGGTCGAGCAGGTATCCGGTCGCCTCGGCCGCGCCGCCCTCGTCGTCGCTGTGCACGAGATCCACCCCCGGCTGGACGAGCCTGCCGCCGAGACGCACCACCGGGATGCCCATGTCGATGGCGGGCCGCAGGTCGCCGGCGTGGGTGTGGAAGACGGCGAAGGCGATGCCGTCGACCTGCCGGGCGATCATCTGCTCCAGCGCGAAACGCTCCAGCTCGCGCTCGCCGTCGGTGTTGGTGATGATCTCGTGGTACCCGGCCGGGCCGAGGACGTCCTGCACGCCGCGCGCGAGCATCGGATAGAACGGGTTGGTGATGTCCGGGATGATCAGGCCGATGGTCTGGCTCCTGGCCGTGCGCAGGCCCCGGGCCAGGACGTTCGGACGGTACCCGAGCTGCTCGATGGCGTCGAGGACGCGTTTGCGGGTCGCGGCCGACACCGGCCGGTGCCCGTTGAGCGTGTGGGAGACGGTCGACGCGCTGACCCCGGCCAGCTCGGCGACCCTTCCGATGCTGGGCCGACGGCCGCGGGAAGGCACGGGTGACCTCCTTCACCGGCTTCACCGGCCGCCGCGCTCGGCGAAGCCACCACGGTGATCGTACCGCGCCGAATCATCTGTATTCCGGCGTGCCTTATCGGCCCTGGCCCGGGCAGCACTGACCCTGGCCGGGCCGCAGGCCCCGTCCTTGACGGGAGGTCGGTGCCGCCTATTGCGTTGTCACCACCGAGTGGTAGTCCCCGGCCGAGATCTGAGCCACCCAGTTCAGCCCAGGCAAGGCCCACGGGGTGGTGCGGTTGGTGAAGGTGCCGTCGCCGAGTTGCCCGTAGTAGTTGTAGCCCCAGGCGACCATGCTGCCGTCCGAGCGCAGCGCGAGGCTGTGGTAGCCGCCGCCGGCGATCCGGGTCACCCCGTTCAACCCGGTCACCTGCACGGGGGTGGTGCGGTTGGCGGTGGTGCCGTCGCCGAGCTGCCCATTGGCGTTGTAGCCCCAGGCCACCATGGTGCTGTTCGAGCGCACCGCGAGGCCGTGGCGAGCGCCGGCGGCGATCTGGGTCGCACCGGTCACCCCCGTGACCTCCACGGGGGTGGTGCGGTTGGCGGTGGTGCCGTCGCCGAGCTCACCGTCACCGTTGTAGCCCCAGGCCGCGATGGTGCCGTCCGAGCGCAGCGCGATGCTGTGGTAGTAGCCGCTCGCGATCTGGGTGACTCCGGTCAACCCGGTCACCTGCACGGGGGTCGTTCGGTCGCTGGTGGTGCCGTCGCCCAGCTCACCGTAGCCGTTGCGACCCCACGCCACCACGCTGCCGTCCGAGCGTACCGCGAGGCTGTGGTAGCCGCCCGTGGCGATCTGGGTCACTCCGGTCAACCCGGGCACCTTCACAGGGGTGGTGCGGTTGGTGGTGGTGCCGTCGCCCAGCTCACCGTAGGTGTTCTCGCCCCAGGCCCACACCGTGCCGTCCGCGCGCAACGCCAGGCTGTCATGGTAGCCCGCGGCGATCTTCACGATGCCGCTCAGGGCGTTCACCTGCACGGGTGACGGGCTCGCCGTCGTCGTCCCGTTGCCCAGCTCTCCCTTGCCGTTGTCCCCCCACGCCCACACGGTGCCGTCCGAGCGCAGCGCCAGACTGTGGTAGGCGCCGCCCGCGACCTGGGTCACGTGGCTCAGCGGGGTCACAGCGACCGGGGAGGAGTTGTAGACCGTCGTCGAGCCGTTGCCCAACTGCCCGTATCCACCCTGCCCCCACGCGTACGAGGTGCCGACGGCGGCCGCGGCCGGCCCGACGGGACCCAGCGTCGCCGCGGCGGCGGTCACGGTGGCCAGCACCGTGGCGACGGCCGCGGCGCACACTCGAGCGCCGGGCACCCGCCTTCTCGGCCGTCCTTCGCGCGCCGGGGCGGCGTGAGGGGAGTCGGGCGTCAGTTCAGTCATGCGATGTGTCCTTAGAGATCAGCGCAGCCGATGTCGTTCGCTGCGGTCAGTGCTCGTCGTTCGCCGGCCGGGCCTCTCACGCCCGGCGCGTTGGGGTACGGGATCGGATCCCCTGCCGATGCCCGGGGCCGACGGACAAGGCAGGCGGCCGGGCCGTTTCGGATGGAGACGATTGTGCGAACCGGTCAGCCGCATGACCTATGACGCCTTTGGGTGATCTGTGGTTTACGTGACCGATGCGCAGATGATCACGGTCCGCATGCGCGTCGTCAGATCAGGGCAGAGATCACCTGCGGGGGGACGGACGGCTCCGGTCGCCCCGCCTCGGGGACAGGGGGTCACGATGGCGCACAGGCCGTCCGCGAACGGCGCCGCACGGAAGGGGGTCGCCCTTCCCGGGATCGTCCTCGGCGTGGGGCTCGGCGGCTTCGTCGACGGCATCCTGCTGCACCAGGTGCTCCAGTGGCACCACATGCTGAGCAGCACGGACGCAGACAACATCGGGGTGCGGTACTACTCGCCCGACACCCTCCCCGGCCTGCGGATGAACACCCTGTGGGACGGGCTGTTCCACGTCGTCACCTGGCTCGCCGTGCTGGCCGGCCTCGGCCTGCTGTACTCGCGCGTCACCCACTCGCGCGGCCGGGTCTGGCGGTCGCGGGTGCTGTGGGGGTGGGGGCTGGTCGGCTGGGGGCTGTTCAACCTGGTCGAAGGCATCGTCGACCATCAGATCCTGGGCATCCACCACGTTCGCACGGGGCCGTACCAGGGCTGGTGGGACGCCGGGTTCCTGATCTTCGGTGCCCTGCTGGTGGCGGGAGGGTGGCTGCTCCAGCGCGGCGCCGCGCCGGTCGGCCTGTGCGACAACGCGCGCGTGTCGGCGTCGTCCACCGCGTTCGGGGCCTGACCGTGCACGGGACGCACGACGGCGGGACGTGGGCGTCCGCGTGCGCGGTGGCGGCGCTCCTCGCCGTCTACCTCCTGGCGGCCTCGGCCCGGCGGCGCGAGGCGCGCGGCTGGAGCGGGTGGCGCACGGCGGCCTTCGCGACCGGCGCGGCGCTGCTCGCGGCGGGGCTGTCGCCCCCGGTGGCCGCACTCGGGCACGACCTGCGCGGGCACATGCTCCAGCACCTGCTGATCGGCATGCTGGCCCCCGTCGGCCTGGTGCTCGGGGCGCCGGTGACGCTGCTCCTGCGGACGCTCCCGCCCCCGGGCAGGCGGGCCCTGGGCCGGGCACTCGCGAGCCGGGCCGCGCACGTCCTCACCGGACCCTGGGTGGCGCTCGTCCTCAGCGTCGGCGGCATGGCCGCCCTGTACTGCACGCCGCTGTACGGACTGGTGACCGGGGACCCGGCCCTCTGCCACCTGCTGCACGCCCACTTCCTGCTCGCCGGGTGCCTGTTCGCCTGGGCCATGGCGGGCCCCGACCCTGCGCCGCGCCGTCCCTCGGTGCCGCACCGCCTGGTCGTCCTCGGCGTGGCCGTGGCCGCGCACGCGACGGTGGCGCAGCTCATGTACGCCGGGCTGCTCACCGGCCTCACCGCCCCCGGGCGCGAGTTGCGCGGCGCGGCGGAGCTCATGTACTACGGCGGGGACGCCGCCGAAGTGCTGCTGGCCCTGGCCATGGTCACCACCTGGCGCCCGTCCCGCCGCCGCGCCCCGGCCCTCCAGGCATCCTGACCCCGGGCGCGGTGGGCATGGGAGGCGCCGCGCCGACCTGCTACGCCGTCCTGCCGGGCGAGGTGCCGTACGTGGAGCCGCGCGACATACGCGAGATCGCCGAGGAAGAGCGTTGTCCGGTCTGGACACACCACACGCGAGCGAGCAGGGCGGACGGTAGCGTACGGGTTATGACCGGCATATCCCGGCAGGCCCGGCAGTGGCGGGTCCGGCGTGATTTCACCGCACTGAAGTGGACCGCCGCCGCCGCGTTCTGCGTGCTCGGGTTCGTCTCCGGCGACATCCGCGGCATGATCCTCTGCGTGGGCGGGGCCCTGCTGCTCGGCGGGTTCGCCCTGTACGACGTGGTGGCCCCGGTGCGGCTGGCGGCCGACGACCAGGGGCTCACGGTGGTGACCGGCCTCGCCCGGCGCCGCCGCATCCTGTGGCCCGAGATCACCAACATCCGGGTCGCCGAGAACACGCGGTACGGCATGCGATGGAGCCTGCTGGAAATCGAGACGCCCGAAAGCCTGCACCTGTTCAGCTCGTTCGAACTGGGCATGTCCTGCATGGAAGCCGCCGACCAGCTATACCGCCTCCGCCCCGCCTGACTCCGTCACCCCGCGGAGCCTGGAAACGGCCCTCGCTCCTGGCGATGTCCTCGCTATCCCGTCGCCCACCCGATCTGTATCGCCGGCAATGGCAATCGCGGCCGCTCGCCGGCGCTTCTCGGGGAATGACGATCGCGCCGCCGCGCAGCCGAGACCGGCGGCCGCTGCGCGACGGCGCGAGGAGGTTACGCGGAGATCACCGCACGACGCGGAAGGCCTTGCTGGCGACGGCCTTGCCGTGCACCGTCGCGACCACCGTGTGGGTGCCGGGAAGCGTCGAGGCGGGGATCGTCACGACGAGGCTGACCTTGCCCTTCGCGTCGGCGGTGGCGGTGCCGAGCGGGACCGGCGTGGTGTCCAGCTGGAAGGACACCTTGTCATTGGGCATGAAGCCGGATCCGTGGATCTCGACCTGGCCGCCCGCGACGTGCTTACCGGAGACCGCGATCTTCTCGGGGCTCATGTTCGGCGCCGTGCAGCCGTCGGCGCAGATGCGGAAGGTGCTGAGGACGGCCTTGTGATCGCTCGGCCAGACGGCGTCCGGCGTGAAGATCACGTCGTCGCTGTCGTCGGCGACACCCACGTTGCGCACGACCGTCTTCTGCGGGCCGACCAGCTGTGAGGAGGTCAGCGCGATGTTGTCGCCGGGCGCGTAGAAGATGTAGTCGATCCGGTCGCGCTCGTCGGCCTTCGGGGCCCAGGTGGTCTGCGCGATCGGGTTGTAGGCCGGCCACGTGATGCCGGGGTTGCGCACCGGGTCCGGGTGCTCGACGCGGAAGGAGTCCAGCAGCCCGCCGTCGAGCAGGGTCTTGGTGGTCTGCCAGGGCACGACGGTGCCGCGGTGGTCGAAGAGGTCCTTGGTCGCCTCGGTCCAGTCCTGGACCGAGGGTTCGTTGAAGTCGCCGCCGACGAGGACCGGACGGCCCTTCTCCTGCTCGATCGCCGCATCGGCGAGCACCTGCTCGGCGCTCTGGATACGACCGGACTGGGCGTTCATGTCGAGGATCGTCTTCACATCGGTGACCGGGGCGGGGAGCTCACCCCAGCCCTTCCAGGCCTGAGGCCAGTTGCCGACGGCGCCGGGGCCGTAGGCGCGCGGGAGATACTCGGAGTACCAGCGGTACTCGAGGTGTCCTCCGTAGACGGCGACCTCGGTGCCGTTCACATCGAGGATCGCCTTGGTCCAGCGCCCGCCGACCGTGGTGCTCGCGAGGATCGGGTAGCGGGAGATGATGCCCGTGTCCGTCGCGGTCAGCTGCTGGTAGCCGAGGATCGCGGCGATCTGCGCCGGTGCGTTGTTCTTCTCCGGGAGGAAGGCGACGTCGGTATCGGTCTGCTGGATGATCTTGGCGACCTCACCGGGGCCGTTCGGGATCCCCGAGGCGCCGTTCCAGAGGTTGAAGCTCAGCACGTTCAGCTCGCTCACCCCGCCGACGGCCGGCTTCGGAGGAGTTGAGGAGGCGATGTTCAGGTCGATGGGACCGGCGACCGCGGACGCGGGAACAGCGCCGAGCAGGGTACCGACGATCGTGGAGACGGCGAGCAGTGCGGCGGCCGGGCGGCCGGCGGCACGGCGCCAGCGCCTGCCTCTGGGTTCGAGGGGCGCAGGCGAAAGAGGGGCGTGCATGGGGTCCTTCCAGGATAATCGAGGCAAATTGCCTCCTCGACGTTCCCACGACTCTCACGCCCATCACGCCGAGGGTCTCGAACCTTCACGACCTGTTCGCCGTGGCCTGCACCGACGTCACCAATCGGCAATGAAAAGGAGATCCGATTGGGTAGCCTGATGTGGTAATGATGCTGAACAAGGACATGACGCTGTGCATCTCGCTGTCCGCGCAACCGAGCAACAACGGCACGCGCTCCCATAACCGTCTCTACGAGGAGCTCGGGCTCAACCGGATCACAAGGCCCTCGCCCCCACCGATCTCGCGCAGGCGATCGCTGGCGTCCGCGGGCTTGGGCTCCGCGGTGTCAATGCCGTACAAGGAGGACGTGATTGCCCTGGCGGATCAGATGGACCCGTCCGCGACGGCAATCGACTCCGTGAACGACGACGGTGTGCTCGCCGCATACAACACCGACTACTCGGCGATCGCCCCTTCCCCAAGCGTGACACCTCCTGGCACGGTCGTTCCAAGACCGAAGGCGGCGTGGTTGCCGGCCTCGCTGAAGTAGATCGCGATCTGATCACTGGCGGGGGCGGGACCGCAGGGGCTCCGTCAGCGCCGCGGCTGGACGCGTCGGCTACAGATCATCCGGCAGTAGCCGGAAGGCCTTGTCCGGGGTGAGTGGACGCACAGCGCGAAAATCGCGCCGGTCCAGCGTCAAGACAGCGTCGGTGCGATAGTCGGCCGCGAGCGCGACGTTCACCGCGTCCGCGAGGGGACCTCGCCGTCGAGTGTCCTGCGTCTGAAGTTCGGCCGGTAAATCCAGCGCGTCTTCTACACCGCGCCGCGCCGACACCCCTGCCGGTTTCGAGTTGGTGTGCGACGGCGGCGAGCGCCTGCGGGTAGGTGGTCCGGGCCATGGCCCGCGCCGACCGGATCACGGTGTGCGCGGGCCGTTGCCGCACTCTGTCACCCCGCCCAGCCCTGGAACGGCCCTCGCTCCTGGCGATGTCCTCGCTCCGCTCGGACTGTGTTTAGGGCTGCCGTTGCTCTGGAACCGACGCGCGGTCGAAGGCGAGGTCATGCTTCACCGCCCATTTGGCCCACACGACCGTGCCGGGCCGTCCGTCCCGGGAGATGATGCCGAACTCGCCGGCCAGGGCCTCCACGATCGCGAGTCCGCGCCCACGGACGGCATCCAGCCCCACGTCGAGTTGCCGAGGACGTCCCGTGCCGTGATCGGTGACGCGTAGGCACAGCGCACCGCGTGTCCGCCACAGGGAAAGCCGGATCGGTGGCCCGCCGTGCGCGACGGCATTGCCGAGAAGCTCCCCGGCCACCAGCACGACGTCATCGGCGAGTTCTGCGAGACCCCAGGAGGTGAGGGCCTCCTGGACCCGATGCCGGACGCCGCACACCGCCGCCAGGTCGTAGGGAATGTCCCAGGCGGCCGAGTGCAGCCTGCCAGGAATCGTGATCATCTGCTCTACTCCAAGACGGGGTTCAGGGGTCTTCCGTTGATCACTCGCTGCCCCCGAAGGGTCCTCGCTCCGCCTGCGGAAAGAGGCCCCGCTGGCCTCGTGGGAACGGGCCTCGCTCCGCTCGGGCTGTGTTTTTCGAGGGCTGCCGCTGCTTCGGCACTCTTTATGACCCCACGTTGAAGTCGTGTTCCGCTGTTCATAAGGCCAAAATGGCCTCGTCAGACCCTTTGGTCGTCATGATGGCGGTCGCCTTGAGGGCCGTCCGGCTCGTCCCGGTATTCCAGCCAGGCCAGCACCAGACACACGACGGTGAACAAGCCGGCGACCACCAGCGCCGTGACATCACCGCTGGTGAGCCCCTGAGCTGAGGGCATGGGCGCCTTCCTTCTAAGTTTTCTGTGCCGACCACGCGAATGAGCGACACATGGCGTCGGCTGGTATCGGTAACGCGGCGGGCCTGGTCTTGATGGCTCAGGCCCACCGCGCGTCTAACGCGCCCAGGTGTGGCTCATGCCGCCCAGGACTGCCGTGAGCCCGTCGATGGTCCCGCGCCAGACTGCGACGGCATCGCACCCACCTCGGCCTCCCGCATCTGCGCACGCAAATCGACGGCGTCGCGCGCATCGACGATCAGTGGCTCGGAGTACCACGCGGCGATGGCGTAGAACCGGCGGCTCCACACCCCATACATCACATGCCACCCCGGTTCCAACTGATCGAGCTGAGCAGCCGCCGCCCTCTTGTCCTCGTCCCACCGCCCGGGAAGCACCTCACCGACCGGAGTACCCGGCACATGCCGCCCTGCCACCCGGCTCACGCCGGGACCCCATACATGTACGTCCGGTCCGATACCAGATGCTCGCCAACGCAGCGCGGCGGGTAGCCCGGCGCGACGGCTGAGAGGGGATGTGTGCTCCTGGTCATGCGGGGATCGGTGAGCATGAGGACCATCGCTGGGTGAGCAGGAGCCGTCGGGGACGACGCGCACAGGCCGAGGCGCCGCCGGACGGCCTGCCATCGGATTTGAATAGGTCTAGCCTTTTGCACGGGTCAGGAGGACCTTCCTGATCAAGGAACCCGTACGGCGTTGACGGCGCCTACGGGTTCCGCCTTCTGGACGCCTCCCATCTCAACTCTGCGTAACCACTCCACACCAGAGGGCGATGGGGGAAACTAGAGGAAGGTGATCCCGGACCTCAAGGTGTGTTCATGCCCGAGCGCTCTCCCCTGGCCGCACGGCTCAGAATCAGCGGCTCAGACTGGGCTGGTCGCAAAAAGATCTTGCCAAGGCGATCGCGGAAGCAGCCGGCGAGGTCAACGTCAGCATGCCCGAGCGGGCATCCCTCCTTCGGTCGATACGAAACTGGGAGGCGGGGAAGTATTCCCCGCGCCACCCGTACCCGATGTTGTACGCCCGTGCGCTGGGGGTGGATGCGGCCGAATTGTTCAGTGACGACTTCGATGGGGGAGGTGCATCAGGTTCCGAGCGGTGCGCTGACGAAGTGGTCGCCGGCCTGCCAGCCCTAAGCAGCGCTCAATTCGGCGAGCTCATGGAACATCTACGTGAGCAGTGGCATTCGCTCGTCAAGCTCGACAACCTTCTCGGTCCCCGGTACACCCTCGCGTCCGTACGCACACAGATATCTCTCCTGGAGACTCTTCTCGGCCCGACACGTGGTAAGGATCGTGCTGACGTGCTGAGGCTGGCCGCCCAGTACGCCGAATCTGCGGCCTGGCTCTATGAGGATGCCGGTGAGATCGATCAGGCACAGCGGTGGACCGACCGAGCCACGGTGTGGGCGAGCGAGATCGACGATCATTTGATGCTGGCTTGGACGATGTTCCGCCGTAGCCAACTCGCCGTGGCCGAGGGCCACGCCGGGAACGCCATTGGGCTCGCGGGTGCCGCCGGGCGGCTGAGCATGGAGCTTCCCGCGCCGATGCGCGCAGCCATCGTCCAGCAACAGGCACAGGGATATGCGTTGGACGCGGAGGAAGTGCGATGCCAGACCTTGCTGGATGAGGCGCAGACTTGGGCGGCTTCGGTCAGCGATGACGGCGATGCGCGAAGCGGGCACGGCTCCTTCTGCACGCATGCCTATATCGAGATCCAGAGAGCGCACTGCTGGTTCCGGCTGAAGCAGCCGGCCCGGGCCATCGCCGTCTACCAGACGGCTCTTCCGGCTCTCCCACAGGTGTATCTCCGAGACCGCGGAATGGCCATCGCCCGGTTGGCGGAGGCGTACGCGGTGGCACGAGAGCCCGAGCAGGCGGCCGTTACCGCGAATGAGGCCCTGGGGATAGCCCAAGGCACCGGCTCGACAAGGATCCTGAAAGTGGTCGGGTCGGTTGACAGGACGCTCGGTTTCTACCGCTCGCTGCCTGCGGTCGCCGACCTCCACACGGCACTGACCGAGCCCTCCACGGTCTGATGGCTACCTCCACTGAAATTCAGGCCATGCGCCGGGCGATCGCGCTTTCCGCTCATGGGCTGGGGACGGCCAGCCCGAATCCTCCCGTGGGGTGCGTCATCCTCAATCGTCAAGGTCGGCTCGTGGGTGAGGGATACCACCAGAAGAAGGGCGACGCGCACGCCGAGGGCAACGCCCTGCGTGCTGCTGGTGCCTCCGCCCGTGGTGCGACCGCTGTCGTCACTCTTGAACCCTGCAACCACGTGGGGCGTGCTCCAGCCTGCCGCGAACTGCTGATCAATGCCGGCGTCTCGCGTGTGGTGGTCGCTTTGATCGACCCCACGTCTCGCGGCAGCGGTGGCGTGGCCGAGCTGCGCAAGGCCGGAGTGGAGGTCGAGACGGGCGTGTTGGCGGAGGAGGCCGGTGTCGTTCTGGGGCCATGGCTCACCGCTCTGAGAACAGGCACGCCCGCCGTCACGTGGACGTACCTGGTATCCGGATCGAATTCCGATGAGATACCGCATCTCGACCGGGTCCGGCGTGGCTACGACGCGGTGCTTTTTCCTGACGGCCGTTTCGAGGAGGGCATCAGAGGTGGCCACGGTACGGACACATTCGCTTTGCCACCCCACGCCGTGGACCTTGGCTCGGCGGACTTGCTCAAATCCCTTTATGCCGGTGGTGTCCGCTCTCTGCTGCTCGCAGGCCGAAGCAACCCGCTGATGGAGAGGCTTGCTGCCGCGGGGCTGATCGACGAAATCTTCGCCTACCTCCCTGACAACGGCCCTTCGTCTGGCGCTGCCGAGGACTGGACCCTCATCCCGATCGACTTCAAGGTAATCGAAATCCATCGGGTCCAGGATCACGTACGCGTACGAGCGCTACGTCGCCAGGCATAAGATTCTCGCAGGACTCATCGGAGAAGCTTCTAGCGGGGGCGCTGCTACAGGCGCCAGAACTGCACTTTGTACTCTTCGAGTTCAGATGGGCTGGACAAGCTCCCGGAATGTGTAGCGACCGATCTGAAACTCGCTCGCACATGCCATTCTTGGAGACCCGCCTGTAGATCCAGAATCAGATGGGATGGCCGACCCGAGGTTTCTGCAAGCTGTATTCTACCCGAACTAAGTAGCATCCTAGCGATGATGTTCTTATGCCACTCTACCCCGTCATCATCCGGAGCTTCATCCCACAATTCAAGATGCACCGTAGCAACATGCCGCGGATACACACTGAATATGAACGCGAGATTGGCGGCAGCCGCGAACCAATTTTCTGCATTCACTTGTGCTGCAACATCCTCAAACCGGCTCTTCGATCTTGAGGGGGAAGTTCGTGGGCGTGGCCTGATAGGCGAGAGCCCGCAGCCCCGTAACACTGGCTGTTGATCAAGGACAGTTAGT
>NZ_JBFAGG010000023.1:0-119131 GCF_040653595.1 Sphaerisporangium sp. NPDC051011 | reverse complement strand
AAGTACCCGCTGATCACCCGGGCCAACGTCGAGAAGTACGTGCTCACCGGCGACGTCGACCACGTCAACCTGTCCAGCGGCCTGTTCGCCAGCGAGTACGCCACGTGGAAGATCACTCCGGACAAGGCGCTGCGCAACCAGTGGATCACGGTGCGGGCCCGCGGCTGGGACACCCGCGTGCACATCGGCGCCCGGGAGGTCGGCCTGGCACACAGCGGCGCGAGCAACCTCAGCTCCGCCCAGGCGGAGGCCGCGGCCAAGCTGCGCGTGGACCTGCCGCTGCAGGCGGGCGTGCAGACCGTCATGCTGTGGACGCACAAGCAGGACTGGGACGGCGCGGTCTGGCGCATCCTCGACCAGGGGCTCAAGACCAACAGCCTGTGGAAGGCGCTCCAGGCCCGCAAGGGGCTCGGCAGGCTCGCGGTCACCTTCGACGCCGGCGACCCCGAGAAGGGAGTGACGCAGGACCTCACCAAGCTCGCCGAGGTCTTCGACACGATCTACATCCACTCCCAGTAGAGCGAAGGTCCTACCAGGAAAGATCCCCGGCGGGACCTCCGCCATGTGGGACTCACCATGCATGCGTGGTTTGGGCGGATCCGGCGACTGCAGCCCAGATGCGCCGAGCTCGCCCTGGCGGTGTGCCCGGCCTTGGCCGACCAGGTGGTTCGCGCCACCGTGCCCCCGGCAGAACTGCTCGTCGACCGGCCTGCCGCTCCCTCAGCTCCGGCAGACATCGAAAGGCGGCACTGGCAGCTGACTACGAAGGCCCTGACCTCTGCGACACCGCTTCCACTACGGCAGGCGGGGCATCGGCTCCTTGACCCGGTTGCCCGATCTCCCCTCAACGCGGCTGGCCTGGGTGCGCAGCTTGGACGATGAGCGCGTGTGGCCGGACTGTGAGGTGATCCGGCTTCCGCCTGGGTGACCTTCGGCCTGCGGACCGCTTCCGCCCCTCAAGCTGGGCGGTGGTGCGGTGACTTACCCCCCAACCCGTGCCACCGCCCCGACCATCACGAGCAGGAATTCCACGAGTTTTATAACGCCACCGAGAACGGTGTTTTGTCATGCCAAATACGCTTTAAAAGAAGGATGACTGGGTGCTATATCTCAAATATTTTCAAGGCGGGTAGCTATGGACATCGCCCAGCAAAATCCGTAGCCTTTCAAACACCTGGAGACTAGACGGCGATAGCCGTGGAAGGGGAACGAGATGGATTTACCGGTGATACCGTGGGGTATCTCTCGCATGGCCCCGTATCCGCCGCCCGAAACGGTTCCCGACTATCGGGTCGTGTTGGACCCTGTCACGCAGACGGGCAACTGGGTGGACCCGACCGGCCAGATCATCGAGGCCGGAAAGCACGGGACCAACAAGGCCAAGCCGTCCGCGACGCAGGTGCAGTCGGGACCGGACGGAGGAGACGGCAAGCCACCGCCTCCGCCCAAACCCGACTCGACGACCGACTACACGCCGGACTGATCCTTGCAATCACCAGTGCTGACGGTCACCTGCCTGGATGATCCGACGGCCGATCTGGTGCTGGCCGAGCTGCACGATCGGGACATCCCGGTCGTGCGGTTCGACCCAGGAGCAGATTTCCCCGGCGATTCCGGCTTGGAGACCCGTTTCGGAGCAGACGGCATGTCCGGCTCGCTCACCACCGCGACACGCATGCTGGAACTTGCCAGTGTGCGATCGGTGTACTGGCGTAAGCCGACGCCCTACCGGCGCTCACCGTACCTGGACGAGCAGACCGGGCGGTGGACCGCCGACCAGTCGCGTTTCGGCTTGGGCGGCGTGCTGGCCACACTTCCCGGCGCGCTCTACCTCAATCACCCCTGGCGAATCCGCGACGCCGAGCACAAGCCCGTGCAGCTCGCAACCGCAGCCGCGTGCGGTCTCACCATCCCGCCTACCCTGATCACCAACAATCCCGAAAGCGCACGGACGTTCGCTGAATCCGGGCCGATCGTTTATAAGCCGTTGTGGGCGTCGGAATACATCGGCCCAGACGACGCGCCCCGGAACGTGTGGACGCAGACGGTCTCCCCAGAGGAGATGAATTCGTCCATCAGCGGCGCCGCGCACCTGTTCCAAAGGCGGGTTGATAAGATCGCTGACGTGCGGGTCACCGTGGTAGGGAAGGAGGTTTTCCCTGTCCGGATCGACGGCGCCTCCGGATTGGACTGGCGCCAGCATTACCCCGATCTTTCCTATACGCCCATCGAAACCCCGCCACCGATGGCCAGGGCGATACGCGCCTATCTCGACCGTTTCGGGCTGATCTTCGGAGCTTTCGACTTCGCCGTGGCCCCAGACGGCGAATGGATCTTTCTGGAGTGCAACCCCAACGGCCAGTGGGCCTGGTTTCCCGATCCGATCCCCGCCCGCATCGCCGCCGCTATCGCCGACCACCTCCAAGCCGCAAAGGATCGCGTATGACCATCCCCACCGAGTCCGCCCCTCAGCGCGCGGCGCTGGCCCACAAGCTCATCGAAGACGGAGCGCTCACCGATCCCCGGTGGCGGGCGGCGATCGAGGAGGTGCCCCGTGAGGTGTTCCTCGGCGAGGCGGTCTACCGGGCCACCGAGGGAGACGAGCGGGGGACGGCATGGGAGCCCGTACGGCGCGACCAGATGGACTGGGCCGACTGGCTACGCCTGGTCTACACCGACGAGACCTGGGTGACCCAGGTCGACGGCGTCCTAGCTGAGGCAGCACCGGGCCCCCTGTATGGCAGTCCGACCTCCTCTTCGTCGTTCCCCGGTCTGGTGGTCCGCATGCTGGAGGCGGCACAGATCGGCGACGGCGACAAAGTGCTGGAGATCGGTACCGGCACCGGCTATTCCACCTCGTTGATGTGCCACCGGCTAGGCGGTGAGGCCGTGACCTCCATCGAATATGACCTGAACGTCGCGCCCCGCGCCCGCCAGGCGATCGAGGCATGTGGCTACTCGCCGGCTCTGGCCGTCGGCGACGGGCTGGATGGCTACGACAAGAACGCCGAGTACGACCGGCTGATCGCGACCTGCTCGGTGCGCTTCATCCCTCCGGCCTGGATGTGGCAGGTCCGTGACGGCGGCACCATCACCACCCCCATGTGGGGCTGGATGAACGGCAACGCCCTCGCGCACATCACTCTCGCCGACGACGGGACCGCCTCAGGGCGATTCCATCCCTACAACGTCTCCTTCATGAATGCCCGCCCCCACGGACAGCCGCCGCGAGCGACCTACCTGCTCGGCATCGGGGGCGAGCGAGAGACCAGGATCGACCCGAACATCATCAACGACTGGACCGGCCGCTTCGTCGCCCAGCTCGCCGCGCCGTCGGCAGGGCTGATGGGCGCTGGCGACGACATGATCCTGCTGGACGTCGCCACCGGCTCACAGGCCAGCACGAGCAAAGCCGAATCCGGCGGCTGGACGGTACGCCAGCACGGCCCGTTGCGGCTCTGGGACGCAGTGGAAGACGCGATCGATCTGTGGCAGCAAGCCGGTTCCCCCCACCAGTCGGGGTTCGGACTCACCGTCGGCCGGACGAGTCAGTGGGTATGGCTCGGCGACCCCGACGGCCCCCGCTGGAACCTGCCCGTCTGAGCTGGGTGTCGGAGCGCCTTCGTTTGTGGAGTTCGGCAGATCTGTCCAGGACCCGCGCTGAAAACACCTGAGTGGGGTCGGGCACGGGCCCTTAGGACCTGAGCGGAAACGGCAGGATGAGCACGTCCATGAGCGGTGCGCCGGACCAGCCGGGGCGCAGCCGGGCGGCTTTGCGCCAGCCCCATCGGGTATAGGCCGTGTAGGCAATGGTGTTGTCAGGGCGGACGAGCAGAGTGGCGCGCTGTTCGGTGCGGTCGGCCAGGAGCGTGTCGTGCAAGGCGTGGGCAATGCCCTGGCCCCGCCACGCAGGCCGCACCATGATCTCCGACAGGGCGAAGGTGCGGCTGCCATCCTCGCGGGTGAAGCCGGGTTCGGGTTCGGATTCCAGGCCTTCCCACCACCTGTTCTGCACGGGGAGGGGCCAGCCCCAGATCTGACCGACCGGGGTGTCGTCGCAGTAGGCAAGGATCAGGTCGAACCCGTGGCGGCTGGTGTAGGCCTCGAAGCGGGTCATGAACGCTTGTTCGCTGTCGAACTCCTCTCCGGCGGCGATGCGGTCCGCGTAGGCGTCGCGGTGGATGTCGGCGACCAGGTCGCGATGTCGGCGGGCTTCGGCGGCGTCCATCTGGCGGAAGGTCACCTGGGCGGGGGGCATGTCGTCGCCTTTCTTGTCATGCAGCGGCAGGAGTCAGCTTGCGGGCCGCGACGTCGAACCGCTGGCGGAACTCCTCGCTTTGGGCTCCGGGGGTATGCAGAAGGGGGCGCAGCTCGTTGAGGACTCGCACGGAGGTGAGTTTGCCGCCCAGCTCGCCCAGGATCGTCATGCCTTGGGTAAGGGCGCTGTGGCTGTCGCCGGCAGTGGCCAGGGCGGCGGCGAGCCGGGCCTGGTAGTAGGCCAGGTCGCGGGGTGAACGACTGGAGTCGGTGAGCACGGCCTGGTACAGCCTTGCTGCGGTGTCGGGAGAGCAGAGCCGCAGGCTGCCCATCGCTTCATACCCAGCGATTTCCGAATGGGTGACGAACGCGGTCCAGTTTTGGTCGCTGTCGTGGGGGCCACGGTCGGCTTCGTTGCGGGCGCGGCCGATGGCGGCGTGGAAGGCGGCTGCGTCGCCGAGTTGGGCGTAGGCCAGTGCCTGGCGCAGCCAGATCAGCGTGTGCAGGGCCGGGGAGGGGATATGGCGGGCGACCTGGGCGGCGCGGTCAGCCAGGCGCAGCGCCTCGCGGGCACTGCCGCGCCGTCCGGTGATGCGGGCCAGGTGGGTGGCCTGCTGGGCCATGTCGAGGTAGATGTGCACCAGCAGAGAGTTGTCGCCGACGCTCGCGGCCAGCAGCGCGGCCTCGGCATACAGCGATCGTGCCAGGTGCTGGTCACCGGAGTCGTAAGCGAGCCAGCCGCCGACCTCTCCGAGGTCGGCGGTGACCGCCAGCAAATCCCGTCCGGTGTGCTCGGCGTAGTCGTATTCGTCCAGCATGGCCCGGGCGCGGGCGAACAGGGCGGTGGCATGAGGCAGCAGAGCGGCGCCGCCGATCGCGCCGTCGGCGCGACGCAGCCGTTCCAGGCTAGCCCGCAGGTATCGCACATGGCCTTGGTCGATCCGCTTGGGCGGGAGCGCCATGTGCATCAGCATGGTGCTCATCGCCAGGCTAGAGGTCATCATGAAGTGTCGGCGGTCAGGTGTTGCGTTCATTGCCACGACATCTCCCCAGAAAGCGGGCTGTTGGTCGCTTTCCAACTTGGCATCTGCGCGACCGATGATCAGCGGCAGAAGAACCTGGCGTGGCATGCCGAGCAGGTCGGCGATCCGGAGAATCTCCCGGATGTCGTGGAAGGTGTCACGTTTGCGTCGTTCGACCTTGGTCACCACCGACTGCGACCAGCCCAGTAGTGCCCCGAAGTCCAGCTGGCTCATTCCGGTGGCACCGCGCAGGATCGCCAGCACCGCAGCCATGTCGGCGCGGGCCAGGGCCTGGCGCAGGGGCGCTGAATCCCAGATCCACACTGGTGCCGCTCCGGTGGCCTCACGGGCGGCGGCCAAGCAGGGTCCGCACAGCGGGTCGTGGTTGTAGCGGCTCAGCCGTGTGATGCGGCATGCCGGACAGACCCGATCGACTCGCTGCTCCTCGACCATACGCGTCGTCCCTGCCGTCGGCGTCACATGCGTTTTACCCACGGTAACGCGAGCCGACCACTCGATGAGGCCAATGTGGCCTGATCGACTGTGCCGGCGGTAAGCCGTATCGGCGTTGGGTCCATGACGCGGAGCGGTCACGCTCTCCCACAGAGCCGCGAATCGCCGCGCCCGCGAGCAGGAAAAGAAGCAGCTTCCGGCTCGCCAGTCGGCACGCCTCACCGATCCCCATGCAGAAGGGGTGTAGCGATGCAGCCCGCCATTCCCGGACGGTACGTCGAGCTCTTACCTGATCAGGCCCCTTCGGACCTGGAGACCTTGCCAGATCTGGTCCGGTGGGCAGCTGGGGCGTACAGCGAACAGCCAGCGGTCATCGGAGCCGCGGCCCTGAGTTACGGCGAGCTACAGGCTATGGTCGATGTGGTCGCCACGCAGCTGCTGACCGTAGGCATGGCGCCCGGGGGCGTCGTAGGCGTCGCCTCCGGCCGGTCGTACCTGGCGCCAGCACTCATCCTCGGCATCATGCGATCCGGCGCGGTCTACCTTCCGCTGGACCCACTCTATCCGGACGTTCTACTGGAGGCGATGGTCCAGGCGGCGGATGTCGGCACCGTCATCGTCGACCGGGCAGCCGCCGGTCGTGTGCCCACTATGCGAGCCTGTGTCATCGAAGCAGCTTCGCTGCTCTCGCGCGGTCGTTGCGGCACGTCGCTGCCCGCCGTCGATCTGTGTGGCGGGGCGTATGGCATGTTCACCTCTGGATCCACTGGAGCACCCAAGGGTGTCCTGCTGGGGCATGCCGGTCTGGGTGAGTACGCCCGGGCGCTGCCTGGCCGCGTCGGACTGGGCGCCGGGGACCGGTGCCTGGGGGTAGCACCATTGGGCTTCTCGTCCTCGGTTCGGCAACTGCTGCTGCCGCTCGCTGTGGGGGCGACTGTGGTGGTTCCCACCGACGGGCAGGTGCGCACGCCCTGGGAGCTCGCCGATCTGATCCAGGCGGAGCGGGTGTCGCATCTGGATGTGACGCCGTCTTTTTGGAGGGCGTTTTTGGACGCGCTGCCGGAGAGCGATGCGTGCCGGATGCTAGCCGGGGTGCGCCGCGTGCTGTTCGCCAGCGAGTCTCTGGACGTGCCGCTGGCGAACCGCACCCGGCGGCTCGCCCCGCACGCCCGGCTGTGGAACATGTACGGCTGCACCGAAACCACCGGCATCGTTACCGCCTACGAGGTCACCGGCAGCGAACCCGAGGACGCTGCGGTACCGATCGGCACCGCGCTGGACCACGTTATGGTCTCGGTGGCCCTCGCCGATGACGGCCCGAGCTGTGCCGGGTCCGGGCAGATCGTCGTCACCGGCCGCGCCGTGGCCCTCGGCCCTCTCAGCCGTGGGACCACTGCGGGATCGGCATGCGCGGTGCGGCGGCTTGAGACCGGCGACCGCGCCGAGGAGATCGCGGCCGGGCTGGTGTGGCATGGCCGCGGCGACCGCGTGCTCAAGGTCCGCGGGATACGGGTGACAGCCGAGAGTGTCGAACAGCAACTCCTCGCCCACGACCAGGTACGACGAGCCGCCGTCGTGGCCGCCACCGAACGCGGTCTGATCTGCACGGTCGAGCCCGCCCCCGAGACACGCGAGCCCGACCCCGGGCGGCTGATCTCGTGGCTGAGGCAGCGCCTGCCTGGCCACATGGTGCCCGCCGAGATCACCGTGACGACCGACTGGCCGCTGCTGCCCAACGGCAAGACCGACTACCGGCAACTTGCCGCCCGCCATCAGACCGACGACCGCACAGCAGGGGGCCTCGATGCCGACCACTGACGACGCCGACGCACCGGAGGTGGACGTGCGCGAACACGTCCGGAAGCTGTGGCTGGGCATCCTCCCCGACGGCACGAGCGGGACGTTCGCCGAGGCCGGCGGCGACTCGCTGTCCGGGCTGCGCCTTCTCGGCGCGATCCACAAGACCCTCGGCATCCGCGTTCCCTTCGGCGACCTCAACACCGCCGCGAGTGTGGAGGACTTCGTCGATCGCGTCGCGCGCCGGACCACCGGATAGCCCCGGTGACACGGTCCTGCTCTCTTCCCGTCACCTCCTCAGATGGGTATTCCCGTGACCAGTACCGCGCCCCACACGCCCACGCCCGCTGCTCCGGTTGTCCTGACGGAGGCCGAGGCGGTCTTATGGCGCTACCAGCAGCTACATCCCCTCACCTGCGCCTACAACATCTGCGCGGCCGTGGAGATCGAAGGCCGTCTCGACGCCGAACTGCTCCAGACCGCAGTCGCTGCGGTGATCGCCCGGCACCGCACCCTCCACTCGACCGTCGTCGAGGCGGGTGAACGGCTCGCCTGGCACCGAGCGAGCGTTGAGCCGCGCTGGCGAACCGTCCCCGTCACCGCACAAGATGTGCGGGAGTGGGCCAAAGGCCCGGGTGCCTCCTGGGTGCGGGCCGAGGCCCGCCGCCCGTTCCTGCCCGGCGAGGTGCTGCACCGCCTGGTGCTGTGGAGCCTCCAGCAGGCCGGGGCGCTGCTGCAGATCACCCTCCACCACTGCGCCTGCGACGGGCTGGGCCTGCGTCTCCTCGTCGATGAGATGATCGCCACCTACCGGGAACTCGCCGACGGAATGGCCGCGAAACCGGCCGAGCGTGAGGTGCTGCCTTACCAGCCTCTGGTCAGCCCGGTCGAGGCAGCCGCGTTCTTCGCCCCCCGCCTGGAACTGGCGGAATCCAAGGCGCTGCTGCCCCGCGGCCGCAACCGGGCGCGTGCGGCTGACGACGCCGGAGTGCTTGTGCGGCGAGTCCTGAAGGTCACCGTCAACGACGTCGCCGCGCGCGCCCGAGAGACCAGGGTGAGCCCGTTCGCGGTGGTGATGGCTGGCCTCGGGGTGGCGCTGGCCCGGTTCAGCGGCGAGCGGGACCTGGCGGTGCGGGTGCCGTTCAGCCACCGCCCGCCGGCCGAGGACACCGAGGCCAGCTACCGGGTCCGTGCCCTGCCGGTGAGGCTGTCGGTCACCCGCGGCGACACGGTCGCAGGCCTGCTGACCGACGCCGGCGGCGAACTGCTCCAAGCGGCGGTGCACGCGGACTGGGGTGAGACCGACGCCCCCTTCGCCGCCACAGTCACGCCGGGCGGCACCTCGGTGACCGTCGTCAATCAAATGCACCCGACCGGTCTGCTCACCCACTTCCGGCCCCCTTTTCTCCAGGCCGACGGACTGCGCTGGCGGCCCTACCTGGTGGCCAACGGTACGGCCAAGTTCGACCTGAGCATCCATGTCGCCGCCCACGAAGGGCGCCTGGCGTTGGCCTTCGAGTATCGCGCGAACACCGTGGATCGCACCGAACGCGAATGGTTCGCCGACCTCGTCGCCGCCATGGTGACCGACGCCGCCACCGCCGACCTCGACCAGACAGCCGCAATGCTGGGCCGCAGTGCCAGCAGCAGGGGAAAGGCCTGTGGACGACAGCTGCGGCAACGCGATGGCCGGGTCGAGGACCCCTTCTTCGCCTGCGCCGCCAGGGAGCCCAGCCGCATCGCCGTCATCGACCACACCCCCACCGGCGCCAACGCCGTGACCTACGCACAGCTCGCGGCCGCGAGCCTGGCGGTGGCCGAGCACCTCACCGGTCTGGGTGCCGGTGCCGGCCTTGCGGTCGCCGTGCGTCTGCCCCGCGGAGGTACGCTGATCGCCGCCGTCCATGGCGTGCTGCGCGCTGGCAGCGTGCTGTTGCTTCTCGACCCGGACCTGCCCCCGGCCCGCGCCGAGTTCATGCTCGCCGACAGCCGCGCCCATCTGATCATCGAACCCGGCCCGGCCGAAAGCCCCGACACCCTCCGGGTGCTGGACCAAACATTGCAGGTCACCGTGCTGACCGATCGTCCGGAGCCCGTTCCGCTGACTCGCGACGGCGCGGCGGCCGATGCGGCGTACGTGATGTACACCTCAGGCTCGACCGGCCGCCCCAAGGGCGTCGCGGTCTCCCACCCCGGCATCATCAACCGGCTGGCGTGGATGCAGCGCGCCCACCCGATCGGCCCAGGCAACGTGGTGCTGGCCAAGACCCCGCTCAGCTTCGACGTCTGCCTGTGGGAGCTGCTGTGGCCGCCGATGACCGGCGCGACGCTGGTCACTGCACAGCACGGCCGACACGCGGATCCGGCGTACCTGTGCGATGTGCTCGACCGCTACGCCGTGGACACGGTCCACTTCGTGCCCGCCATGCTCGCCGCCTTCCTCGACACCGCGGCCGGGCGCCGCTTGCCCGCGCTGAAACGGGTCTTCACGAGCGGCGAGCGCCTGCCGCTAACGCTGGCCCGCCGCGCGCACGCCCAGCTCGGGGCCGGGCTGCACAACCTTTACGGGCCGACGGAGGCGTCGATCGATGTCACCTGCTTCACCTACTGGCCCGGCGACGGGAGGGCGTTCGTGCCGATCGGCCGCCCGGTCGACAACACTACGGTGCGCATCTGCGACGAGGACGGCCGTGAAGTCTCCCTCGGGGCGCCCGGTGAGCTGGTCATCGAGGGCGTACAGGTGGCCCTGGGCTACGTGGGCGACGGCACGCAGGACGAGGGCCGGTTCGGGGTGAACCCAGACAGTGGGCATCGCATCTACCGCACCGGTGACCTGGTGCGGTGGCGCTCCGGCGGGGTGCTGGAGTTCCTCGGCCGGGCCGACGACCAGGTGAAGATCAACGGACAGCGGGTGGAGCTGGAGGAGATCGACGCGATCTTGGCCGGTCACCCGGACCTGGCTGCCGCAGCCGCCTACTGCGGCGAGGAGGCGGGACCGCGCCGCCTGCGGGCGTTCGTCGTACCTCGCGATGGAGCAGAGCTCACGGCGGCGGACCTGCGCGGCCACGTCGCCCACCATCTTGCGGCCGCCCTCATTCCGTCGGTGTTCACGGTGGTGGAGGCGCTGCCGTACTCGGAGAGCGGCAAGCTGGACCGCACCCAGCTCAGCAGGCTGCCCGGCCGCGACCTACCCGCCGCCACCGGCCGCACCGTGACGGGCGAGGCCGCAGAGCTTTTGGCGTCGGCGGTCCGCGACGTGCTGGGCGAGGCAGAGGTCCCGGCGGACGTCGATCTGTTCCACCTGGGCCTGGACTCCATCACTGCGCTGCGCCTGGTCGGGGTGCTACGCCGCCGCGGCGCGGTGTTGGAGGTCGCCGACGTATTCGAGGCCCGGACCCTGGCAGCGCTG
Source organism: Sphaerisporangium sp. NPDC051011 (assembly GCF_040653595.1). Taxonomy (NCBI): domain Bacteria; kingdom Bacillati; phylum Actinomycetota; class Actinomycetes; order Streptosporangiales; family Streptosporangiaceae; genus Sphaerisporangium; species Sphaerisporangium sp. NPDC051011. Next base: position 108,193 of record NZ_JBFAGG010000023.1, on the reverse strand, counting down.
GCCGCCCGGCTGCGGCCCGCGCCCACCTGGGAGCCAGATGCTTCCGCGCAGGTGGAATCGGCCGCGCCGGCCGGGTCGGTGGTGTGGAACGGGCACCGGGTCATGGCGCGGTTCCCGTTGTCCCAGGCGCAGCTGGGCCTCGTCTATCACCGGCAGGCCAGTGACGACTATCTGACCTACCTCACCTCCTATGAGCTCGACGGTCCGGTTGATCCAGCTCTGCTGCGCCAAGCCCTGACCGTCGTGGCCGGCTGGCACGAGTTTCTCCGCTCCGCCCTAGACCTGAGCGACCCGTCCGGGCCGCAGCAGCTCGTCCTTCAGCCCGTGGAGCTGAAGCTGATCGAGCACGACCTTGGTGCACTGGGCGAGACACAGCAGCGCACGGCGTGGGAGCGGTGGGTGGCGAAGATCCGCACACGCCCCTTCGCCTGGGACACCCCGCCCCTGTTCGCCTTCCACCTGCACCGCTTCACACCCAGCCAGGCGGTGTTCTCCATCGTCGAGCCCTTCCTGGACGGCTGGAGCGTGGCCGTGCTCGGCCGGGACATTCTCGACACCTACGAAACGTTCGCCGCCGCCCGCGCCGGTACGCCGCCGCCCGCGACCGTCCAGCTCCTGGACAGCCGACCCGCGCTGTCGTACGGGAGGTTCGTGGCGCTGGAGGCCGCGGCTGCGGCCGACCAGGAGGCGCTCGACCACTGGCGGACCCTGCTGGAGGAGCAGGAGACGGTGTGGCGCTTGGCACTGGCACCCGGTAGCGAGGAGGAGCCGACGACTTGGCACCGGTGGGACCACTACTTCGACGAGGCGAACCTGTCCGGACTCCGCGCGGCGGCGGGCCGACTGGGGGCGTCGCTGCGCACGCTGATGTGGGCGGTTCACATGCGCACCGTGGCTCTGTTCACCGGCAGCGCCCGCAGCGGGTCGGTGGTAATGGTCAACGGCCGGCTGGAAGATTCGGGCGCGGAGGACATGGTCGGGCTGTTCCTGAACATGCTGCCCGCCGCAGTCGAGATCGGTCCCGATACGACTTGGCGGGACCTGGTGGGCCAGGTGGTGGCTGCCGAGCGGTCCTCGTGGCGCTACCGCCGCACCCCCTACGCGCGACTGCGCTCGCTGGTGCCGGGCTTTGAGCCGAGCTGCGTGTTCAACTACACCGAATTCCACCGCTACCGCGACCTGTTCGACGACCCCGGCCGGGCGCTGCGGCTGCGTCAGGTCACGGCGCTGGACCAGACGTATCTGGACCTGACGGTGCAGTGCTCGCTGGATCCGGCCGGCCGCCGCCTGCGGCTGTCGGTCGACCACCGGTCCCCGGCCGTCACCGTGGCGGATGCGCGACGCTTCCTGGACTGCCTGGTGCACGCCGCCCGCGCCGCGGCCCGGGACGTCGACGCACCCGTCGAGTCCGACCGGCTGCCCGTAGCGGAACTTGCGCGGCTGGACGAGGTTGGCCGGGGGCCGGTACGCACCTGGCCCGAGGAGCTGTCCCTCGCCCGCGTAGTCGACGAGCACGCCGCAGACCGCCCAGGCGCGGTGGCCATCGAGGACGGCTCCGAGTCCTACACCTATGCCGAACTGGCCGCGCTCAGTCGCCACTACGCCCACAACATCAGGAAGCACGCCGACGAGGCGCATCCGGTAGTGGGGGTGATGGCGTCCCGGTCTGCCCGTTACTGGGCTGCGGTGCTGGGCATCTGGCGGGCTGGCGGCACCTACGTGGCCCTGGCGCCTGACCTTCCGGCCGAGCGGCTATCCCACATGACCGACCAGGCCGGGCTGCGGCTGGTCTACCTCGACCCCCGCGACACCAGCATCGATACCACGCTGCTGCCCGAGGGGGTGAGGCGACTGTCTCTGGAGGCGCTGCCCGCCGAGCCGGTGCCGGAGCTCGGGCAGCAGCAGCTGGCCGAGGCCGCTTACGTGCTGTTCACCTCCGGCTCCACCGGCCACCCCAAAGGCGCGCGGGTCGGACCGGCGGCGATGGTCAACCACTGGTGGGCCAAAACCGACTTGCTCGGCCTGGACCAGACCTGCGTAGTGGGCCAGTCAGCGCCCGCGTCGTTTGACGTGTCGATCTGGCAGTTCGCCGCGACGTGGATGCGTGGCGGCCGTGTCGTCGTCCTCGACGACACCCTCCTGCTGAACCCGGCCCGCCTGTTTGATGCGCTCGACGAGCGCGGCGTGCGGCTTTTCGAGACCGTGCCGAGCCACCTGGCCGCACTCCTCGACGCCATCGAGTGCGGCGCCGTGCGGCCCTGGCCCCGTCCCCGCGGCGAACTCACCTGGCTGATGGTGACCGGCGAGGCCGTCTCGGCCGAGGTGTGCCGCCGCTGGCTCCGCGCGGGCGGCGCACCGATCATCAACGCCTACGGGCCCACCGAATGCGCAGACGACATCACCCACCAGGTGATCGACGACCCTGGTATCACCGGCGCGGTGCCCATCGGCCGACCGATCCCGAACATCGTCTGCCGGGTCACCGACGAGCAGGGGCAGCCAGTGCCACTCGGCGTCGAGGGCGAACTCCGCGTCACCGGCTCCTGCCTCGGGCTCGGCTACCTCGAACCCGGCGACGAGCCCGGCCGGTTCCTGCGCGACCAGCAACACCAGGTCGTCGCCTACCGCACTGGTGACCGCGTTCGGTTCACCGAGAACGGTGAACTGCTGTGGCTGGGACGCATGGACGCAGAGGTGAAGGTCCGCGGCCGCCGGATCGAACTCGGCGACATCGAGACCCACCTGCGCACGCACCCAGCGGTCAAGGAGACCGCCGCCACCGTCCTGCGCGAGCGCGGCGGACGCCTGCGCGCCGTCGTCGTCCCCCGCGCCAGACACGCCGTGGATGGCCCCGAGCTGCGGGCCTACCTTGCGGCGCACGTGCCCGCGTGGATGCTGCCCGATGAGATCACCCTCGCCGAGCAGATGCCGCTGACCGCGCACGGCAAGCTTGACCGCAACGCCCTGGCCACCGCACACTTCACCCCCGCCCTCACGGCTGCGCCGCCACCCGGCGGGAAGGGAACGCACCGCCGCGTCGCGGTGATCTGCGCCGAGGAATGGGCGCAGATCACCGGGCGCACACCGACTCCGGACAGTGACTTCTTCGCCGAAGGCGGCTCGTCCCTGGACAGCGTCCGCCTCACCGCCCGCATCAGCGCCCGCCTCGGCCGTACGGTCACCGTGGCCGACCTGCTCCACACCCCGCGGTTCGCCGACCTCATCGCCCACCTCGCCCCGCCCGACAACGGCCCCACTCTCGCCGTTGGGCGGATGCCGGCGGCGGTCGCCGGGGTCGTCACCGCCGCTCTGGACGATCCCGACAAGCTCCTGGAACTCGTGCCCGGCGGATGCCTGGATGGGGCCGCGGTCGGCTACCTCACCCCCGCAGCGCTCGCCCGCGCCGGCCACCAGGCTCAAGACGTCCTGGATCGCCTCGGCGGGGCGCCCGTACTGCGCCGCGTCGTGTGCACACCGCTCGGCATGGTCGGCCACTACCTGCTGCCCCTCGTCGGCGACGACATCTTTACCGCTCCCGACCGACTGGCCGGCCTCATCGCCCAGGCCGCCGAACACGCACATCGCTACGGTGCGGCGCGCACCGTGCTGACTGGGCTCATCCCCGCAGCCAGCAAGTACGGCACCGCTCTGCCGCCGCTCGCGACTGAGGTGACGACCGGACACGACGTGACCACGGCCGCCGTTGTCCTCAACCTCGCACGCGCCCTGCGCACCATTGGCACCGATATGAGGAGGCGGCATGTAGCCGTCATCGGCCTAGGTTCGATCGGCCGCGCCGCCACCGAGCTGCTGCTCACCGTCCTCGGCCATCCGGCCTGCCTGACCCTCGTGGAGTCTCCAACCGCAGAACACCGCCTTCACGCCACCGTGCAAGCCGTACGGGGCGCGGGGTACGGCGGGCCGCTCACGGCGGTGACCGCCTCGCCGGAGGAGGTAACGGGTCAGGTGGCCAGCGCGGGCGTGATAGTGGGTGCGGCCAACGCCACCGGACTCCTGGAGGTCGAACATCTCGCCCCCGGCACGATCGTCATCGACGACTCCGCCCCTCACCTGTTCGACACCACCGCCGCCATCGCCCGTGCCCGGACCGCAGAGCTGTACATCAGCGAGGGCGGCGTCCTTGAGTGGCCCGAGCCTGTTCGCGAGGTCCGCTGGCTGCCGACCGACCCGCTCCTCGCCGACGTGCTCACCTCGCTGCGCGGATACCGGCCCACTCCGCACGCAGTGATGGGCTGCCTGACCGCCGCACTGCCCGCCCTGAACGGCCACATGCCGCCGGTGCTCGGCGAACCGGCCCCCGCCCAGACGACCGCGGTCTACCAGCACCTGGTGCAGGCCGGATTCGACGGGGCGCCGATGATGCTGGACGACACCGTCCTGACGGGAGGGCTGGCATGACACCAGCACCCCTACCCGCCCACACCCACGACGCACTGGCCGCTCCAGCGGCCAGTGCGGTAAGACTGCTGCACCTGCCGGTCGCGGGCCAGACGGTGCGGCTGCGGCTGTACCTGGAGGGCGAGAACCGCTACGGGTCGGTCAAGGCCCGCACCGCCCACGCCCTGCTCGGCGCGCTGGAGGAGGCAGGCCGCCTGTGCCTGGGCGGGCAGGTCATCGAATCCACCTCCGGGAACCTCGGCATCGCCCTGGCCGGGCTGTGCGCCGAGCGCGGCTACCGCTGCACCCTCGTCGTCGACGACACCACCCCTGCGTTCAGCCTGAGCCGCATGGCCGACCTGGGCGCCGAACTGATCCACGTGAAGGCCCCGGATGCCGCGCACGCGGTCACCGCCCGCATCCAGACCGTCCGCGAGTTCCTGGCAACCAACCCCTGGGCGGTATGGACCGACCAGTACAACAACCCGGCGGGGCCCGCCGTGCACGCCCACACCACCGGCCCGGCCTTCCTCCACCACGGCCAGCTGGCCCACCCAGACGCAGTGGTCGCGCCCGTGTCCACCGGCGGGACCCTGGCCGGCGTCGCCGCCTACGCCCGCGCACACGCGCCCGAGGTGCTGGTCTGGGCCGTGGACGCCGTCGGGTCCGCCGCCACCGGCCGCAAGGCCGCCCCCAGGCCGGGCAAACTGCCTGGCTTCGGCTCCGGACTGCGCTCCACCTTCCTCACCCCGCGGCACTACGACCACCTCGCGTACGTGACCGACTCCGACGCCGCGCTGGCCTGCCGGATCATCCACGACTGCACGGGGATTGCGCTCGGCGGATCAGCCGGCGCGGCCGTCCTCGCCGCCGTGGCCGCAGCCGCCCGCAGCCGGCGTGTCAGGGACATCGCGTGCCTATGCCCGGACGGCGGCGACCGCTACCAGGCCACGATCTACGCTCCCGGGCCGCCGCGCCTCACCCCCTGCGACCCGGTGACTGTGCCTGCCTTGGCCGCCCTGCACCGTCTCTACCCGGAGAGGGAATCCGACCGATGACGACCCCCGACACCCTGCTGTACCTCGACGCCGCACACGTTACCGAGCTGTGCCTTCGGATCGACCCACTCGAGGCGGTCACCAACGCCTTTCTCGCCGTGCGCGCCGGCCAGGCCGGGATCACCCCGGAGGCCGCGCTGCGTTGGACGGCGAGCGACGGCACCGCCGCCCGCAGCCTCACGCTCCCGGCCTGGCACACCAGCACCTACGGCTGCAAAGTCATCAACGCGTGCATCGGCAACCCCGACCGCGGCTTGCCCCGCGCCCACGGCCTGATCATCCTGGCCCACCCCGATACGGCAGTCCCCGTCTGCATCATGGAGGGCGCCCACCTCAGCGCGCTGCGTACCGCGGCCGTCTCCCTTGTCGCGCTTCGCGCCGTCCGTGACCTGTCCACGGTGCGGCACGTGGGCCTGCTCGGCGGCGGTCGCCAGGCACGCACGCACCTGGAACTGCTCGCCCCCCGGACCGGGCTTGAAACGGTCACTGTCTACGACGCCGACCCGGCGCGCGGGCAAGAGTTCTCCCGGTACGCCAGCCGGCTCCTGCCCGGCGCCCAGATCGTGGTCGCCGACCGGGCGGAGATGGCCGTGCGCGCCGGTGAGGTCGTCATCGCCGCCACCACGACCACCAGCGGATACGTGCAGATCATGTGGCTGGCCGAGGGCGCGGTGTTCATCAACGTCTCCCTCGACGACGCCACCGAGGCCCTGTTGCTCGGGTGCGACCACCTGATCGTCGACGACTGGACGCTGGTCGCCGAGGACACCACCCGGCTGCTCGGGCGTCTCGCCCACGCTGGCCGTGTCACCGGCCCCGGCCACACCCCGCCCCCAGGCGGACGGCAGGCGGACACCGATATCGGCACGCTCCTCGACAGCGCCTACCTGCGGCCGATCGGCCCCAGGGACCGGATCGTGATCAACCCGTTCGGGATGGGTGTCCACGACATCGCGCTGGCCGCCCGCGTCCATGCCACCGCCCTCGCCTGCGGCGCCGGCACCCGCTTGCCTCGCTGACGCACGTGAAGGAGCTGTTTGTCATGGATCTGCTCGCCACCGCGCTGGACGGCTTCGCCGTCCTGGCCCAGAACATCACCGACCTCGCCGACGGCACGCTGCGCGCCTACACCGTCAACGGCTGGCCCTCCCCGAGCTTCTCACCCGTCATCCACCTCGCCTCCCATACGCCCGGGCACCGTGAATTCGCCACCGCCCGCGCCTTCTGGGACCAGCAGTGGGCCGACGCCACGCCGACGGCCTGCCTGCTCGTCCCGGTCACCACCATGCCCGCCCCCGTCGAACTGCCCAGCGGCTGGCACGCCGACGAGCATCCCCTCCACGTGATCGTGGAGGAGTCCGGACCCGTCGAGGTCACCCCGGACGACGCCTCCACCCTGTGTGTCACCCCCCTTGGCGACAGCGAAGCCGAAGAGAAGTTCCTCCACCTGGTCACCGCCTGCTTCCCCGACACGTGCACCGCACCCGAGAAGGTCCTCACCCAGCTCCAGGAGGCCGATGCGCACACCGAGCTGATCACCCTCCACCGCGGCACCCCTGGCGAGCCGGCCGCCGCCTCAGCGCTCACCGTCAAGAACCAGACCGCCTTCCAGACCTGGGGAGCGGTCCCCGAGCCGTATCGGGGGCTGCGCCTGTCCCGGGTGCTGCAGCAGGCCGCGCTCCGCCGCGCTTACGAACTCGGCGCGGCCGCCAGCGTCACCGTCACCCGCAACCCCAGGGTCATCGGCACCCACCGCCCGCGCCTGGACCTTCGGATTTACCGCAACACTCCCAGTGGGGAGTACCGGTGACCGCCGACACCCTCCCCACGACCGCACCGTTCACCGGCCTGCTGCCCGCGCAACTGCGCCAGGTCCTGTCCGACCGGCCCGCTCCCGGCTCGACCATCAGCCTCGGCCGCCTACCCGACGGGGAGGAACTGCTGCGCCTGTACCGGATGATGGTGGTCGGCCGGGCGGTTGAGGACGCCGCGACAGCCATGGCCAAGCAGGGCCTGATGGCCGTCTACCCCGCCGCCCGCGGCCAGGAAGCCTGCCAGATCGGCGCCGCCGCCGCGCTCAGGCGCTCGGACTGGCTGTTCCCGACCTACCGCGACTCCATCGCGGTCATCAGCCGCGGGGCCGACCCAGCCGACGTCCTCGCCGGTCCGCTCGGCCGCCGTCACCTCGGCTACGACCCCTACGAGCAGCGCACCGCCCCGCTGTGCACGCCTCTTGCCACCCACGCACCGCACGCGGTCGGTTTCGCACACGCTGCCCGCCACCACGGCGATGGCACCATCGCACTGGTCCTGCTGGGTGAGGGGGCCACCAGCGAAGGCGACTTCCACGCTGCCTGCACCTTCGCCGCCGCCCACCAGGCCCCCGTCGTCTTCCTGGTACAGAACAACGGCTACGCGATCAGCACCCCTGCCCACCTGCAGAGCGCGGCCCCGAGCTTCGCGCACAAGGGCATCGGCTATGGCATCCCGGCCGAGCGCGTCGACGGCAACGACGTGCTCGCCGTCTTGATGACCACGCGCGCCGCAGTCGAACGGGCCCGCGCCGGGGCCGGGCCGGCACTCGTCGAAGCCGTCACCTACCGAATCGGCCCGCACACCAACTCCGACGACTCCACCCGCTACCGCACTGCGGCCGAAGCCGACCCCTGGAAGCAGAAGGACCCCCTCGATCGGTACGCCGCCTACCTCCACGACCACGGCCTGCTCACACCGGCGACCACTCAGGACGCCGCCTGCACGGCAGAAGCAGAGGTCCGCAAACTCCGGCTCCACGCTCAGGAGACCTTCGTGCCGGACCCCGCCGAGATCACCGCCCACGTCTACACGCAACCGCCCGGCCACCTGCTCGCCCAGACCGCGCGCCTGGCCCTGGAGGAAGACAGCGATGGCTAGCCTCGCCGGCGCACTGAACCAGGCGCTGCGGGACGCGATGGCCGACGACGGCCGCGTCATCACCTTCGGCCTCGACGTCGGTACGAACGGCGGGGTCTTCCGCGTCACCGACGGCCTGGCCGCCACCTTCGGACCCAAGCGGTGTTTCGACACCCCGCTGTCGGAGTCCGGCATCGTCGGCTGCGCGGTAGGCATGGCGATGAACGGCCTCCTGCCCGTGGTGGAGATCCAGTTCGACGCGTTCGCCTACCCCGCCTTCGAGCAGATCACGAGCCACGTCGCCAAGATGCGCAACCGCACGAGCGGCCGCGTCACCCTACCCCTGGTCATCCGCATCCCCTACGGCGGTGGCATCGGAGCGGTTGAGCACCACAGCGACTCCTCCGAGGCGTACTACACCCACACACCGGGCCTGACCGTCGCCACGCCCTCCACCGTCGCCGACGCCTACTCGCTGCTGCGTGAGGCCATCGACCACCCCGACCCCGTGATCTTCCTCGAACCCAAGCGCCTGTACTGGCACAAGGACGACACCCCCCTGCCGCGGCGCACCGGCCCCTTCGGGCAGGCCGCCATCCGCCGCCCTGGCCGCACCGCCACGCTTATCGCCTACGGCCCCACCGTCAACGTCGCCCTCCAAGCCGCCGCCCAAGGCACAGCGGCCGGCTGGGACCTGGAGGTCATCGACCTGCGCACCCTCGTCCCCCTCGACGAGCACACCCTAACGGGCAGCATTCACCGGACCGGACGGGCGGTGGTCGTCCACGAGGCGCCCGGCTTCGGAGGCTACGGCGCCGAACTCGCCGCACGACTCACCGAAGCCTGCTTCTACCACCTCCAAGCGCCGATCGGACGCGTCACGGGCCTGGACGCCCCCTACCCCCCGCCCCTGCTGGAGGAGTACCACCTGCCCAACGTCAACCGCGTGCTCCACGCGGTGCACTCCTTGCTGCAGTACGCATGATCACCAGCGGCAGGTCTCAGCGGTCCTTGACGATGACACCAAGCGCCTGGGCGAACAGCGGCGCCAGGTCCAGCAGCTGCCCGTGGTCAATGGTGGCGCCCTTGAGCGCCTCGATCCCTTCGGCGATCCCCAGCGCCGCAGCGCCCCGCAGGTCCACCTTCTTCAACTGGGCCTTGCTCAGCCGCACCCCCTCCAGGGTCGAGCCGGGAAAGGTCACGTCCGTGAGCCTGGCGCCGCCGAAGTCAACCCCCCGCAGCAGGCAGCCCACGAACTGCACCTCCTGCAGGGTGGCGGTGCGCCAGTTGACCGAGTCGAACTTGCAGTCGAAGAACCTCACCCGGCGCAGCTCCGCGCTGAACGCCGCCACCCCGGCCAGTGCGCCCGAGACGACCTCGGCATCCAGCCAGCTCGTCTCGGCCAGGTCGGTGCCCACCCAGCGCACGGTGTGGAGCCACACGTCATGGAACCGGGCGCGCTGCATCCGACCCCCGGTGAACGTCACCGACGAGAACACAGACTCGGTGAACCCTGCGTTGCCGGCCTCAGCGTCCTCAAAGACCGTCCCGTCGGCGTGGACGGTGTTGTAATCGCCCTCTTGCTCCAGGTCGCCGCGCAGCGGCTCCAGGTAGCTGGCGTAGGGCAGATCGGCGAGTTCGCGGGGCGTGGCGGACGACACGGCAGACCTCACAGACATCGGAAGAGGACATACGGCACCGGTCCGGGCCCGGCGATGGCCTTGCTCGCCGAGCCACAGTAGGAGACCCGACTCTATCGGCGCACCCACCAGCGGGAGAGACAATGAGCCAAGACCACGCCACCAGGATCGCCCTCGCCGGCCCGTCCCTGCACCAGCAGGGGACCGGCCCCTGGCAGCCCGCGACCGTGACCGTGAAGACCGAGCACCAGCCCGTTGACGTGCTCGACTGGACCCGCGCGCATCTGCGTACCGCGCGCTGCCTGCTCACCGACTATGGAGCCTTCCGGCTCCGCGGCACTGTCACCACCACCCAGACCTTCGGCCAGACCGTCGCGCTCATCGCCGACGCCCCGCTGCTGGAATACCTCAACCGCTCCACCCCTCGCAGCCGCATCAAGGGCAAGGTGTTCACTTCCACCGAGTATCGGAGCGACCAAGCCATCCACATGCACAGCGAACAGTCATACGCCGCCACCTGGCCAGCCGTGCTCGGCTTCTGGTGCATCACCCCGGCCACCAGCCGCGGCGAGACCCCGCTCGCCTCCACCGCCGACGTCCTCGACCGCCTCCCCGCCGACCTCGTCTCTCGCTTCCAGGCCCACGGCGTCCGCTACGACCGCTGGTACCGGCCCGGCCTCGACGTTCCCTGGACCGACACCTTCCAGACCGAACACCGGGCCAAGGTCGACCGCCTATGCGCCGAGACCGGTATCACCACCGAGTGGCACGACGACGGCACCGTCCTGCACACCGTCCACACCGCCCAGGCCACCCACGCACACCCCGGCACCGGACGGAAAGTCTGGCTCAACCAGGCGAACCTCTTCCATCCCGCAGCCTTACCGGACGACATCGCCGCCGCAGTCCGGGATCTCCCCGAAGACCACCTGCCACGCAATGCCTGCTTCGGCGACGGAACCGCCATCCCCCACAGCGATATCACCACCATAAACGACACCTTCACCGCGTGCAGCTGGGCCGAACCCTGGCAGCAGGGCGACCTGCTGCTCGTCGACAACACTGCCGTCGCACACGGCCGCCGCCCCTACCAGGGGCAGCGCCAGGTGCTCGTCGCCATGGCAGGGACGGCTCAATGAGGACCGCTGCTCCGCCAACTTCTGTCACCCGGCATGCCGGTGGTTCAGCGAGGTCGGGTAAGCCTCTGGCGGATCAAAGCCACGGCCTGGGCAAACAACGCATGGTCCGGCGGGCGGGTCAGCAGATCCGCGAGCGCGAACAGGTCGAGGGCCTTGCTGATCTCCGGCCACCCCTCCGGCAGCACCCCACCGGCCTTCTCGTACGCCCTAGGAAACTGCTCGGCAAAGCCAGGCGGCAGGTCCCGCGGAAAGCGCAGCATGTTGCCCAGATCGAACAGGCCAGAACCCGAGAACGCGTACTCCCAGTCCAAAACCGCCGACACCTGCCACCCCCCGCGCTCGCCTGGGCGCATGATCAGGTTCTTGGGGTTGAAGTCGGAGTGCACCAACTGATCCGCATCCCCCACCGCGGCCACCAGCGGTGCGCTCGCTGCCGCGAGCGCGATCAGAGCCCGCTTCTCCACAGCGGCGAGCGCAGCATCGGCATGCCCCCTGGCCAAGCTGGCCTCAACGAAGGCCACCAGATCGTCATGGTGATCCGGCGGCGCGGCGTCCGGCCGCAGGGCACCGTCGGAGAAAAAGCCCGGCCGACCGAACCGTACGGAATGAACCGTGGCCAGGATCCCGGCCACGGCCTCGGCCAATTGCGGGCCTTCCTCTTCCCCGGCCCCGGCGAACACCGCCGTCAGCGGCACCCCAGAGACGAACCGCGTCAGCATGAACGGCTCACCCAGCAGCTCCCCGCTGCCGTCGGCGTAGACCACCTCCGGAACCGGAATCCGGTCCGCGACCAGTTGCATCAACGCCGCCTCGACGGCGCACGTATTCCTGCGGGGATAGCGCCGCAGCACGAACGATTTCCCCTGGTCAGTTCGCAACAGCACGTTGTCGCTGCTGAAACCCCCAGACAGTCGGCGCTCGCCGACGACCTGCTCACCGCGAAGCACACAGCGACTCAGAACCGCCAGAGCCTTGCGGCCCACCAAAGTGCCAGGGTCATCAGACATGGGCGCCAGCTTGCCTCACAATACCTACAGCCTCAAACAACACGCGGGACGGCCTGACGCGGCCGCGCAGGACGTGGGGAGATCACCAGGCTGCCGCGCGATCTATGAGCGCGCGAACTGCTGCCGGTACGACGCCCAGCACCGAGCGGCCTCGGCGAGCTTGTTCGCCCGTGGGTCAGATTTGTCGCGGGCGACCGAGGTCCAGAAGCTGACCTGCGTCGCGGCGAAGGAATCCAAGGCGTCATGGGATGCAGTGTCCCAGGACGGTGCGCGTGCGGCGGCGCGCTCGGCGTCGGCCGGGTCGTGGCCGGCCTGGATCAACCAGACAAGCCAGCACGCAGGGGTCGATCCACGCCGCTCCCCGAGGGGGGCAGCTCCAGCCGACCAGGTGCGCCGTCTTCCCGTCGACCAAGACGTTCGCGGGGTTCCAATCGGTGTGCACCTTGAGTGCAGAGCTGCTAGAAGGCGAGGTTTCTTCAGGATGGCTCGTTTGCTGTTACTGGCCGTGTTGGCGTTCCTGGCGCTGGTTCTGCTGCTGGGGCGGCGGTTGAAGTTGACCCAAAGCCTGGGTGCCCTGGGTTTGCTGACGGCGTGGCTGGAGGCGTTGCTCCGGATGCCGCTAGCGGTTCCTGCGCACGCTCGCCGCGAGGCAACCTTCCCTCTGCCCATCACCTGCTGCACCTCCTGGCCACGAAAGCATGGATATGTCGGTGAGGTTCGAGGGCCAGACATTCGTGAGGGGCGGAGCCAGTTCGGCCGGCGGCGGCTCGGTGTCGACGCGATTCGGAGCGGGCCAGTCCGTTCCTTCCCGGCGATTCATAGGATCGCCACGAGGACAGGGGCAGGTCCTGACCCTGCCGGTCACAGGCGGCCGGGATATCCGGGGCCGGTGGCCTGTGCCGACCGTGGCTCTCGATCTCACCGACATCTCGACGCGGGAAGATCAACATGTGGCTCTAACAACCGTCGACGTCTGGCTCCCGTTCACCTACAGAGCCACAAGCACCGGTGTAGCATCGGCGCTTCGCGGTCACGACCAGCAAAGGTAACGCGAACAGGAGAAGCCCGTGACCGGTCCATCGACCACCCACGCACTCGACATCGGTCCCGACACGGTGACCAAACGCTACCCATCTTGGGAACACCAGCAGCCGCAGCGCGAATGGCGCGCCCTGGAGCTGCTGACTGTGCACGCGCCAGGCCTGGCGCCCGCACCTGTGCGCGCCGGACTGGACGCGGTTCCGCCCACGATCATGATGTCCCGCCTGACCGGCGTGCCGCTGGGCCTCACCGCCGTAACGACCGACCAGCTGGAGGCCATGGTCATCGCCATCACTACGGTGCAGGAGACGATCCCGACGCATGTCGTGCGCGAGCTGCCGCCGCGGCTGGGCGCCCCCGCTGCGATGCTCCAGCAGGTGCGCGCGCAGTACAGCCGGCGGCCGGACCTCGGCGGTGACCCGCTGGTGGTCAAAGCCTTCGACGCCGGAGCCGACTGGCTATTCGCCCCGGAGATCGAATCGCTCCTCACAAGCCGATCGCGGCCCGTGTTCGGCTCCGGCGACGGCAACCTCGGCAACTTCCTGTGGGGCACAGACCTGTGGGGCACAGACGGCCGTGTGCACCTCGTCGACTTCGAATACTCCGGCCGCAGCGACCGCTGCCATGAGCTCGCGGAGATCGCCGAGCACATCACCCTGTGGGCGACACAAGCCCTCGACCCTGAGACGCTGCTGGCGCGCTTCGATCTGACCGCAGATGAGAACCCTCGCCTGCGGCAACTTCGCCGCCTGATGGCGTGCCTTTGGTTTTTGCGGCTACTCCCCGGCGGTTCGGCTCACTTTCGCAATCCAGTCGGAACTCTGCAACGCCAAGCCGAGCGGTTCCTGATTCTCCTGCAGGACGGATAGGGGCAGGCAGATCGGGAAGTGGTCTCGCGCAGTGCGGGGCGTCAGACGGCGGCCGGGCAATCCAGCGGATCGACTTCTGCCCAGATCACTTTGCCGTCGGTGAGAACGTTGACGCCCAGCCGATCAGCGTGGCAGGCGGTGATGTACAGGCCGCGCCCGTTTTCGGCGTCGAAGTCCGGCAGGTCGTCGGGCACCTTCGGGATCGCGGGCACGACGGGGGAGTGGTCACGCACATCGATTCGGACATGGGTCGAATAGCAGCTCAGCGTGAGACAGAAGTACCGGTCGGGAGTGTGCTTGGCGTTGCTGCACAACTCAGTGATGGTCGACAGGCAGGCATCGGTTACGCCGGTCATCTGCCAGCGTCTCAGCCACATGTCCGCCGCATACCGGATCACCTGGAGGGCGGCCGGGGCCGGGGTGAGGGTCTGCGCCCAGGAGAAGCGTCCGAGGGCTGCCTGGCACTGATCCGCTGTCCAGATAGCGTTCACTGCTCCTCCACACGGCACATAGGCGGGGGACGCCGCGTGCGTATTGGGGCCGATGAGGCTGGTGTGCTTCACAGCACATGCTCGCCCTACTATGGCATCTCGTCAAGCACATGCCTGGCAAATTGCCAAACTCGTGCATGGGATACTTCGAATGCGTACACGTACCATGTCACCGGCACTGCGGAAACACGCCCGTGCGGGCGGTCATGAGGGGAGCACGCAATGGCAGTCCCCAGTAGCCCGCTCACGGCGCGGCGCAAGCTCGGCGCGGAACTCCGCCGGCTCCGCGACCTGGCCGGTCTGACTGCTGACCAGGTCGGCGAGCAGATCGGTTGTCACGGCTCCAAGGTCAGCCGTATCGAGACCGCGAAACGCACCTGCACCCTTTCCGACTTCCGCCGGCTCATGGAGCTGTACGGAGTCGACGACGAGCGCAGAGCGGAGCTGGAAGAACTCTGCAAGCACGGTCGCCAGAAGACCCCTCCGTGGTGGCACGCCTACGGCGACGTGATCAGCGCCAACTACGCCGAATTCCTTGCCTACGAGGCCGATGCCGTCGAAAGCCGGGAGTACCAGACCGTGTTCTTGCCGGGGCTCCTGCAGACGGAGGATTACGCACGTGCCGTAACCGCGGTGGGATTCGCTGCCCTGGGCCCCGACCAGGTCGACAGCCTCGTCGAGGTGCGCATGGCGCGCCAGCGGCGCCTGCAGGAGGAAGACCCCCTGTCCATCACCGCGGTGGTGACCCAGGCAGCCATTCGATTCCGGGTGGGCGGTGCCGACGTGCAGCACGCCCAGCTGGAGCATCTGATCGCCATCTCCGCGCTCGACAACGTCTGCCTGCGCGTGATCCCATTCGAGCAGGGAGAGAACGGCACCTACACCGGGGCATTCACCATCTTCTCCTTCCCCGACGAGACCGACTCCGATGTCGGTTTCGCCGAGTCGGTCGCCGGCAGCACCTTCATGGATGACCCCCGTGACCTACGCCGCCTGAACCGGCTATTCGCCAACCTCTCGCGGGCCGCGCTGAGCGCGGAAGATAGTCTGAAGCTGATCGAAGACGCCAAGAAAGAGGTCGCCTGACATGGTCAACCCGGCCGACCTGCACGCCGCCAACATCGATAACCTGGTCTGGCGCAAGAGCAGCTTTACCGCCAACAACGGGCAGTGCGTCGAAGTCGCCGACATCCCCGGCCTCGCCGCCGTGGCCATTCGCGACTCGAAAAACACCGGCCTTCCCGCTGCGCGGGTCTCCGTATCCGCATGGTCGGCCTTCCTCTGCGCGCTCACTACGGAGAAACTCTCCGCTCATCACGCAGACCCCGCCCTGGACGGTCGCGCGCTTCCGTCGAAGACGCAGCCGCCGGAGAAAGCCGCGCTGTATGCGGTGGATCTTTCCGACGTCACCTGGCTGGCCGCTCCGGGAAGCAGCCCCGAAGATCGCATCGAAATCTCCTACTTCGCCCTTGGAGCCGTAGCCCTGCGCGATCCCGCACACGCTGACCTGCGCTACACCGAAAGGGAGTGGGACGCGTTCCGGCGGGGCGTTCTCGCCGGCGAGTTCGCCTGATCATCTAACAACTTCGTGCGCAATAGGGATCGGGACGGCCCCGGCTGAGGTTACCGGGCGATGTGTTGGTGATCGTCTGTTACCGGGGGGCGGGGAGCTTGGCCACGTCGAAGTGCTGCCAGGTCGGGGCGGTGGTTTCGAAGGTGGCCTGTCCTTCGTCGATGCCGAGCTGGTAGATGTCCAGCACCCGTCCGGCGTCCTCTTCGGTCATGGCCCGGACGCGCATACTCATGCCGGGCCGGTGGCGGTCGTCGTCTCGGAGGTGAGAAGTTCGGCGATCAGCGCGCCGACGCGGGCCTCGATCTGGTCGCGGATCGGCCGTACGGCGTCGATGCCTTGTCCGGCCGGGTCGTCCAGCTGCCAGTCCTCATACCGCTTGCCGGGGAAGATCGGGCAGGCGTCCCCGCAGCCCATCGTGATGACCACGTCCGAGGCCTGGACCGCCTTGGTGGTGAGCACCTTGGGGATCTCGGCGGAGATGTCGATGCCGACCTCGTTCATCGCCGCTACCACCACGGGGTTGACTGCGTCGGCGGGGGCCGAACCGGCTGAACGGACTTGGATGCGTCCTTGGGTCAGGTGGGTGAGGAACGCGGCGGCCATCTGGGATCGGCCGGCGTTGTGGACGCAGACGAACAGCACGGACGGGACGGTGGTGCTCATGGGCGGGAATTTCCTTGCTCGGAGAAGGATGCAGCGGGGACAGCAGCGTCGACGACTTCGCGGGCCGGTGGGGGAACGAGCGGGTCGAACAGGAGGGCGGCCAAGCCCAGGCCGGTGGCGGCGCCGAGGAGCTGAGCGGCTATGAACGCAAGCGCCGAGGTCGGGGCGATGCCGGCGAAGGTGCCGGTGAACGCGCGCCCGATGGTGACGGCGGGGTTGGCGATTATCTGGACAGATGTCAAGGGGTCACCTCAAGTGGTTGAGCCTCCTGGCTGTTGTGGGGCAGGACGACGTCGGGCGCGCTGTCCTTGATGTTGGGATAGAGGATGGCGATGGCCAGCACGGCCAGCGCGGCGCCGATGAGTTCCGCAATCAGGAACGCGCCGGTGGAGGCGGGAGCGATGCCAGCGAAGCTGTCGGTGAGCGTGCGGGCCAAAGTCGCTGCTGGGTTGGCGAAGCTGGTCGATGAGGTCCACCAATAGGCTGCTCCGATGTAGGCGCCGACGGCGAACGGCGCGGCTGACGGCCGTCGGGATCGGACGACGCCGAAGATGACCAGCAGCAGGCCGAAGGTGGCCACGACTTCGCCGAGCCAGAGGCCGGGCGAGCTGCGATGCGTGGTGGAGATCTGGACCGCGGGCAGGGAGAACATCAGGTTGGCGATGACGCTGCCCGCTGCGCCGCCGAGGAGTTGCGCGGTGATATAGGCGGCGGCCTGGCCGGTGGTTAGGGCCCCGAAGACACGGTCGGCAAGGGTGACCACCGGGTTGAGGTGGGCGCCGGAGACCGGGCCGAGCGCCAGGATGATGGCCACCAGCGCGGCGGCGGTGGCGGTGGAGTTCTCCAGCAGTTGCAGCCCCACATCGTCCGGGGAGAGCCGTTGCGCGGCGATGCCGGACCCGATCACGGCGGCCAGTAGTAGCGCGGTGCCGAGGAACTCGGCGAAGACGCGGCGGGCCAGTGCGGTGTTCATAGGCAGACCTGCCCGTCAAAGTCGTGGTTCTCATGGAGGGGTTCGCCGAGCTCGGTGAGCAGGGCCTGAATGCGGGCGGCGGTGGCCTGGTGGCGTTGGACCTCCCGTTCCCAGCCGCGGGTCCGGGCGTCGTCGATGAGGGTCTGCTGCATGCGATGACGGCGGCGCAGCCGGTCGGCGTAGCGGGGAGTGGTGACAAACTTGGCGCAGGACAGGTAGAGGTCGCACTCGCACGGACCCTCGGCGGGCAGCCGCAGGCAGTGACCAAGTTCCAGCTCGGTCTTGAGGAAGTTGGTGGTGAGCCAGTCAACGGCTTCGGGGCCGAGCCTCCCGCCCCGCAGCGCTTCGGCGGCGGGACCGGCGATGGTCGCTCCAGGAGTGAGGACGGACTGGTAGTCGGCCAGGACCTGGGGATCGCTGATCTGGGCGTAGACCATCGACATGCCGGGGCTGGTGTGGCCCAGAACCTGCATGATGGTGTGCAGGCGAGCGCCGGACTCGGCGAGCTGGGTCCCGACGGTGTGCCGGAACCGGTGCGCGGTGATGGTCGGCTGCCTGGCAGCGTCCACCAGCCCGGCCGCGACGCAGGCAGTCTCCAGCGAGGCGTCGAATAGGTAGGACGCCGAGCAGGGGCGTCCCTTGCGGACGAACAGCCGTCGCACCACCGTGCCGGACAGATCGTCGCGGAAGCCGCGTTCGGCGCCCCGATCGACTTGAACGGCGCGGATGGCGTCGGCGGCGTCAGGGTGGATGGGGACCTGGCGTTCACGCCGGGTCTTGCCTGCGGGAATCCGCAGCCGCGGAGTGCCGTCGGGGTAGGCATCCAGGCAGTCCAGTTCCAGGCGGCGGATCTCGTCGCGGCGGGCACCACTCCACCGGGCGATCAGCAGCGCGGCCCGCTGGTAGGAGTCGGGCAGGCTGGTGACGGCGGCCATCAGCCGGTCCAGTTCGTGATCGGGGATATAGCGGGGCACTCGCCGGGGCACCTTGGGCAGGTCGCCCGCGCCCAGCAGCGGCCGGGTCGGCCCGCCGGGCCAGCCCCAGCTCGCGACGTCGCTAGTGAACACCGATACCGCCGATAGCATCGCGCGTTTGGTCATTATCGCCAGCGGATTTCCCGGCTGGCCGGCGCGCAAGGGGTGCCCGCTTCGGAACCCGGTCGCGGTGTCCAGGTAGGTGGCGAAGGCCAGCGCGTCCTGGCGGGTGACGTGCTCCCAATCGGTGACCTGCGGCGCGTGCTGGGCCAGGAATGCCATGAAGCGCCGCAATCCCAGCTCCACCTTCTCCAGCGTCGATGGGCGGGCGTCCAGCGCGCGGGTTTCCAGGTAGCAGACCAAGATCTTTTCCATCGCCGGTGGTCCGACGTGACGCTGGGCGTAGGTGGGTTTGGCCATGGACGGTGGCTCGGCGAGTTGGCCGCGGTGGTAGAGCACCGTCGCCAGCCGGTGCAAGTGGCTGCGGAGAATCCTGGCACGAACGGTGAACGCCTCCGCCGGGCCGTAGAAGGCGGCCACGTCCTCCCTCTTGGCGAACTCCGTGAGGGCCTGGGCATAGGCGGTCAGATCCGCCTCACCCAGCCGCGCGGGGTCGGCGTGGCCGGCGGCCAGCAGGAGCCGCCCGACCAGTGGCCAGAACGCGTGCTCGGACGACCGGCGGGTGTAGCCGAGCTGTACCGAGTCCGCTACCAGGCACTCGATGCCGGCGGCCAGGCTGCCGCCGACGTTGCGCGGGACCCGTAACGTCGCCGCAGCGGTCAGATACGGCCAATCCAGCCGCAGCCCATGCTGCAGCGACAGGTGGATCACGTAGAGACGGCCCTCGAAACTGATCCGGTCGGTCAGCCGATCGGCGCGCTGGCCGGGCAGGCTGCCCACCCGCACTGGCAGCGGCTCAGCCAGCCAGTCCTCCAGGCGCGGCCAGCGGGCCACGAACGCCCGCCGCCGCGCGGCCTGCTTCTGCCGCCAGACCTTGCTGACCGGCAACTCGGCCAGGTAGGCGGCGAAGGTCTGCTCATCGACGTGGCCGTCCGGCCACTGCCCGGGCCGAAGCGGTTCGGGCAGGCTCACGCGTCCTCGCCCGCGCTCGTGTCGGCGCCGCGGCCGAGCGCTTGGCGATACTCGGCGACCACCAGCGGGTCGGACACCCGGGTGTAGCGGCGGGTGGACTCGGGTGTGGCGTGCCCCAACCGGCGCTGCAGCGCCAGTTCCCGCATGCCCGCCTCCCACATCCTGGTGGCGTGAGTGTGCCGTAGCGTGTGCGGAGTGATCCACGGCTGCCGGATCCCGGCGCGCTGCGCGCACCGCGCGAACATCCGCACCAGCCCGTCGTAGCCCAGCGGCTCCCCACGCCGGCTCCCGAAGCCGATCACGAACACCAGCTCCGTGCTCGTCTCGGCTGGCCGCTCGGTCATCACGTAGGCGCTCAGCGCGGCCAGCGCCGCGCCCTCGTGCAGGTCGACCACCCGCTCGGTCCGTGACTTGCTCCGCACCCCCGCCGGATGATCCTCCCGGTGCCGGATCGTCACCCGCCGCCTGCCGTAGGCGACGTCTTCCAGATACAGCCCCAGCACCTCGCCCGGCCGCAGCCCGCCCTCCAGCATGAGCAGCAGCAACGCCCGATCCCGCAGCGACCGCGCCGCCTCCACCAGCGCCTGGACCTGCGCCTCTTCCAGCGGCCGCGGCAGGCGTTCCACCGTCTTGACCCGCACGCTGCGCCGTACCGGACGCTGCCGACTCGACGACCCCAGCGCCGGGCGATGCCGCTCGCTCACCCGTGCCAGTGCCGGATCGGGCCGCTGCTCGATCGGATTCGCGCCGCCCCACCCACCCAAGATCACGAACTCGTAGAACGAGGACACCGCCGCCAACGCCCGGTTCACCGACGACGGCGCCAGCCGCCGCCCGGTCTGGCCGGAGGAGTCCACGGCCACCGACAAGCCCAGGCGCTGGCCAGGGCCCGTCACCACCACCGACCGCAGATAGGCCAACAGTTCCAAGGCGTGCACCGCGGAGAAGTCCTGCCACTCATACCCCCGCGAGCCCAGGAACAGCCAGAAATGCAGCAGGTCGTAGGCGTAGGCCCGGACCGTGTTCGGCGAACAGCCCCGTGCCGACAGGTGCTCCAAGAACGCCATCACGACCGCCACCGGCCGCCCGTCGACGTCCACCAGCTCCACTACGACCTTGCCGTCGGCACCTACCGAACGCCGTACCCGCACCCGCATCTCCAGCTCTGTCCACGATCGTCCCCCGCCAGGCCAAACGGCACCGGCCGGGAGGAATGATCAACGATGGTGTCCAGATAATGGCGAACGAGGTGGAGGAGGTGAACCAGTAGGCCGCGCCGATCCAGCACGCCACCGCGGCCGGAGCCAGGCGCGCGTGCCCGGCGCGGGCGAGTCCGAAGATCAGCAGGATCAGTGTGCCGGTCGCCACGACCTCGCCGATCCACAGGTGCGGCGCGAAGCGTTCGTGGGTGGACCAGGCCACCAAGGGCCGGGCGAACATGGCGTCGGCCAGCACCGCACCGCCGATCGCTCCGCCGATCTGCGCCGGCACGTAGACGGCCAGCTCTTGCAGGCTCAGCCCATCGCCACCCCGGCGGCCCGTCCACCAGGCGGCCAGTGACACCACCGGGTTGAAGTGCGCGCCGGAGACCGGGCCGAGCAGCGCGATCAGCACGCCCAGGCCGAAGACCGTGGCCAGGGAGTTGGCCAGCAGTTGCACGCCGACATCGCGCGACAGTTCGGTGGCCTGGATGCCCGAGCCGACCACCACGGCCACCAGCGCAGCCGTGCCCACCGCCTCAGCCGCCACCCGGCGAGAAAGCGGAATGGCAGTGCTCACCTGCCGACCCTGATGGCGATCGGGGCCTGGAGCAGGGAGTACAGCCGGGCCAGCGCATCGGGCAGCACCCAGTAGTACACCCACGTCCCCCGCCGTTCCGAACCCACCAAACCGGTCTCGCGCAGCACCTTCAGATGGTGGGAGATCGTTGGCTGGGAGACGTCGAACGGGCCGGTCAGGTCACACACGCACGCCTCGCCGCCCTCGTGGGAGGCGATCAGCGACAGCAGTCGCAGCCGGACCGGGTCCGACAGCGCCTTGAACATCCGCGCCAGCTCGACGGCGTCGGTCTCGCCCAGCGGTTCGCGCACCATCGGCGCACAGCACCCCTCCGTCTGGCCGAGCACCGGAAGCGACTGTTTCGACATGGGGCTATGTTGACAGGCGTCTAATCAGCGTGGCAACCTCCCAATCATATAGACGAACGTCGATACAGGACCGTCAACGAGGGGAGACCGTCATGTCCCGCGTCCAGCTCGCCCTGCGCGTCGCCGACCTGGAAGGCTCGATCGCTTTCTACTCCAAGCTCTTCAACGCCGAGCCGGCCAAGCGCCGCGAGGGATACGCCAACTTCGCCATCGCCGAGCCCCCGCTCAAGCTCGTCCTCATTGAGGGAGAGGCCGGGCAGGACACCCGCCTGGACCACCTCGGCGTCGAAGTCACCTCCACCGAGGAGGTCACCGCCGCCACCAGCCGCCTGAAGGAGGCCGGTCTGGCGACCTTCGAAGAGAACGACACCTCCTGCTGCTACGCACTGCAGGACAAGGTCTGGGTGCACGGCCCCGGCGCCGAGCCGTGGGAGGTGTATGTGGTCAAGGCCGACGCCGACACCCTCGGCAAGAGCGAGATCCCGACCGCCGAAGACGACGCCTGCTGCGGCACCACCATCTGCTGCACCCCCGAAGAGAAGTCCGTCGACCCCAGCCAGACCGTCGCCGAGGCCAAGGCCGCCGCTGGCTGTAGCTGCGGGCGCTGAGCGAGGCGGGTTCTGTGGTGCCGGCATCCGGACGGCCTGCCCGACATGACGGCGATTGCGGTCCACAGGTCAAGGGATGGCCTGCTCCACCCTCTCGGCGTCGACCCAGCATGGCGAATGAGCTGGAGCAGCTGGCCGCGTTCAGCGTGCCGGCCTGACATCGCCCATGCATCAGGGGACTGTCCAGCCTGGGAGTAGTCCTTCGTTCTCATCATCGTTTCCGTACGGGCCGAAGGGCCCGTGCTCGCCCGGGTCCGGTTGCCCCGAGCAGCAGGGCGCCGCCCTTCGCACGGTGCTGTGAGGGGATCACCGCGGTGCCGCTTCCAGCTGGCGCGCGGCGGCGGCCCGCAGCTCCCGCGCCTCAGGGATGTGGTTGTAGAGGGTGCCGGCGGAGACGCCGAGCAGCTTGGCGATGGAGGTGATGGAGTGCTCGGGGTTGGGCAGCATGTCGCGGGCAGCGCGCAGCAGGTCGGCGTTGACGACGGTCGGGCGGCCGCCAACCCGGCCGCGGGCCCCGGGCGGCGGCCAGGCCCTCGCGGGTGCCCGCCACGATGAGCTCCCGGATGAACTCCGCCATTATCTCAAGCCTTCCAGCGCATGTTCTCGATGTTCAGCAAGGTCGCCAGAAGCTCTGTGATCTGGTGTTGTGACGTGGTCATCTCCCCTTCATCCATGACGTTGATGAAGGGGAGGCGCCATGCTCGTACAGCGTGTCGCGTTGCCAACGGTCCGGGTGGACTCGTGGACGGTACTGGGGGACGACGATACGCAAAAGGTCCAAATGCCGAAAGAACCAGCAGACGGACCCGCATCGCTCCCCGCCGCGCCGTCGCCGGCAGCACTTCCGTGAGGTAGACCTGCGGGCGCGGTGCCGGTGTTGCCGCCGGTCGTTTCCCGCAAGTCCCCTCCCGCACCCGGCGTGCGACTCTCACCGCACCGGGCGCTCCACGTGTCTTGCCCGCCGGTCAACCCGTTGGTACTGCGGTTGCTGGGTTCGGGGTCCATGGGGTTGGTATCTTGTTACCGCGATAGCGGTACCGGGTCACGGCGACGCTGGATGCGCCGGTGAACACAACCCCGTTGTAGGCGAATCTCCATCCTGTGCCGCAGAAGCGGCGTCGGATTTCCTTCAGGCTGATCCGGTTCTTGCCCTTGTACTTGGCGCGTATCCAGCGCATCAGCCTCGACCAGGCGTGGCTGTCGATCGCGTCGAACACGTCCTTGGACACTCCGTGCCGGAAGTAGTTCGCCCACCCCACCAGTGACCTGTTGAGGCTGAGGATCAGCTTGTCCAGGTCCATATGGAGGGTCGACCTATACGTCTTCTCCTTCACCTTGTCCTTGATCGCTTGTACCGCTTTCTTGGACGGTTTGGTGTAGACGTAGTACTTCTGTGTTCCTCGTTTCCGCATTCTGCGTATGGTCATGCCGAGGAAATCGAAGCCCTCGTCTATGTGAACCACGCGGGTCTTTTCCGGTGACAACCGCAACCCCAGTGTGACTAGGACGGTCGCGACCTCCTCACGCAGTGCCTCAGCATGGTGTCTTTCCCCGAACACCATCACGACGAAGTCGTCGGCGAAACGGATAAGACGCCAGTTGCCCAGGCCCTTTCTTACGCGTTTGGCCCGCTGTGATTTGGTTCCCATCTCCTGCTGCCATTGCCGGTGGAAGTGTTCGTCCAACGCCGACAGAGCGATGTTCGCCAACAGCGGGGAAAGCGGCCCGCCTTGTGGGGTGCCGGTGATGGTCTCTTCCCGGTCTCCGGCTGTCGTCATGACCCCGGATTTCAAGAACGCCTTGACCAGCGCACACACGCGTTTATCCTTGATCCTACGCCGCAATCGGTCGAGTAGTGGCGTGTGCCCGATCTCGTCGAAGCACGCGGCGATATCCGCCTCCAGCACCCACCGGTAATTGGTAGGCTCGGAGGCCAGATGGTGTATCTCGGCTATTGCGTCGTGTGTGCGCCGGTTAGGACGGAACCCATACGAACACGGCAGAAAGTCTGCCTCAAAGATGGGTTCGAGCACCAGCTTCAGACTTGTCTGGACCACGCGGTCAGCGACAGTAGGTATACCTAGTTTGCGGAGTTTCCCGCTGGCCTTTGGTATCATCACCCGGCGCACTTCGACCGGCTGGAACTCGCCCGACTTCAACGAATCCCGGACGTGGCCCAAGAACACATCCACCCCAACCCGGGTTTCGATCCAGGCCACCGTGGCCTTGTCGACTCCCGGGGTCCTCGCCCCGACATTCGATGCCACACGTTCCCACGCGTGAACCAGAAACGCCGGGTCATAAACAAGGTTGTAAAGGTCACCGAACCGACGGGAGAGCTCCTCTCCCGCCCAGCGATGTAACTTGGTCTGCATCCTCCGTACCGCGAAAAAGGCTGAATCCTGATCCGGCCAATCCACGGCGCCGGTGTTCACCGGCGCATCTTCGGACATTACACTCCCTCCTTGAACTGACACGCTGCCGTTCTTCCCCATGTACGCGGCTTTCCCGCGCTCGGAGTACTACAACGGCTCCGCCCCACCTGCTCCTTCGGTCGGCGTCGCACCTATCCCTGGTTCCCTCCCTGGCTGGGCAAAGGGACTCCGTGGAACGGTCGCAGGTGGTTCCCACGTTCACGGGTGTTCGGTCGACGGGTTAGGCACTCGGCTGTACCCCTGCGGCATCGCCAACGGTTACGCCGTAGTCATTCACCGTGGCCTCCCGACCCAGACCGCAAAGACCCAATCGGGAGTTCTCCATCCGTCGTCGACGAACGGATACGCGCCGCCACCCAGCCCACATCCGCCGGATTAGAGCTGGTAAGGCCGTCAAGAGGCGTAACAACACCGATTCCTCACGTGTACCTTCCCGTCTCGCTCACCGCGCTCGGCCCATCCGGCAGTACTGAACCGACGCGACTTTGTCGAGGCTGCTCTCACCCTCCCCGGCGACCCCCGGGTCGAGTTGCCTCCAGCTTCACCCTGCCGCTACGACGGCAAGGCGATGGACGGTCTTTCACCTCCATCCGCAACACCCGCGCCTCGTGGCGCAATCACGGCCGCCCTACCGGTGGCCTACGGCCATGCAGCCGGCCACGGCGCTCCCGCACTGATCACAGGAGGCCACCAGCCCGCAATATTTGGCCCCGAGCCCATCATTCAACACGTGGCGAGCCTTGATCCGCGCCCTTCCAGTCCATGCCCAGAGCATCCAATGCGGCAATCTCCTGGACAGACAACCGCCCCTGCCGCCTAAGCCTGCGTTGCTTTACTAAGAAATGCACTAGATCTCTTTCACCTGGCTTCCGTGCCTTCCGGGACACTCGCAGATGCCCATGCTTCGCGTGGAACTCTATTAAGTCGTCTAGCCCGCCCGCACCGCTACCCCAGGTGAACCCGTGCTTGGTCAGCTCGTTGATCGCCTTCGCCGTGAGCACCCCGCGAGCCCGCTTGGTGCGCTGCGTAGCCACCCACACGTCAAGCCGCAATCCGCCTTCCACTTGATAGCCCACTGGGACGTCTAGATCTCCATGCTCCGCCACATAGCGCTGTACGGCTTGCAACCCCCGTTCCCACGGGGTTGCCCATATGAATCCACTGGCGTCCAACTCGGCGATCTGCTCTTTAGTCAAACGACCCCTCTGTCGATCCAGGCGTCGGTTAGCAACCCATCTGTGCATGGCTACTCCCTCACTAGACCTGTACGACGTCGGGATATGGTGATGCTTACCGGCCTTGCGAAGCTCCTCCCACCCCCTGACACCACGCTCCCAAGGCGTATCCCAGACAAAGCCCAGTTGGTCGAGTTCCGCGATCTGCGTCTCGGACAAGCTGCCGTTACGGCGGTCAATTCGCCGTTTCTTCGCCCAGGCGTAGAGCCGGAAACCGGTCGCTGTTTTGTAGTCGTAGGGGACGCGTAGATGCTTGTTCGTCTCATAGAAATCCCTAGCAGCCTTCATCCCGCGTTCCCAAGGACCGACCTCCCAACGAAAGCCGAGCCTCCTTAAATCTGCATCCTCCTCCTTTGATAAGCTGCCTGACCTCCAGAGCGTACGCAGGTATACGACCTCCTTTCCGAGCCGGAAATCACCGACGCTGTAGGTCCCCGGAACCTCACAGGTACCGTGTTCGAGATGGTATTCGCGCAGCATCTTGAACAACTTCACCCGGCTTCGCTGCATCGGCTCCCACCTCATCCCGAGGGCATCCAATGCACGCACTTCGGACGTGCTCAACCGTGAACGCCGATCTCCTCGCAAGGACGCGATCCACCGGCCCAACCGCACACCGTCCTGCGTGACGTAAGCAGCCGGAACCTCCAGATCACCATGCTTAGCGTGGTAAGCACGTGCCGCCGCGATGTACGTTTCCGTCCCTGACGAGATCGCGCGTACGATCCGTACGGTGATGGCGCTGCCGAAATTCGGGTCAACTTCGCTACCGACAAGGTGAAGCCACGGAGGGAGTTGAAGCGATCCAGAAGAATACGAATCGGCGAACACCGTATTCCGCGCACTGTCCAGCCAATTCGTTACACGGCTGTCATGTGCGCGCAGCGCGCGTAGCACTTCCCACACGGGATCAAACTTCGAACCTCGCAGTGCCGCGTCCGGGGTTTCGCCCTCGGCCAGAACTATCGGCACTATGATAGTCGCGACTTTCCTTCTCTCCCGAGTATCGCCGAGACGAACCACGCGGCCAATCGCCTGCACGATATCAACGACGCTGTTGCGCGCATCGGCAAACATAATCGCGTCGAGTTCGGGCACGTCCACACCCAACCCCAGAACTCTAGCGTTCGAGACAATCACTGTCTTGTCCCCGGGCTGCTCCAGCCGACTTAACACTCCGTAACGCCTGTCTAGAGACATCGTTCCGGATACGACATCCGCGTCTATCGCGGTCGGCCGTTCTTCTCTAGGCAAGAGTTCCGCGACACTAGGGAGAGTCGCAGCGAATTGCTTTGCCCCAGCCACCCGACTGTGATACGTAATCACCCGCCGGAGTCCGTATTGGCAAGCCGCTTTCAGCAAAGCGATCTGCCCCGCGAGCATCTCAGTTGAAACAGCCTTCGCCCCAACCTTCACGACGGGCCTTCCTCGCATCGCTCGCAGCACCTCGTCAGTCGTGACAAATGGGACTACGACCTGATAGTCAGCGACCAGCCGTCGCTTAATGGCTTCGCCGAAACTGAGGTGAAAGACCTCATTCCCATAGACGCTGTCATCGTCCATGCTCACCGCGTCCGCAGCTTCTAAGATGCGCGGAGTCGCGGTCATGAATATACGCCGACTAGCACGAATATAATCGTCCCGCGTAACGCCGCTCCATTTTTTGCCGTCATGCCCCGCACTAAGATGTGCTTCGTCAACGACCATCAGGTCCCAGTCGTGTGCGCCACGCGCCTGCGCATCCGAGACCACACTCTGGCTTTGATACGTGCAGAACACCGTCAGGCGATCCCAACGTCTCATGATGCCCGCCAGAACATCGGGGCTGGTCGTGATTCCGGCCGTAAGAGCGCCAAGGCTCGCATTGATCCGCGCGGCCTCGATCATCACGCTCGGATCGCTGCAAACCGCCGCCATGACTCCCGTACCGCTACCGAGATAGTCCGCGTACGCCCGCGCAGTCTGCGCGATCAGCTCCAGGGTCGGAACGAAGACCACGGACCTGCCGCACCCGATACGCTCCAGGAATCCAGCGCCCGTCAGCGTCTTACCCGACCCACACGCCATGGTCAACCGCGCGCGGCCACCCGTCGCAATCTCGCGGTAGAGGGCTTCAACGGCGGTCACTTGATGCGGCCGTAGAACCTTCGCTGTCACATCTCTCCCTAGGGCGGCACGGCCGCCCGCCACGTCGTAGCGGACGTAAAAAGCGGCGCCGCACAAATCGTCCGCACCGTCGCCGGCAGGACTCCCTCACGGTCGCCCCTTCGGGGTGGCCTTTGGCCATCCAGCCGGCCACGGCGCTCCCGCTCACAGAGGTAGCCCCCGGCACGGCAAGCCGGGGACTACGTGGGGTATCTCTGTCACTGATCAACGGCACCGATCGATAGGCACTCTCCTTTCGCCCTCCGCCTCCGATCAGAGGCGGCCCCGAGGGGATCTCACATCCGAGACCCCAGCTCTTGCGCGTGGCCCGCAGTCCAAGCGCCTCCACGCTCACAACGTCACTCGGCGACGCGAGGCCCCCGCCACAGCAACCCCGCCGCGCGCACCACGCCCACTCGCAGCCCTAACGGCATTGGCGGCGGTGCCAGCAGGGCCATTGCCACCGTCCACAGATGATCCTGAATCGATTGCCCCGCACGCATTGACCGGGCGATCTTCATCACGGCGAGGTTGGCATCCCGCCCGGCAGCACGCACCGCCGCCACGTCACAGACGAGCGTGTTCCCGAAGCCCATGACCGGCATCACCGCCACCAGGCCCATAACCGCCACGCCAAACGGCAGCGGCAAGAACCCGGCCACCCACCACCCGGCAACGGCCAAGCCGTTCTGTACGACCGTCCACCCATTCATGAACCCGGTCGTCTGCCGCAAATGGTGATACAAGAACGCCTTGAGAACCGGAGGGCTCAAGTGCGCGGCCCTATACCCCAGGGTGACCACGCGCACCCTGCCCAGCCACATCACGCCCACAACGAGGCACTAGCCGTGATCACAACCGCCGTCCTGCCTGCCGTCCGGGCACGGCAGAAAGAACGGATAGATCCCCTTGATACGCCTACTATTACTGGTCAGCACTCTTGCCATAAAGGCCGCGAGCACATGCTGTGTCTCTTCTGGCACGACGTGACGCCGCTCTTGCAAATAGGCGGTCGCCGTTGCCCAATCCACGGGGCCAAATGCCGTCAGCGGAGCGCTGACGAGAACACGTCCCACCGCCACGACCACAATGACCGAGATCCCCGCAGCCACCGGCAACGACAGCCCCACCGATAAGACATCCAGCAGAGCCCGCACCCCCAAGCCGACACCGAAGGCAGCCACCGCAATACCCAGACGGCGAACAAAAGGCTTCCGGCCGGTCCATGCCAAACCCGCCCGGGGAACATCCCCGAGAGGCACCTCCGCAGCCGTATCGACCGGGACACCATCGTGCCGGGGGGAGCCGGTAAGGAGAGTAAGGACCTCTTCAAACGACTTGAGACACTTTTCCATTGGAATGTTCGCTTCTCTTCTCGTGTGGATATGTGGAAACAGCAACGACTGTTGCCGTCGCTGAAAGGTGGAGAGATGATGACAAGGCGACGGCGCGGGTTGGAGGTCGTCGCCGCGCCGCCGCCAGCTCATGGCAGATTGCTACTGCCCCGGCAAACCCTCGGCCCCGGAGCCGTCCACGGGCACGACAGCGTGAGCCTGCCGATATTTCCAACCCTGCGGAATCCGATCAACGCCATTGAACCGGACGGCCTGACCCACCGGAAGCCGCTTTAATCCAGGCGGAAGATCAGCCACGCCGACGAACCACGCCGTTCCGTGCTTGTCCCGGATGAAGCCATGATTCTGGAAATGCTCCCACCGCTGAACCGTCCCATACCGATACCCGTCAGCAGCGCGCGGACTCCCCATAGTCCCCGCAATTGGTATGTTGAACGGATACATCAGCGGATAAGCAGGATCGAGCGCGGCCGAAAACAGATCCTCCCACTTAGGCGCACGATCAGCGGCCTTTACCAGGAAAGCAGCGGTGCGCGCCGTGGTAGCGACACGCTCTGAGGAAATCTGCGGAATGACCACCGGAACACCCATACTGCGGAGCCGGTCAATCAGCGGCAAATAGTCAGAGTCCCCAGTAACGAGCACCACAACATCTACAGCCCGGGAGGTCGCCGCCGAGTATGCCGCCAACGACAGTGCGACATCCGCCCCCGACTCCTTGTTGCCGTCGTACACCACGCTATGACGGACGATCCCCGACTTCTTGAGAACAAGATCCCATCTCGCCGACGCGATCCGCAACGCCGGAGCGGATTCGGTTCCAGACCCAACGAACCGCCCAAGAACGAAATGCGCCTCAGAGACGACGATCTCATCCAGATAAACACCGAATTCTCTGTGCACGTACCAGCGCAGCGCATCATGAATCCCCGGGAATGACGGGCTCGCCTGCCATTCAGAGTGATCCGCCATGAACTGCCAGAAGTAATCGAACCAGGTGCCGTCATAGAACACACCCAGCCGGAGAGAGGTAGCCCGCGCCGTCCTCAGTGAAGGCCGATTCGCAGACGTAGAACCAGAGCGACCCATGAACAGTATTCGCTTACCTAATCGGTGACATCGGATTGGGGGGCCTTCGACTGTGTGAACGCGGTAGCCGAAGGCTCGCAAGGTATGCAGTTTTCTCGACAGTTTCTAACCTATAGAGGGCCTCCCTCTTGCTGGTATCCGGGTAGAGACGGCTAGAAGATCTGCACGCACATCAACCGGTGCGCCGCCTCACGGGTGAAGTCGAAAAGCAGTTCGTTCCCCTTCGAGGCGTCACCTACCTGAAACCGGCGACAGAACCGCGGGAGAATCACTAACGCCTCATCGCTTCCCGATGTCCCCCGGCTCAGGAGATAGCCGGGGGACACTGTGGTGAACACATATCTCCGCCAAAAGACCGATACGTCAGCTTTCTATATCCAACCTCCATCGCCAGGCATCCCGAAGGCCGCATGTAATTCAGTGCCACTCCCCGATATCCCCGATACCTGACAGGTCACAGAGCGGGTGAAAGTCTCCGCGAACCGCCGTAACGGGCAGCCAGCAAACCGACTGCGTACGGGCGGAAGGATTCGAACCTCCGACGTCTCCAAGCGAACCGCCTATCGACATGCAGGAACATGGAAAAAGATCATGCCAGTCGTAATGCCCGGGTTGATGATGCACTTCCGTCTATTCGGCCCCGCGATCTAACTCAGCCGACTGGCGTCATCCTCACTCGTATTCGGCCTTATCGACGCAACCGGGAAAGGACTCCCCCAGTTGGACGACGCCGTTGGCTCTACTTCCTGATAACGGCGATAGATACGCTGTGCCGCCGAATTAACTTGCTGTATGAGAGCGTAGGTTTGCACGTGACGCCTACCGTCCCGGGAATACCGGCCGGTCCACCAGCGATACACCAGACCGGCCGGCCGCCATTCACACCGGACGATCAGGTCAGGACCGACTGACACCACTGCCGCATCGAGATCCTCATGAACGTCAACGGAAAGCCCGTATCCTTGATATAGGCGCCGTTGCAGTCTCCGTGCGGCGACAACAACCGACGGCACGGCCAGCGGAGGGAAATTCACCGCTTGACTCCCACCCCGCACAGCACGGGCATGGGACGGTGCTCCGCCTCGTGCTGGTCGAAAGGATTGTCCGGCCGCCATCCGGGCATCGCCACCAGGCCCGGCTCAACCATGTGCAGTCCACGGAAGAAGGCAGCGACTTCCTCGCGACTACGGGGCACACCTGGAGCACTGGCACCCTCGTAGACACGCGCCGCCTCGGTCATCGACGGGTCACGCAGCACGTGCGAGAGGATCAGCAAAGACCCCGGGGCCAGCGTGCCGACAAGATCCGCCACAATCCCGTGCGGGTCCTCGTCATCGGGGATGAAATGCAGGACAGCGACCAGCAACAGCGCAACCGGTCGCGTGTAATCGATATGCGGCATGCTCGCCCACAGAATCTCCGCCGGCGACCGGAGATCACCCTTAATGAACCAGCTGCGCGAATGCTTCTTCGTCTGCGAGTCGAGCAGCGCAGCACCATGAATGGCAACGACCTCGTCATTGTCAACGTAAACCGTTCGCACCTTACCCGGCGCTACCTCTTCCGCCACCTCATGAACGTTCCGTTGCGTGGGATATCCACTGCCGATGTCGAGGATCTGACGCATACCAGCCTCACCCACTGCATACTCAACAGCACGCCCAAGAAAACGCCGATTCGCCTTCACCATATGCGCAATACGCGGATTCAAAGCCAAGATCTTGGCCGCTGCCTCCCGCTCCGAGGCGAAGCTGTCCCGATCATCGCCAAGCAGAACGTTGTAGATCCGTGCCACACGCGGAGTATTAGTGTCCAAAGATGGACGAAGCTGAACTAACTCCCCACCATCGGACGGGCCGCCTTTAAGTAGGCTCGCCATGACCGCTTCCTCCGAATATCAGCAGTTTCCGCCAACCATGCAAACAGTTCGTTTCGGTGGGGCCATAGGACATCGACGAACTCATGCCGCTGCCACCTCTAACAGCCGGCCGCCGCCGCTGAGCTGACGCCACCACTGGGCGATCCAGTCGGCCGCGGACTGTGGACTGTTCACTGGCACGTAGGCGTAGACCCTGAGGCCGATGCCCTGTGAGTACCGGCCGGTCCACCAGGAGAAGTACGCGCCCCACCCCGGATGATCGTTGATGGTCATTCTGCGCCCGCCGACTCCGCGATAAGTACGACCGGAAGCGTGCGGTGTCCGTTGGCGATGAACGAGTCCAGGGGCAGCAGTTCGTGCGGGGGGACGGCGAGGGCGAGGTCGGGAAAACGGGTGAACAGGGCAGGCAGCGCGATCCCGGCTTCGAGCCGGGCTAGGGGCGCGCCGAGGCAGTAGTGGACCCCATGGCCGAAGGACAGGTGGTCGCGGCGGGATGGGCGGGTGAGGTCGAAGCGGTCGGCGTCATCGCCGTGCTGGGCTGGGTCGCGCCCCGCAGCGGCGTAACCGGCGAGGATTGCCTCCCCCTTGCCGATCACGATGTCCTGGCCATCGAGGTGGATGTCCTGGACGGCGTAGCGTAGCGGGACGGTGGCCACCGGCGCTTGCCAGCGCAGCGTCTCATCAATGACGTCGTCCCACGAGGCGCTGCCGGCGTGGACGAGGTCGAGTTGGTCGGGGTGGGTCAGCAGGGCGTGGATGGCGTTGTCGATGAGGTTGACGGTGGTCTCATGCCCGGCTGCGACCATCAGGAACAGGGTGTCGATCAGTTCGGTTTCGCTGAGGCGGGAACCGCCGTCCTGATCGCGGGCGGCGATCAGGTCGCTGGTCATGTCGTCTCCAGGGGTTTCGCGCTTGGAGGCGATCAGGTTGCTCAGGATGGTGTACGCGTCGCGTTGAGTGGCCATGACCTCCTCTGTGTCGGCGGAGGTGTGGAAGACGCTGTCGACGACGCGGCGTAGGTCATCTCGCGGGCTACCCGGGAGGCCGAGCAACTCGGCGATCACCCGCATGGGCAACTGGTAGGCGAACTCCTCACGAAGGTCGACGGCTTCACCGGCTGCGGTGCCGGCCATTCTGTCGAGGAGGTCGTCGGTGATCTGCTGGATGCGTGGCCGTAGCACTTGGGTGCGGCGTGGGGTGAACGCCTTAGAGATCAATGCGCGTAGCCGTTTGTGATCCGCGCCATACGCAGTGAACATGTTGTCCACCGCGACCCAGGTGTACAGGGGCCAGTGCGGCGGAATCTCCCCGTTGATGTAAGCAGGCCAGTGCTGGCGGGGGTCCTTGGATACGCGCGGGTCGGCGAGTAGCCGTTTGAGCGTGTCGTGGTGGGTTACCGCCCACGCAACCACGCCACCAGGGAGTTCCACCCGCGTCGCCGCGCCGGCGTCGCGGAGTCGGGATGCCTCGGCGTGGATGTCGGGGCCGTGTGCGTCCAGGTGGATGGGGCGGGGCTGGGATTCCACGGGCTGTCTCCAGGTGTGGCATTGACGCGGATGGGGGTGAAACGTACGGGCAGGGCGATCAAGGCCCGGTGAAAAGGTCCAGGTCGCCACTGAAGCCGGTCGGCGGGGAGGGCCAGTTCCATGTCCGGCAGGCGATCCAGGATCCGTTCGATCGCGACAGCTGCGATCAGACGGGCGTGATTTTGCGCGGGGCAGGCGTGCGGGCCGGCACTGAACGACAGATGAGCGCGGTTGCCCGGCCGATGTATGGGCGCCGAGGCCAGCTGCGGATCGGTGTTGGCTGCGGCGAAGCCGATGACAACCGGCTCGCCCGCGCGGAGGCGAACTCCTCTCAGGTCCAGCTCACGCACCGGGTAGTGGATGGCGTAGTTGACCATGGGAGGGTCCTTCCACAGCACCTCATCCAGCGCGGCGTCGATGGGCATGCTTCCGCCGGACAGGTTGCCCGCAAACCGGTCGTCGGCAAGCAGCAGCCGCAGCGCATTGCCGATCAAGTTCTTCACCGGCTCGGTGCCGGCCGCGATAAGCAGCGTGCATTGATGGACCATCTCCTCGTCGGTCAGCCGTACCGGATGGGACATCAGCCACGACGTCACGTCCGCCCCCGGCTGGGCACGCTTCAGGGCGACCAGGTCTTGCATGTATCGCGTGAAGATCGCGTCCCCTTCCTTGGCTCCCGTGCCGCCTTCGAACATTTTGGCGAGGGCGGCGACCAGTCGATCGCTGTCGGAGTCGGCCAGGCCGAACATCTGGTTGAAGATGAGCAACGGCAGGACTCCGGCGTATTGGGTCAGCAGTTCCGCATGGCCGTTGTCGGGCAACCGGTCGATGAGCCGATCGGCGCTGCGCTGGATATGGCCGCGCAGCGCGTGCGGGTCCACACGCTCAAGGCTGTCGGTCACCGCCTGGCGCAGCCGGGTGTGGGCTGCACCGTCGGAGAACAGGCAGTTGGGCCGATATCCCATCATCGGGATGACGGAGTGGTCTGCAGGGATCTGCCCCGTCGCCAGGGCGCGCCACCGGCGAGGGTCCTTGGAGAAGTCCTGCGGATTGCGCAGCACCTCAAGGGCGGCGTAATAACCGGTGACCAGCGTGGCGTGCACGTCGGGAGCGAGCTCGACCGGCGCGGCTGGCCCGTACTGGCGCAGCTGGTCATAGACGCGGCTGGGGTCAGCGGCATAGTCGGGTCCATACAACGGCACAGCAAAGGCGCGGCCGGTGTGCGCCGGGCAGCCTGCCGGCGGTGCGGACCCGTGGTCGGGGTGGGTGGTCACGCGTGCTCCTGATTGCTACGGGCATGCAGGTACTGGACGAGGGCGATCAGCGCGGCGGTGGCCGATGTCCGGTCGCGGGCGTCACAGACGACCAGAGGCGTCTCGCCGAGCAGATCGAGGGCCTCGCGCAACTTCTGTTCGCCGAACGTAGGCGCACCTTCGAAGTGATTGACAGCGACCGCATAGGCCAGGCCGTGTTCCTCGACCATGTCGATGACGGGGAAGGAGCACTCGAGGCGGCGGGCGTCGGCCAGCACCAGCGCCCCCAAGG
The DNA here is from genome assembly GCF_040653595.1 of Sphaerisporangium sp. NPDC051011. Classification (NCBI taxonomy): domain Bacteria; kingdom Bacillati; phylum Actinomycetota; class Actinomycetes; order Streptosporangiales; family Streptosporangiaceae; genus Sphaerisporangium; species Sphaerisporangium sp. NPDC051011. The sequence continues at coordinate 72,419 of NZ_JBFAGG010000023.1, read as the reverse complement.
CTCCGTAGGCAATGTCATGCCATAACTGCTGGAAGCGCTGCTGCCCGGGGGCGCCGAACAGATACAACACCAGGTGGGGGTTGAGGGTGATGCGGCCGAAGTCCATCGCAACGGTGGTGGTGTCCTTGCCGTCGACTCCGGCCAGGTCGTCCACGGCTGCCCCCGCCTGGGTCATGGTCTCCTCGGTACGCAAGGGCGTGATCTCCGACAGGGTGCCGACCAACGTGGTCTTCCCGACGGCGAAGTGCCCCACGACCACGACCTTGACCGCGGTCTGCACGGTGTCGGGCAGATAGACGTTGGTGTCACGCCAGGGCGCGGAGTCCATCGAGCACCTCCTGCAGAAGCTGGGTGTCAGGTCGTGGGGTCGGCGGTGCAGGGGCGCGGGTGATGATGTGGCCGCTGTCCACCAGATCTCCCAGCAGGACCTTGGTGACGCTGACGGGGAGCGACAAGTAGCCGGCGACCTCGGCGACCGACAGTGCGCCTCCCCGGCACAACACAATGAGGTCGCGTTTTTCGGGGCTCAGGCCACTGAGCGACAGGTCGTTGGCGGCGATCACCAGGGACACCAGATCGAAGGTGTTGCGTGTCGGGTAGGCGCGACCGCCGGTCACCACGTACGGCCGCACCAACCCGCTATCGCGTCTGGGCGGAGTCATACGCTGGCGGTGCCCCGCCGGGGCGGACTGGTCAGCTCCTTGCCAAGCCGGTCGACAAGTTTGTGCATCCGGAAGCTGACGACCTCCAAATCCACTCCATGGGTGCTGGATACCGCGAGGTAGGCGCCCGGACCGGCAGCGGTGATCAAGACGTATCCATCGGCGAATTCGACCAGGGTCTGCCGCCACGGGCTCTGTGGATCCGCGCAGAACTCCGCCGTACTGCGGCTGAGCGACTGCAATCCAGCCAGGGCGGCGGCATGCTTATCAGCCTCGTCCCGGCTGATGCCCGCAGAGTGCGCCTTCAACAACCCGTCAGCGGACAGCAAGATCGCATGGCGCGCCTCCGGCATGTTCAAGGCGTCCTCAAGCATCCAGCTCAGCTTGTCGTTCATACCCGCAAATCCCCTTCGTGGTCGGAGTCGTTGGACGCACGGCCGGCCCGGGTGCCGCGTTGGAACGCGCCCAGGTTGGCCGCGGCCTCCTGGGCTGGGCGGTCGGCCCTACCCAGCACGGGCCCTGCGAGCGTCGGCTGCGGCTCGGCCGGTTGACGACGGCGACGCCTGGGCAGCCCGTCGACCAGCCGAGCCTGGGAGGTTTCGGATACCGACCGGCGCATTGGCGCCTCAGGCACATCTGCTACCGAAGGGGTCAGCAACGCATTCGGGAGGAACACCACGGCGCGCACCCCTCCGTAGGGCGAGGCCGAGTCCACCGACGCATGGAACCCGTAGCGTTTGGCGAGCAGGCCGACGACGGGGAATCCGAACTTGGGGGGGTCGCCGAGCTTGGTGACGTCCACCGCCTTTTCGCCGGACAGCAACACGGTCGCCTGTCGCGTCTCCTGGTCGTGCATGCCGACGCCGCCGTCATCGATCACGATGACGGCCCCGTTGTGCATCGCACGAATGCTCACCTCGACCGAGGTATTGGGCTGAGAGTGACGCGCGGCATTGTCCAGCAGCTCCGCGACGGCGAGCACCACCGGCTCGACCACCCGGCCGACGACGGCGGTGTCGATCTGCGCGTGGACCCGGACCCGCCGGTAGTCGCGGATCCGCGAGGTTGCGCCGCGCACCACGTCCTCCACTGGGCAAGCGGCCCGCTGGCGCCCCGGCCACGCCCCGCACAAGACCGCGATGACCTGCGCACGTCGGCCGAACTGCGCGTTCGCGTGGTCGATCTCCAGCAGACCCCCCAGCACGTCAGGGTTGTCATACCGGTCCTGCATGCTCGAGATGGACAGCTGCTGCTCGCTGGCCAGTCCCTGGAGCGCCCGCATCGCGGCCATCAGCGTGGCCCGTGCCGACTGATCGGCGCGCGCCTGCACGGTGTTCAGGCTCTGGGCGAATAGCCCCATCACCATCTCAAGGCTGCGGCCATACTCCGATCCGGTCAGGTGCTCATGCAGCGGGCCGGGTACCGGGACAGTTTCCAGCTGCAACGACTCCATCAGCGCGGGGAGGCGAACGGTAGCCAGATGCAGGGCCTCCTCGTCCCGGGCGTGCAAACTGCTCGTCAGCCTCGTGCGCAGGGCGGCGGCGCTTCGCCATTGGCGCACCGCCAGGACCACGGCAACAAGCAAGCACATCACCAGACTCCAGAACAACGCCTCCAGCAGCGACATCAGGTCCTCGTAATCGGGTGTGGACGGATGGGGTCCCGCACTGTGCTCGAACTGCCAAGCGCTCTGGCGCGGACCGGACTTCCCACCGGAGCACGGGGCTGACGGAAGACGGCTCGTATCCCGGTGGCGAGTGGCGCGCCACAGCGAAGATTCCCGCCTGCGCGTGGACCTTGCAGGCGTTCTGGCAGCCATGTCCGGAGTTATCGACGGGGTCGGCATCTGATCGTCATCCACTGCTGAGCTCCCCGTGCCACTCCTCTGGAGAATGAGGCAGCGGGTTCCAGCAGCGGTTCGGTACGGGTGCCGTCTGTGCCAGGTTTGGAGTATGGGGGTGATCTCATGCCTTCGTGCACACCGGCGGGCCAACGCTCTGGCGCTGACGACGAGCGGGCGGCGCGAGAGCGTGATCACGCCCGATACTCCTCTCTTCTCACGTACAGGTGCGTGAAGGTGAGCCGACATGGCCACGCACTCCAACAGCGCGCCCAGACGGCACAGGTGCACAGTTCTTGACGCACGGCTGAGTTCTCCCCGGCCCGCGCCAACGTCACATGTCGCAATCGACACCGGACTGGCACCGCACGCCTGCGAGGGCGGCGGTGGCACGCGCACCGTGGCGCGAATACCCGTGCCACCAGCCCGGTGTGCTTACGCGTCGACTTTCTGGGATATCGGCGTCATCAGGCAATCCCATTGGACCGGGATCTTTTTGCACACGTATCCCGATCGAACCGGGAGTTGTGGCGCTGAGCTGCGGAACGGTAAATGCTGTAGCGATAACGTCGGGGGCTCGATTTCGCGAGGGCAATGAGTCGGTAGACGGCCCATATGGGACGGTGAGGGCGATGGCAGACAGAACAAGCAAACTGAAGAGAGACCAGACAGCTTTCGTCACGGAGTTGCGGGCCCGGGACCGAACATGGACGCAGATCGCTGAGGCATTCAGCGCGCGATATAAGGTCAACATGCGGGTGGCGTTTAGGATGGCCAGAGGGTGGAGTCAGCGCAGGGTGGCCGAGGAATGGAGCAGGCGCTGGCCGGACGACCGGAAGACCGCCAAGATCATCTCAACTTGGGAGGTCTGGCCCAGGAGTACCGGTCACGCGCCGTCGCTGGACACACTCGGCAAGCTCGCTCAGTTGTATGGATGCCGGGCCGCCGATCTCCTCCTCGACTGGTGCGACTACCGCCACCTGGATGAGGCCCGTCAGGTTCGCACACTCGGGATCGGTCCTGGTGACGTCGACAAGGCTCACATCGGATCCGAGCGTGCTGTGATGCCGGGCAAGTACATCGAAGCTCAGGCGATGCCCCGGACGGTCATCACAGTCAGTTCCGCAGGTGCTGCCGGGTCGGGTATCGCTCTGTCCGCCCCGCTCATCGAGACCTTTCGCAGGCTCACGGACACCTACCGGGTCATGGATTACCAGACCGGAGCGCAAAGCGTGCAGCCGCAGGTGGCCGGCCATCTCACACACATGTTGCAGCTGACCGGCAAAGCACCGACCACCGCAATCGGCCGTGACCTGTACCAGGCCGTGGGGGACGCCGCGCAGTTGGCCGGCTGGCTGGCGATCGATTCCCAGCACTACGGGCAGGCTCAGTCTTACTGTCAGATAGCGTTGGCTGCCGCCGACCAGGCCGGCGACCGTGGCATGCGCGCCTACACATTAGGGGTGATGAGCTACATCCACCTGCATGCGGGCCACGGGCAGGACGCGTTGAAACTCCTGTCCACAGCAAGCGAACTGGCCACCAAGGGCGTTCCGCCCGCAGTGCGGTCATGGATCGCCGAAGCCGCCAGCGAAGCGCACGCGTTCGCAGGCGACCCCTCAGCCGGAATGCGGGCCCTGCACCAAGCAGAGCGTGCCTTCGACGGTGTTACCACCGGCAACACGCCCGCCTGGCTCAGCTTCTTCAACAACGAGGCGCACGCGGCGCGACTGCTGGGCCGCGCCTTCATGCGACTGCGCCGCCCAGCCGAGGCAACCACCGCACTGCACGAAGCGCTGAACCTCCTGCCGGACACCTTTGTCCGCGAACGCGCCGGAACCTTGATCGATCTGGCATACGTGTGCATACAAAAGCAGGAAATCGAGGAAGCCTGCCACGTTGCACTCAACGCCGAGGCCCTTGCCAGAGCCACCGCGTCCGAACGCAACCTGCGGCGGCTGCGCGAGCTCCTGGTCGAGCTGATGCCCTGGACAGGCCTGGAATGCGTACGAGAGCTCTACCGCAAGCTCCTGCTCGACTATTAACTAGAGAGATGCAGCCACACAAGATCGCCAGCCGATGAGCCGACGCGCCTGGGTCGAACTCCTGGTGCTGTCTGCTCTGTGGGGGGTGGTGTATCTCCTGATTGAGATCACCCTGCGCGAGCTGTCACCCGTCCTGGTGGTCCTCGGCCGGGTGGCGCTGGCCGCACTGCTCCTCACCCCGCTGGCGATCACGCGTGGCGCGCTGCGGCCGCTGCGTAAGCGTCCGCGGGCGGTGATCGAGACGGTGCTCGTGCAGGCCACTGCCCCGCTCCTGCTGCTCACCTTCGGCCAGCGATATGTCTCCTCTGGCCTGGCCGGGATCCTCACCGGAGCACAGCCACTATTTGTCGCACTTCTCGCGGTGCGCTTTGCGCCCGATCAACGGCCCAACGGCTGGCGAGGCGTGCTCGGCATCGTGCTCGGGCTGCTCGGCCTCATCGCACTGTTCGGCATCGACCTGCGAGACGGGCACGGAGCCCTGCTGGGAGGGCTGTTCGTCGTGACGGCAGCCGTGTGCTACGCAGCGGGAGCGCTCATGATTCATCGACGCCTGAGCGACGCCGAACCACTCGGAGTGGCCACCTCGGCCATGCTCGTCTCCACAGTGGCGCTGGCCATACCCGGCGTATTCTCGCTCCCCGATCACCTGCCTGGTCTGCCGGTGGCGGCGGCCCTACTGGCGCTCGGCGTGGTATGCACGGGCTTCACCCTGGTGCTCTTCTACACGCTGATCGCACAAAGCGGACCGGCACACGCGGCTCTGGCCTTCTACCTCTCCCCAGGCTTCGCCGTCCTGTTCGGGACGGTGTTCCTGCATGAGAAGCCCTCTGTGACCACCGTCTTAGGCCTGGTCGCGATCGTAGTCGGCGCCGCTCTGGCGAGTAGAACACAGAAGTCTCCCGGTGCGACCTGACGCCTCCACACGGCGGCGCCGCCCTGAGTGCCGACGAAGATCCGTTCCCACCGCCTGGAACACGCCCATGGTCGCTCAACGGGTTGTAACCGGTCGACTCGAGAGGCGGTGTAACGCCAGGTATTCGGCCGAATACCCACAAGCGCAGCCCGTCGGGTGGCCCGACCTTAGCTGGGATCCCAGCATGAGAACCCTCATGACATGCGATTTCTCCCCTTGGCGTACGGGAGTACATCGAGACCGCCCGGACCCGGCAGGCTCGAGAACCGGGCGAAGCCAGGGAACGCGAGTGATTCATCCCCGTGGGCACGGGGCTGACACGGGGCCGCCGGTTTCTGTACCGGCAGCACGAGTTGCCCGCCGCGGCATGCGGGATGGTCCCTTCAAGCCCTTAATGAAGTCAGCTCTTTCTACGTCGCCCCTGCGCATGAGGGTGGTCCACCTGTCCTGGCCGCCCGCTCGGTAACCGTAATCGATATTTCTGTTACTGGCCGAGCTGGCGTTCCTGGCGCTGGTTCTGCTGCTGGGCCGGCGGTTGAAGTTGACCCGAAGCCTGGATTCCCTGGGCTTGTTGACGGCGTGGCTGGAGGCGTTGTTGTTGCTGTTTGCGGCGGGCTTGTGTCCGCAGTTTCGACAGGCGGGCTCGCTCCATACGGGCGGCGCGTTCGGCGTCTCGTTGCGCTTTGCGGTGAGCGGCTAGCTGGGCTTCGATTGGCTGCTGCTCGGCTGTATGGCCGCCTTGGTGGCGGCTGTCGGTCACTTCGCGCTTGACGCCGTCCAACAGGGATTCGGTGAGATGGCCGCGCTCGAGGAGGACCTGGTGCAGTCCGCGGGAGTTGACGGGCTGGGTGATGGCGAGGTCGTCGATGCTGTGCCGGTTGCCGAACCAGAGGTCTCCGAGTCGCTGGACCACGGCGGTGTGGACAGCGGCTCGGTCGTCGTCAGGCAGCGCGAGATACACATCCATGGCGACCTGGATGCGCGCAGGATCGGGGCCAGGCTGTTCCGGCTCGGGTTCGAGTCCGGCGATGATACGGGCGGCGACGATGGAGTTGACGGCGTGCCAGTACGCGGTGTGCTCGGGCCGACCGGGCCCAGGGTAGGGGCCGAGGATCTGACGAGGGTCGTCGGTGATGACCTTCTGCTGGTCGCGGTAGGCGGCGATGATCCCGAGATGGCGGGTCCATTCGGTCCGCTGGTGCAGCTGCTCGGGGGCGGCTCCGAGCAAGGTGGACCAGGCCGGCCGCGTGCTGGTCGTGATGTCGACGAGGTGTCGAACTCGCGCCGAGATCAGCTCTTCAGCCTTACCCATATAGCGGATGAGCTGGTGGTCGGGATCGCGATGAGGTTCGCCAGTGATGAGCCAGGGCAGGGGCGCGGTGTCCTGCCCGGTCTCGACAGAGGAGATCTGGGTGGAGGCATTCTGGGCCTGCTGAAGAACGTCGGCCAGCGTCGCCGCCTCGGTTAGGTTAGTGACCTGGGTGAGGTCGGCTCCGTTCTCTTCCAGCCCCTTGAGTGTCCAGGCGAGCAGCCGCCAATCGGTTCGCATCGGGGGCTGGTTGCTCGCCTGGTCGGGAGCGGCCTGGGTGCTGAGATAGCGGCCGAGTCTCCAGGCCAGGAGCTGGCTTGCAGCCTCGGCCGAGGAGAACTCTCGGGCTTGGGCGACGCGCCGGAGCATCTCCACAGGGTTGTAGCCGGTGCGTTCCGTGCGGCGCAGGGTCGCGGCGAGAGCGGGCCAGGCCGGCTGGGCGCGTAGCTGGTCCGCGGTCTGAACGCCGAGCGCTTCGGCGGCTATGACAGCGGGTTTGAGCTGGGCCGGGACGGTGATCGGGTCGGTGGCAGGGTCGGCTTCCAACAGGTGCCGTGTGGTTCGCGAGAGCGGCGCGAGATCGTCGATTCGGTGCTCTGGATCGGTGCTGGCGGCCGTGGCGGCGGTCAGGGATCTGACCAGGCTGGGGACGTCACGGCCGCTGCGGTCGGCGGCGGCAAGGCTGGCGGCGAGATGGGGCCAGGAGCGGTGAGCGGTGACCTGGGAGACCGGCACGCCAAGGACGTCCGCGGTCGCCTCGGCGTAGCCTGCCAGCGCTTCGGACGAGACATAGGTGCTGCGGCTGGTGGTGGGAACCCCGGTCAGGATTGCAGGAGTGCGGATCGCGTCGGCGGGGTCCAGGGCGTTCGGGGCGGCGAAGGGACGCAGCAGATCGGCGTACCGGATGGCGTCAGTGAGGGTCGGCTGAGCGAGCGGGCCGGGCGTGGGACGGTCCTGGATGTAGGCGTTGATGCGCCATGCCAGCAGCCGTCCCGGTGTCTCGGCGGCCGGCAGGTCTGCGTCTCGAGCGGTGGCGGCGAGCAGGTGCCGGACCGGCCAGCCGAGCGCTTCGGCGCGGGCGAGGGCGGTGACGACCGAGGGCCAGCCGTCGCAGCCGGTGAGGGTGTGGGCGAGCGGCCGGGCCAGCATTTCGGACGCGAGCCGGGTGTAGTGCTGGGTGGCCAGCAGCGTGGCGGCGTACTGGTGGCGAGGGACGAGCACGGCGAGGGATCGGGCGTCGTCGGCGGCCTGGCGGATGCTTTCGGTCGCGGAGACCTCGTTGCCTTCACGGCCGAGGATGTTCTGCAGGACCTCGCGGGCGGCGTACTGGCGGGCGTCGTGGCGGACCCGGTCGAGGCGGTCATCGGGGTCATAGGCGAGCAGCTCGTGCGTGACCACGTGCAGAACGGTCCGCTGGCGGGCGCGGGAGAGGATGACGTACAGATTCTCCCTGGTCATCTCCGCGGTGATCAATGGGTGGGCGGTATCGACGGTGGAGCCCTGCGCCCGGTTGGTCGTCGTGGCGTAGAGCAGCTCGACGTCGGCGGCGACATAGTCGGCGGGCAGGCGTACGGTTCCGCGGTGCTCCAGGTGCCGCACGGTCAGCGAGCCGTCGTCGTGACGAGACACAACAGACCAGGCGTCGCCGTTCTTCACCCAGTCCTTGCCGCGGTGGACGCGCAGCTTCCGTTCGTTGTGGCGGGTGACGATCCAGTCCCCGGCGCCGGCGAGGTTCCCGTCATGAAGCTGGACGCCTTCGGCTTCCACCTGCCCGGCCTCGACGCGGTCCAGGCGGGCCTGGGCGGCGAGCGCGGTGACGTTCACGCCCGTCGCGGCCGCCATCAAGGTGGTGCGCCCGGCGAGCATGTCCGCCTTCCAGTTCGCGTAGGACTCCTCGATCATGGCCTGCTTGGAGCCCGATCGGATCCGGTTCTCGCCGGCGTAGAAGTCCAGGCCGGCGGAGTCTCCGACCCGGATCTTCAGGGTGGCTTCGGCCTCAGCGGGGTTGTCGAACCGGTAGAGGACGTTCAGCTCGACGGCGCCGACCTCGGTGGCGATCAGGCGCAGCGCGCCGCCGGACTCGACCGCGCCGAGCTGCCGGTAGTCACCGAGAAGCCGCACGACCGCGCCACGTTGAGCGGCGATCTGCACGAGCCGGTCCAGCAGGAGGGTGCCGGCCATCCCGGCCTCGTCCAGCAGCACCACATCGCCCGGGTTGAGGGCGAACATGCGCGCCCACTCGGGCACGTGCTGCCCGGAACGGAGCTGGGCGGCGTAGCGTCCTGTGGTGTACTCGTGGACGAATTTGTGCAGGTTTTCGGCCCTGACCCCCAGCTCCTTGCCCAGGACGTCGGCGGCTGCCGAGGAGGTGGCCAAGGCAACGATCCGCTGCCCGGCCTGTCCGGCGACGTGGGCGTACGCCCGCATGGCAGTGGTCTTTCCCGCTCCCGCGGGGCCGAGCCCCGCGACGATCAGCCGGTCGTCGGTCGCGAACGTGGTCACCAGCTGGCGCTGCCCGGCGTCCAGTTCGATGCCGCGGGCGTCGAATCCGTCCAGCGCGGCGGCGACCTGACCGCCGGCCAGCCCGACCGCGGTCCGGGTCTTGGCAGCGGCGACCAGGCGTTCTTCGGCGTCCAGGATGAGGCGGCTGGTGAACCGCGCGGAGGCATGTTCGACGAACACCGACGCCCCGTCGGACCGGCGCAACAGTTCCGGCTCGGACAGTAGACCGGGCCCATCAACGGTCACCGACAGCGTCGGCGACAGGCACTCCTCAACGATGCGGACGACCATCGAATAGTGCTGATCGGGGGAGTCGAAGACCATGCTGGAGCGGGCCAGCCGTTCGGCTTCGGCACGCAGATTCCACACCGTCCAGGTGGAGCGCATCTCTGAGACGCTCGCCACCACCTGGCTCGCCATGGCGGCGATGTCGACGTCGGCCACGGTGGTGTGCACGCGGGGGAAACGGTCGGGGACGGCGGCCATGAGGCGGCCGATCGCATCCGCGCCGAACCTTTCGGTGAAGGACTGCGTCCAGTCGGTGCGCATCTCCTCCAGTGAGCGCGCGGTCTTCTTGGCGTCGCGGGTTTCGAGGTTGGCCTGCCGGGCGAGCTGGTGGGCGACCTGCCTGTTGGGGTCGTAGCCGTGTTCGCGGCGGAACTGGCGCAGCAGTTGCTCGTATCGCGCTTCGATATCGGTGCGCCGGGATGAGAAGAACTCGATGAACTCCAGACCGATCCCGGTGATCTCCCGGATAGGTTCCCGGTCGTCGCGGGTGTCGGATCGCTCGGTGAAGGTGACCGGGATCCGCTGCTGGAGCTGGGTTTCGAACGCGGTGTTGTAGAACTCGCTGGCCGCGACGGTGACCCGGTAGAGCGCGCGGGCGTCCAGGCTGCGCCACTTGCCGTCGGCACCCTGGATCTTGCTGGAGATGGCGACATGGGTGTGCAGGTTGGGGTCACCGGCCCGGCTGTCGTAGTGATCGAAGACGGCGGCGATCAGGCCGTTGGTCTGGATCTGGGCGATGCCGCCCTTGCCGGTACGGGTGAACGCGGCGTGCTGCTCAAGCATGTCCAGCGCGGCGTCGCGCGCGGCTTCATGGGCTTTGCGGACCGCCTGTCGTACTTCGGGACGAGGGTCCAGGGCCCACAGCAGAGCGGCGGACTTCACGGGCGCGAACACAACGTCGAAGCCCGCCACGGCGGCCCGCGCCCGGCGGGATTCCTCTGCCTGGACCCGCTTCACATCGGTTGCGGTAGCAGGCCGCCCGGTTTCCCGCTCGATGACCTCTAGGTGCCTGTCGACGCGGGTCTTGAAGTGCTCCAGCGGCGTGTAGACCGGGAATCTCAGGCCCAGTGTCGCCGCCCGGATCGCCTTCGCTTGGAGCGCCTCAAGCTGCCGTTCGGTCATCTGAGCCGTGATGTTCTCGGAGAGATATCGGCTCACGATGGCGTCCGCGCGAGGGTGCATCCCTGCCCCGTACAGGGCCTTCATCTGGTCCTCTGTGACCTGCTCACCTTCCAGCCCAAGTAGGGCAACGCCGCGCCCCATCCATCTGCCCGGGGGGTTGCCCTTGGCGGTGTAGTACTCGGCCGCGGCCTGGCCCTGTTCCCACTGGACGTCGCCGCCCGCGACCTGCCTGGTCAGGTACGTGTAGCCGTCGCCGGCGGTGAGTTTGTGGATGGTCATCAATGCGACCACCCCGGTATCCCGGGGCTCTGCGAAATGCTCCGCCGACGACTGAGGCGGCCTGTGGAAAAGCCTGTGGATGCGGTTCGGTCGGCCTTGTAGGTGCGCGTCGGTCGCTTGCGAGCGCCGGGTCGGCGGGGCTCTCGCAACCGTCCCACCGAGCGGTCCCGGGCGTTACTGCGGCCCCGGCTCGCGGCGTCGGGCGAGCGATCTTGCTGGAGGTGCAAGAGGTGTCTTGTTGGCTTTGGGGCTGAGGGGGGCAGATTTTCTCGAACGGCGGGCGAGCGGTGCGGAGGCGAGAGCGAGCCTATGGAGGGGCGCGCGCAGGGCGGGGGCGTCCGCGAGAAGGCGTGTTGGGGCTGGCGTGCGCGTTCGCACCACGTGAGGTGGCCGGCCCGGTGAGGCCCCGCCTTGACAGCTCCCATATACATGAGTTTAAAGTATTGCGAGTGTTTAGCCAATGTAGAGATGTGAGGTGTGTGATTGGGGCAACGAACCACGTCCCGCCGGGCTGCCGCGCTGCGGAAGGCCCGGGAGGCCAAAGCCGCCAGGGACGCCGAACGGCTGATGCGCGAGCGGCAAATCGAAGCGGCACTCGCCGACTTCTTCGAGTCCTGGGGACGGGCGGAGCAAATCAGACAGGAGGCCGGCCACAGAGCCAAGAAGATCCTCGACTACGCCGAGCGTGAGGCGCGTCAAGCCGACATCGACGCTGGCGAGGCCATCCGTGCGCTGCGCAAGCTCGATCAGACCAACGCCGAGATCGCCGAACTGTGCGGGCTGAGCGTCCCCATCGTCAGGGCCATGGCCAACAACACCCCCGGGGACGATCCCCGCGATCAGAAAGATGAACGATCAGTAGACACAGCGCACGGTCACGGCCGTGAGGTCGGTGTCGAGGTGGAGCCCGATGCAGGAGGGGCACCCCTGCTCGGTCGCGGCTGGCCCCTCACCGCGGGCGATGAGCCGGAACCGTACACGAGCGCGTCAAGCGGCCAGTTCTAACGGAAGGGGCGGGGGCGACGGCCCCCGCCCCGGCGCTCACCAGCGGGCGTCCACTTCCTCGGGCAGCTCGCGCGCGGCGGCCTCGGCGCCGGCGATCCACGCCGCCACCTCCGGATACCACGGGTCCTCCGCGCCGCGATCGGTCACCTGCCCCTCCAGGGGCGAGTCCAGCTCCTCGGGAGTGGGCAGCCACGCGGGAGGCTCGGTGGTCTGCGTGACAGAGGTCTGAAGGATGGGCTGGTTCACGGTCGGGCTCCGTCCTGAGGGCGGGAGCCCGAGGGCTCCCGTGCGGTGTTCCTGTGCCTCGGCCCCCAGCGGGCCCGGCCGTGTCGCGCAACTTCCACGCCAGGAGTTCCAAGATGTTTCGGACGAAGGAGAAAGATCTTGGAACTCCGGAGCCGGCGCAGAACCTGCGCCTTGGAGCCGGGCCTTGATGCAGGTTGCGCGGCGCGGGTGGGTCTGCTGCGCTCTGGGCACTGGAATGCCGTGGGGGAGCCCGACTCACGGCAACGCGGTGCTCGACGCCCCCTGCCCATCCGGCCTCCGACGCCGATCGGCAACACCCTTGGCCCGGAGCTTCGGCTGGTGCACGACGCCGGTCGTCCCGCGCTCGACGGCAATAGACTGCCACCGCCGTACGGTCAGCCGGCCGGGGCGGCGTAGAGCACCGCCGCCCCGGCGCGGGCGTGTCACACGTACTCGGCGGAGTCCCCCCGGGACTGGGGGAGCATGTCCCGGGTGTCGAGAATCTTGTCGCGCACGGTCTCCGGCGGGATGCCCAGGTTGAGGCAGTCCCGGATGAGCTCGGCCATCGAATAGGAGGGCGTGACCTGGCGGCACCGGTCGAGCGCGATCCTGGCCAGGCTCCCGTTCCCGTTGATGTAGGCGAGGAAGGCCAGCAGCGCCGCCGGTGCGGCGGCGTACTCGCCTACCGCACGGCGGGTGACGTCCAGCCACAGCCGCAGCTGTTGCTGCGGGTCCAGGCCGGGGATCCGCACCCATGCCTCGTCGCGAACCCGGATGTGGGTGAGGACGATCGACAGTCGTGCCACCTCATGGTCGGTGAGCCTGCGGTCCTGGCCGATGAGCGAGCCGACCAGCGGCAGCCCTACCTCAACCAGCAGCGAGGAGGACGGCCCGGCGTGCAGCAGGTCCTGCTCGGCGCGCTCGGTCTCGGCCACCATCCACACCCGATCCTCACCCTCGACCGGCGTCAGGATCGCCGCCATCTCCTCGCGGCTGCCGTAGGCGACCAATCCCGCGAAGGTGGCCTGCGCGGCGAGGCGGGAGGTCTCGACGTCGTACGGCGTTCCCTCCGGAGGGCAGCACTCCAGGTTGGCGCACATCAGGGACCACCACCGGCCCCCGTCCACGCGCAGGACGTCGGTGACCGTGACGAGGTCCTGCAACGCGTCCTGAACCTCGGCCAGGAGGGGAACCACCCTCTCCCGTGGCCCGTAGCCGAGGAGGATCGCCGCGTCGGCGTCGTTGCGGATCAGGAGACCGGACAACTGCATCAGCAGGTCGCTGTAGTGCTCGGGGCCCACCAGATCCAGGCGGAACGCGAAGCTGCGCTCCCCGCCGTGACCGAGGACCACCAGGGAATCGTGGGGATGGAAGCCCAGCAGGTAGGGAGTGACGGCGACGGCGTCGGACGGGCAGGTGATGAGGAGCTTGTCGGGCGGGTTCATAGCGATGTCCTTCCAGACACGAAAGGGCGCGCGGGCAGAGCCGGCAAAGGTGGGAGAACGGCCCGGCGCGTTATGGCGACCGGGCCGCAGAGGACGGGGACCGCCCGCCCCGGGCGGCTGCGGCCGCCCGGGGCGACGGCTGGTCAGGACGCGACGCTCACACCGGCGAGGACATCGCTGCTCTCGGGAGTCTGGACCGTGACGTGGCGGATCTTCTCCAGGGTGAAGACGGCGCTGCCGGAGATCCACTCGCGCTGCTTGTTCTGCCAGGGCTTCTCGACCCGGACGTTGTCGGCGATGATCTCGACGAAGGCGCCCATCTGGTAGTCGCGGATCAGGCGCTCGGCCATCACCGTGTCGTAGGTGACGACCTTGACGCGGGTTTCGGCGGTGGTGGGGATGCCGACGGAGTTGTAGAAGCGGCGGGTGACCAGGACCCGCAGGTCGCAGCCGACCCCCTCGCGCAGGGAGAACGTGCGGGGCGCGGCGATGAGGTGGCCGACGATGTGAGCGGACAGCTGGCTGTTCATGGGATCCTCCCGGTTCCTGCCGGGACGGGTCGGCCGCCGTGCTGGCGGCCTGGGGTCGTCTGCCCCTTCCCGGCAGCAGGCGCCCGCGACGCACGCCCGCCGGGACGCAACCGAGCGGTCCCCGGGCCGCCAAGATGTTTTCCGACGAAGGAGGAAAAGATCTCTGGCCGGCCGGGGATGAGCGCAGCGAAAGCCCGGTTGCGGCTACGGCCAGTGCGGCGCAGACTGCAAGGCCGGGATCAGGGAGCAGGCAGACCCACCAGCACAGGCGGCGTGAACGCCCACCTCAGAACCCCCGGGGCGATCCCACAGCCAGATACCGCAACCCTCATGATCAGCCACCGCAACGTGACGACCGGCCTCATCGATCGCAAGCGTCGTCTCGGCTTCGGGAACCGGGCGTCCATTGGCCGCTGCTGCGCTGGTGGTGGTCGCCTCGCCGAACGACCCACAATGACCAGCCCGTCACAGGTGAACGCCGCGCGCATTGAGCGTCGGGGGTGTGCCGTCGTCGCGGCCAGCGGCGTGGTGGGGCATCCGCAGCTCAAGCCAGCCTGGGAGGGTGGTCAGATGCTGCCCGGATTGCTCGTCCACGGACTGCACCGTGGTGCCGGTGATGCGGCCGCGGTCGGTCACGAGCGTCTCCAGGGGTTTTCCACGGGATCGAACAGCCCTGGCGGGATCACCTCGGCCAGCGGCTCGTTCCTGGCCGCCGCCGGGAATGCCTCAGGTTCGGCGGGGTGGCTGGTTCCGGGAGCGAGACGGGGGGTGCTGGCGGCGGCGCGGGTGCGGGCCGTGACCCGCCGGTCGCGCGCGATGCGCCGGGCGTTGGGCCTGTCCGGTTACTCGGGTCCGGTGTTGGCTTGGCCAGCAGGGCGGCGACCGCGTCGGCGATTTCGGCCTCGGTGGCCTCATACGCGGTTGGTGTTCCTCGGTGCAGGGTTTCGCCTCGGGCTTCCTTCCCACTCCGCCTCGCAGCGACGCGGTTGCCTCCGGCTCGGAGTCAGCACCGCCTCTTCCTCCAGGGGACTTCCGCTTCCAAGGCAATCGCCCATGCCGGGTGTACCGCAGAAGGGCCCGTGACGATCGTCACGGGCCCTTCACGTCCCAGTGCTACGCGTCGGTCAAGCCGTCAGCCTTGACGCCGGCCACGAACGTGGCCCACGCCTCGCCCGAGAGCACCAGTGCGGGGCCGATGTTCTTGCTGTCCCGCACGCCCGTGTACCCCCTGGACAGGCGGGCCACCTCCACGCAGTCGCCGCCGCTGCCCCCCGAGTGAGAGGACTTAGTCCAGTTCGCTGTCTTGAGTTCGTCGCTGTGACTCATGGACTTCTCGTATCTCCCGAATCCGCTCAATGGAACTTCGCCCGGGAAGGGCCTCGGCTCGGAGCATCTCGTATCTCATGCGATGGAGTCGGACCTCTTCCACACGTTCTACGAGTTGCCCGCTTCCGACAGCCTCGATGTATACCGTATCGGCCCCGCCGGGGATCTGTGCCATCACAAATCCGCCTTCCAGCCCTGCGGTGACATACGAGCTGTAGGGCAGGATGTGGATCGTGATGTGCGGTGTCCTGGCGAGTTCTTCCAGCCTTCTGAGCTGGCCGATCAGAGTCTCTGGGCTCCCTACGACGCGATGCAGGACGCCCTCGTCCAGGATCACCCAGTACATCGGGGGCTCCGGGCGATCAAAGATCTTCTGCCGCACCATGCGGGCTGCGACTTGCTCCTCCACCACGTCCGAGGTCGGTCGAGGCTCTCCCAGGAAGATCGCCCTCGCGTAGTCCTCTGTCTGGAGGAGCCCAGGTACCACCAGCGGTTGCCAGGCATGGAGAACCGTCGCCTCGCGCTCCAACTCCAGCCACGGCCGGAACCACGTTGGCGTCGCCGAGTGGTAGGCGAAGGGCCAGAGCCGGATCAGAGCACCTTCGAGTTCGAGTGCCTCATCGACGGCGACGGCGAACTCCCTAGTCGGTGGGCGTCTGGCGGTCTCCACCGCACTGATCAGCGGGACCGAGAACCCGATGCGTCCGCCAAGCTGTTCTTGGGACAAGCCCGCTGCCTTCCGATAACGGCGCAGTTCAAATGCGAATAATGCGCGTGGACTATCCTCAGGGTTGAGCTCGACGGACTTCGGCATGGCCAGGCCCCCTGTGTTTCTACAGGCGTTTCTACAGATTCTGTCCACATGTTGAAGAACTAAATGGCCTACCGAGCGTAGCCAGTCATCGGCATGCTTGGAAGCCCCAAGCAATCGAGAGAGTGGTAGTAGGCCATGGCTCCGGAGCTCGAACTACCCAAAAGGATTCCGCGCCAGCAAAGACGCCCGATTCAGCCTGATCAGGCGCAAATCGCCCTGAAAGGGGCCAGTGACCTTCAGCTGGCGCTCATGGATTACGACATCGAGTCGACCGTCTACTCGGGGGCCGGTATCGCGATGGTCTTCCTGGGAGACGACCTGATCGTCTGGACGGACGCCGAGGTCGGGTTCATGTGGTGGGGCGGCCACATGATCAGCCGCCACCGTCGCAAGTACTCCTTCAGCCCTCTCACCGACATCACCTCAACAGCTCAGAGGGTCGCCATGCGCTTCGCCGAGACGTACGCGACCCATGAGCACGCGTTGACCATCGCCCGAAAGCTGACCGAGGTCAGCTCCCAAGACCCGCTGAGCATCAGCGGTCATGCGATCTTCAGGGGTGATCGCACGACGCTGATAGCGCCCGTCTGATGTACGCCGGCCTTTCGTGGGCAGCCTCGAACCTGCCGGCCAGTCCAGCCATCCACGAGGCCGCACGCGCAGCCTGCGCGGTAGTTCGCCGAAGCGTGGAACTGGAGCGACCTCGCGCGCCACGCAAGGGTCACTTCCACGTCTGGGCCACCTGGGGCCTCGGTCGTGACGACATCGACGGAATCCTCCAGATGACCGGAGAGCCGCCGCTCACCGACGAAGAATGGGATCTGGCGAATGAACTCTGGCGAGCCGGTTACGGCGACACTCGCGACCGCCGGACCGGTGTCGGCGACGCGAGCGGCCACGGACGTCGAGAACCTGAAGACCATCGCCCGTGAGCTGGGTTCGTCGCTAAAGGTGAATCTCCGTGAGCCGGAACCCGTCGAGGGTCGGGCGCTCCTAGCGTCGCCGAAGTTTCAGACGCCAGAGCTCCAGATCCTTGGAGGTGACCAGGCGATTTGGGCGACCGTGGTCATCCGTGACTTCCCCGACACGCAGGACGTGACGTTCTTCGTCGTATCGCGGATGGACGTCAACGTGGTCCCGATTCGCTGGCCGCTGCGTGAGGTCGGCGAGGTCGTCTCCTTCCTCCGGGGCCGCGAAGTGATCCGGCAGCGGCAGGCCCAGTTCCTCTAGGCCTCGCTGGCCCCTCTGTGCCCACCCGAAGGCTTACCAGACGACCCCTCGTGCACGAACAGCGATCGTGAGGCGAGGCCGTACGCGGGCGAACGAGGGAGGCAACGCATACCGGGCGTGCCGGGGGCGGGCGAGCGAAGCGAGAGCGCCGGTTGCGTGGACGACCGCGCCCGCGAGGCTACGAGCCCAAGACCACGGCCTGAAGGACGAATTGTGGCCGCTTGCCGGTGTGCTGCGGCACCCCGGCTCCCCCTGATCGGGCGGCTCGCTCAGTCCGCCGGTGAATCGAAAGGGACGGGAGGAGGTGGGAGAGGGCGCGGTCACCAGATCACCTCTTGAGAAGGCTCCGGATTCGGCGGTCGCATCCAGCCGTAGCCCTTCTTGGCCTCGGGGGACGGTTTGGCCAGCACCAGCCAGTCGCACTCGGTCACCACCTGGCCGGGCTGACCTCCCTGGCCTCGGACCCGGAAGTAGGGGTCGAAGACGTCCGGCTCCTTGGGGCGGGGGTTGTAGGAGATGCAGGTCAGGCCGCGCAGGGACGGTGAGGAGTTCACCGCCTGGACGTGACCGCGTACCCAGGCGTGGACGGTGCGCTGTCCGATCCGCTTGACCCGGCGGTGCCCGGCCTCGGAGACGATGAGCTTGGCGCGGGTGACCGTCACGTCGTCCAGGTGGGCGATGACGTGGCCCTTGTGCGGGCCGGTGAGCGCGGTCACGCTCCACAGGTGCGTGCGGAGGTTGAAGTGGATCTGGAAGTAGCCGCCGAGGAGATCTGGCGGGTCCATCAGTTCTTTCATGCGCTTTCCCCGCGTAGGTGGGCGGAGAGATCGAAGTCGCAGTACGGGCACGAGTCGTCGTCGCAGAAGCGGGCCTCGATGATGGTGCCGCCACCGCGTTTGCCCGCGCTGATGGTGATGGTGTTGTGCCCGTGGATGTGGAAGGTGACGTCGGGAGTGGGACCGCGCAGGTCGGTATGGGTCATGTGGGTACTCCTGGGCGGGTCAATGGTCGAGGGGTGGAATGGTGAGGGTTGAGTGATTGCGCCACCAGCGGGCGATGCGGGGTCGCATGGGCTCGGGCGGCAGGATCTCCAGGTCTGCGGTGGGTGAGCCCGGCAGGGGGCGGAGCTGGATCGCGAGGGTGCGCGTGCGTGCGGGTGTAAGCCGGTGGTAGCGGTAGATCCAGGTGGTATCGAAGGCGCGGCTGGTCGCGAGGATCCGGGCGGGACCGGGTGACGGCGTGGCCAGGTGTGTCCAGTGCTCGTCCAGGAGTTGCAGGAGGAGACCGCGTAGCAGGTTCACCGCGGTCATTGACACCTCCGGGGGGAATCCCCGCGTGCACAGCTCGGGGAGACCGAAGCGGCTCAGCCCCCATGTCTCGGCTTTCAACGTCTCGCCGGTGCTGTCGCCCTGGGTGAGGAAGACAGTCACCCAGTGGTCGGCGGCGTGGAAGACCTCGCCCTCCTGGTCGAGGCGGTGGGCGTCGGGCACGATGTGGTGCGCCGCCATATCGGCCAGCACTCCGCGGGTATTGGCGGCCAGTACGCGGGCGATCATGCGAGACAGCTGGGCGGTCCGTGGCTGCTGCCCGGCGGGCGCCGCCACGGTGATGATCTGGTGGAAGCGGGCGGCAGCCAGCATCTGGAGCTGATCGTCGGGGCCGGCGAGGTCGGCCAGTTCCTCACGCCAACCGGACTCGGCCGCGGGCACCGTCTCCAGCTCCACCTTCGAAGAGCGCAGCAAGGTGAGCGCGTCGGCGGCGAGCGGGTGACCTTCGGCGTGGAGGCGTACGAGCTGGCCGGCGACCAGGTGGGCGGGCCGGCTGACGTTCAGGTCGGTCGCGACCACGAAGTGGCTGCGGACGTTGGCCGGGATATCGAGGGTGAACTGATCCATGGGCGTGTCTCCTTGGTGGAGGGGATGAAGAGGCGGGAGAACGGCGAGAGCGCCCGGCGGAAGCTGTCGCGGGCGCTCTCGGCAAGGGCCGACGCTGAGGCGTCGGGGTGATCACAGGGGCTGGCCTGGGTGCCGCCTGGCGAGGTCGACGTGTGGGGTGAACCCTTCGGTGTAGGTGAGGACCACCAGGTTCTGGCATGCCGTCAGCCCGTTGCGGAGGGTCTCCAGGAGGCCCGAACCGTTGAGCTCGCTGTCGAACACCACACCGGTCCCGGGCAGGTCAGACAGCCCGTTGTCCGCCACGTTCGACGCCAGTCGTCACAGGCAGGGTCCAAGCCCTGGGCGCAGACCGGCTCGTGCGGGTCCGCAGCGGTGCTGGTCGAGGTCAGATACACGCCATCGCCGTAGACGGCTCCAGCAGCGGGGAACGGCAAGGACGACTCCTGAAGACGAAGAGGAGGGACGACGTCGGCGAGGGCCGGTGCGAGCCGTCTCGCGCGGGCGACGGCCGCGCAGAGCGCCGAGTGGAGCGCCCGCAGCGGGCGAGGAACGAGCGCGCGAGGACGAACGACCTGGCGCGGCGGCCGGCGTCTGCGAGGCTCCGACGCCGGACCGCGCCGGTTACCGCTGTTCGCCGTCCTGGGTTGGCGTCGGGCCACGCGGCGTGATCGACGGTGTGGTCCAGAAGCTGGTCGCGGGTGGCGATGCTGGTTCATATGACGTCGTCGCCACCTGGCCAGGCGCCACCTGGCCAGGCGCCGTCAGGCGCCGCGCAGGTCTGGACGATGTACTCCTTGGCGGCCGGCCGTCGCCACAGCATCACCGCGCGGGTCTGCGAGCAGAGCACGCGCGGCTTCCCGCACGGCGGTATAGATCGGCAACACCGGAAGTTCCGCTGAGGTCATCACCGGTCAGGTGTGCGCCGCGTCGGCCGGAGGCCATCGGAGTCGAAGGGCTGGTGGTCATTGGGGTGCCCTTCTTGCGTTGATCAGGTCGGCGACGGTCTGGATGACGGTGAGCAGTTCGGCGTGGCTGAGGCGGGAGACGGTCAACGCGGCGTGGTCGCCATTGGCGGAGGATTCGGTGAACTCGACCGCGATGTGCAGCCCAGCCAGGTCGTAGGCGCTGGCCCGCTCGTAGCCGGGTGCGCGGCCTCGATCGGTGCCCTGCGACCAGGACAGGCCGTCGTCTCGGGGACCGCCGAGCCGGCGCTGCGCCGCGCGCAGGGTGCGCAGGCGCCTGGAGGTGAGGAGCTCGTCACGCCAGATGGCCTGTTCGAGCTTGCGGGTGTCCCGGCGAACCGCTGGCAGCAGACGCCGGACGATCTCGGCGGCCATCTGGGCGGAGGTCTTGGCCAGGGAGAACCGGATCGTGGGGCGTTCGAGCCCATAGCGGTAGGAGCGATGGTCACCGGGCAGTTCGTGAATGCCACAGACCGCGGCTTGGACCGGGCCGAGCGAGATCCGGAGCGCGACACCGTTGTGCTCGTGTAGCTCCCACCGATAGCCGTTGCCGTATCGGTCTTCGGCGATTGTCCACGAGCCGGGCAGCGCTTGGGCCAATGCCAGGAGCAACCCCCGCTGCTCGGCGTGCGAGAAGTGAGCGGAGCCAAGGTCACGAACGCTCATCGCCACCACCTCTCGGACGGGAAGGGGTGAACGCCGGGTCGATGGCCACGTGGTGCGTTCGGCCCTGGTCCGGCGGACGCGTGGCCTGCGGGAGGCTGGTCCACGCCACCGCGTTGCTGTCACGGCCGAACCGCTCGCCGGCGTGCCGCCGGGTCCGTGGCCCCGGCGCAGTGCCGCGCTGGCACCACGACGAGGCCATGGGAACCTCCGACTGGACAGCGGTCATGAGGTCCTCCGAGCGATAAAGCGGCCGATCAAGCCCAAACGAGGCGTTCGGCCGCGAGACGGGGAAGCGGGGTAGCTGATCGCGGGAGGGGCCGGGCAGTGCGGGCAGCGGATTTCGTCGCCGGTGATGGACCATCCGTCCTGCTGGGCGCTGAGCAGTGCTTCGGCCTCGTTGTAACTATCGGTGGTCGAGTCGTGAACCTCATCGCAAACGTCGCAGGCCACCTCGTAGACGATCCAGACGCGGAAGCTCATGCCGTCCTCCCGCCTGGGAGGCCGCGACGGGCCGTGCTCAGGACGTGATGGCCCCGTCGCCACCACCGTTGCGGCCGGACGGCGTTTACCGTGCGCTCGAACTCCTCGGCCGGCCGCTCGCCCTGGTACAGCAGCCCGGCCAACGCGAACTGGACGCTCTCGCGTGTACCGGCGCCCAGGGATGGGGCGATGAACTGCCGCGCCTCGACCGTCAGAGTCGCCAGGCGCAACCCGGTCGGCAGATCGAGCGTCACCAGCGCATCGGGCCGAGCTACTCCCGCCGCGCGGCGAGGACGGGAGAGCACGATCGGGCCGGTCCTCATGCGGTCACGCTCCAGGCGCCGTCGTGGAAGACCACCCAGCCCTGAGCGCCGGAGCCGGGCCGGTAGAAGTAGAACCCGTACCGGCCCTCCGGCTGGAGATACACCACAGCGCCGTCCTGCGGGCTCGTCGTGATCGCCTGGATGAGTGACGAGGTGAACGAGGTGTGCAAACCGGCCAGGGCGAGCAGGGCATCGAGCTCGGCGTCCCGGTCGAGTGGGCGGCCCTCGCTATCGCACCGCCGGTCGACGACATGCGCGTACTCCTCGCGCAGGAAGGTGACGCATTCGGCCAGCGCGTCTTGGAGGGTGAAGCCCATATGAACGGTGTACGTACGGCTCGGTTCGGTGTGCATTCGATCGATTCCTTTCATGTGAATTCCGATGGCGGCATAGCCCGGCAGGGCCGACTGCCATGCCGCTGCTGGGCGAGGGGTGCTGATGGGAAGGAGAGGAGGCTCACAGCGGGTGCGGCCATGGGCCCCGCGATTGCTCAGGGCGATGTGGCTTCTACGGGCCATGTCCCGGCCATGTCCGCCCGTTGCATGGCGAGGGTGAACGTGGCCCGGTGTCAGGCTGCGAACAGGGAGGTCTGGTCGACGAGCCTGGTCCACACGCCTGCGAAGCTCTTGCGCTGCTTGTCGTGGACACCGGCCGGGCCGACGCTCAGGAATTGCTCGGTGGTCGGGTAGCGGCCCACGTCCGGCGCGCGGATCTGGGCGCGCGTGATGGCGAACTCATCGGTCCGCGGTTCGGCCCTGTGGGTGCGGGCGAGGCGGTGCAACTCGCCTGCCATCTGGTCCCGGGTTCCTTCGGCGAGCGTTTTGACGCTTCGCCATGCGGTGCCCTTCTTGGTCGCGATGTGCCGGCGGGTCTGCTTATCCGTCGCGGGGTGATAGATGCGCCGCACGTCGTACAGGGCCCACGGCCCGCCGTGCAGCAGCTCTTCGGTGAGCGCGAGGACGTGGTGGAGCTGGTGGTCGATCGCGAACCGCAGGGCGCTGCCCCGGGAGAACAGCGTGGCACGGTGATTGAGGGCTATGGACCGGCGCTCCATGAGCAGGGCCAGAGCAGCGCCTTCCGGCTCTTTGCGCCACCTGTCGGCGAGATACTCGGGATCCGACAACGCGAACGGGCAGTACACGCAGCAACTTCTCGGCCACACCGTTGAGTAGATCTCGTGCAGGTAGCCGAGTGTGTCGGCGCGGGTCCACCCCCATTCAGCCAACGGGAACCGGGCCAGCCGCGACGAAGAGGCGTAGGTGGAGTCCTTGAGAATGCGGCCGCCTTCTTCTGCGGAGAACCCCAGTATGTGCTGGTAGGGTCGGCCGCCGAGATGGTCTTCTTTCCACCAGTCCAGCGGTTCTCCTTTGCTCTTGATCGAGCACGTACGCCTGTTGCCGGCGAACTGAGGCACGGTTCCGTTGCCCAGTTGCTCATCCCGCAGGCGCCAGGGGCCCGCCATGCGCATGTGCTGTGGCTGCCGCGAGTCGTCGAGCACCGCATACCGCGAAGCGGCGCGCTGACCTCCCCGGGAAAGCTGCACGTACCGGACCGAGAAATGCCGCATCAGCGGGAGAACGAACCTCTCCATGTGCTCGGCCGTCTCAGAGAACTCATCACCTGTCATGGCCGTCATCACGATCAGATCGTCTACGTCGAAATCGCGGGTCTGTGGTTCGAGCAGGAACCGAGTGAGCACCCCGACCGAGTCGACACCCATGCCGAGAGACAGGACGACCTTCCCCACCATTGACCTCCCTTCTTCCGTCGCTTCGGGGGGAAACGCCGAAGGCCGCAGCCTGTGCCCGGCTGCGGCCTTCGCGGCCGGGCAGCAGTCAGAACGGGGGCTCTGCCGCGTTCGTGCCGGCGCCGGCGGGGATGGGCGCACCCGTCCACGGATCCGAGGCCGGTGCCGCCGCCTGGGCGGTCCAAGGGTCGGAAGAGGACTGCGGCAGGTCGGCGGGAGAGTTCGGGACGGTGACGCGCTGGGCCTTGGTGACCTTGGCGGTGGCGTTGCCCAGGCAGGGGCCGATGTCCTCGGCGTCCAGTTCCACGACCGTCCGGCGCTCGCCGTCCGGCGTCTCGTAGGAACGCTGTTTGAGGCGCCCCCGTACGATGACCTTGTGGCCGCGCTGGAGGCTCTCGGCGACGTTCTCGCCTTGCAAACCCCAGATGTTGCAGGTGATGAACAGGGTTTCGGCGTCCTTCCACTCGCCGGTGGTGCCATCGCGAAACCGTGGTGTGGAGGCGACGCGGACGCTGGCCACGGCACGGCCCGAGGGGACGAAGCGAAGGTCGGGGTCGGCCACGAGGTTCCCGACGACGGTGATGGTGGTCTCGTTACTCACTGAGGTGCCCTTTCAGAAGAGGGGTGAGATGGTGGAGCGGCGGTCGGTCGGCCGCCAATGGGTGATCAATGACGCGACGGCGGTGGGTAGGTCGTCGACGTTGCCGAGGAAGGTGACCGGCCCGCCGCCGTGCAGCAGGTGGGCGCGGTCGGCGTAGGCGGCTATCGCCCATGCGCCGCTGGACAGCTGGGCGACGCCGCCCAGCGTCCCCTCCCGCCAGGTGCCCGAGCCGGGCGCTGCCCGTTTGTCCCGCCCAGCCGGACCAGGTAGGTGACCGCCAGTGCGTCGCGGACGGAGAGCAGAACGGCACGTACCAGTGGGTCGCCGGGTGAGTGGACGCCCCGTACGGAGGAGGTCATAGGCTGTTCCCCTGCGTCGCCGTCGGCGGTGCGGTGCCTGGGGCGTCGCAGGGGCCTTGCCGGCGCCGGTGGTCCTGGTGGCAGGAACGGTGGGCGCGGGGCGCCCAGGCCGCCAGCTCGCGGTAGACACTGCTGAGGGCGGGACCGGATCCGATCACCAGCAGGTCGGCGTGGCTGACCGGGCCGCGGCAGTACACACAGGTGGCCATCGGAACGCGGCCGCGGCTGGTGGGTTCGGTGGGCCACTCGCCCCAGCCGGGCATCCGGCCCTCCAGCATGAACTGATCGGCGCGCTCGAACGGAACCGCGCCGGGGATGCCGCGGGTGTAGGGGGTCTCCAGCCACACCGTGCCGCGGGCATGGTCGTAGATCCTCAACAGGGCCGTGTGCAGCCGGTCGGGATCGTGCCAGACCTCCGCGCGCCAACGATCGTGCATCTTGACGTGCAGGCGGCAGTCCGGCACGTACCACCATCCGGTGGTCGTGGCGCTGTCCGGTGCTCTGACCAGGTGATGGCCGTTGTAGGTGGTCAGCCGCACGACTCCGCCTCCTGAGCAGGACAGCGGTGCGCGGCGGCGGCCTCCAGCAGCGCATGCAGAAGATCACCTGCGGCGCGGATTCGGCTGCCGCAGCGCAGGCAGGCCAGCGCCGAGCCGCGGCGTCGGCGACCGGCTGCCGTGCGGATCTGGAACTGCGTGGGATCGAGCCTCAGCAGCCGAGCGGGGACACCGTCGACCAGGACGTGCAGCCGCTGCTCGCCCGCCTCGGTCCGCAGGTGCACATCAAGCACGACCGGATCGCGCGGGCCGTCGGCCTGCGTGTCCGCCGTGGCAGGGCGGCCGGCGTAGATGAACGCGACGACGTCACCGGCGTCGATGTAGATGATCAGCGTTCCGTCGTCACGCTCGAACCGTTGCACGGAGATCTCCCCGGCGCCGGGCTGAGCCCGGGACAGCAGCTCGGCCAGGCCACGGCTGGTGAAGGTCTCGGCCTCGTCTTCGCTCGGCGGGCGACTCAGGCAAGCTGGCTGAATGGAACGGACGCCGGAAGCCGCGGGGACGGCCTGGAGGTGACGCGTCATCATGGACCTTTCTACGTGTGTGAAGGGGGCGGGAAATGCGAGGGCCCCGCGTGGCGGAATGCCAAGCAGGGCTAGATGGTGCGGAGAAGGGGAGGCGTCAGCCGCGAGCGGCGTGCTGGAGGGCCTGCAGTGCGCGCGATTCCATCTCGTGTGCGGTGTCGGCGTCGGTGAGGGTTTGGGCGACCGAGGTGACCGCGTGCATCACGCCGCCGGCGGTGAGGTCGCCGCCCTTGATGAAGTGGCCCAGGATCGCGTCCTGCTGCTGGTCGGAGAAGCGGAGTTGCTGGGAGACGAGGTGGATGGTCTCGGCCGGGCGGACGATCGGGACTCCGGCCTTGGCCTCCATCGTGGTCACGATCTTCTGCACGTAGGCGGGGGTCATGAAGCGGCGGACGGCGTCGGTGGTCTTGGCGGTGATGAGCTCCAGGTTCTTCTGGTGGGTCTGTCCGCTCCAGTCGATGACCCCTTCGTCGAGCTTGCCGCCCAGGTGCACGGCCCGGTGGGAGTCGGCGGTGATGGTGTGGCCGTTGTCGCAGACCTGGAACACGATCCGCGGGGTGATCGCGGCGGCTCCGCACCCGGTCTCGGAGTTGGTGATCACGAACCCGGCCCAGACCACCGGGTTGGCCGCGCCCTCCGCGCCGGTGAACGGACTTCGGTAGCCCTCCAGCAGCTTGGGCGCCAGGACCTGGACGGCCGGAGAGTAGACCCGCACGTACATCCGCTGCTCGGTCAGGTCGCAGCCCTGGATCGTGATCGGCACCCCGGCCTGCTCCACACCGTCCAGCGCGGCGGTGAGCACGTCCAGATGGTCGACCCGCTTGTAGGAGTCCGACAGCAGCGCCCGCGCGATGCCGGGTCCGCCGCCTGATCCTCGGAACCCGCGGATCAGGAACTTGTGGTCGCGCGGTACGCGGTCCAGCCAGCCGTTGACGTTCACGTCCCACAGGTCGATCGCCTCGTCACGGCATTTCCGCAGGTAAGGCAGGTTGATCTTGAGCTTCTCGGCGATGCCCTTCTCGCACGTGGCGGTCGGCCGGTAGACGCCGTCGGTGCTGGTGACACCGGTCGGGGTCAGGATGGGCTCGGTGCCGGAGATGATCAGGCGACCGCGTTCAGCGCGCAGCGCGGTGGGCGGGGCGACGACGTCGACCTTGCGGCCTTGCTGGTCGCGCAGCAGCGTCACCAGGTCCTTCAGATCGGCGTGCCGGGTCGTGAGCACCTCGGCTGGTGCAGGCGTGGTCATGGACGCTGGTCCCTTCCGGTCCGGGGGAGGACGGAGGGCCCGCCCTCCCGGCGGAAGAGCTCCATGCGTCGGCCGCCCGCGGAGGGCAACCCGGCGGTCCGGCGTGGACAAGATGTTTTCCGACGAAGGAGGAAAAGATCTCTGTCCCGGCCGGAACGAGCGCAGCGAGAGCCGGGTTGCCCTCCGCCAGGACGACGCAACACCAAAACCGCCCGGGAGGGCACAGCCCGACGCCCCCAAGCGGAAAGCGGTAGAGTGCTTCGTCAGCCTCGGCCTTCGCTAAGGGCTTGCATAAGGACAGTCGCGGCGGTCTGGGCGGATGCCGTGAGTTCCTCGATGAGATGCGGTGCGATGGAGCCTTGGCCGAGTGCGGCCCGTTCGACGATTGCGAGGAGAGCCTCCGCCTGAGCCGGTGTCGTGAAGGTTCGACACGGCGCATGGCTCAACACCTCCTGGCAGGCATAAGCGTCGCCGGATTGCGCGGCTTCTTCGATGAGCGCGCGCGGGAGATTCGCCAATTCGTGGTTCAGGGCGAGGGCGAGGTCGACGGCGGTGAGGCCGAGCCGGATGCGGAACATTGTAATGTTCTGGTCTGATTTTGGTAGGCGTCCGGCCGTGGCCAGCACGGTCATGAGGTCGGCGTGGATTGGGTGTGCAACTCTCGCACGAGCGTGGATGCGTAGGCACGCGGCGACGGATTGTTCCCACGGTTCGGTGGTCTTGCTGGTGTCAATGAGCGAGAGGGCGGAATCGGTGTTCCCGTTGATGCTGTGGGTGATGATGCGAGTTTGGCGGCCTTCGCGCATGTGCTGATCGGGCTGGTCGTAGTGGGCGGCGTGCGTTGCGGCTTTTGCCCAGTGCCCGGCGGCGACCAGTGCACGGGTTCCATCCTGACGTAGGACATTGCGGAGCCACGTCTTGACCTTGGCGCCGTCGGCGGCTGTGATGGTGAAGCCGTCGAAGCAGATCGATGTGCCGTGGACCTCAGCGCTGCCGCCGTGGTTGACTGCGCGGTTGATCTGGTCGAGTGTCTGGAACATGGTGTCGGGGTCACCGGCCCTGCCGTCGAGACGGGCGAGGTTGATCAGTGGCTGGAGCGAAGCGATGGCGGTGCGTCCTTCGAGTGGCCAGGCGGCGTGGAAGATTTGGAATTGCTGTTCGCATAGCTGTGCCGCGTAGGACGGCATGGCACTGTCCGCTGCGATCAGTGCGGCCAGGTTCAAGGCCGAGCAGGCACGGTCGATCCGTTCCTCGACTTCGGTGGGAAGGTGGCAGGAGGTGGCGTGGTCACGGACGTGGCGGACCCGGGTTTCCAGGTCGAGGCAGCGTAGCCGGGCCTGAGGCACCAGCGGGAGCCGCATCATCGCCTGGTCGAGACTGGCCAGGGTCTCGGTCGATGGCGATGCCGTAGCGGTGCCCGGCCGGACGGTCATCCTGCGGGCTGGCGCGGGCGGGCCGAGGATGGCGGCACGCGCGGACACGGCCAGGATGCTCTGCTGCCGAGTGGAGATGCCAAGCCGGTTCCAGTGGAAGATGATGTGGTAGCTGAGAATCTCGCGGAGTCCTCGCCGAAGGGTTCCGGTGCGGGATTGGGATGCGAGGGTGCGGCCGGTCTGGCGGAAGGCATCGGCCCATCCAGCGGCGGAGGCGACAGGCCCGCCGGAGCCGAACAGCGGTCCTTCAGGTGTTGTGTCTGCATGCATCAGCGTGATGAGGCTGTCGCTCAGGCCGGTGATCTTGCGGGCTGGGACGTCGGCTCGGAGCGGCCGGTCCTGGGAGACGCGGTCCCAGACGTCGGCTTGCTCGTACCATTCGAGGTCGGCGGATTGCAGCAGGATGCCGCAGAGAAGCAGGGATAGCTCGCGGCGGCCGAGGCCACTGTGGTCACCTTGTAGCAGGGCTATGATGGCGTGACTGTCGGCATCAAAGAGATCGTGGGCGGCCTGCATGGCGGCGGGGCCTCCGAACGCTGCGGTTTCGGTCTCGTAGATGCCAGGCCACCAGCGGCGGATCCGGCCTGCGGCGGCGAGGGCATCCAGCGCGGCACCGAGGCACGGTC
Source organism: Sphaerisporangium sp. NPDC051011 (assembly GCF_040653595.1). Classification (NCBI taxonomy): domain Bacteria; kingdom Bacillati; phylum Actinomycetota; class Actinomycetes; order Streptosporangiales; family Streptosporangiaceae; genus Sphaerisporangium; species Sphaerisporangium sp. NPDC051011. Next base: position 43,444 of record NZ_JBFAGG010000023.1, on the reverse strand, counting down.
TCATCGCCTGGCCGTCAGCTCCTGGCCGCAACCGCAGTCTCCAGCAGGGGTGTTTGCGGATGAACCACCATGCGCTGGTCAGGCTGTCGGTCTGGACGCGGTGCAGGAGCGGCGCGAGATGGTCGGCGGCGGCTTGCTCGGCGGAGTTCCAGTCGGTGAATTCGAGGTGGATCTGCCACCAGGGTGAGGCGGCCTGCTCGGCGAGGGCCGCACGTCCGGCCTGCCGGTAGATCTCGATGGCGTCGGCGAGGGCTGGTGGTGTGATTCCGTCCGCGAGGTCGGCATCTGGCGGGGCCCCAGCCAGGGCGTGAAGGATCGCGCGTTCGGTGGCCAGTACCGCGGCTTCGCGGGCGGGGTCTGTGTTGGGGATGCGGGGGATCAGTGGATCAGTAGGCATGCGTCCCATTCCGACGTCGGCGCGGTGTCGTGTGCGGCGGTGTGCAGGGCCAGGGCGGTTCCGGCGCCGCCTTCCAAGAATCCTGGGCCGGTGGTGGTATCGCACTGGGCGTGCTGGGCGAGGGCGGCGGCCAGGTGCGGCAACCAGGCGGCGAGTGCCGGGGAGGTGGCGTCGCGGGCGGCTCGCCAGGTGGTCTGATAGAGGCCGGCCGTGCCGTGGCACAGGCCGGCGTCGGTGATTAGGGCGCGCTGGGCCGGGTCGCTTAGGCAGCGGGTGAGGTCGTTTTCGTAGCGGGCCTGCAGCCGATGGTCGGCGGTGGCGATGGCGGCCAGTTGGCCTGCGCGGGCGATCCCAGGGGTGCCGTAGCACCAGCTGGGACGCCCTGGGGCGCGCTGGGTGGGGCGGCCGGTGCGCAGGTCGGCTCGGGAGATCCATTGCGGCCACCACGGGCCGCTCTTGCTGTCTTGCCGCCAGGATTCCAGCCAGGTGCAGATGGTGGTGATGGCCTCAGCCTGGCCGGTGACGGTGATGCCGAGGCGCATCGCCTGGCTCAGCAGGGCGAGAGGGCCGGTGATGCCGTGTGCGATCCCGAGGTTGGCGTGGCCGCCGGGGTAGGCGTCGGAGAATCGGCGGTGCGGGTCGTGGCCGACCCACCAGCCGGGCAGCATATGTCCGTCGACGGGCAAGGGCCGGGTCAGCGTTACCAGAGCCTCAAGGACGCGCTCAAGCGCGTTTCCGCCGGGGTCGCGGCGCAGCAGCAGCGCGCCGATCCCGCTCAGGCCGAAGAAGACGTCGTACTCGCGAAAATGCGTGAGGTCGCCGCGCTGGACGCGGGCATGGACCGCGTCGGCGCGGTGGTGGGCGAGCGTATCCACGTACCGGTCGAGGTCGGCTAGGCCCGCCCGGTACCGGCTGGTGCCTGCGGCAGCGGCGTCCAGGATGAATGCGATAGCGGGCGCTCCGAGGTACAGGCCGGTGGTGTCACTGGCGCTGATCTGGCCGGCGGCGGCATGGGTGATCCAGTGGTGTGCCTGCTGCCAGGTGCCGTATCTCAGGTGCGCCCGTTCGATGTGCAGCAGCGCGGTCCCGGCGATGCCTTGGGTGAGGGATTGGGCCATCCAAGGCCGGCTGTCGGGCGGTGGTTCGGGGGAGGCAAGGTGGGCGGCGTACTGTTCGGCCGTCTCGGTCAGGGAGGCCGCGGAAATCGGCGGGGCAGACACCTCATTGCCCCGTTCGGGCGACGGTGTGGCGTAGAGCGCAGGAGCGGGCGAGCTGGTTGCTGACGCGCTCGCGGTCGGGGTCGACCCCGACGGCGCGGATGTTGTGCAGGTGAAGCAGCGGACGCAGTACCGTCAGCGGGTCGCGCTGGCCGGCCAGTTCCTGCCGGTAGGCGGCGAGCGCGGTGGCGCGGGTCTTCCACGCGGCGATCACTTCCGCCCCGCCGGGCAGGGCGGCGAGTGCTTGGAAGGAACCCGTGGGGTCTGCCAGGCCCAGGGCTTGGTCGCGGAGCGCGGGGTCCAGCCGTACGTGTTCCCGCGGCAGCTCGCACAGTAGCCGGTACAGTCCTTCGGCGGCATGGGTGGCGAAGGCCGTGGCCAGGTCGACCATGCTCGCCGCAGCGATGGCCTGTGGGTGCGTCCCGGAATCGGTGGCTAGGCCGATCTGGGCGAGGGCGGCGGCCGAATCGGCGGCGAACACCTCGTGGGCACGATCCAGTGCAGTGCCGTGGCCGTAGCGTCCCGGCTGCGGGTGATAGGTCGCCAGCGACAAGTGCGCCAGCAGGCGAGCCCGGAAAAGCCCCTCTGCCCACACGGTGAGGTGTTCGGTGGCCGTGCCGTAGGCGAGGAGGTCAGGCAGGGACAGGTAGAGGGCGAGGTAGGGGTCGGCCTCGGGGCGGCTCAGGACGCGGTGACGGCGGAACCACCAAAGCGCCGCCGCCTCCCCGAGGCCGTCGAGCATGACCGGCAGGTGCCCGGTCAAGATCTCCTCCCAGCGCGCCGGGTGCCCATGCAACTGCGCGTACAGGATCGGCGCCCTACCGGGAAGGTGCCCGGCATCAGCGGCGACCAGGACGGTAGGGACGGCGCCTGGCCGAGTGGCGTGTCGCGACGCCGCAGAGGGCGGGCCGGCGGTCCGGCCAGTGAGGCGCAGAGGGATGAGGACCTCGTGGGCACGGCCGAGCCAGGCGAGGTCGTCGGCGTGGGGGGCTTCGCGGAGTTCCAGGCGGCCGGCGCGTTGAAGGCGGGTACGTAGTAGCAACCGGTGCAGGCCATGGCTGAGATCCATCGGCTGACGCCGGTCGTGGTCGACTACGGCGACGTGGACGGGCACCCGCCAGCGTTCCCGCCATGCCTCAAGCCCGTTCTCCCATGCGGTCATTGACGCGTCCCCTCCCGGAAGGTCGTCTGCCGACAGCAGCCACCGTGCCGGGGACAGGACCGTCCGCTCCCGGTAGCGGACGCGGGGAAGGTAGGGCAGGTGGGCGGCGGACCCGAAGTGAAACGACCGGTACATCGCGCATCGGGAGGTGGCGATCTCCGACAGGAACCGGGCCAGCGCCGGAGTGTGAACGCTCGCCTCCAACGCGTGTGGGGCGCGCGGCTCAACGCGCTGTCCGGTGGAGATTCGCACGAGGGAGAACCGGTCGGGGGCTGCGGTCACCGCGAGATCCCTCAGCGAGATCAGGTGGTCGTCGCTGGCGTGATGCTCGCACAACGAGATGAGGTGCGGCAGCAACTGTGCGGTGCGGGTGATGTTCTCGTTGCGGCGTTTGCGTGGCGGGAACGACAGCTGGGCGGCGATGGTGTCCGGCTCATGCGCGGTGAACGTTGCGGCGATCAGGTCGCGGTCGTCCGGTGGCAGCAGGTGGGCGTGGCGGCCGGCCATGCTGCTGCCCGGACGTGGTGTGCCGGTCACGATCAGTGTGAAGTGGCCGCGGTCGAGCTGCTGGGTGGATGAGGCGTGGATCTCCACGGCGATCTCGACGCGCGGAGGCAGGATCATCTTCGCGGTGTTGCCTCCCGTCAGGTCCTCGATGATCCGATCGGTCAAGACGATCTCGCCGCTGCCGTCGATGGTGGCCCGCTGGATCAGCGCCAGGAGCTTCTCGTCCCGTTCGGTGGCAGGCCGGGCGGCACGCCCCCATCCCGAGCCCAGATATTCCGCAGGCAGGCCCAGGCCGCTGTCGGCGACCAGCTCTAGGACCGGCACCAGCGTGCCAGTGCCGTAGCGGGCGCGGAAGCGGGCGTGGTAGTCGCGCCAGGGCGCGGACCCGAACGGGTAGGGCGATAATCGGCACAGCGCGGCGGCGGCGTCGCCGGCTTCGCGCGCGACGTGCTCTGGTATCTGGATGTCCCCGTCCACGATCGTGTCAACGGCCCAGAGTACGTGCACGCTGTCGGTGGGGGCTTGGATCAACGTGCTCAATCGCGCGGCCACGTCAGGCCCTGGGAGTTCAGCTGCGGCGGTGGACAGGTCCTTGTGCACCGCGTACAGGGCGCGTACCAGGTTACCGACGTCGCGGAGGTCTTCGGCGCGGGCGGTCTGGAGCGTCGTGCACACATAGTCGAGCGGGTCGGGGCACGTCATCGGCGCCCACAAGCTGCTGATTAATATGTTCTGGCTCACCAGCTCGGTGAGCATCCTCCGGATCTGCTGCATGGTGGCGTGCGGGAATATCCCGGCCAGCAGTGTCGCCAGCTCCCCGAACGCCACCGGCTCGCGAGCGGCGTCCACAGCGGCGTTCACCGGACTGCTGTAGCGCACCGATACCTCGATCGGCGCCAGCGCGTGGGGGTCTTGGTCTGGTGCCGGACCGGGCACCACGAACCGGTCGCCGCGCACGCCCCCGGTGTTGTTGGCGACCACGGTCAGCCGCTCGAGCAGCTCAGGGCACTGCTGTAACCGGGCCAGGACGTCACCGAGCCAGGCGGCGTCCGGGCGGACGACCGTACGATGCGTCTTCCCCCAGCGCACCTGGGTCCTGGCGCCGATCCGGGCCAGGCAGACCCCGGCGAACAGGCCGAACGGGGTCGCCCGGCACTGCCAGCGCAGCAGGTAGGACGCCATAGCCACCACCGCCCGGCGAACCTGCCGGACATCGGGCTCCTCGCAGGCGAGGAGCGCGTCGATCGCCGCGATCAGCGCGGGGCTCGCCAGGGCCAGCGCCGCCCGGACCTCAGCGTGGCCCACGACCTGCGCCAGCCACGCGAGGCCCCGCGCGCTGGCATCCGCCGCGAACAAGTCCAGGTCTTCGGGCAGATCCAGTCCTCCCGGATCCGTGCTGGCGCGCAGCAACGCGCCGCTGCCGCCCCACTGAAAGGATGATCGTCGAGTGGCCACCCCTCGGCCCTCCTGCCATGGCCGCAGGGGCTGCCGGTACGCCGTGCGGCCTACCGGCAGCCCGGATTTCGTCAGGACAGGTCGTCGGGCGCTGAGTTGCACGAGCTGGCGCTACCCGCGCAGGTGTTGCCGCAGCCATCATCGGTCGGGCAGTCTGCTCGGCTGGGCGCGGCGAAGGCCACGACCACACGTACGTCCAGCTCGAACTCCTCATCAGCGCCGATGAGCGGCTCGGCCAGTGCCGTGCCGCCTGAAGGCAGGTCGAACATGGTGACCACTCTCCTTATCGGGTTGGGGGGCGCAGGAAGCCCTGGCCGGAGGCGGTGGACGCCGGCTGCGGCCAGGAGATCACGACCCTGCTGCGGACCTTGTCGATGACCCGCCCAGCGGGCAGAACATCGTCGGGAATCTCGGCAGGGTAGATGCGGTACTGCGGGCCGGGGCCGCCACGGTGCTCCCGGCTCCAGACCCGCAGCTGCTCAGCCACCATCTCGGCAAGGTGGGCGGCGGCCGGCCCGTAAGCGTGCACGCCGAACTCCGCCGACGCCGCCACGTTCTCCGCCGTGCGCGTGGTGATGTAGGCGAAGCTGGCGCCGTCGACGACTGCCAGAGCGGCCGTGCGGTTACGTGGCGGCGATACCACGCCGGTGTCGCGCTCGGGGTCGACCAGAACCCAGCAGAACCCGGGCAGCGTCGTGGCGAGCCACATCTGCACTGTGTCCAGCGGCTCGTACGCCCCGATGACAGCGCCGCTCCACACCTGCACCCGGGGTGTGTCGAACGCACCCTCCAGCAGGCTCGGATCGGTGTCGAATTCGTCGTCGAACCGCAGAGTGACCTCACCGTCCCGCAGCACCAGCAGTTTGGCCTGGTGGGCTCCCGCGCCCTGCACTGCCACGAACCCGAACAGCTTCGACGACACGCTGACCAGATGATCGCCGGCCTTCTCGAACGCCACCGTGCGGGTCAGCCCGCGCATCCTCAGCGCCACCATCAAGCGGCCGTCCTCGGCCAGCTGCTCCACCCAAGCCGGTGGGGTGTCCCAGGCCCCGAACGTGACCAGGATCCGGTCGTACGGCGCGTGGTCGGGCACCCCTACCTCGGCGTCGGCGAGTACGACGTTCACCCGCGAATATCCAGCCGCATCCAACATCCGGCTCGCCCGGTCCGTCACCCACTCGTCGATGTCGACCGTGGTCACCCGGCCGGACGGGCCGGTCAGCTCGGCCATCAACGCCGCGTTGTAGCCGCCGCTGCCGAGCTCCAGCAGGTTCATGCCGGGCGTGATCTGCGCCTGTCCCAGCATGAAAGCCTGGACATGCATGTCCGACACCGAGCTGAGGGCATTGCCGTCGGTGTCCCTTTTGGTGACGACGGACTGGTAAGGGTCATACGCCTCCTCGGGGCCCACTTCCGGGATGAACAAATGCCTCGGTACGGTGCGCATGGCGGCCTCGACCGCCGGTGAGACGATCGTGCCGTCCTTGATGAGCTCCTCGACGGCCTGACCGCGCAACTGCGCGACGCGGTCGGGGTCGGCGGTCTCTTCGGTCGGCGTCATGTCAGTCACAGGGCTGTCCTCGTGGGTGGGTCGTGATCGTGGGTCGTGGCGCACGGCGCGTCGCACCGCAGGCGAGCCAGCCGGCGGCACAGCTCGGACATGTGTGCGCGCTTCCTCCCCCGGCCGGATCGGTTGAGCAGAAGCCTTCCACGACCCAGTGGTGATCGCGGGCAACCCGTTCGACGACCTGAGCGACCCGCCGGGCGACGACCGTCCGGTGCCCACCGGTTCTCCCTTCCCCGCCTGTTGCCGGGCTACGCAGAAGGCATACGCGCACAGCACCGCCGAACGCCAGGAAGTTCACAGACATTCACACCGGCCGGCCCGCGACCTTGACGCTGGCCGGGGGCGGCCGTCAAGGTCGGATGGTCACGCTCGACAACGGTCTCGGTTGGGAGTCCCCATGCCTGAAACACCCAACATCCCCACCAGCGCAGCCGACGGGGACGTCGACTTCGTCGGGATCGACGACGAATCGCCCGCCAACAAATGCCCAGCCGTCCTCGTGGTTCCCGGCACCGGCGACATCCTGCAGATCGGCCGACGCATCACCGACCCCGCCACCCTCGCCCAGTTCGCCCGGCACACCTCGATCGCCGACGACGAAGTCGCGATCTGGACCCCGGCGAACCTGAAACGGAGCCTCCTCGATGCTCTAACCGGCGCCTACGAACCAGGCCAGACCGGGCCGGGCGAACCATCCTTCGAACAACTGCTGGCCGCGACCGAACGCTCCGTCGTCCACCTGGAGGCCCGCGACACCTACGACCCCACCGACCCGGCCTTCGTCAAATGGCAGCAGGACGGCGACACCAGCTACCCCTGGGAGACCTGGATCGAGCTGATCGGCGAGGCTGTGGCCCGCGGCGTCCGATTCCGCCGCCTGAGAATTGTGTCCGAGCCGGTCAGCGACTACATCCGCTGGGAACACGCCATCAGCTATGGCAACCTCAAAGCGGGCGAGGAACTGCGATGGCTGCCCCGCCACAGGGCCTACGACCTGCCACACCCCGTTGCCGACTTCTTCATGTACGACCAACGGCTCATCGCCTACAACTTCACCGCCGGCGACGGCACCGACACCGGATGGATGGAATACGTGGCCGACCCGCGCAAGATCCTGCCCATCGTTGGAATATTCGAGATGCTCTGGGAACGCGCCATCCCGCACGCCGACTACACGCCGTCCTGACCGTCCAGCCGGGCGAGCGCGGCCCGGATCCTCCTCGTCGCAGCCTCCCCGGTCTCCGCAAGCGACCACAGCCGATCCCACGTCGCGACATACAGCTCAACCTCGGCGGGCTGGGTCACCGACAGATACCCCGACACCAGTTCCACAGCCACCAGATGACCGTCAGTGATGTCGAACGCCTCCTCCGGATGGACCGCCCGCCGGTCGGCATCGACCGGAATGATCCCCAAGAACACGTTCGGTCGTCGCCGGACCTGGAGCAGATGCCGCAACTGCTCACGGTGCACATTCCGCGTATACGGCCGATACCACAAGACGGGCTCCTCCAGGAGGAAGAACCAACGGGCGTCCCGCCGGCCAAGCAGCCTCTGGCGGTCCATCCGCTCCGCCACCGCACGCGCGACCTCGCCGTCCGGATCAACCGTCTCCACCGCCTGCTCGACGATCACCCCGGTCAACGCCGCACGCGTGTAGGCCTCGGTCTGCACCATGCCGGGCAGGACCTTCGGCTGATACGACCGTGCCAGGGTCAGCTCCTCGTACTGCTGCCGGATCGACTTCTGCGCCGCCGCCAGGCCGCCCCTGTTCAGCTGCTCATACGGAATCCACATCCTGGCGACGGCCGTCTGCTCCTGCAGCAGCTCCGCCATCCGGCGCTCAGACGCGCCACAGATGGAACACCACAACCGGACATGCCGGGCTGAGATCGTCCTCCGCCCGTTCTCAATCATTGAAACCTGCGATACGGACTTCCAACCGGCCAAAGACGCAAACGTCCGACCCGAGATCTTCCGGTCTTCCCGCAAACCTCGCAGCTTGCTGCCCAAGAGCTCTCGTGCTGCCTGAGCGGAAAATGATGGCGACGGAGGCATGATGTGACAATTATGCCCAGCCCAGCGACTGAGGCGCCCCAGAGATTCCGGTGCCGCCGAACACACGCACGCACGGCGTGGAGAGGCGAAGCTGTACCGCGCTAAGCGCGCCACGTGGTGGCCGTCTGCATGACCGCCTCCCTATGAGAGTTCAACCGTCATCGGTAATTCCAAGGGAATCGATTTGGCCAATGCAATTCGACAAATGGACCCAGAGCCGTGGGCTTCGGATCGGTCAGGCGCTGAGTTTCAACGCCATCACGTCGGCTACCTCTGCATCAGGGAAGGGTTGCATCGTGTCGACCACCTGCCACCCCAGGTGCTCGTACATGGCGTGAGCTGGAGCGTCCGGGAGGGACAGCAGAATCGCCCACGGCTCGGGGCGGTCGCTCAACAGCTCGTCGAGGAGTCTTCTGCCGCACCCCTTGCCGCGGTACTGGCGGACCAGATTGAGCTCGACGACGGCGAAGTTGTCGGTGTCGACCAGTTCGGGGGAGGGGCCGGGGCCTCCGCCCCACCATCGGCCGGCGGGGACACGGAACCCGAAAGCGAACCCCGCCAGGGTGTCGCCGTCCCGAGCGGACACCAGGTGGAATCCTGCGCCGTTCATCTGTGCGCGGGTACGGTCCAGGTACCTGTCCCTCTGGTAGAGCGGCCCGGAATTGTAGGGCGGCTCCGCGTGGATGTCCAGGTAGGCATCGACGTACTCCTCGCTTAACACTTCCGCCGCCTGGTCACCGTCGTAGTGCCGGAAAACGACGCTCATCAAGTCCCCTCGGATCTCGGTAACGCGAGTAACCTCCGGTATTCGACCACAGAAGGCCGGGCCTGCTCCATCGCAGGGACCGCCATGGCGACCGCGGCGGCGTTGTGGAGCACGAACCGGTTGATGTGGCCTGAGGTCAACCTGGTTAGCACCGCGTTGGCATGTGCGAGCCCGGAGTCGATATGGCCGCGCTGTACTTCTGTGAAGGCGCGTTGCAGCTCGACCTGAGCGCGTTGGCGACTCCACTGAGCCGGGTTGGCGTTGATCGTTTCCTGCTGGGCGGTGTCGACGTTCGGATGACCCGTGATCGTGTAGATCAACGACCGGGTGTACAGGACCCGGGACTCCGGCCACCCGTTGACCGACGCCCGGTCCGAGGTGATCTCTGACGGGAGATGACCGAAGTCCCGGGCCTGCTGATCGATGTCGGCGCAGGCGTCGGCTGCGTTGCCGATCAGAGACTGGGCGTGGGCCCGAGCACCATAAGCCTCGCAGGAGGCGACGGAGGGACGGCCCCGGGTAAGGTCCAGCGCGGCGGTGGTGCGAGACAGCACCAGCTGCACTGGCCGGCCCTCATGTAGAGCCTGGACGGCTTCGCGGGCGTACACGAGCGCGAGAAGCTCCCGGTCGCCTGTTTGTTGCGCTGCCCGCTGTGCCGACTTCCACCAGTGGCGCGACTCCCGGGACTGTCCCGCGCAACCGAGCGCGTAGGCCATCAGCATCATCATCGACGTGTTGACCCGCAGCCACCGAGATGTCTCAGAGGTGCGCATGGTGGTCATGGAGTTCTGAAGTGCGAGCAGGTCGACAGACAGGTCGCGGATGAAGTCGCCCATTTCCGGTGAGAACACCATGTAGCTGTACTCCCAGGCTGTCTCCTCCCAGGTCGCTACCCCGGGCCGTCCCACGCTCTGGTCCAGCAGCACCCGCAGATGTTCGAGTCCGTCCGAGACCGAAAGCGCGGATACAGCTCCTGCGGCGGCGATCCCGCTGAGAAGGCGACGGCGGAGCTGGTCCATGGCCTCAGCATCCCACTGGGGTCGACCCGCAGGGATTGCTGTGGAGGACGGCTTATCGACCGCGGCGGCGTACAGGGCTAAGAGAAACCCTCCCGCCTCGAGGGCCTCGTCCAGGCGTTCCACCACGTCAGCGGATGGTTGACGCTCGGCTCGCTCGATTTTCGCCAAATTGGAGAAGTCGGTCAGAGCGATCGGCGCGAGGTCTTCAAGGGACATGTTCCGCAATAAGCGCCAATGCCGTATCGCGGCGCCCAGTGTGTGCCAAGGCGAGAGAGACGGGTCCACGGGCTTTGGCGCGCGTGACATGGCAGCTCCCTTGTCCTGGGCCCCCATTTGGCCAGTTCGGATTGGACAAATAGATGCCTTGGAAACGACTTGCTACCCCGTCAGCATTGCACAGGGCCATACACGCCGCAGGGCAGCGATAGTGCAACGTCACTCAAAAAGCGGGGCCCGTCGAGGTGAGGGCATACACCTGACGGGCGCCTTGGTCGCAACGGGAGGTACGACCCATGGGGCACATTACATCGGCTGGTGCGCCGTGAACGACGAGCAGACGCCGCCATTGGTGAGGCGTTCCCCCGATCGGGCGAGGGCGCGGAGCCAGGGGACCGACGACTGTCGTCCCAAGATCGACATCATGACGCCGCATGTGGCGCGGATGTATGACTACTACCTGGGCGGCAAGGACAATTACGCCGCCGACCGCGAGGGGGCCGACGCAGTGATCGCCAAGTTCCCGGAGGCGCGTCAGCTTGCTCTGACGAATCGGGATTTCCTGCGCCGCGCCGTCGAGTTCCTGGCCGGGGACATGGGCATCCGCCAGTTTCTGGACCTCGGGTCCGGCTTTCCGACGCAGGAGAACGTTCATCAGGTCGCTCAACGCGTGAACCCAGCGGCGCGGGTCGCGTACGTCGATCTGGAGGAGGTCGTGCTGGTCCACGGCCGGGCGCTCCTGGCCACCGACGAGCGCACGATCATGGTCGAGGGAGACATCCGAGATCCGCAGGCCATCCGGTCGAACCCTGATCTGCGAGCGCACCTCAGCTTCGACGAGCCCATCGCGGTCCTGCTGATTTTCGTGCTGCACTTCATCCAGGACGAGGAGCGGCCACGAGAAATCGTCAGAGCTCTGATGGAGCAGCTGCCCCCGGGGTCCTGCCTCGTGGTCTCCCACGCGACGCCTCGTGACGACCTGGTGCAGGGCGTCGAAGCCTACGACAAGGCCAGCTCCCAGGTCGCGCTGCGCACCGAGCCGGAAATCCTCGCGTTCTTCGACGGGTTGGAGCTGGTGGACCCGGGCCTGGTGCCCCTGGTCCTGTGGCGGCCCGAATGGCCTGAATCGGAATTGCAGCTCAAGGACAAGAAGCTGCCGGCGCTGTGTGGCCTGGGGGTCAAGCCGGCATGAGCGCGTCGATGTCCGGTGGCGCCGGGCCGCGAGCCTGCATCCCGCAGCAGAGGGCTTCGCGGGCGGCTGAGCGTCTTCATCGGGAGCTCGCTGAGCTGAGCATCCACGCCGACATCAACACCACAGACCGGGTCGCGTTGCTGTCGGTCTGGGCGGGCCTGCTGGTCTGGGTGCGTAACGGCACCTACTCCTGGTGGTCGGGCCGGTTCGATGGGCGCGGCAACTGCGAGTACGCCTCCGGTCCGGTGGGCGACCCGGTGACCGCGGCCCGCCGCGTTGCGGCGCGGTACGTCGAGTTGCGGGACGGCCATCCGGACTCGGCTCGGGTCATGGAGGTGTTGAACCACGTCCCCGAGCCGCTGGAGATCCCGCGGGTGAGTGATTACGCGATCTTCGGGGGACATCGGCGGGCGCTCATCGCGCCGGTGTGACGGCCAAGCCGCAGAAGGTGCCGTGGATGAACGGCATCGGCCGTGAAGGCTTGCAAACGCCCGCAGATACGCCTGGGGCTTGATATATCTGGAGAGTCTGTCGTTATGGCTACAACGAACGTCCAGTTCGGCGAGCTGCCGCTTACGGTGATAGCTGCCGTCGAGAGACGGATCGGGGGAATCGTCGAGACCCGGCCGGTCGCGGGTGGGGCCGGCAGCGTGGTTTCGGCCTACGCGGAAACCGTCTACGGGGGCTACTACGTGAGGGGGCTTCCGGTGGGTCACCCGCGGGCCTGGACCCTGAGCCGGGAGTTCGACATCAACCCGTTCGTTGTTCCGGTATCCCCTCGACTGGAATGGCGCGTAACTCTCGACGGCTGGGATCTTCTGGTTTTCCAGTACGTGGAGGGCCGTCACGCCGACTATTCACCGGCGTCGGCGGACCTGGCTGTCGTCGTCGACATCATGTGGGCCGTGGGACGGCTTCCTTGTCTCGACGTCAAGGCGAGGCCGGCCGAGGAACGATGGGCCCGCTACAGCGAGACGCCGGAACTGTTCAAAGGTGACCGTCTGCTGCACACCGCTTGGCACCCGAAGAACGTGTTGGTCTCGCACGCTGAGGCGCACTTGGTGGGCTGGACCTCGCCTACCAAGGGAGGTGCGTGGATCGACCCCGCATGCTGGGTCATCTGGCTGATGCAGGCCGGCCACGATCCGGCGGCTGCTGAGCGCGCCGCCTCTCGTGTGCCTGCCTGGGGCACCGCCTCGCCCGAAGCCTTGGATGCCTTCGCCATGGCGCAGGCCAACTTCTGGGGTGACGTCGTTCATGACGAACCCGGCCAGTTCGCCAAGCAGGTCGCCGCCGCGGCGCAGCGCTGGACATTGCACAGGCAGTCCCTGCGCTGACAGACCGCGTGACGACGTGGCGAGTCCCCACATCCCACGTCGTCGCGCGTCCATACGTCCCGCTGTTCGGGTCAAGCGGGGCGGATCCGGTCGCGCGGCTCGTCCACCGTCTTGGACTTGAGCCCGGCCGGGTCGCGGTGGCCCCGGCAGCCCTGACCTTCGCCGGGGCCACCGATTCCCTTTTGCCAGGCGGCTGGCGGTTCGGTTACGGAACGCGATTAGGAAGGCATCATTTCGTGCTGTTGAAGATCATGAGCCAGAACATCCGGCATGGTGCGCACCTGGACGGCCGGTGGTCGCGCCTGGCCGAGATCATCCGTGGCCAGAGCCCGTCGATCCTGCTGCTCCAGGAATGCCAGGGATGGCTGGAGAACGACATGCGGCAGGTGATCGCCGCCGAGCGGGATCTGGGCATGCGGGTATGGGTCGGCTACTCGCGTACCCGGGCGCATACCGTCGTCGCGCACGTGCCCGAGTTGCCGGTGGTGGCCTTCGAGAGCAACCCCTACACGCTGATGCAGGGCTATGGCGCGGCCCGTTTCGCCTTCCCCGGTCTGCCGGTGCCGCTGGTGGTGATCAGCACGCACCTGACGGCCTACTCGGTGGAGGCGGCTGCCGCGGAGGCGCAGCTGCTTGCCGCGCGGGCCTACCGGTATGACGGGTTGGGCGTGCTGGGCGGGGATCTGAACTGCTGCCCGGTCGGTGACCCCGAACCTGACTGGGAGCTGGTCCAGCCCTACAACCGGATGAACCGCTGTCTTCCGCGTGCCTCTGCGGAGGAGCCGTGGCGGGCCAACACGATCGTCGGGGACAAGCTGGCCGCCGCCGAGATGATCGACGTCGCCGCTCACCTGGCCGATCTACGGGGCGATGCGTCCTTGCGGGCGGCCACGGGCACGGGCCTCGTCCGGGTTGACCAGTTTCACCTCACCCCGGCCCTGAAGGACGCGATCGTCGACTACTACCAGGTGGATCCCGAGGGTGCCAGCGACCATTCCGGCATCGTGACCGTGCTCGACACCGACCGCATCGACACATCACAGATACGGCCTTTCACCTGAACACGAACATCCAGGCCCACCCTGCGTCGGCGGCGTGCTCATCGTGGGCCTGGCCATCAAGAACGCACGGCCCGTCGGCCGTGATGTGCCGCCCCCCGCTCAGGGGTGAGCGGGATGGTCCGACTTTCGGCGTGTGCTCGCCACGGTAGGAGCCCGTGGCTGGAACCCGGCGAGCCGCGATGTCACAAGGAGGATGGCACGTGATCAGATGCATCGCCTTCGATTTCGGCGGCACGCTGGCCCCCAGGCACTCTAAAGCGGTAGACCCGGATGCGATCGTCGTCCTGAGCTTGCTTCGCTCCCGTGGCTATCGGCTGGTGCTGGCCAGTAACACCCTGCCGCACCAGGATCGTCGTGCGGCCCTCGTGCAGGCCGGCGCCGACCGATTCTTCGCCGAACTCATCCAGTCGCATCAATTAGGGTTCGCCAAACCTCAGCCGCAGTTTTACAAGGCCGTGGAAGAGGCTGCCACCGTGGACAGCCCGGGCCAGATCCTTTTCGTGGGAAACAACATCATCAAGGACGTCGCCAAGCCCCTCGAATGCGGGATGCGCGCCGTACTGATCCGATCTGAACCGCTGGCGCCTTGCGAGCGACTTCCCGCCAGAGCGCTGCTGATCTCAACTTTGCATGAACTGCCCGGACTGCTGGACCATTTGGAGACCGGATGCTGATCGCCTCGTGGAACCTGCGCAACGGCGGAATCGATGCCGGTGACGCCGGCCGACTGACCCGCCAGCTCGGCCTCCTGGCCGGCCTGGAGGCCGACGTCATCCTGATCCAGGAGGCCAAGCACTGGCTGCTCAATGGCGCCCACGGCCTGCACCTGGCCGAGCGAGCGCTGGACATGCGCGGGTATGTGGCCCGGGCCGCCCGACATGACTGCCACCTGGTGGTGCTCATCCGCCCTGGCCGCGGCCTGGAGGTGCTGCGGGAACGTCATGAACGGCACCCGCCGTTCTGGCATGCCCAAGCGCGAGTTGAATGCCGCATGGCAGCCATCGGCCACCCGCTGATACTGGCCTCGGCGCACTTCGCGCCGTTCAACCCAGCCATCCGGGAGGAGGAGGCGCGTGCCAGCACTGATTTGGCGAAAGGCTGGGCGGTGCTGGGCGGTGACTTCAATGACCCTGGCCTGGGTGACCCCGCCGTGGACTGGCGAGCACTGCCGGGATACAAGCAGGTGAGGCACGGCCCCGACGACCGGGCCGCCGCTCGCTCGCTGCAACAGGCCGGATTCGTCGACGTCGCCGGTTTCCTGTCCGACCAGCGAAATGTTCCGGACTTGCGCGCCCCCACCGCGGGGTTCGGGCAGGATTCGACTCCCATCCGCTGCGACCGAATATACGTCTCAAAGCCACTGGAACCGGCCATCACCGACTACCAAATGGTCGAACAAGACGATTCCGATCACCATCTGATAACCGCTCGCCTCGATCTGGGATAAACGCGGGCTGTCTGCAGGTGATCACCTGCTCCACACCGCTGGGACACCGCCGCCCCCGACGTCTTGGACGCCTTCGCCGCGACGGAGGTCAGCTTCTGGTCCTCGCCCGCCCGTGCCCTACCTGACCCATGGGCGTACTGGCTCAGCGCTGAGCATCGCACCGGTGAACGGGCGCTGACAGAGCGTGCGACGACATGGCCGGATCCCCACGTCCCCTGTTGTCACATATTCGCCCGCCCCGCGCTGTTCGGGTTGAGCGGGGCGGATCCGGCTGCGCTGCTCACCCACCGCCATCGAGTGAACCCAGCCGGATCGCGATGGCTGCGAGGAGTTCCTTCGCCTTGCCAGGGCCGCCGTATTAAATCGCGTATTCAAGCACGGCATCTGGTATGCCATGTATTCGGTCCATATTTTTTCGGAGCGATTTTTATGAAGGTCATTTCAATGCTTCGAGGGCGGTGTCACCTGTGACAAGCTCGGAGATCCATGACAGATGGGCACATCAGGTTGAGGCGGTCGCGGCCGTGGAAAAGGCTCTGGCCTGCGGCGGGCGTGCCACCCTGGAAATGGCGTGCGGAACGGGCAAGTCGGTCGTCGCCGCTCAAAGCGCCGGGCGTCTGGCGGCTCATGGACGCGTACTGGTCGCGGTGCCGACGCTGGAACTGATCGTCCAGATGTTAGGAGAGTTCCGGGACCATGGTGCGGTTGATCTGGGCGAGGTCGTGGGCGTCTGTTCCAGCGACGAGATACGTCACATGCCACGTGGCGTGGGTGGGATGACCCTACTTGCTCGGGTCACCACGACGGCGGCTGATTTGGCCGCATGGACTGCGGTGAAGGGCCGTGTGACGGTCCTGACCACCTACCACAGCATGCCCGTGGTCGCCGCCGCGCACGCCGACCATGCCATGCCGCCGTGGGACCTGGTGATCGCCGACGAAGCTCACCGCACCGCGGGCCGCGTCGGTGGAGCCTGGACGCGGATCCACGATGATGTCGCCATCCCCGCCGATCGCCGCCTCTACATGACGGCGACTCGCAAGATCTTCGAGGGTAAGGGCGATGTCCCGGCGTTCTCGATGGATGATGAGAAGGTCTTCGGTCCGCTGGCCCACCGGTTGCCGTTCTCCACGGCTTTCGCGCGTGACCTGATCGCGGACTACGAGATCGTGGCCGCGGCGGTGACCGACGAGCACATCAAATCACTCACCGACGATCCGGATGTGCGTCTGCAACTCGCCCGGACCGCCGTCAGCGCTCAGATCCTGGCCACGCAGATCACGGTGTTGCGTGCCGCTGCCGAGTACGGCGTCCGCCGCGCGATCACGTTCCACAACCGCGTGGCCGATGCGCGAGCATGGGCACAGACCGTCCGGCAGGCATGGGAGATCATGGCTGCCGGTCAACGGCCGCGGTCGGTCAGCGCCTACTTCGTCCACGGAGATCAACAGCCACAGGACCGCAGGACGATCCTTGAACGGCTGCGCAGAGATGTTCACCACCCTGACGAGTTGCGGATCGTGTGCAACTCCCGGGTGCTCACCGAGGGCGTCGATGCCCCGGCTGTGGATTCGGTGGTCTTGGTGGATCCCCGTACCTCGGTCATCGACATTGTTCAGATCGCCGGCCGTGCGCTCCGCCTGGATCGCCCTGGCAAGATCGCTCGGATCATCGTCCCGGTGCTCCTGGAACCGGGTGAGGACGCGGAATCGGCCATAGCGGGATCGGCCTTCGCCGAGGTATGGCAGGTACTCCGCGCCATGCGCGCCCTGGATGATCGCTTGGCGGCCGACCTGGACGCCGGGCGGCTTCGCCTGGGCAACACCCACATACTCAGCTCACAGGATGATGGCCCGGCGGCCGATGACATTCCGGCACCCGGCTGCGATGGCGGGATCCCCAAATGGCTGTCCTTCTCCGGGATCCCGGTGCCCGACGGGTTCGCCAACGCGATCGCACTGCACGCCGTGAGGTCGGCGGCATCGAGCTGGTATGAGTTCTATGGCGCCGCGAAGCAGTACTTCGAGATCAACCACGATCTGGATCTGCCGGTCAGCTACGAGGCTCCATCAGGTCTGCGTCTCGGGCAATGGGTTCGTAACCAGCGCAAAATCCGCGACAAGCTCCCGGAGGAACGGGTACGTCTTCTTGACGATATCGGAATGCTGTGGACCAAGAAGGACCTCGCGCGGCAGTGGTCCTGGGGAAAAGGGCTTGCCGCCGCCCGGGCGTTCGCCGCCGCCAGCGGAGGAATTCTGCACGATGTTCCGAGGGCTTTCGTTCACGATGGATTGTGTTTAGAGCGCTGGCTTCTCAGACAGCGCAAACAATATGGCGAGGGAAAGCTGCCGGCGGAGCTGAAGAAGTCGTTGGATGCCATCGACCCGACCTGGCACAGCAGCAACGCCCTCTGGATGGCCTACTATCAGGATGCTCGCCTATATTTTGAGAAGCATGGCGATCTGCGTGTCGGCGACACTTTCATCACCGACAATGGGCGCGACCTTGCCGGATGGCTCAAAAAACAGCGTCGAGAAAGGAGGTCGTTGAGCAGGGAGCGCCAGAATCGTCTGAACGACATAGGAATGATCTGGTCGGTTCTCGAGGACGACTGGGAGCGTGGCCTGTCAGCTGCGCGAGCCTACGCGGCCGAGCACGGCGACCTGGACGTCGTCGCGAGCTGGGTCACCGACGACGACTTCCCTCTGGGGGATTGGCTGCGCCATCGCCGGGGACGCGCGAACAGATTGCCGGCTGAGCAACGTCAAGCCTTGGAGGCGCTGGATCGCGACTGGGCCTCACGGCGAAGCAGAGGACAAAGCTGGGAAAACTACCACGCTGCAGCGGCCGCGTATGCCGAGGAGCATGGGCGCCTGCCCGCGCAGGGAAGAAGGGGTCTTCCACATCCAGAGGGTCTGGACTTCCGCCCCTGGCTACGAGAACAGCGTCAGCTGGCTCGCCGCGGCACCCTGCCCCCTGAACGCCGTGCCAAGCTGGACGCCCTGGATGCGGAATGGCTGCAGAAGCTGACACAGCAGCAAAAATGGGATTTGAACATTCACGCAGCCGCAGCCTATGCGCAGCACCATGGATCTTTGCCGTTCGGCCGCGGCGCCCCGGCCCCGAATGGGCATGACTTTCGGAACTGGCTCAACTCCCAGCGCGAGCTGGCCCGAACCGGCTCCCTTCTCAGCGCACGAAATGCCGCACTCACAGAGCTCGACCCCAACTGGTTGAACGGTCCTCCCAAAACGGTCGCCCGCGATGCCATTTCGAGCATCGTGTCGGCTTCTACGACCTCCAGGGGCGGCGCAACGGCGAAGCCGGTCCCGATGCCCGATGTTCTCCTCGGACGATGAGGCACTCATACAGGCCGACGATGGGCGGAGCCCCAAGCCCGCTGATCGGCACCGGGCCCTTCCGGACGTGCAGCTCGCCGTCGCCATCGTGCAGGCGATCCTGTCGGCCGGAGTCGAGGCGGGTGCCTGGCGGACGCTCTGGGACCTGCAGATCGCCGCCGGTGTCTACGTCAAATCGCAACCGGCCGGGGACGCCGATGCCGAGCAGATCAACCTGTTTTAGCCGCCTCGCCGGCGAAGATGTCACGCACATGCCCAAACAGTGCCTTGGCCTGCAGGCGGCTGTCCTCGGCCAGCCCCGGTACCTCCCCGACCTGCTGTTCCGACAGCCACGCGACCTCGGTTTCGGGGGCCTGGACGTCGGCGAGCCATTCGGAGACGAAGACGTGATCCTCGTGCATGTGTCTGGCCGGGGTATGGCTGTCAGGGCTGGCCCGCATGCTGACCACCCACCAGGGGGCGACGCCTGCGGGGTGCGGGAACCCTTCCGGCAACGGGAGCCCCGGCGCGGGCAGCAGCCGCACCTGGCAGCCGAGTTCCTCGAGGGTCTCCCGCTGGGCGGCCTGGGCCGGCGTCTCCCCAGCCTCCACGTGACCGCAGGGCGGCAGCCACCCCTCAAACCGCGGGTGCCAGATCACTCCGGCCAGCAGTTCACCGGCCTGCGGCGAGCGCCGGAACACGAAGTTCGTCGCGGTCAGCTCCACCACCAGACCCTGCTGCGCGGGAAGATCACTTACCCCGTCGATTCCCGCCCCATCGCCGCTCATAGGCCCCTCAGCTCACGTCGTTGCCCATGCGGCCCATCCGCCTGGGCGGTGGCCGACAGCCTGCCACATCACCTCCGCAACCGCCCCGGTATCGCGGCTTTGATCTGGAGAGACCCATGGAGCCCGTCTGGAACGGCCTGCTCACCTGCGACTACGAACGGACACGGCCCGAGGCCACCCCGCTGGAGTGGGACGTCTACACCACCTCGCTGATCACCTGGCCGAGGGTGCTGATGGACGATCCCCGGCCGTACGGGCGGCTCCGCCGCCCCGGCATCGTCGACATCGACCAAAGCGACCACGAGCACCTCACCAGCCTTTGGCACGCCCGCCTCGCCGACCCCGAGTTCGTCCGCGAGCTGATTGCCCAGACCCGGCACGACCGGGACACCGCCCACGACGCCCTGGACGCATGCTCAAGCGGGGGTGACAGTGAGGTGCCCCAGAGATTCCGGACATATCGCCCGATAGGGTGGTAATAGTCCGAAGGAGATGGGAACGTGCCGAAAGGTTCCAGGCGCAGGTTCAGCTAGGAGTTCAAGGACGAGGCCGTGCGCATGGTCCTCGACGGCCCTCGCACCATTGCCGAGGTCGCCAGGGAGTTCGGAGTTCACGACACCGCTCTGGGCAATTGGGTGAACGCGAATGGAGAGCATTCACCCGTGGTGTCATGGCCAACGAGTTCGACGTACCAGCACCCGCATGACAGGAGACCCGCGACCTGACATCGCCCCACGTTAAACGAAACCGTCCGGGCCAGGCTACGCCGTCAGCTTGACCCGGTGACTCCCATCGGGCGGCGAGCTGCTCGGGAGCAGGCTCCCGAGTGCTTCTCGGGGGCGCTGGGCGAGGGCTGCTTGGATCCGTGTTGCTTTGGTGTGGCCGACCCGGAGTTCTCTCTTGATCCGGCGGACGGAGGGGATCTTTCCCCGATCGAGGTCGCCGGCGTAGATCTCGATCGCCGCGAAGACATCCGGGTCGAGGGAAGGCGGCAGAGGGGGTTGGGGGGTGTTGGCCGAGGTGGACTTCTCGGATCGATCCGGAATCGGGTCGGTGGCCTCTTCTCCTGTGCGTTGCTTTCCGGAGGGGGGGCGGCCGTCGCGGAGGAGGCGGATGAGGAGTTCGAAGGAGCCGACCGCGACCAGGGCGGGCCAGCCGGCCACGATGGCCCCGACGATGCCGTGGCCCAGGCCGTTGGCGACGTTGGCTCCGACGGTGGCGCAGACGCCGATGGCCAGCAGGCCCCAGGCGTGCCAGGGTGCTCTGCGGTTCTTGCGGGTGTAGTGCAGGATCACCAGGGAGCAGGTCGCGACCAGCCCGTCGACGGTGAGGGGGAGTGCTTGGGCGGTGGCTCCGGTCTCGCCGTAGCGGGTGACGAGCAGGAAGGCATGTCCGTAGCTGATCACGGCGGCGATCCCGGTGACCACCAGGACGGAGAACGCCGCTCCCCAGCGGATCGCCCGGTCCCCGGTGGTCTCCTGACGTGCTTCGCCGATGCCGGGAGCGGGTCTTGAGCGCAGGATGGTGTCGGTCTTGTCTTGAGGATCGTCGGTCAAACAGGTCTCCAGATGGTGAGGCTGGACGGGGAAGGGCACTGATGTTGGAGGGGCGGTTCAGGCGGCTGTTCGGGTTCGGAGCTCTGACAGCGGGAGAGGGCGGGAGCGGCCTGCGCGGCGGTCACGCAGGATCGCGACGTCGCCGAGTTCGTTGCGAAGGTCTTGCTCGGCGGCTTCGACGGCGGCGAACCCTGTGGGATCGACGGCGAGCATGTGAGTCCACTGGCGGATTCCCGCTTGCACGCAGAAGCCGCCGCAGGGGCAGCGACACGCTGGGCGGCGGCCCAGGAGCCGATCCCGCCCGACCACTGCACCACCCGCCACGGCTCGGTGCCGCTGTGGATCGGGTCCGGGATCACGCCGGGTCACCGGCCTGCTGTCCGTTCCCGGCCTCGTCCGAGCCGGGGGCGCTGGTCGAGAACGCTTCCGGATAGTGGAACCGGGCCTCGGCGGCGGTCATCTGACCGCGGGCCTGGTCGTAGGGGAGCCGGTCGGTCCATCCGGCTCCGCCCAGTGCGTTGCGGGAGTTGGCCATGGTGACCACGTCGAGGTGGACGCTGTTGACGCCGTTGGCCACGGTGAGGGACTTGGAGTTGACCCGGACGATCTCGTACCAGCGCCGCCCGCACTTGACGAAGTCGCCGCGGGAGAAGTCGACGCTGGACCAGACCCTCCGGCCCTGCTGCTCCTGGAGCTTGGCGATGTGCGCCTTCCAGTAGGTGATCTCCTCGGCCAGCAGGGTGATCTGTGACTCGGTGATCGCGCGGGCGGCCGGGCCGACGGCGATGAGAACCTCGGCGGTGTTGCCGGTCTCGTTACGGGAGAGCACGCGGGAGCCCTCCGGGCGGACGGCCAGCCGCTCCTCCAGCGAGCGCCCGTAGTCGCCGGTCCAGTCGGTGGTGACCGTGATCTCCCACCGTTGGGTCTCACCCTGCAGGTAGCGCTGGTGGCGGCGGACGTCGGCCTCCAGTCGCTCGACACGCCGCTGGGTGGTGCCGAGGTCTTCGCGGCCGGCCTGGTATGCCGCTGCGGCCTTGGCTCGCCCCGCCCACCGTTCGCCGCGCTGCACGTGTTCGCGGCCTCGGTCCTCCCTGGCGTTGCGCCTGTCCTCCTGCCGGATGGTCCGGTTGTAGGAGTGGTGGCCGATCAGGTGCGGCTGTCCGAGCGGGATCCGGCTGCGTTCCTGCCTGACCTGGTCGATCATCGCGTCGCCCTTGGTGAGGGCGTTGCCGGCGTAGCCGCGGAACCGCTCGGTGCGTTCCTCGGCGCGGTCGTAGCGCTCGGCCTCCAGTTCGGCGAAGCCGGTGGTGGGCAAGGTGACGTTGTCGACCTCGACCTTCACCTCGTATCCGGCCTGACGCAGCGCGGCGGCGCACCGGTCGATGTAGTGCTGCTTGGCCGGGCGGCGGCGGGTGGAGGCCACGTACCAGTACGCCTCGCCGTGGTCGGGGTGGTCGTCCAGGTGCCTGGACGGGCGGAAACCGGCGTTGTGGATGATCTCTCCTGAGCCGTCGCCGGGGGTGGTGCCGTAGACGACGGTGCCGGTCTGTAGCGTGTGACTGATAACGATCATGAACTTGCGGGTCCTTCCGTACATGGGAGCGTCTCGCCGTGGTGAGTGGGGTTGAGGGGGTCTCAGCCCCAGTTGTCGAGGTATTCGGGTTCGGGATCGGACCAGGAGCTGATCCGCTGGTGGCCGTAACGCCAGGTCACCGCCCGGACGTGTGCCAGCGCCCACTGTTCTCCGGGATGCCTGGGCAGATCCCGGACGTCCTGCTGGGTCGCCGCCCACGCGGCCAGAGCACGGGCCAGGTCCCAGAACTGGAATCGGCCACGGATGGCCAGCGCGAACTCAAGCCGGCCGTCCGGTCCCCGCGACAGGCTGAGCCGGGTGGCACGGATCCGCTGCGCGGTGGTCATGGCGGCAGAGGCCTTCACGCTGCCCCCGTCCACGAGGTGAGGTTGTGCTCATCGACCCATCGCCGAGCGGAGACCTCGTCGGGGAAGTACGCCGGCTTCCCGTTGAGGTACCGGGGCAAGGTCCGCTGGCCATCGGGACCACCGCGAGCAGGAACGTCGTCGGGGTGGGGCTCCAGTGGGGCAACCGCCTGCCCGTAGTTGCACATGTCGCGTGCCACCCACGGCAGCCCCTTGATCACCTCGACTCCGCCCTCGGGGCCTTGGGCGTAGTAACGTCCCGGCTGCTGGGGATCCCACTGGAATCCGCACATGTAGTCGCGGGAGTCTTTGTGGATGCAGGCCCCGTCGGGAGTCGGCAGGGCATGCCCGCACACCGGGCACTGCTCTGGGCACGCCGGGGCGGCGCCAGCGGTATTGGTCATCGTCGTCTTCCTTTTCTGCGAGGTTCTGTAAGGCCCCGGATCAGGGGCGGGTCGGGCCTGCGGTTGGGCCGGGCGGTCTTTCACGCTGTGTGGTTGAGCGGGAGGAGGTCTTCCACGACGCCGGGGTGGGCTCGGTCGACGCGCTCCAGCAGTTCGGCACGCCAGGCAAGCGCGTAGTCGATGCAGTTGCCGCAGTGGCCGTGCTGGTGCCCGGGTGGCGGGCTTCCCATCGGGCGGCTCGTGACCAGGCGAGGCTGTCGCTGGAGACGATCTGGTCGGCGGAGGAGATCAGACCGGTGGTCTTGTAGCCGAAGGTGTGCAGCCGAAGCCCCGAGCGGGCGAGCCGGGAGATCATGAGCGCGACGGGCAGGGTATTGCCCTTGCGGCAGATCGAGCCGAGCCCGACGATCGGTTCCTCACGCAGGTCGATCCCGGCGGCCTGCCACTGCTCCAGGTGGTCGAGGTATGTTGACCGAACTAAGAACCTCATCTCGCCTTGCTTGATCGGGCGGAGACGGCCAAATTCGTCTGCGTGCTCGCGAACATTCCTCGTCCCGAACCAGCTCAGCTCGTGGTGCAGCGATTCGGCGCGGTCGTTGCTGGAAGTGGTGCGGTGCCGTGGCTGCTGTTGGAGGAGGGCGGCGCTGAACACCCGGGCGTCAGCGACTTCCTCCGACAGATGGTGGCCAGCGACTACGGGGCCAGCAGCGTCCGGTCGTACGCGCTCGCCCTGCTGCGCTGGCTGCGGTTCCTGCGAGCGGTCGGGGTGCAGTGGGACCGGGCCGGCCGCGAGGATACGCGGGACTTCGTGCTCTGGATGAGAGCCGCCGCACCGGCCCGACCGGCGAGCACGCGCGTGCCCGGCACCGTCAACCAGCGGACTGGGAAGCGGTACCTCGGCAGCACCTTCGCCCCGGCAACGATCAACCATAACCTCGCCGTGATCAGCACCTTCTATGATCACCACATCGGCCAGGGCACAGGGCCGCTGATCAACCCGGTTCCTCCGCGCACAAGCGCCCGGGGTGGCAGGGCAGACGCCCACCACAACCCGCTCGAACCGTTCCGGGCGGGTCGCCGCGGCGTCTATCGCCAGCGTGTACCGCAGACGGCACCGCGGGCGATGCCCGACGGCATGTTCGACGAGCTGTTCGAGGCGATGCGCTCTCATCGCGACCGCGCGCTGCTGGCGCTCTACGTCTCTTGCGGCTCGCGCCCGGCCGAGTTGCTCGGCATCACCGGCGCTCACCTCAACTACGGCGAGCAGCTCGTCGGCGTCATCCGCAAGGGCACCCGGGCGTTGCAGTGGCTGCCCGCCTCGCCTGACGCCTTCGTCTGGCTGCTGCTCTACCAGAACGACTTGCCCGGTGAGCTGATGGCCGTTGACCAGCCTGTCTGGTGGACGCTGCGCCGACCTTGGCGGCCTCTCGACTACGACGCACTGCGCGCGGTGTTGCGCCGGGCCAATGCCGAACTCGGCACCAACTGGACGTCGCACGACCTGCGGCACACCTACGCCGTCCGCATGGCTAACGACCCCAAGGTTCCGCTGGTCAGCCTTCAAGTGCTGCTCGGCCATGTCCACCTGACCACGACGCAGCGCTACCTCAGGCCGCACCTGGATGAAGTGCTCCAGCACGCCCGGGAGTACTACCGGCGCCAGGCTGGCGATGACGTCGATGAGTCGGGCCCTTCCCTCGAACTCGGCTACGACCACGGCGACCTCCAAGAGCTGTTCGGCTGGCAGGAGACCGTTCGATGAGCTCTGCCCTCACCCAAGACGTCGACATCGCGCTCACTGAGCCGGACGCGGCCGGACCGGTCGTTGTGTCCTGGCCGGCGACGATGTGGACGCGCGAGGAGGTCGTGAAGCGAGCGCGAGCGCTGCCCGTGGGTGCTCAGGACACCGACAAGCGCAGCCAACGGGTGAAGAGCACGGACCGTCTGCTGTCCTGGCTTGAGGCTTTCTCCGGTCTCACCTGGCAAGAGCGGTGGAACGCCAGCGGCAGCGAACAGGCCCTTGCCACCTGGAGCGAGGCTCCAACAGGCTTCATTTGCAGGACCTCCGATCGGCCAGTGTCGAAGTTCGTGGGCCATCGGGCAGCGGTGGTCGGCCTGAACGCCTTGCTCTGCCTGGGCGTGATCAGGCCGAGTTATCGCTTTCTGTTCGCCAGCAGACTCAAGGGCACCTATGACCACATCCGGGAGCTCAGTGACCCGCAGTTCTTCGCCGAAGCCTTCGCGGTCTGCCAGCGCGCTGGCGTTCGCGACCGCCACCAGCTCGACGCTATGCGCCATCTCTGCCGGATTGTCATGCACACCGGCCGAGGCCCGCGCGAGCTGACCACGGACGACCTGCTGAGCTACTACAGCGCCGTGCTGGAGATCCGGCAGGCGAACAGCATGGCGCTGAGCTGGGACATCATGCGCGAGACAGGCGTGTTTCCAGCCGGGACACCGACCTTGCGCGCCACGCGCTGTCGAGGACAGCTCACCATCGCTGAACTGGTCGACGCCTTCGACGTCCAGTGTCAGCCGGTTCGCGAGCTGCTGATCCGCTACCTCAGCGAACGCGCGCCCTCCATCGACTACAGCTCCCTGACGGGGCTTGTCGGCAACCTCGTGGGCGGCTTCTGGAAGGACCTGGAGCAGCACCACCCGGGCGTCGACTCTCTGCATCTTTCCCCGGAGGTCGCCCGGGGCTGGCTCGAACGCGCGCGGGTCAGGCGCGGCGGTCCCGGCAAGGGCACTGCCCGCATCGATCCCTACGGCTTGCTGTTCGTCGTCCGGGCCTTCTACCAGGACCTCGCCCAGTGGGCTTTGGAAGAGCCGTACTGGGTCACCTGGGCCGCTCCATGCCCCGTCCGTGATGAGCACGTTCGCGGCTCGATGAAGCACCAGCGGACCCGCCGAGCGAGGATGCATCAGCGCACCCGCACCCTGGCGCCGCTCCTGCCCCAACTGGTCCATAGCGTGGAGGCCCGGCTGCGCTACGTCGAGCGGCTGCACACCGCTGCACACGAGACTCCGATTAGCGCCACATTCGCCCTCGACGGCGAACTCTTCCAGCGCGTCCAGGCCAAGCACGATGCTGAGGCTGGCGGTCAGGCCGGCGCACGTCGGCTGCGAGTGCTGCGGATGGCCGACGGCCAACGGCTTGACCTCACGCAGGACGAGGACGAGGCGTTCTGGACCTGGGCGATCGTCGAGACGCTGCGCCACACCGGAGTCCGCGTCGAAGAGCTGCTTGAACTGACGCATCTCGCCCTGGTGACCTATCGGCTGCCTGACACTGGCGAGGTCGTCCCGCTGCTCCAGATCGTCCCGTCGAAGCAGGACGCCGAGCGCGTGCTGCTTGTCTCTCCCGAGCTTGCGCACGTGCTGGCGCGGATCATTCAGCGTGTCCGGGCCGGGCAGGACCACGTTCCCCTGGTTGCGCGCTACGACCCGCACGAGCGCGTTACCGGCGCGCCCCTGCCCCATCTGTTCCAGCGCTGGCAGGGCATCGAGCACAGGGTCATGTCCCCGGCGGTCGTGAAGCGTCTGCTCGGCCGGGCGCTTGAGCGCCTGGCGCTGCGCGGACCGGACGGCAAGCTGCTGCACTACACTCCGCACGACTTCCGGCGCATCTTCGCTACAGAGGCGGTGGCCGGCGGCCTGCCGATCCACATCGCTGCGAAGCTGCTCGGCCACCAAGATCTCAACACAACACAGACCTACGCGGCGGTCTACCAGGACGATGTCTTTCGTCACCATGCCGCATTCATCGCGCGCCGCCGCGCCGAGCGCCCCGGCGAGGAATACCGAGAGCCGACCGCGACCGAGTGGGCCGAGTTCGAGCGCCACTTCACCCGCCGCAAGGTTGAATTGGGCTCCTGCGCCAGGCCCTACGGAACGCCTTGTCGGCACGAGCACGCCTGCCTCAGATGCCCAATGCTGCAACCAGATCCAGCTCAGGCCATGCGCCTTGCCGAGATCATCAACAACCTGCATGAGCGGATTCGCGAGGCCACCGAACGGGGCTGGCTTGGCGAGGTCGAGGGGCTCCAGGTCAGCCTCGCCGGTGCCCGGCAGAAGCTTCAGCAGATGCGCAAGATCAGAACTCAGGCCGCCACGATTCCTCTGAGCCCCACGCGACGTGCCTGACACCTCGGTAGTCCGGAGAAGATAGTCCCGGGGACGCCTGCCTTGCAGCACCGGCATCCACGGCAGATCAGGTTCGAGGCTGCGCAGCTCCAAGCCGTTGACGATCGTCGCCCGCTGATGCTCTGCAACCGACAGCCCGGTCCTGGCCAGCGATTCGTCTTCGCACGGCCAGTCGAGCTGAGCGATGTGACGCGGCGGGCCGATCTCGTCGTGGTAGCGACGCACCATCCGCGCGTAGGCGCTGGCGCCCAGGCGCCAGCGCCCATACCGGGTGAGTTCGGTGTACGCCCCGGAGTCCAGGCCCCACACCCCGCCGCCGGCCAAGCGGGGAAGAGAGGAAAGCGGCGAGAGCGAGTGCTGGGAGACATACAGCGGAACCCGCACCCGGGCCAGCCAGTCCGGGTGATGGGTACCGAGGAAGAAGCGCATCAGGCCGCCTTCGGGGCATCGCGGCCCTGAGCGGCGGCCGGCGGATGGGGCAGCAGACGAGGATCGGTCGAGATGTGCGTGGACAACGCGACCAAGCCGCGGCGGACAGGTTCGCCTCCCGCAGCCACCTCGACAAAGACCTCATCCAGCAGAGCGAACGCCTCGGCATCACTCTCCGCGGCTACCTCCAGGGTCACCTCGACGGTCGAGCGGTAGCGGAAGATCGGCCCAGCGGGCGGGTACGGCAACGCCGACAGGTCGACGGTGCTGTGCCGGCCGGCCTGGTCGATCACCGTGAACACGTTGGCGGCCGAGCCCGGAGCGCTGCGATCGGCCCAGGCCAGTTCCGCCGCGTGCCGAGGTGATTCGGCGTGCTCGTCGATCTCCCAGCGCACGAGGTAGTCAGGCATCTGCCACCTCGCCCGTGTGAGCTTCGGAGGCGAAGGCGATTTCGGCGAGGCGTTCCTGCGCCTCTACGAGCGGCGGTGCCGCGGGTGGACGATCCGTGGAGGAGTTGTCCCTTGGGGACGTGGAACAGCAGTGGGTGCCGCGTGGTGCGGCCGCCGTCTGCTGGTTGGGGGTGGTGGTCAGCATGCGATCTCCTGTCGCGGGAGAAGACAACCGCTCCCGGCCGGTGAGCCGGCCAGGGGCGGCAGGGGGAGGTCATGCGGGTCGGAAGCGGGCCGGTGAGCCGTGGCCCGCACATGTCCGGCTCGCAGGTGATCGGGGATGGCTCAGTCGAAGTGGATCTGCCGGAACACCTCGTCGAGCGCCTTGATGGCCTCGTCTTCCGGCATCTCCTCCAGCCGGGCCAGCGGCCCGAGGTCGACGTCGTGCCGGTCGGACAGGTGGGCCTGGGCGATGGCCTCGCGCAGGATCTTGCGGGTTTCGGAGCTCATCTCGGTCATGACGTGTTTCCTTCCAGGAGGAGAAAAGGAGTCGCTCCTGGCCAAGCGGCCGAGGCGGGACGGACGGCATGGGGGGAGGCGATCGGGTTGGCCGGGCTGACGCGCCTGAGGTCACACCCGGCCGGGGGTTAAGGTCGATCGGGGCAACCAGCCCTTCGCTGATGCCGGGATCGTGTTCGGCCGGTCGTCATCGCAGGCCGGACACCGGTCGAGGGAGGCGTGGTCACCGGCCGGCCCGCCGGCAACGGCGAGGTGTTCCTGCGCCGCGATGAGCGGTTCTTCCGCGGGCGATGATCGTTCATCGAGTCGTCCCTTCACGACGGGGAACGGCGCAGGGCAGGGGTGGTGGTCAGGCGGCGTCGGCGTAGACGTCGGCGGCGTCGAACTCCTCGGCGAGGTCGTCGGCGATCTCCTTCTCCACGTGGGCGGCCAGGGGGACCTCCTGCGGACCCGGCGTGGCGTCCTCGGGACCGGATGCCGGCGCCGGGCCGGCGGAGGCGTCCGGCTCGGCAACGGGGCCCGGTTCGGACTCCTGCGTCCCCTGCGGCGGGTGCTCGACGTCGTCGATCGGCTGGTCATCGTGCTCCTCGGGGTCCTGGCCGGCTACCGCCGTCTCGGCACTGGTCTGGTCGGTGTCTTCTCCCTCGATGGGGTCCTCGGCGGGGTTGTCGCCGCGGTAGGGAACGCCGTCGGCGACGGCCTTCTCGATCGGGCTGGGCTCGTAGCCGTGCTTGGCGCCGATCTCGGCGACGAACCGCAGCCACGCCCCGGCGTCCTCGCGGGTGCACGGGGAGTACTTGTCCTCGCGCCAGGTGTTGCGCCGCTCCCCATCACCGGTGATCTCCCGCTCGTAGGCGGTCGCGATGGGCGCGAGCGCGAGCATCCACAGGCCCGGCTGGGTACTCTTGGCCACCGTCTCCGGCGCGGGGGCGCCGAAGAACTCGAACAAACGGGAGTGACGGGCGCCGCCCAGCGCGCGGCACAGCGGCTCGGGCATCGTGACGAGCTGCCCGGTCACGAACCGGGCGATCGTGGACGCCACGTTCCTAGGCGGGGCCTTGAGCATCAGGAACTCGCGCAGCCACTGCTGCCGGACCGTGCCGGCGGCTACCCACGCCTTGTTCCCCTCGACCACGATCTTCCGGTCGGCGTTCGGCCTGGCCTCCTGAGCGACGGGCGCGACGACGGCCGGCTCGGGAGGGCTGGTAGTGCCGGTCTCCGCGAACACGTGGCCATATGTGACCGGATCCAGGCAGTAGTGGTTCGGGGAGGCGCTCATCCATGAGCCGAGCGACGCGCCGCGGCCGGGGCAGTCCGCGTGGGCGTCGGCGTCCATCTGCTGGGAACCGTTCAAGAGGCGAGACAGCGGCACGGCCCCCTCGGGCCGCTCGGTGGTGACCGTGATCCCCGACTGCTCCAGTTCGGCGACCATCGTGGCGCGGCGTGCTTTGGCTTCCCGTTCGTCCAGCAGGCGCTGCACCGTGTACTTCAGCGGGCCGTACCGGCTGCGGCGGATCACCTCCATCGCCTCGGGGTCGTCCTCGAACGGCTTGAGCAGCGCCAGCTCCTCCAGCGTCCACTCGTAGTCCATCCCCGCGGCGATCTCCTTGGTCATGGAGGTGAGACCGCCGGCCCGCACCCCGGCCTTCACCTCGCCCGCGGACAGGCCCGTGGCCTTGCGGATCTCGGCTCGCGTCATCCCCGCCTGCGCCGCCGAGAACAGCGCTTGGGCCTCCTCGTGCACCGTCAGGCTCGTGCGGAACCTGCTGCTGATCAGCATGTGCAGGTACTGAAGGCCCTCGTCATCGGCGGTGTCGGCGGAGAAGAAGTACGGCACTGCCGCCAGGCCGACCTTCAGCGCGGCGTCCAGGCGGACATTGCCGTCCACCACCCGGTAGCCGCCGTCCGGCTCGATGGTGATCTCCAGCGGCGTGATGATCCCTGCTGATGCGACCGAGCGGCAGAATGACTGGTCGGCCTGCTTGTCCTCTCGGACATTTCCGGGGTGGGAGACCAGCAGCTCCACCGGGATCACGGGACGCTCGGTATACGCCAGATCCTCGCCTCGCCAACCCTCAGCGGCCAGGTCCGCGTTTTCGGGGACGTCCTGATCGGCGACTGCGCCTTCCAGAACGTCGGGATCGGTTGCGACTTCGGTCATGTGCCCTCCACAGGCTCATCGCGCCAGGCTGGCCTGGCCACCGCCTTGCTGCGGCGGCCGGGGGACACAGGGACGGTCCCTGCCCGGCTCAAGGCGCCCGCGACGCACGCAGCCGGGAACGCAACCCGGCGGTCCCGGCACGGCCAAGATGTTTTCCGCCAGGAAAAGATCTTTGGGCGAGGCCGGGACGAGCGCAGCGAGAGCCGGTTGCGGGCACGGCAAGAGTGGCGCAGCCTTGGGAGCCGGGCAGGGACCTGGAACCCACGGACGCGTGCGCTCCACGGTGCCGAACCGACGGCGAGAACCGCTGATGCAGCCCCAAATGCTGACCCGGCGGCGCGGCCCGCTGGGCTTCCCTCAGTGAGATCTCAGTCGTCTCCGGAGACGATCACCGGTTGGCGTTTGATGATGGCGAAGACCGGGGTCGAGGGCCCGACGTAGGCGCCGGTGACGTTGTAGTCGATCCACTCGCCGGCCTCCTCTTCGTCCATGCCCCACCCCAACAGGACCCGTAGGCAAAGAGCCAGGTCGTACAGAGCGACGACCCGCCGCGAGTTGCCGAACCAGCCCTCGGCCATACCGATCAACGCGTCCTCGAAACCGTCGGCCAGCAACGCTTCGCCGTCGCTGCACTCGGCCAACCGGTCCCGGATGTCCTCAAAAGACGAGTCAGTCATGCGCGCCCCCGGCCTTCCCGCGGCGGGATCGGCCGCCTCGACGACGGCCACAGGCCTGCGGAGCCATCACGAGCGGCAGCCCGCTCCTGACGTCGAACGGCTGGCCGGCCGCCACCGCGGCCTTGAGCTGGTCCTGGAAGTCCCTGGCCAGGGCCGGGACACGAAACGAGCGGCCCTTCCTACGACCGGCCACAATCCAGCAGACTCGGTGGACCGGACCTCGCGGGCCCTCGTGTCTGCCGATCCAGTCACAGATCCAGATCTTGTAGGTGATCCCATGCTGGTGGCTGCGGGCGTGAGAGGCTGTGCGGCCAATGGGTGATGGGTTCATGTGGGGATAAGCTCCCTTGCTCGATGAGGGGCAAATGTCTTGGGGGAGGGGTTTGAGACCTGCGCTCGCCGGGAGTGGGAGGTGCACCGCCTCCGGCCTCGGCATGTACAGGGCAACGCCATCTCTAGCGATACGCCGACGTATACGAACTATGCGTACGTTATACTCACGTATATGTGCTGGTCAATGGTGAACCGCTGTGGCCGCCTCATCCTGGAGGTGTGGCCCCGTTCCCCGTCCCACACGAAGTCGAACTCCGCGTGGGACGGCCTGCGGGATCTGTCCAGGCGTCGGCGATGTGTTCTGGGGGTCAAGGTCGCGGGCTCGAACTCGGCCTTGGTTGCCGGGGAGTGTGGTGCGCAGGTGCGAGGGTGGCGCCGACGTTGCCAGGGCGCAGACTCACGCACGGTTCATCGGGCTTATCTATTAAGTCCGGGCCATGCCTTCGAGCTAGTGCGAAAGCTCCGTGGCCGCTAGGATCGTCACGCTCCGAACGTCGGAGATCACTGAGTGTGAAGACACAGGCGGGAACCGATGATCGACTCGTTCGTTGTGCTCGATCCAGCCATCTGGCTGGCGGGTGTGATAGCCATTGGCGCCCTGGTGGCGCATGTGGCGTTGCGGTTCAGGATCTCAGTCATGCTCTCGCTGAGCTGACCCGCTGGTCAGGTTGGCGCCTGGGGGCGACGGATGCCCCCAGGCGCTCCCTCCAGGGATGATCGTTGACAGTCGGCCATGCCCTACATAGACAAGCCGTTGCGATCCCTCCAGGGGTCGTCAGTTCCTGTCGCCGAGGATCGTCGATCCAGGTCAGAGTAGTGGACTGCCACTCCGACGTCTTTCGATGGGGCCGTGGCCGGCCCCTGGTGGCGACTTTGGGTGAAGCTGCGTTTTTGTCGGGGGTGGCTGCTATAAGTGGTCAGTTGTTTGCTCTGTGTGCCGCGTGATCGGGAGATCCCTGTGCGTTTTCGCGTTGACGTGTCTGCGGACACCGCACAGATTGCCTGGCCGGATGTGTACGGGCCGGCCCGGGGAGTCGTGTACGACCTGCTGCGGAGTCAGGATGCGGTGCTGGCCGGTGAGTTGCATGACAAGGGGTGGGCGGGAACGCCGATCAAGCCTGTCGGGATATCCCCTCCCGTTTTCCGGGACAAGACCCGGCGTAAGGGGGTGTGGGGGTCGTCGGGGCTGGGCTCGGTGTGGCTGGGCTCGCCGGTACCGCAGATCGCCGCCTGCCTTGTGGCTGGGCTCGCGGGGCGTTCGGAGATCAGATGGGGGGCGACCCGCCTCACGGTCCGTGGGGTGCAATTGGAGGCGCCACCTGCAAATTTCCAGTCGGGAACCGGGGAGTTCTCCACACGGTCTCCGATCTTGGTGAAACGTGACGGACGGTTTCTCCTGCCAGAGGATGCCGATTATCTGGAGCGGCTTACCCATAATTTGCGGCATCGGGCCGATGCGCTCGGTCTGCCCAATGCGGTGGAGGTCGAGGTGTTGGAGGCGGGGCCGCGGCGGCGAGATGAGGTGCAGGGGAAAATGCGCATCGGGGCGACGGCGAAGCTCCGTGTCCGGGCGGCGCCGGAATTGCTGCAAGCCTTTCACGAGGGTGGGATCGGTCTTAACTGTACGCAGGGCTTTGGGTGGCTGCGGTGAGCGGGGCGTTGGTGCTGACCGGTCATCCGGTGCAACGGTGCGGGGCGTGGGCGGTGGCGATGCTCGCTGGAGTCCCCGTTCGCACGGGCAAACCGGGGGGCGATGCACCCTTTGAGGTGACCGCGCGTGAACTGGATGAGGTGAGCGGGCGGATCGCCGAGGATGTCGCACGTGCCGCTGTAGCCGCGCAGGGGTCGGCGGAGTACGACTGGTGGAAGGTGCTTTTCGCGCTGTACCCGAATTCACCCCCGACCCATGCGAAGCGCCAGCGTGACCGCACGTCCATCAAGGCGGAGATGGTCAGGCTGCTGGGCCGAGATGCGGCGGCCAGTGAGATGCGGCCGTGTGTGTTTTGCGGAGTGCCGTCGTCGACTTTGTGGGCGAAGTCGTTGATGCCGATGTTCGACACGGTGCGTGCGGTGAACACGTTGCCGCCGGGCGTGGCGGGATGGCCGGTGTGCTGGGCGTGCCGGGTGGCGCTGTGGGCTCTGCCGTACGGGGCGTGGGTGACGGCAGGGTCTGCAACCGTTCTGACCTGCGATGATCGCCAGATCGAGCGGGAGTTCGTTCGGGGGAACGTCGATCGAGCGGCAAAAACATTGCAGATGGGCTGCAGTTCGCTGCCAGCGGGTGCGGGCCCTGAGGCGGTGGTGGTGGAAGCGCTGGCCGTGCACGCGCGGTTTGGTGGCGTGGCGCGAGGTGACGGCCGGGCAGCGGCGGCTGCCACGTTGTGGATGTTCAAGAACGACAATCAGGAGCCCTGGCTGCGCGTGAGCAGTACCCGGGCCGGGGTCGGCAGGTTCCTGCGGATGGTGCAGGCCGACTCCGACGCAAGGGCTGGGAAGCAGCGTTTGCGTAGCGCGTTGGTCCGCCGTGACCGTTCCGGCGCTGTGGAACTGGACGGGGACACCGCAGTCGCCCGGCTGCTGTTCGAACCCGACGGGTATCCGGCGGATCGGCTGCTGCATGAGCTGGATCGCCGGCTGCGAGCGCCGGATGACCTTTCTCAACGCGCCATATGGCAGTGGTGCGCGTTATCCCGCCTTTATCTGGAGGTGATGCACGAGATGAACGCCGCCAAGTACGCGCCGGTCGCGGACATCTTCGTTAGATGGATCGGCCAGGAATCCACGCGTGGCCGGTTCAACGAGTTCCGGTCCGCATTGAGTTCCGGATGGAAGCTGCATCGGCTGTACGTGAACGCATCAGCGCGGCTTTTCCTGGACGGCAGCGTTCCTGCCAGTATTCGCGACGGGCTCGATGCCAACATTGTCGACTCCCTCTTCGAGCAGTCCGAATGGCGTGGCCGGGCCGGGCTTTACACCGTCGTCCTCAGCGAGTTGATCAAAGCCGGTGTGCGGGTCGGCAAGAGCGACGAGGCCGATGACGACACCGATGACGACGCGGCGGAGTTCGCTCCCGAGCAGAACGGCGAAGAGGAAGAGGATCACGGCTGATGAGCTACCTCGCTGGCAAGATCGTGCTTTCGGTGATCGCGGGCGCCCCCAACAACGGCAAGGGGCAGCAGACGACCGAGACGCCGGTGAAAAAGGCGTTCATCCGCGGCAAGCACTATCCCTATGTGTCCGCGCAGGCGTTTCGCCGCTGGTGGCGGGACACGATGGCCACCCTCGGATCTGATCCCTCCCCTGTGGAACGGGTGGGGAAGGCGCAAGGTAAGGCGCAGAAGGCGACCACACAAGGCGCCCCGATCCTGTACGCCGACGATGACCTGTTCGGCTACATGAAGACCTCCAAGGACAAGGACGGCGGGACAACCGTCCGAGACAGCCCACTCATGGTCGGAACGTTCCTATCTGTCGAGCCGGCCCAGCCGACGAGCGATTTCGGGGTGATGGCCCGGGGCGTGGAGGACCCGGTGCTGCACTCCCACGAGTTCTACACCGCCGATCTGGCCGCGCCGTTCCTGCTGGACCTGCCGCGCGTGGGCACGTTCACCCTGCCCGGGCAAAACGGCTCGGGCCGGGCGAACTACTTGAGCGAGGAGGCCGCCCTTCGCCTTGCCGCGGCGGCTCAGGCAGGGGCCTCCACCTGTGTCTTCCGTGGTCAGTCCGCGCTGCGGCTTCCGCTGCCGATGCGGCGTGAGCGGGTGGCCGTCCTGCTGCAGGCGCTGGCGGAGCTGACCGGCGGTGCCAAGAAGGCGCTGCACTACGGGGATCGCGTGCCGGCGTTGATCGCGATGGTCCCCATGGCCGGTGGCGTCAATCCCCTCGGGTTCGTCATCGACGGAGCCGAAGAGCGCTACAGCGGCTTGCAGGTACGCGCTCAGGCCCTGCGGGAGGAGCTCACGGCATGGGATGGTGAGTGGGAGGCGCCGGTGCGACTGGGGTGGCGTCCAGGCTTTCGGGAGCAACTGCGCAAGGAGTTCGAGACCGAGGCCACAGACCTGCTCGACGAGGGGAAGGTCGTCGTCTCCCATCCACGGTCTTTGTTGCTGGACCTGGCCCAGCAGATCCGGGACGGCAGGCACGACGCCTGGTTCGACGACCCGGCCAGGTGACCCCGTGGTAGAGGATCAGCGGGTGCCGATCGAGGCGGTCCGCATCGAGTTGTACGCCCCGGTGGCCTCGTTCCGGGATCCGATGTTCCCCGGAGTGAGTCGTTGCCTGCCGGTGCCGCCGCCTTCCACGGTGCGCGGGATGCTCGCGGCGGCCACGGGGAACCCGGCCGAACCGGTCTGTTTCGGCATGGCGGCCTGCGCGGATGGCCGTGGGGTGGATGCCGAGACCTATCATCCGGTCGCGGCTGATGGTTCCAACCCTCCAGTCCGGGGCCGGGTGGGGGAGGGTAAGGGCGGGATGACCGTTCGGGAGCGTCCCTTCCTGGCCGACGTGCGGGTGACATTGTGGGTACCCGACCCTGACGGGCAGCGGATCGCGCGGGCGTTGCGCCGTCCGGTCTGGGGGCTACGCCTGGGCCGATCCCAGGACCTGGTACACGTGCGGAGCATCTCCCGCGTCATGCTGTACCCCGCAGGGGAGGCGGTGGTCGGGCACGCGCTGGCACCGCTGGGCGGACATGCCTCCGCCCGCGCCAGTGTGGTGCGGCTGGCGGACCAGGTGAGCCTGGACCGGATGCGCACGATCTACCGGGACTATCTGTGGTGCGCCGACCCTGCAGGCCGCGAAGCGACGCAAGGCGCCTACCGCGACGGTGACCAGGCAGTCTGGCTGCATGCCGCCGACTCCCAGCACGATGAACCGGCAGAACTGCTGCAGGTGCTGGCCAAATCGGCCAGCCACTCACCGCTGGGCCGCCCCGAGCTGCTGACCGAGCACAGCCTTCAGGTTCGGCGGGCGGCCGATGATCTGGCCGATCGGATCAGCACGGCCGGGGTCCTGGCCGGACATCCCCGATTCTGGTCATGGGTGGCGACCGCAGCGCTGCTACACGATGCCGGAAAGGTGGCCGAAGGCTTTCAACGCCAGCTACGCCCGAAAGGCGAGCCCTGGGGAGAGCGCCACGAGGTACTCTCGCTGGCGTTCGTCGAGCTGCTGACCCGGCACCTGCCGGAGCAGGACCGGCAGATGATCGCCACAGGCGTGCTCTTCCACCACCAGATGCTCATCGGCGCGGAGTGTCTGGCCGACC
The DNA here is from genome assembly GCF_040653595.1 of Sphaerisporangium sp. NPDC051011. Taxonomy (NCBI): domain Bacteria; kingdom Bacillati; phylum Actinomycetota; class Actinomycetes; order Streptosporangiales; family Streptosporangiaceae; genus Sphaerisporangium; species Sphaerisporangium sp. NPDC051011. The sequence continues at coordinate 6,102 of NZ_JBFAGG010000023.1, read as the reverse complement.
GCTATCCCCCCGAGGCGGACTGGCAGAGCAAGTTCGGACTCAACAACAACGCCTTCCCCGGCCAGCCCCGGATCCAGGTCTCCACCTCCAGACGCGCCGCAGCCCTGGCCTGGTACGCCAGGCAATTGGGCGTGCCGGCGCCGCAGGAGGCCAGAAAGCTGTGGGACCTGGCTCGTGACGCGTTCGCCCGGACGGCGGACTGGTGGATGCGCGAGGTCCCGCCCGCGGAAGGCCTGCTCGCCGTCCTGGTACAGGGAGCGGTCACGCTGGCCGATCACTCGGGTTCCGCTCACGTCACCCTGCGCAAGCACATACCGCTCCCGTCCCGCTACCTCGACGGCCTGGCGAGCCCGTATGCGCATCAGATCCAGGCGGGTGGCCATGATGGGCATCTCATCGTGCGCGCTCCCACCGGCAGCGGGAAGACCGAGGCCGGCCTGGCATGGGCCTCCCGCCAGTTGGAGAGCATGCCCGGCCGTCCCCGGCTGATCTGGCAGTTGCCATACCGCGCGTCCATCGACGCCGCACGGACCCGCTTCCTCCAGGACCTGAACGCCGACCCCGACGACATCGCGATCCTGCACGCCACCGCCGCCCAGACTCTCCTCGCCGAATGCACCAGCGACGATCAGCACGCCGGCCGGGCACAGGCACGCAAAGCCAAGGCCCAGCGAGCGGCGATGCGACTGTTCGCCCAGAGAATCCGTATCGCCACCCCGCACCAACTGCTGCGAGCGGCGATAGCCGGTCCACGCTACTCAGGCGCGCTGATCGAGCAGTCCAACGCGGCCATGGTGCTGGACGAACTGCACGCCTACGACCCGGTGACCTTCGGGCGGATCTGCGCCGCGATGCGCCTATGGGCCCAGCTCGGCAGCCGCGTCTGCGTGCTGTCGGCAACACTGGCCCAGCCCATGATCGATTTGGTGGCCGAGTCTCTGACACCGGCTCCGGTGACAATCATCGACGCGCCCCAGGAGATCGCGCCGGACCGTCATCGCTTGGTGGTGGATGAGGAACCGATCTGCTGCCCGGCCAGTGTCGCGCGTATCCACCAGTGGCTGGCCGAGGGGCACGGCGTGCTGGTGGTGGCCAACACCGTGGCCCGTGCCCAGTGCATGTACCGGCTACTTACCCCGGCGGCGTGCGCCACCTATCCCGATGACCCGGACGCGGCGATCCTGCTGCACTCACGCTTTCGCCATATGGACCGCGACGCGATCGAAAAACGGATCCGGCAACGCTACCCCGAGCGAGAAGAAGGAGAACGCGAACGACGCGGTGGGCTGGTCATAGCCACCCAAGCCTTGGAGGTGTCCCTGTGCCTGGACTTCGACCGTGGCGTCAGCGAACTCGCACCGGTCGAAGCGATCGCCCAGCGTGCCGGCCGCGTCAACCGGCGCGGCCGACACCCAGACGGAGCCGTCGAGTTCCGCGTACACCTCACCACCAAAACCTGGCCATACGAAGAGGCGGCGCTGAAGGCCGCGCTGCTCGCACTCCGAGAACACCCCGGACCGATCATTTCAGAGGAGACGATCTCGGCCTGGCTGAAGACGGCCTACGCCACCGAATGGGGCCGCGAATGGGAGAACCGAGCACGGGAAAGCCGCGATGCCTTCAGTACTTCCTTCCTCACCTTCACCACCCCCTTCCATGACCGTGCCGAGTTCGCCGACAGGCTGGCCAGAGAACTCGACAGTGTCGACGTCCTGCTGGAGAAGGATCTTGCGCGCTATCACCAACTGGCCGCCGAGGATCCGTTGCTCGCCCACCGGCTGCTCATCCCCATGCGATACGGCGCGGCCGTACGCCATGGAACCCGCAGCCGGGAGCTGCGCCTGTTCGTGACCCCGCTGCCCTACACACCGGAGGAAGGCCTGCTTCTTCCCTCTGGTGAGGACCCGGCGCCCCCACCCTCGGAGACGGTTCTTTGAACGACTTCATCGACGACGACGATGTCAGCGGGCTCGGCGGTGTACACATCAAGTACCTGATGCACTGCCACCGACAGCTCTGGCTCTACATGCACGGCTATCGCCCCGAACGGAGCAACGCCTCGGTGCAATACGGTGAGGCCGTCGACGAGACCACCTACACCCGCCGCCGCGCTCTCGACCTGGGCGAGGCCAAAGTCGATTGGGTCACCACCGGAGCGGTCATCCACGAGACCAAGTCCTCCCGCGCGCCCTCCGACCAGCACCAGGCCCAGGTCCGCCACTACTGCCTGCTGCTTGAGCGCCGCGGCGTCAACGTACGCGGCGGTGTCGTCCACTACCCGCAGATCCGCCGCACCGTCGAGGTCACCTGGGACCGCGCGGCGCGAGCACTCGCCGAGGAAACCGAGTCCCGCGCCCGTGATGTGATCGCCTCGCCGACAGCGCCTGCCCGGCTCAATCGGGCGAGATGCCGGGGATGTTCTTATCTCGACTACTGCTGGAGCGGCTAATGAGCGCTGTCTCGCGGACCTACTGGTTAACCGAACCATGCCGGGTACGTCGGGAAGACGGCAGTATCCGCATAGAACGCGCCGACAGCACACCCGTCCGCATCCCCATCACCGACATCCGCGACCTGGTCATCTTCGACCACGTGGACCTCAACACCTCGGCTGTATCAGTGCTGAGCAAGCACGGCGTCATCGTGCACGTCCTCGATCACTACGGCAATTACGCCGGCGCGCTCACGCCCGCCGAAGAGAACTCCTCCGCCCACGTCCTGCGTCGCCAGGTGGCACTGACCGCCGACGAGGAGACCAAACTGACCATCGGGCGGGCGCTGGTCGCCACGACCGCGCACAACATCCGCTGGTCGCTGGAGACCGACCTTCTCGACGAGCCTCTCGCCCGGCTGGATGAGCAGCTCACGGCCTGTGAATCGACCGAGCAGCTCATGGGAGTGGAAGGCAACTTCCGGCGCACCGTATGGGGCGTCTTGGACACCATGCTGCCACCATGGCTGCGCCTGGAGGGACGAACCCGCCGCCCGCCCACCAACGCCGGAAACGCGTTCATCTCTTACATGAACGCCATCACCTATGCGCGGGTTCTCACCGCCTTGCGATGCACCCCGCTGCATCCCGCCCTGGGTTTCCTGCACGCTGACACCGACCGCCGGCGCAATACCCTCGCCCTCGACCTGGCCGAACCGTTCAAACCGTTGTTCGCCGAGCGGCTGCTACGCAGAGCCGCCGCCCAGAAAACACTTCGTGACAGCGATTTCGAAAGCGGCGTAGGGTACGCCTCGCTAAGCCGTGACGGCCGCAAGAAAATCGCCGAGATGATCCGCGCCGAACTCGCGACAACGGTGTATCACCGCAGGCTACGACGGAAGGTCTCCTACGAAGAACTCATCCACCTGGAAGCACTGAAGCTCGTCCGGCTCTGTCTGGAGAACGAGCCCTACAAGCCATTCCGGCCGTGGTGGTGAACGATGTTCGTCATCGTCGTGTACGACACCCTCGCTGAGCGCAACCCCCAGGTCCTGAAAACCTGCCGCCACTACCTGCACTGGGTACAACGCAGCGTCTTCCAGGGCGAACTGTCCACCGCCCAGCATCGCAGGTTCACCAATGCCATCAGAAAAGTGATCGACACGACCTACGACAGCGTCCTGATATATCGTATCCAGACCCCGATGCTCGTTGAGACCGAAAACATCGGACAGACCATCGGCAATACCAGCCCTATTCTTTGATCATGCTCTCACCTGCAGCGTTGCACTACCGCCGGACCGCTGCAAACAGCCACCTCACACCGCCACCCAGTACAGCGTTGACCTGCGACTTTACCGTCGGGTCGCTGATCATCCCTGGAGGGATAGCAACGGGAGGTCGGCGGCGGTGAGCGTGGTCTCGGTGGCGAGTCGCTGATCATCCCTGGAGGGATAGCAACCCGGTCAGGTGCCGAACCTGCTGCCCAACGTCCTGTCGCTGATCATCCCTGGAGGGATAGCAACACGGGCGAGTCGGCACCGCCGAGCTCGTGGCCGTGTCGCTGATCATCCCTGGAGGGATAGCAACACCTTGGGAGGCATGAGTGACCACGGCTGAGACCCCGGGTCGCTGATCATCCCTGGAGGGATAGCAACTCCTGCCAGAACCCGCGACATTGGGAGCTGGTGCCCCGTCGCTGATCATCCCTGGAGGGATAGCAACGTGACCTGGAAGCCGCAGACCGCACAGTCCGGGAGGTCGCTGATCATCCCTGGAGGGATAGCAACCACCGGGTCTCCCAGGTCAAGGTGGCTAGCCACCTCCAGTCGCTGATCATCCCTGGAGGGATAGCAACTTTTCCCGTCGATCGCGTCGGCGGCGATCTTGCTGGGTCGCTGATCATCCCTGGAGGGATAGCAACACATGCTCGACCGGTCCGCGAGGTGGACACCAAGTCGCTGATCATCCCTGGAGGGATAGCAACTTGATGGTGAGGTCGCCTCCCACGGTGTTGCCGATGGTCGCTGATCATCCCTGGAGGGATAGCAACACCGGCGGAGGCGAGGCGGCCGGATCGCCCGGCGGGGTCGCTGATCATCCCTGGAGGGATAGCAACATCTGGTCGACCACCTCCGGGCCCCGGGTGTCCCAGTCGCTGATCATCCCTGGAGGGATAGCAACCCGAACCCGACCCGACCGAGAAAGCTCCGTTCTGGTCGCTGATCATCCCTGGAGGGATAGCAACACGAGTTGCAGACCGGCGGCCGGTCGATCCCGCTTGTCGCTGATCATCCCTGGAGGGATAGCAACAGCACGTTCACCACGCGTTCGGCGACATGGTCGTGGTGGTCGCTGATCATCCCTGGAGGGATAGCAACCCGTGTCGGCGCTGGGCGCCTTGGCGTGGACCACGTCGCTGATCATCCCTGGAGGGATAGCAACGTCTCTCCTCACTTCCGGCGTGGCCGGCCTGTGGATGTCGCTGATCATCCCTGGAGGGATAGCAACGTACTCCGGTTGCTGCGGCGGCCCGTGCGATCGGGTCGCTGATCATCCCTGGAGGGATAGCAACGGCATCGGGGGCTGGTGACGGCGAACACGTGCAGGGTCGCTGATCATCCCTGGAGGGATAGCAACACCGTTCTGCAACCCGAATCGCCCCGTCCAAGGAAGTCGCTGATCATCCCTGGAGGGATAGCAACACGGGTTGGCCGCTGGTGAGGTCCACGTGGTCGGCAGTCGCTGATCATCCCTGGAGGGATAGCAACCCGCGCGCGCCGCTTTGCCCGCGGTAGGCGGGGCCGGTCGCTGATCATCCCTGGAGGGATAGCAACGGGAGGGGGATGGGGGTCAGCGGGTCTCGCGGGCGTCGCTGATCATCCCTGGAGGGATAGCAACTTCGGGCTGCCCTTGCCCGCCTTGCCGTATCCGGTCGCTGATCATCCCTGGAGGGATAGCAACCGGATCAATGACTGGCAACGCGAATGCCTGCTGTCGGGTCGCTGATCATCCCTGGAGGGATAGCAACACGACGGCGCGACCGAGGCCCGGTCTCGCCGCAAGGGGTCGCTGATCATCCCTGGAGGGATAGCAACGACAAGTCGCGTGCGTTGGCGAGGATGCCCACCAGTCGCTGATCATCCCTGGAGGGATAGCAACTGCCCTCCTGGACAGCAGACGGCGACACGATGTCATGGTCGCTGATCATCCCTGGAGGGATAGCAACAGAACGTCGCGGGGGCGGCCGTCCGGCGTGATGTGTCGCTGATCATCCCTGGAGGGATAGCAACTCCTCGGTCTTGGTCTTGATCTCCTGCGAAAACTCGTCGCTGATCATCCCTGGAGGGATAGCAACATCAGAGGTTGCGTCGGTCGAGGTATTCCTCCAGTCGCTGATCATCCCTGGAGGGATAGCAACCGGTGGGGTGCGGGCTGGACAGCAGGTAGGCCATGCGTCGCTGATCATCCCTGGAGGGATAGCAACGCGTAGACGCGTTCGGCGATGACCAGGTGGGCGTACTGGTCGCTGATCATCCCTGGAGGGATAGCAACAGGTTCGCGTCGGCGTCAGCCGGTGTAGGACGACGCTCGACTTGGGCATGTAGACGACCCTGACGGTGTCCATGTGGACGACATGGAAGACCCCGCCGGGTGGGTGCCGGGCGGGG
>NZ_JBFAGG010000022.1:0-144600 GCF_040653595.1 Sphaerisporangium sp. NPDC051011 | reverse complement strand
TCGATTCGCGAGAGCATCGACGGGGAGACATGCGCACGTTTCCCGAGGTCCCTGAGCGAATATCCACGCAACGCACGCAGCTCAGCGATACGCCCGCCAATGCCCTCGTGCTCACGCTTGCCCTGATTTGCCTCGTACATAGGCCTCACCCTCGCCTGGAAGCATCGAGGACTTCAGGCTACGGTGTGCGGCTTTCTCCCTGCCATGAACGGGATAATTACTTCTGCGGGCGGTGGCAGCACGTTCACGACTTCTACCTTGAGATCACGACTCAGAGGGGCCCTCTCGTGGACGATCTACGCCAGCACATACGTGAGATCGTTGAACGATGCCGAACTTAAATTAATCTTGTCGGTTAGCTGACGAGTGCTGGTCTGCCACATGCGCCATGCCGTCTCCACGCGTTCGCTCAGTACATTGGCTGCGACGCGGCCGGCGCCGCCCTTTGGGCCATAGCCCATCAGGGCGCGAGCGACACTTTGGGCGACGCCGCCGCTCTCAGCAGGCGACTCGGTCTTTTCCTCACCCAGCAGGGCTGAGACTCGGACGCCGAGTTCATTCGCGAGAGCTAGCAACACCGCCAGGGACGGCGTCTTCAAACCACGCTCGATCTGCGATAGGTACTCCTCCGTAATGCCGCACAACCCAGCCACCGCAGCCTGCTTACGTTGCTTCTTTTCCCGCCAGTACCGAATTCGTTCGCCGACGGGAAGTGTAGGCACGCCCACCTCGGGCCCCTTCCTGACCGATGTGCTGAGCGTAGACCGCGAAGAGATCGCTATGTGCGGTAACCGCATCAACTATGTGGCACTCTGGAGCGCGTCAGGTTGGGGGTTGGAGGAAAAATGGCGACTCGTCGGATCGTGTTGTGGGACATCGACCACACCCTCATAGACACCGGCGGTGTTGGTCGTGACCTGTCGGGACAGGCATTCGAACAGGTCACGGGTACGCGGATGCTCCGGCAGGCGAAGATTGACGGTATCACCGAGTCCGTGATCTTCCGCGAGACAGCGAAGCTCCACGGTCTACCAACCAGTCGACGCGACTTCGAGCGATTCGCCGAGGCCCTTACCGAAGCGCATATCGCCCGATCTGCCGAATTACGGAAACGGGGACATGTCCTGCCGGGTGCATCTGCCGCTCTTGATTCTCTGGGTGCGATGCCCCATATCGTGCAAACAGTGGTAACTGGTAACGTGCGCCGGGTAGCAGAGATAAAGTTGCGCGTGTTCGGCCTCGATCGAACCATTATTTGGGACATCGGGACCTTTGGCGATGACGATGATGTTCGTTCCAAGTTGGTCCGTATTTCCCTCGGGCGTGCTACGTCCATACTTGGCGAGACGGTCACTCCTTCGGACGCTGTGCTCATCGGGGACACCCCCGCCGATGTAGAAGCCGCCCTCGAGAACGGTGTACCCGTCATCGCGGTGGCATCGGGCCGAAGCTCCGCCGACGAACTGCGCGAAGCCGGAGCTCTCCGAGTACTGCCGGACCTCGCGGATACAGCATCAGTGGTGAAAATGGTGCTGGAGGAGGCCACCGCATAGGTCCGCTATTCGGGCCTGCGCCAGGCCGCACCCTACCTGCGCGAGCTGCTGGAGCGGCCGCTGCTCGCCGATCTCGGCCTGCCGCACGCCGCACCCGCCCGGCACGCCTTGGACCGCAATCTGTGGCAAGGGGGCGGCGTGGCCGAGGTCGTAGTGTTGCCGACCGGCCGAAGGCGCTTACCGAGGCGGTACTTCTGGGCGGCTCCCGAACTCGCGGAGAAACGCGTCCGGTTCCCATGTGGACAGCAGGCTCGAAGGGGTCGTGAGGTCCCGCGCGGAATCCTGGCGGTGCGAGCCGGCGAAGAAGTGCAACCGGTACCGGACGGAGAACAGCCGCCTCCGGCCACAACTCAACCTGGGCCGGCGCAACTGATCAGCGCCGCTGCGGCTGCGGCCCTGCGGACTTCCGAGACCGCGCCCCGGACGCAGGACTTCTCGTTCGTCGACCAGGCTGTACAGGCCGGCACCATAACGGCAGCTCAGATGTCGGCAGGACTAGTCCCTGCCGCCGCCAAAAAAGTGCCTTGCGGCTGGTTCCTCAAGGAGCGCTTTCCGGGACGGGAAGAGCAGTACATGGGGTTCCATAACTGGCTCGAAGCAAAGGGAATCCTCACCCAGAAGTCCGGCGCGGATCACACTCTGGGAATTGCAGCTAAGGCGTCTAGCGCATCTAGCGAGTGGACGCCAAGCGGAAACGCCACCCTGTCCGTATCGAGCGCGCAAGAGGATGTAATCACTCGTATCGTAGACGCATGGGCCATCGGCACGGTGAACTACGCCCGTTACGAGAACATATGCGGTTATGGACAACGCATCAAGCCTGCGAGTCTGGGTGATCCAATCAAGAAGTTCGTACGCGCCAATCACCCAGTTCTAAGCGGTGCATGCATTGAGCGCTACAACGGCTCCCAGCTGACCATGACTCAATCTAAGAACATCACCATATCGGCCGGAGTCGAAGTCTCCGGTATCAGTCTGTCGGCTCAAAGCGGCTACACTAACGAGTCGAAGCTCACGCTGGACTTCAAGGCCGGCACCAAGATCTGCGGGTCGTCCTCTTCAGGAGTGAACAGATCCGCGAGGATCGAGGCGCACAAGTTGTGATCTGATCACTACTAAAGACTCGACCCATAAAATAGGAGTTACCAGGTATGGGAAGCGTCCGCACGGCCCTAGCATGCATCGCTCTGATCGCAGCATCAGGCTGTGCGGACGCGGTCCCGCCGGGTCCTGAACTCCAATGGCTAGGCGGAGGGATCATTACCGGCGAGGGCATGAGTGTAAGCACGCTGGGTAAGCCCTACCTGTACGGCGGGCTACGGCTGTGCCTGAATAGGGCCGGGTCGGTGACCGTAAAAGGTGTGCGTCTAGAGCACCCGCAAGGCGGGATACGCCTTGAAGCTTTCACCCTCCTCCCTCACGATGGGCCCTCCAATGACGACACCATCGGAAATGGCGAGTCAATAACGATCCAACGTAAAGGCCTACCACTGGGGAACCGGCAAGTCACACAGGTCTGCTCACCCGAAGACTCGCCGATACAGAAACGCACCGAACTCGTTTTACAATTGTCACATTCAGGTGACGCGAGCGGTTACACTTCCGGCTTCGTTGTCGACTATGTCAGCGACGGCAGCGACGGCGTCTTACACATAGACGTAAGTTACGTTTTCTGCTCGAACACAAAGAAGGACATGCCTGATTTGTGTACAGCGCATAAGAACATTGATCAGACACCTTAAGAGTGAAGGCAGCAGTCCTAGCCTGCCGATCAGGACCACATCTTGCTCCTGACGATCGCACGTCGTCCTGCCTACGTGTGGCTGTTCCGCCGATCATTTAGCGATGGTCACAATGCCACATCGCCGCCTCCGGAGTCGGCGGTGTCCCAGCCGAATGTCGCGCTCACGGCCGCCTCCGGCGGTGAAACTCGGTGATCTCGTGTACCTGCGGACCGCTGAGCTGACGGGCCACCCGCTGGCGGCCCGCGGGGCTGCGCAGCGAGATCGAGGCGGTCAGCAAGGCCAGCGCGGGCAGCGCAGCCAGGAAGCCGACGCCGGCCAGCCGCCAGGAAGCGGTCCAGACGGCGGCCACCAGCAGCCACGAAACAATGGCCACGGCCGCCGATGCCCAGAAGTAGCGGCCGGCCTTCTTGTCGAGGCGGGCGGTTTGCTCGGCGGTGAGCCGCGGTGGTTGCGGCATAGTTTCCTCCTCAGCAGATGAACAGGACATGACGGTGGGTGTCGGGGAGGTCGTGACAGGAGGCTCCTTTGGGCTCGCCGTCAGCGAGCTGGTCGGCGACCTGCCATCGGGAGGTGATCCCGGTGGGGTGCTCGGCGTTGAGCCGGGTGGCGGCTTCCTCGTCGGTGAGGCTGGTGCACGCGGCGGCGTGGACCAGGCCGACGCTGTAGACCCTGAAGTCGTACGAGGACGGGTCACCCACGGTCACCCTCCCCCGGCCACGAGGCGGCGATCCCGGTCACCAGGGCATGCAGGGCCTCCAGGATTCCCCTCGCCTCGCCGTCGATCCGTGTGTCTCCCACGCGGTAGTCGAAGGTGGCCCGCCACCGGCCTCCCTCGGCGGGGACCCCTCGCTTCCGCGCCGACCGAGCCGACATCTTGTTCCGGGCGAGGCGCCCCCTTGGTACGGGCGAGGCATCTCGCCGCCGAGCGCTTGATGCCGCTTGAGTAGTCCTTCATGTCGGTGGACACACGGCTCGTTGGCCGCGCGTGAGCGCCACGATCGGGTGAGGCTCCGGCCCAACAGTTCGCGTTCGGAGTGTTGGGCCGGACAAAGAGTGGTGTTACTCTCAGTTACCGGACCACCCAGTTGCGTCACGAAAAGGCGCAGCTGCGAGGGGCCCTCAGGTGCGCAGTCGGCCGTCTGCCGGCCCGACGAAGCACCGTTCCGTCAAGACGCGACGTCACCAACAGGGCCGGGGCCGTGCGCGCCGTCTCCGCAAGAGGAGAGTCTGTGATCTCGAAGAGCAAGAAGAACGCCCGTTCCATGGCCGTGGCGCTCGCCGCAGCCGCCGCCTTCACCGTCACCATCCCGGGCGGCCCCGCCTTCGCCATCGACCACGTCCAATGCGTTGGCGGCGAGAACTTCCTGAAGATCTGGTCGCACCTCGACGGCCGCCAGAGCGTCGACTGCTACGCCAACGCCGGAAAGACCGACTTCGGCGGATGGTGGGTCGACCGGATCTCCACGGGCAACAACGACCTGATCTACTACGACGCCAACGGCGACTCGGTGAAGATCGAGCGCTGGCACGACATCACCTTCCCGAACCGCCCTCCGAAGGTCGTCGCCATCCAGATCCTGTGACACATTGACATCCGGCTCCCGCCGGAATCGCCGGCCGGTTACGCCCCGCAGGCGTGACCGGCGGCGGGCGGTGCGACAGGCCGGCCAGGGCGAGACCGGAGTCAAAGTCTCCATCGGCGTCGTCCACAGAACCCTCGCCGACGCCAAGGAGTCGTAGCCGCCCCGGCGACCACCCGCATCAGAACGAGCCGACGGGTCTCGGACTCAACGACTCATGGACTCGTGTACGCCGCGCGTGCGGGCGTCATCCGGTTTGCGCTTCGGGGACGCGACCCGCTTCGTCCTCTCTTCTGTGGTGTGCTGTTCCTGGCGGTAGGACTCCAATCCCTGGAGGCCAGGGCCGTACGCCTCGATCAGCTGAGGCGCGAAGTCGGCGAAGACCTGCTGGAGGTCGAGGTCGTGCCTGATGAAGCCCTTGACCGCGGCGATCACGGGCTTGCTCTCGGTGCGGATCGCCTCCCAGGACGAGCCGTCGGCGGCGATCGCGTTGACGGCCTCGCGCGAGTCGGTGACAAGCGCGATGTGCTTCGCCTGGTGGTGGCGGAACAGCGCGCCGTCTGTCGAGGCGTGGCGGAAGACGCGCGCGCCGCGAAGGTCCGCGCCCCCGCGCCCGAACGCCAGCACGACGACGTCGACGTCGCGCGCCGTCGCCTCCTCGATCGCGTCTTTGAGGGCGGCGAGCTCCGTGGCACTGGCTGAGAGGTAGACCCTCCGGGCCGCGCCGGCGATGGATTCGACCGCCACGCGGAGAATGTCCTCCCGTGAGGCGAAGCGTTCGACGTACTCGAGCTCACGCGGCATGTCGGCCTGCTCGAGCCGGCGCGCGGAGTCCTTGGCATCGGCCAGCCGGCGCTCGAAGGAAACCTCGAGCTGGCGTAGCAGCGCGTCGGGCGGGATCGCGCTGAAGACCGTCGGGTCTCCGGCGATCTCCCGCACGACACCGCGTGAGACGAGCTTGCGGAGTGTCTCGTAGACCTTCGGCTGTGGCACTCCGGTGACCTTGGAGACGCGGTAGCCGGTCTGCGGCTCGGCGGCCATGAGGCCGACGTAGCACTGCGCCTCGTACTGGGAGAAGCCCAGTTCCTGGAGTGCCCGCACGAGGTCGGCGGTCGGTTCGACGCTCATGACTGCTCCTTACTCGGTGGATTGACGCACCGAACATACTACCGAAGTAGGTAGTTAACTGGAGATCTCGTGCGCGAGTTCCGCCACCAGGTCCCTCTTGACCCGCATGCTGGACAGGTCGTACTGGTCCACGGCGGGGTCGTTGATCAGCTTGACGTTCACCACGACTCCGAATACCCCGGTCATACCTCCACAGCCAGGCGCTTCTCGGCGTGCGCACGGGCAACCCGGCCCAGATGCGGGCTCTGTGGGCGGACGTCCGCGCCGGGTTGCGGCTTCCCGACGCCGCCGTGGTCACGCTTCCCTGGACCGACATGCATGACGCGCATGCGCTGGTCGAGAACGGACGCTCGGTCGGTCAGACCGTCCTTGAAGTGGGGTGAGCGACCCACCAACCGTCCCTGGGGGTGGTACGTCAACCGCAGGCCGATCTCCGCGTAGACCTGAGCCTTGTGGTTCGGGTCCGCCGTCCGCCAGAACATGAACGTGATCCTCCATCGCGGTCACCATGGCATCGATCTCCTCTCGCGTCATACGACGCCCGCCGAGCCTTTCCAGGGCCAGGCGGTCTTCGAGGGCCTTGGTCCTCCGGAATCAGGTCGATGAGCACTGCGTCCGGCCGTCGATCCGCTGGACGCTGGTGTCAGTGGAACTCCCGCGGCGAGACCGCGAGGCCATCGAGGAGGGAACATGAAAGCACTGGTGTACGGCGGTTCCGGGCAAAGGTCGTGGACCGAGGTGCCCGATCCGGCGATCATCGATCCACGTGATGCCATCATCCAGGTGGACACGGCCACGATCTGCGGAACGGACCTGCACATCTTGGCCGGTGACGTCCCCGAGGTCGAACAGGGACGGATCCTCGGCCACGAGGCCGTCGGTACCGTCGTCGAGATCGGCAGCGGGGTCAGCGGGCTGGTGCCCGGCGACCGCGTCGTGGCGTCCTGCATCTCCGCGTGCGGTATGTGCGCCTACTGCAGGAGGGGTGTCTACGGTCAGTGCCGGAACGGAGGCGGGTGGATCCTGGGCCACCTGATCGACGGCGTCCAGGCCGAGTTCGCGCGGATTCCGTTCGCCGACCTGTCCACGTACAAGCTGCCGGTCCACGCGACCGACGAGGCGGCCGTCCTGCTCGCCGACATCCTGCCCACGTCATACGAAGTCGGTGTCCTCAACGGCCGAGTCAGCCCTGGCGACACCGTGGTGGTGGTCGGGGCCGGGCCGATCGGCCTGGCCGCCATCCGCACCGTCCGGCTGTTCACGCCTTCCCGGGTCATCGCCATCGACAAGGCGGAGCCCCGGCTCCAGGCGGCCAAGCGGTTCGGCGCCGACATCACGATCACGCCCGAGGACGACCCGCTGGAGGTCGTCCACTCGCTGACCGACGGACTCGGAGCCGACGTGCTGATCGAGGCGGTCGGCACGCCCGAGACGTTCGAACTCTGCACTCGCCTCACCCGCCCGGGAGGCCGGGTCGCCAACGTCGGTGTCCACGGAAGGCCTGCCACGTTGCACCTGGAAGACCTGTGGATCCGCGATCTCACCATCACCACCGGGCTGGTCGACGGCTATTCCACGCCGACCTTGCTCAAGATGCTCGATGGGGAACAGCTGGATGTCAGCGGAATGGTCACCCACCGTTTCGCCCTGAACGACTTCGAGAAGGCCTACGAGGTGTTCTCCGACGCGGCGAGGACCGGGGCGCTCAAGGTCGTGCTGAACCGTTGACGAACGGCGGGCCGAGACTCGGCCGGCCACCCACCGCGAGATCTGTTCGCGATATCCGAAGGGAAGGAAACGTGAAGGCAGCATCCTTCAGCCCACGGACCGCGGAGCGTCGGACGAGTGGATGTCCGCGCCGGTCCAGGCGATGGGCGGATCTCACGCCACGGCAGCAGGCAGCCCTCTTGACGCTCGCCCCGGTGGAGATGGCGATGACCGCGACCGCCGCCGTCGATCTGTTCTGCCGCCCGCAGAACCGGCTACGCGGCCGCAAGGCGCTGTGGTGGCCGGTTCTGGCCATCCAGCCCTTCGGCCCGATCGCCTACCTCGCTCTAGCCCGGAAGTGATGGTCGACTACGTACCGCGCTCCGTGACGACCAGGTCGTCGGGATGGCGAGCCGCCGCGGCCTCATGGCCATGGCGGCCGCCCCCGACGGCGACCTGCGCGCCGCCGTCATCGCCGCGCCGCGGAACGACGTGCGCGCGACCTTGACGGCTGGATGGTGGTCACGTCGACAGTGGTGAAGGGGCCCGCTCGGCGGTGGGTGCGACGGCCGGTGGAGCGTGGACGACGCGCCGCGACGGCGGGCGCCTCGCGGTAGAACCAGCGTTTGCCCAGCTCTATCAGGCCCAGGTACAGGAGCACCATCACCGCCAGCGCCGCGAAGTACGCTCCGGGCAGTGGTTGGAAGCCCAGCGTCTGGGCCACCGGAGTGAAGGGCAGCACGACACCGATCACGATGACGCCGAGAGTGGCCAGCAGCAGGGGGACGCTGGGCCTGCTGTGGAAGGACGGGGTGCGCCGGGTCCGGATCACGAAGATCACCAGCGCCTGGGTCGCGAGGGACTCGACGAACCAACTCGTGCGGAAGAGCTCCGGACCGGCGTGGAAGACGCCCAGTACCAGCGCGAAAGTGGCGAAGTCGAACAGCGAGCTGAGCGGGCCGAAGAAGAGCATGAACCGCCGGATGAGCTTTACGTCCCAACGAGACGGGCGTGCCAGTTGCTCGGGATCCACGTTGTCCGTCGGAATGGCCAGCTGTCCGGTGTCGTACAACAGGTTGTTCAACAGGATCTGGGCGGGCAGCATCGGCAGGAACCCCAGCAGCAGTGAGGCGCCGGCCGCGCTGACCATGTTGCCGAAGTTGCTCGACGTTCCCATCAGGACGTACTTCATCGTGTTGGCGAAGATTCGCCGGCCTTCCAGGACGCCGTCGGCCAGCACGTTGAGATCCTTCTCCAGCAGGAGCACGTCGGCGGCGTCCTTGGCGACATCGGTCGCGCTGTCGACGGAGACGCCCACGTCGGCGGCGTGCAGGGCCAGCGCGTCGTTGACTCCGTCGCCCATGAAGGCGACGTCCAGCCCGCCGCGCCGCTGGGCGCGGATGATACGCGCCTTGTGCTCGGGACTGACGCGTGCGAACACGGTCGCCTGGTCGATGAGCGCCGGAAGGTGGTCGTCGTCCGCCGCGTCGACATCCTCGCCGGTCAGCACCCGTCCCGGGGCCAGGCCGATGTCGGTGCACAGCTTCGCGGCCACAACCGGATTGTCGCCGGTCAGGACCTTCACCGAGATGCCCAAGCCCGCGAGCCGCTTCAGGGCGCCGGCGGCGGTGCTCTTCGGCGGGTCGAGGAAGACCAGCAGGCCGTCCAGGACGAGGTCGCGCTCGTCGGCCGGCGTCAGCTGTACTTGTTCCGGACCAATGGGGAAGGGCCGGCCGGCCACGGCGACCACGCGATTGCCCGCGGCGAATTCGGCCGCCAGCGCGGCCCTGGCCGTCGCCGGTACACCGGCACAGCGTGCCAGCACGGCTTCCGGCGCGCCCTTCGTGACCAGCGTCCGATGCCCATTCGTGTCTTCTACCAGGACCGACATCGCTCTTCGCTCGTGGTCGAAGGGCAACACCGCGAGCCTGCGGTAAGCGGTCAGGCTCGCCATCGCCGTCTCCACGCCCGGGGCCTGCCACAGGGCGACGTCCAGCGGGTTGCCCCCCGCGACGCGGCCACCGCTACCGACGATCGCCTCGTTGCAGAGCAGGCCGAGCGCCAGCGGGCCGTCGGCGGCGTGCCCGTCGGGGCCGAGAGAGCGCATGAAACCGATGCGCCCTTCGGTGAGCGTGCCGGTCTTGTCGGTGAACAGCACGTCGATGTCGCCCAGGTCCTCGATGCAGATCAGGCGCTTGACCAGAACCTTGAGCTCGGCCAGGCGCCTGGTTCCCGCGGCGAGGCTCGTGGACACCACGGCGGGCAGCAGTTGCGGGGAGATGCCCACGGCGATGGCCAGCGAGAACAGCAGAGCGTCGATGACAGGACGGTGCAGCAGCAGGTTGACGACGAAGATCGTCCCGGTCAGTACCGCGGCCACCCGGACCAGCAGCAGCGAGAACCGGGTGAGCCCCATCTGGAACTCGGTGTCAGGATGCCGTTGGCCCAGCCCGAGCGCGATCTTTCCGAACTCGGCTCGACCGCCGGTGGCCACCACCACCCCCTTTCCCGATCCCGCGCTCACCACGGTGCCCATCAGCGCGCAGCAGGTCAGGTCGGCCAGCGCGGCACCCGCCCGTACGGGTTCCGGCGACTTGGCGACCGGCATCGACTCGCCGGTCAGAGCCGACTCCTCGCATTCGAGTCCCGTCGCCGTCAACAGCCGCAGGTCGGCGGGCACCACCTGGCCAAGCTGGAGCTCGACGACGTCACCGGGGACGATCTCGGTCACGTCCACGGCCTTGGGGTGGCCGTCGCGCCAGGTCAGGCAACTGTGCCGGATCCGGGTGTGCAGGGCCTCGGCCGACTTCTCGGCGCGGTACTCATTGAAGAAGCCGAGTCCCACCGACGCCGTGAGGATCACCGCGATGATCAGAGCGTCGGTGGATTCGCCGAGCATCGCGGACGCGGCCGCCGTCAGAGCCAGCAGGATCAGCAACGGCGAGCGGAGCTGCCTGACCAGCACGGTCAGCCCGCGCGCGCGGTGGGTTCGCACGGCGTTCGGGCCCGCGACGGTCAGGCGTGTCCGAGCCTGGGCGCCGGTCAGCCCGTCGCCCGTCGTGTCCAGGAGGGTGAGCAGCCGGTCGATCTCGGTGCTCGCGGCGATGCCGAGGTCCACCGTCTTCGCGGCGTGGTCGGCTGCGGTCGTCGTGGCGACGCGCATCGTCACATCTCCAGAGCGGCGGGTCACAGTGACCGGTTCCTCTCGTGCCGGGGACGACCGCTCGGCCGTCTCGTGGCAGGCCCGGTCAGCAGTTCGGCGGGAGGACGACGCGGGGCACGGGGTACGGACGGGCCGTACCCCAGCCTGATGATCATTTGTGCGTGGCCGCGGCGGTGGCGGGGATCGGTGCGGTGGCGCATGTCCCGCAGGTCCAGTGGCTGGTTGAGGAACGAAGCCGACACACCGTGCGCGCTCGCCAGGAGCAGCACCCTCTGCAGGGCCTGCCCGGCGCGAAGCCAGTCGGCGGGGCGGTCACCGGGGGTGGTCAGCACCGCGATCTGCGGATGGTGCTCGAAACGCGCGGCAGGCCGGTCCGGGTGGGTGCCGAAGTCTCGCACCACGGCAGGGTCGCCGGCGAGGCGTGGGCCAAGGACGTAGGAGGGCATGCCATCGGAGTGTGTTCCCGTCATCGTCCACGCCCGCAGTTCAGCCAGATAGTCGTGATCCCGGCCCAGCTCCTCCTCGGCCATCGCGACATAGTCCAGCAGGTCCGTCGAGCCGAACCCTCCCAGCGGGACCAGGTTGGCGCCCTCTCTGGACGCCGCGATACGCAGGTCCGCCAGCACCCATGGGGGCACCCGCCTCTCGTCGAACGGCTCACGGTTGGTGCGCCGTGTGCCGATGTTGGCGAACAGCTCCTGCTCGGTCGAGGAGGGCTGCCCGAAGGCGGGCGTGTGGACGATCGCCAGCAACTGTGGATCGGCCCGCGGATCGGGCAGCAGCCACGTCAGGGGCTGGAACCCGGCCACCCGGATGGCGAGGCGCAGGTTGAACAGCGCGGCACCGCAGCTCACCCGCAGGGACCGGCCACGCGGGTCGGCCCGTCTGAGCCGCCGGTCCGGATCCGCGAGCAACTCGATGGACTTTCCCGCGATCCGGAAGCGCCACGGTTGGGTGTTGTGGACCGAGGGCGCCTGGCCCGCCGCGGCGAGCAGCCAACGGATCCCGAGGTCGGTATCAATGGGGAAAGCCATGACGTACCTCTTTCATCGACCTTCTGAGGTTCTTGTCGGCGTCCGGTGGACGACAGAGCCGAAAGTCCCGCATCCACCGGGACATCCGTTGCCGGGCCGGCCCTCGCGATGCCGGGGGCTCATCGCCGGCCGCGTTCACCCCGCTCCCGGCCCGCACGGCGGTGAGCACGGGCGTCAGATCATCCGCCGCCCTTCAGCACTCGCCGGACGGGACCTTCGTCACTGCCGACGGGCGCTCTGCCTGTGAAGACTGGCCTTCGAGACCATCACACGCTTCGACCAGACCGACGGGGAGACGACGAATGGCCAGTGAAGAACTCATCGCGCCCGCCGTCATGTCCGGTCTGTCGTCGATGGAAGCGGTCGCGAGACGCGAACGGGACGGGCCGAATCTCCTGCCCAGGAAGCCGCCCGTCCCGTTGTGGCGGCGAGTGGCCGCCCAGCTTCGCGACCCGCTGATCCTCGTTCTGCTCGTGGCCGCGGTATTGACCGTCGCCACGGGCGACTGGACCGACATGGCCGTGATCATGTTGGTGATCGTGGTGAACACCTCGGTCGGGGTGGTGCAAGAGATTCGCGCGGACCGCGCCATCACGGCCCTGTCGGAACTCACCGCCCCGACGGCGCGCGTGGTCCGTGACGGCGCCCAGACGCAGGTTCCCGCGGCCGACGTCGTTGTGGGTGATCTCCTGGTGCTGGCCGAGGGGGACATCGTTCCGGCCGATGCCAAGGTGCTGGAGTCGGCGGCGCTTCTCGTCGACGAGTCGTCCGTCACGGGCGAATCCATGCCGGTGGACAAGAGCGTCGAGGAGGCGGTGTCCTCGGGCACCGTCGTGGTACGAGGACGCGGCCGAGCGGTGGTCACCGCGGTGGGTCCGGCGAGCGCGACCGGGCGTATGGCCTCCATGATGGTCAAGGGGGCCGGTCTGACGCCGCTACAGAGACGTCTGGTGGGCGTCGGTCGCATGCTGGCCGGTGTCACCGTGCTCTTGTGCGTGATCGTACTGGCCCTCGGCCTGGCCCGGGGCGAACCCGTCGAGCTGATGATCGTGACCGCGATCAGCTTGGTGGTCGCCGCCGTACCGGAATCACTGCCCGCGGTCGTGACCTTGGGTCTCGCACTCGGAGCCCGCCGGATGGCGGCCCGCAACGCCCTCATTCGCAGACTGCCCGCGGTGGAGACCCTGGGATCGGTCACCGTGCTGGCCACCGACAAGACCGGCACTTTGACCGAGGGCCGGATGGTCGTCCGGCTGCTGTGGACCCCCACCGGCGAAGCCAAGGTCACCGGCTCCGGCTACAGCCCTGAGGGTGAGATCGTCGAAGACGAGCCGGCTTCGGAGACGGACGAGCTCACCGACCTGCTGATCGCGGCGGCGCTGTGCAACAACGCACGGCTGTCTCAGGACTCCAGCGGACACTGGACGGCGTTGGGCGATCCTACCGAGGCGGCCATGCTCGCCGCCGCGGCCAAGCGGGGCCTGGACCGGTCAGAGCTTCAACAGCGGTTCCCCAGAATCGCCGAGCGCCCCTTCGAGAGCGGCCGCAAGCGCATGACGACCGTGCACCGGCTACCCGATGGCCGTGCCCGGGTGATCTGCAAGGGAGCGCCCGACGTGTTGCTCCGGCGACCGGTGCCGGCCGACGACCCGGCGCTCCTGGCCGGCGCGTCCGAACGCGCCGCCCGACTCGCTGAGGCGGGCTTCCGGGTCATCGCCGTCGCCGGCACCGATCTGGACGTCATTCCGGAAACCGTCGAGGAGACCGGGCTGAGACTGCTCGGGCTGATCGCGATCCTGGATCCGCCGCGCCCCGCGGCGGCCGACGCCATCGCCGCCTGCAAACGCGCGGGTATCCGACCGGTTCTGATCACCGGAGACCACCCTGGGACCGCCCGCGCCATCGCCACCGACCTCGGCGTCATCGAACCCGGCGGCCAGGTCGTCGACTGCCGCGACTCCCGCGAACCAGGCCAAGAGGGGGCGAACGTCTACGCCCGAGCGACACCGGAGCAGAAACTCGACATCGTCCAGGGCATGCGGGAGCGCGGCGACATCCTCGCGATGACCGGAGACGGCGTCAACGACGGGCCCGCACTGCGACGCGCCGACATCGGCGTGGCGATGGGCGAGCGCGGTACGGAGGTCGCCCGTCAGGCGGCCGATCTGGTCCTGGCCGACGACGACCTGGGCACCGTGGTCGCGGCCGTCGAGGAGGGCCGCCGGATCTACGCGAACACCCGCCGGTTCCTCATCTATGCGCTGTCCGGCGGAGCGGCCGAGATCGCCGTCATGCTGCTGGGCCCGTTCGCCGGTCTAGCCCTCCCGCTGCTGCCCGCCCAGATCCTGTGGATCAATCTGCTCACCCACGGACTACCGGGCGTGGCCCTGGGCGGCGAACCCGCCGCACCCGGCTCCATGACCGGGCCGCCTCGGCCCACCACCCAAAGCATCCTTGGGGCCGGGCTGTGGCAGCGCGTGATCCGGATCGGTGTCGTCCTCACCGCCGTCACCCTCGGCGTCGCCATCTGGGCGCACCACACCGGACGCCCATGGCAGAGCATGGCCTTCTTCGCCCTCGGCGCCACCCAACTCGGCGTGGCGATCGGGTCGCGCACCCGGCAGCGCTCGCTGGCCAACCCGATGCTGCTCCTCGCCGTCGCCGGCGCCCTCACCCTGCAACTGGCAGGGCTCTACCTTCCTCCGTTCCAAGAACTCCTCGGCACCCGGCCGCTGAGCGCAGGCGACCTGCTGATCGTCATCGCACTCTCGACCCTCGGCTATGCCGCTGTACGCCTCGACCGGATTCTGCACCCGACACCACCACCCGGTTCGGGCAGCCGGTGACCATGGACGTGACCTCATGCATGGTGTCCCGGCCTGAGGATCATCTGGGCATGCCCACGTCGATGCCGCCGGTCCCGAAGTCCCTTCGCCGCCGGGACTTTCGGACCCCTGGCCGAGGACCTCCGATCGATGCCGTCCGGGCGGTGGTGGACGAGATTTGGAGCGAGACGCCGACACGAGGGGGTTCCCGATGACGGTCACAGCGGACCGGACGCGGACGGCAGGGCATGAGGCCTGGCGCGGGTTCCAGGGGACGGCGTGGCGCGCGGCCATCGACGTGCGCGCGTTCATCCAGGACAACTACACACCGTACGAGGGTGATGAATCATTCCTGGCCGGCCCGACGGACCGGACGCGGCTGGTCTGGGAGAAACTCGCCGGGATGCTGCCCGAGGAGCGGCGGCGCGGCGTTCACGACGTCGACGCGACGACCCCGTCGTCCATCACCGCCCACCGTCCTGGATACATCGAGCGGACCCACGAGCTGATCGTGGGCCTGCAGACGGACGCACCGCTGAAGCGAGCGATCATGCCGGCGGGCGGCCTGCGGATGGTCGAGAACGGGCTGGCCGCGTATGGCCGCACGCTCGACCCCCGGGTGCGGGAGATCTTCACCAAGTACCGCAAGACCCACAATGACGGTGTGTTCGACGCCTACACTCCGGAAATCCGGGCCGCCCGTCGTTCGGGGGTCATCACCGGACTGCCGGACGCCTACGGCCGGGGCAGGATCATCGGCGACTACCGCCGGGTCCCCCTGTACGGCGTGGACCGGCTGATCGAGGCCAAGCAGAAAGAACTGCACAGCCTCGACGCGACGTTCTCCACCGACGCGGTGATCCGCGATCGGGAGGAACTGGCCGAGCAGTTGCGCGCGCTGGGCGAGCTGGTCGAGATGGCCGCCTCATACGGATGCGACATCTCCCGGCCGGCCACCACGGCGCACGAGGCGGTCCAATGGCTCTACCTGGCCTACCTGGCCGCGGTGAAGGAGCAGAACGGCGCCGCCATGTCGCTCGGCCGGACCTCGACCTTCCTGGACGTCTACATCGAGCGCGACCTGGCCGAGCGCCTCATCACCGAGGAACGCGCCCAGGAACTCGTCGACGACCTCGTGATCAAGCTGCGTGCCGTCCGCTTCCTGCGCACACCCGAGTACGACCAGCTCTTCTCCGGCGACCCGACATGGGTGACCGAGTCGATCGGAGGCGTGGGCGAGGACGGGCGCACGCTGGTGACCCGCACGAGCTTCCGCTACCTGCAGACGCTGCGCAACCTCGGCCCCGCCCCGGAGCCCAACCTCACCGTGTTCTGGTCGCGCCGGCTTCCCGAGCCGTTCAAACGGTTCTGCGCACGGCTGTCCATCGAGACCAGCGCGATCCAGTACGAGAGCGACGAGCTGATGCGGCCGTGCCACGGCGACGACACCGCGATCGCCTGCTGCGTGTCGGCGGCCCCCGTCGGCAGGCAGATGCAGTTCTTCGGGGCCCGCGTCAATCTGGCCAAGACCCTGCTGTACGCGATCAACGGCGGTCGCGACGAGATGACCGGCGAGCAGGTCGGGCCGGCGTATCCTCCCCTGAGCGGCGAGTATCTGGACTACGACGCGGTCGCCGCCGCGTTCGACCGGATGATGGACTGGCTGGCGGCCACGTACGTGAACGCGCTCAACGTCATCCACTACATGCACGACAAGTACGCCTACGAACGCGTCGAGATGGCCCTGCACGACTACCCGGTCAAGCGGACGCTCGCCTGCGGCATCGCCGGGCTCTCGGTGGCCGCCGACAGCCTCTCGGCGATCAAGCACGCCCAAGTCAAGGTCGTCCGGGACGCGAGCGGCCTGGCGGTCGACTACGAGGTCGAGGGCGACTACCCGGCCTTCGGCAACAACGACGACCGCGCCGACGACATCGCCGTCGGCCTGGTCCGCGCGTTCATGACCAAGATCCGCCGGCACCCCGCCTACCGGGACGCCGAGCACACCCAGTCCGTGCTGACGATCACCTCCAACGTCGTGTACGGCCGGCACACGGGCAACACCCCTGACGGCCGCCGCTCCGGCGAGCCGTTCGCCCCCGGGGCCAACCCGATGAACGGCCGCGACCGGCACGGCATGGTCGCCTCCGCGCTGTCGGTGGCGAAGCTGCCGTACGAGGAGGCGCGGGACGGCATCTCGCTGACCAACACCGTCACACCGGAAGGGCTGGGCCGCACCCCCGACGATCGGGTGACCAACCTGGTCGGAGTGCTGGACGGCTACATCGACGCGGGCGGGTTCCACATGAACGTCAACGTGCTCACGCGGGCGGTGCTGCTGGACGCGATGGAGCACCCCGACCGCTACCCGCAGCTCACCATCCGCGTATCGGGATACGCCGTGAACTTCGTCCGCCTGACCCGCGAGCAGCAACAGGATGTCGTGAACCGCACCTTCCACGGGTCGCTGTGAACACCGGGGAGGTGACGCGGCCGGAGGGGGCGGACACGTCCCCTCCGGGTGGCGTCATCAGTTCCTGGGACATCTCGGTCGGCGTCGACGGTCCGGGAACCCGGTTCGTGGTCTTCACGTGCGGCTGCCCGTTGCGCTGCCTGTACTGCCAGAATCCCGAGACCTGGCGGATGCGCGACGGCCGCCGGGTGACGGCCGACGAGGTCATGGCCGAGGTGGAGAGATATCGCAGGTTCATCACCGTGGCGGGCGGCGGCGTCACGATCAGCGGCGGCGAGCCGCTGCTCCAGCCCGGCTTCACGGCCGAACTCCTGCGCCGCTGCCGCGACGACGGCCTGCACACCGCGCTGGACACCTCCGGCTTCCTCGGCGACCGCGCGACCGACGCGATGCTCGCCGACACCGACCTGGTCCTGCTGGACATCAAATCCTCCGACCCCGCGACCTACCGCGCGCTGACCGGCGGCGAGCTGGAGCCGACCCTGCGCTTCGCCCGCCGCCTGGCCGCCCTCGGCCGCCCGACCTGGGTTCGTTTCGTCCTGGTCCCCGGCGTCACCGACGACCCGGAGAACGTCGACGGCATCGCCCGCTTCGTCGCCGGGCTCGGCAACGTGGAACACGTCGACGTCCTGCCCTTCCACCGCATGGCGGCCGGCAAGTACCGGCGCCTGGGCCTGACCTTCCCCCTCGCCCACGTCGACCCGCCAGGGCCGGAACTACTCGACCAGGTCCACGCCCGGTTCCGCGCGCACGGAGTCGTCAGCCTTTGACAGCCGTCCGGCACGCCGCCTGACGCCGAGCGGCATCGTGCGCTCCATGACCAGGCTCACGGGCTCCGTCACCAGCGTGCGGAGGAACCCGGCGGTGCCGCGCGTGGCGATCGGTACGACACCTGGGCCCACCCATCAGGGCGGGCCCAGGTTCTTTGGGAATGGCCTCTGCTAGTGGCCGGTGTGGATGACGATGTTGCCGCCACCGAGGGCGGTGCCTTCTTCTCCAATCTGGTTGTCGTAGACGACGTTGCCGCTCTTGTCCCAGATCTTGATCAGGAACCGGTCGCCCTTGCCGTCGTCGACGGCCGTGAGTTCGAACGTGTACTCACCGCTGCCGTTGATCGTCCCCGAGCCCTTGTACTGGACCCGCGTTCCCGACACCACCATCCACTCGAAGGCCGTCGCCTTGAAGTTCAGCTTCCCGGCGTGGAACTGGAACTCGGTGTTGCCGGTGGGCGTGGTGGCACCCTCCTTGTACTTGGAGACGAACCCGAAGTTCGCCTTCCCGGTCAGTGCGGGGTCCGCCTTGTAGGCGCCTGCGGGCGAGTTGATCCAGCCGCCGCCGGTGACGAACCCGGCGCTCGGGTCGTAGACCACCACGGCCTGTGCGGTCGCGGTGCCCGAGGCGCCGTCGTCGTCGGTGACGGTGACGGCCGGGTGGTAGATGCCCGCCTTGGCGTAGGTGTGCTTCGCCCTGCACGTGGCGTCGGCCACGGTTCCGGGCGAGGTGCTGCCGTCGTTCCAGTTGACCGAGCAGGTGTGCGTGTCATCGCCCGGATCGGTGAACTTGACCGACAGCTCGATCTCCGTACCGACGGCCTGCGGGGCCAGCGGTGTCGAGACCTCACCCACCTTGGGGGCGACGTTGTTCACGTGCACTGTGGCGGTGCCGGTGGCCTTCTCCCGGCCGTCGCTGACCTCCACGGTGATGTGCGCGTCGGCCGGGCCATCGCTGACCGTGAGCTTCACGGTGTCGCCGTCGCCCGACAGCGTGCCGACATCGCTGCTCCACTTCCAGGTGAGCTTGTCGCCGTCCGGGTCGGTCGCCAGGGCCGTCAGCTCCACCGTCGCCCCCTCGTCCACGCTTCCCGGTGCCTTGATCGACACCGACGGCGGGTGGTTCGCCGGGGTCACGGTGATGGCGGCCGTGGCCGGGGCGGCCTCCTCCTTGCCGTCGGATGCGGTCCAGGTGAAGGTGTCCGTTCCCGACCAGCCCTTCTCGGGCGTGTAGGTCAGGTCCGGACCGGTCCCCGACACGGTGCCGTGGGCGGGGGCTTGGACGACGCGGTAGGTCAGCGCGTCTCCGTCGGCGTCCTCGGCCTTGAGGGTCACCTTGACCGGGGTGGACTCCGGAGTGGTCGCCGTCACGTCGTGCGCCGTCGGGGCCTGGTTGGCCCCGGGGTCGACCTTCACCGTGACGACAGCCGGTGCGGACACCAGGTCACCGTCGTCGGCGACGTAGCTGAAGGTGTCGGTTCCGGTGAAGCCGGCGGCCGGGGTGTAGGTCACGTGCCCGTCCTTCACGGCCGAGACCGTGCCGTGGGCCGGGCCCTGCCCCGCCCCGTCGAGCACCCGCAGGGTGAGGGTGTCGAGGACATCGGGGTCGAACGCGTCCAGCGCCACATCCACCGCGTGCCCTCTGGTCGTGGCCGCCGCCACGTCCTGGGCCAGCGGAGCGTGCTTGACGGTCATGAGGAAGCCACGCGACTCGCCGTTGTGCTTACCGACCCCGGTGATCTGCCCGTACTCGTTGATGTCGTTGGCCCGCACCAGCTCCCAGCCGCTGCCCGGAGGCAGCAGCGTGTTCAGGTCCACGGCCTGCTCGCCCGGCTCGGCCAGGAAGGCATGAGTCGTCCCGCCGTTGTTGGTGAACTCGCCGACGATCGCGCCCTGGTCGTTCACGGCCTTCGGCAACGTGATCTTCGCACCGGTGTAGTAGGTGTCGAGCTGCTTCATCGCCCCGTCGGCATAGACGAAGCCGTAGGTACGGTCGCCCTGTCCCACGGCCAGAGGTACGACACTGGTGCCGACCACGACACCGAGGTCGTTGACCGCGGTCGCCGTGCTCTCCCGGTGACCGCGCAACGTGCCGAGGTTGCGCACCTGACCGCCGGACCAGATCACCGCCCGCGCACGCTCGGGATACCAGTCCCCGCGGACGTACTGGGTGCCGACGATGACCCCGGCCGTGTTCGCACCGGTCGCCACGCCGCTGGTGGCCTCACTCAACAGCGGCAGCGCCGCCACCGCCGTACCGGACCAGCGGACCGGCTGCTTGTCGCTCCCGCCGACCACCGTCCTGCCGTCACGGCTGACTCCCATAACGCCGGCTCGAGTGTGGGAGGGCAACGACTCCAGCACGGTGGGAGTCCCGGATGGGTCCCATCGCACGGGGAAGGTGCGCTGGGAGCCGTCCACCTGTCCGTACGCCGAGCCGTCGTCGTCCACAGCGGTGACACTGGCACTCGTCATACCTGTGGGCGGGTCGAGTTTCGTGGTCTTGCCGGCGGACCAGCGAACCGGACCCGTTCCGCCGCCACCGACGACGACGCCGCGGTTGTTCAGGGCGACAGCGCCGGTGGTCCTTGACAGAGCGGTTTCACTGGCAAGCTCGAAGACGACTCGCTTGGCATCGGGTGCCACCGTGAAGGTGCTCGTCCCCCCGGGCACCTCGCGGCCGGCTTCGTCTCTCACCGAAGTACGCACCCGATACCCGCCCGGCGGCAGCTCATCGCCGCTCGGCAGGCCGGTGGTGCGGGCCCAGGTCGTCGTTCCCGCCGTCGGCAACCAGGTCTGGGTGGTCGTCCAGCTGTCGCCGTCCCAGTAGCGGCCCTTGCCGTCGCGCAGCTCGACCCGCACCCGGGCGACTCCGGAGGCGTCGTCGGCCGCGGTGCCGGACAGCTTCACGATCTTGGGCACCACGGAGGTGTCGGCCGGGGCCTTCACCTGCGCCGTCGGGTCGGCCTTGTCGACCCGGACCTGCACAGTGCGCTTGCGCTCCACGGTTCCGTCCTCGGCGGTGGCCCAGAACGTGACCGTCGTGGAACCGGCCGCCGTGATGGTCAACGCCGCCTGCGCGCCTACCGCCGACGTCTCCGGGACGCTCTGCGCCCCCGACGCCTGGTAGGTCACCTTCGCCACCGGGCTGCCGCCCGCGGAGGCCGTGGCCTTCAGCGTGACCTTCACGTCACCCGCGCTCCACCCGGCTCCGGTCGGGGCCGGATCCAACGTGGCCGTGGTGACCATGCTCGGCTTCAGGTCTGCCAGTTTCACCTCGACCGGCGCCGAACGGTTGCCCGCGCGGTCCTGGGCGAAGACGGTCAGCGTGGGCGTCGCGGCGGGGTCCAGCGACAGCGGCGCCTCGTAGCGGTTGAACAGGCTGCCGTCGGTGGACCACGCGATGTCGGCCACCCCGCTACCCGTGTCGGACGCCGACACCCCGCTACCCGTGTCGGACGCCGACACCACGTACCTGGTCGAGCCGTTCGCCGCCACCGCGTCGACCGTCACCGCCGGCGCCGTGACATCGGCCGCGTCGGCGCCCGCCAGCCGGACCGTCGGGGGGATGACCTTCTCCGGCTCTCCGTCACCGTTCGCGTCGGCGCGCAGCACATCGGTGCCGTCCGGGCGGGTGGTCAGCTCGACCACCGTGCCCTTGTCGAGGGGAATGTCGATCCAGCGGGTCGCCGCGGTCGGGTGCTGCTGCGTGCCCTCCAGCAGGGTCAGCTGCAGCGGCATCCCGGTCGCGGTGACCCGCGTCCGGTAGGACTCCTCGGTGTCGGCAGGCATGGTCGCCATACCCGCGTCGTCCTGATCGGAGGCGAACAACGTGACGTCGTCGACATATCCCGCCGTGCCACCCTGCGGGTCGGTGGTGTGCCCGTGACCGTCGATGACGGTCAGCGCGGTCCCACCCAGCACCGACACATACCGCAGGCCCATGCCCGGCGCGGGAGTGGCCGTGCCCGGCCCCCCGGCCGTGGCCGCCGCCAGCCCGGGGTTCGAGCCCCCGCCCGTGATGCAGGAGTCCATGTCGGCCCCCGCCTGGCCCAGGCCACTGTGATCGGCCGGGCCCTGCGGATCAAGGGTGAACAACCGCGCCAGCACCGCGTCGCCGACGGCTTTGTTCCCCGTCATTCCCGTGTGTTCCACCTGGAAGTTGTTCGCCTTGGACGTGGACTTGGACTTGAAGAGCAGCACCTCGGCGTTCTCGGCGTTGTAGTCCACGCCCCGACCGGCCCGCTCGGCGCTGATCAGCGGCACAGTGCCGTCACCGCAGACGAGGTCCTGGGTGATGTATTTCCGCTCCTTGCAGTGCTTGGGCCACGTGGCTTCGCACTTTTCCTCAAGGTTGGCCACCACCGTGCCGATCGTGTTCCTGCCCGCCTGCAGCCCCGCGACATGGGTGTACTTGATGCCCGAGGTATCCCCTCGCCAGTCGACCTGGCCGGCCCGCGACTGGAATTCGTCCGCGGTGTCACCGGGATGCGTCCCCACGAACCTGGCGTTCGTCAGGGCCTTCACCTCGTCGTAGTCGTAGGTCTCGTGGTCGCCGTTCTTCTCGTTGAGATCCCAGCCGTTCTCCCGCACCACTGGCACGCTCGCGGCGTCCCCATAGATCCGGCTGGCCATCAGCTGGTGAGCGGCCGGGAAACTACCCGCCACCCGCTTGATGACGTCGTTCGGGCCGTTCACGATCGAACTATCGATGAAGTCACCGGTCATCAGCACGTTCACCAGCTTCGGCGCGCCCAGCCACGGCGCACCGATGGTCACCACCCGGTCGATGTTGCTCGCGGACGGGTCGTCAAGGATGTACCTCCGGGTGACGATGCCGCCCATCGAGTGCGTCAGGATGTCCACCTTGCGGGTGGGCCAGAGCTTCCGCACACAGCCGATGTAGTCCGCCAGACCCCTGGCACTGTCCACATTGCTCTGGCGCCAGTCGTAGGCGTAGATGAACAGGTTGGGCATCCGATCGGATTGCGCCATGTCGCATCCGGCCGTCGTGCGGCGGTCGGTGTGCCCGTCGACCTGGTACTCACGGTAAGTCTCGGAGCCCCTCAATCTATCGAGCAAGTCACCGTAAATATTCAGATTAGGGGCAATAGTATCGTTTGCCACGTCGCAATGCTCATGCTGCAGCGCGTCGACCGCCCGGATATCGTGCGGCACGTCCCCATTCTGGATGTCTTCCTTGTAGAGGCTGAGCAGGTTACGGTCCACACTGCTGCGGGGAGGGAGATGGCACCCCAGCCACAGTTCCTGGGTGGGCTCGCCGTTTTTGTACACCGACAACCGACTGGCCGCGGCGCCGTGCACGAACACCACGGGATCAACCGGTATCGCCACCCAGATGATGGGCGCGACGCCATTCATGCCACGGCCGACGATGACGCCGTTCTTATTGATGAGCTCCGCGGCGTCGAGTCGCAGGCCCCTACCGGGGTTGAGCAGGCTGTTCAGCGCGAGCGCGCGGCCATTGCTCCACAGCACCGCGCTGTTCACGCGATCGGCGCGAATAACCCCGACGGCCTCGCCCCGGTCGTTCAGGTCGTACCAGGCCACTTCCGCCCCCTCAGGGGTACCCTTCGGAGCGTCAAGCTTCGTCCAGGCGCCGGCCTTGCTGCGAATGAAAAAGTCGGTTTTTCCCGCTGCGCCATTCGCTCGCACCAGGACATCGCCGGCGTTATTGATCTCTGTGGCATGCGCCGCCGAGTAGCCCGGCGGGAAGCCGAGACGCTGTATCGAACCGCCCTGCCAGATGGCCGGCTCGTCTTCCGACGTACCGTCAGGCTTTTGCTTGAAGAAGAACCCGGCCGCCGTGCCGGACTCGTTCATGTCCAACGCCCACATCTCGCGTGGGAAGAGGTTGAGACTGCCGTCCTCGGCGAGGATCCCGAACCCACGGGCATCCTCGACGAGCATCTGGCCCCGACTGTTCGCCGCGATGACCAGACGCGAGGGGGTCGCCACGACCTCGGGGGCGCCATACGCGGAACCTTCGCCCGGCCGGGCGCGGTAGACATAGCCGCGGTCGTCACTACCGTCACCGGTGCGGCCGTAGACCGTGCCGTTCCCGGCGACACCGGTCGGCCAGTGCCTCAGGTCCGGATCGTTCAGCGGCATCAATTCCATGGGCGATCCCGGCGCCCAGGCGAAGGGTACCGGGGCAGGGCCGCTGGCCGGGTCGAGCATCGTGCCCACGACCTCGCCTTTGTCGCTGATCCCTTCCAGGGTTTTGAACTCGCCGTCACCGGCGAAGATGTTCAACAGTCGGTAGCCGGTCATCCCGTAGCCGCCGGTGAGGTCGGTCACGGCGGACTTGGGTTCCCCCGCCACAGCCGATACGGGCTTGGGCGTCGCCACCACGGCAAGCGGCGCGCACAGCCCGAGAGTCAGCACCAGCGTGAGCAGCACGGGGCGCCGCCGCCGTAGCGGCGGACCGGTCTGTTCGCCGGTATTCCGGGTACGGAGACGAGCCAGTAAGCCTGGCAGGCGCGATAGGGGCATACGATCCCTCCTCGATTGCAGATCGCGCCGATGCTGGCATCGCGCCCTAAGCAGACTCTTGGCCTCCACTTGGCGCCGTGACCTAGTGCACCCACACGCAGGTTCACGGGATTACGCACGCCCTATATGCGGATGAGGAGCGCGAACTCTATGCTTCTCTGGAAATGGTACGTTTGCGGGTTCTTGGGCAGTTCCGGGCAGAAGTCGAAGGGCGTCCAGTCGACCTGGGCCCGCCGCTCCAGCGAGCGGTGATCGCCAGACTGGTCTGCGCCGGTGGGCACGTGGTCTCCACGGACCGGTTCATCGACGATCTGTGGCAGGGCCAGCCCCCGCCAAGAGCTCTTGCCGCACTCCAGGTCTACATCTCGAACCTTCGCCGCGTCCTGGAGCCGGGCCGGGCACCGCGGACCCCGGCCACCGTCTTGGTGAGCGCCCCGCCCGGATACCTGCTGCGGCTCGATGCCGACGCCGTCGACGCCTGGCGGTTCCCCAAGCTCATGGACGCCGCGGTGGCCCTTCTCAACGAGGGAGAGCCGGTCAAGGCGCTGCACCTGATCGACGACGCCCTGTCGCTGTGGGGAGGCCCCGCCTTCGCCGAGCTCGCCGGCGAGGACTGGGCGGCTCCCGAGGCGTCACGGCTGGAAGAGCTGAAGATCATGGCCGTCGAGTACCGGGCGGAAGCGGGACTCGCCCTCGGCCGTCATGCGGAGATCGTGCCCGAACTGGAGCGCCACGTCGCCGCCCACCCGCTGCGCGAAAACGCGGTGCGGCTCCTCGCCCTCGCCTATTACCGCTCAGCGCGCCAGGCCGAGGCCCTGGCGTCGCTGCGCAGGACCCGGGCCACACTCGCCGAAGAGCTGGGCGTGGACCCAGGACCCGCTCTAAGAGCTCTCGAGGCCGACATCCTCACCCACAGCGACGCCCTTGAGGTACCCAAGGTCGCCTCTGTTCCTGCCCGTCCCGCCGCGCCACCGGCGGCGTCACCGGCCGCGCCGCCCCAGATGATCGGCCGTACGACCGAGCTCGCCCGCCTGGTGTCCGCCGCCGAGCAGGCCAAGCGCGGGTTCCGGGTGGCATGGCTCGGCGGAGATCCCGGAGCGGGCAAGAGCACGCTGGCCGACGCCCTGCTGCGGCATCTCAGCGAGCAGGGCTGGCAGGTCACGGTCGGCCGGTGCCCGGAAACACTCGGCGGGGTGCCGCCCGCGTGGGCGTGGAGCGAGGTCCTCCGCGGCCTGTTCGCCGTCCATCCCCCAGACGCCGAGATCGAGGCACGGCTGGCGCCCCTGTTGAGGCAGGACTCTCCTCAGGTCGGCGAGTTCTGGCTGGCTCAGGCCGTGGGGGACTACCTGGAGAACGTGCCGGGGCCGCTGCTGGTCGTGCTGGAAGATGTGCACCGTGCCGATGACGCGACCCTCCAGCTGTTGCGTCACCTGGCTGCCAAGCTGGCCGACATCCCGGTCCTGGTGGTCCTGACGCACCGGCCCTCCGAGGCAGGCGACCACCTGACGGCGGCCGGGGCCGCCCTCGCCGTCCAGGCGGCGGAGAACGTGACCCTGCGGGGTCTCGGCGAGGACGATGTCCGCCGCCTGCTCCTGGAACGGTCCGGCATGGAGGCGGACCCCCACACCGTCCGTACGGTCACCGAACGGACCGGGGGCAATCCGCTGTTCGTGACCGAGATCGCCCGGCTGCTCGCGACCGAGGGGACGTCGGCGGCTCATTCGCTGCCGCCCGGGGTCCGTGATCTCATCCGCAGGCGGATCGCACGCCTCCCGGCGACGGCTCAGACGACCCTGCGCAACGCCGCCGTCATGGGCAGGGACGCCGACGCCGATGTGCTGATCGCCATCCAGGACGCCGATGAGGAGACCGTGCTCGACGGCCTGGAGGCGGGCGTGCTCGCCGGGCTGCTCACCGAACCGAGCCCCGGCAGGATCCGCTTCACGCACGTCCTGGTCCGCGAGGCCCTTTACGAGGAGACCCCCCGGCTTCGCCGTACGAGACTGCACGCGAAGGTCCTCGCCGCGCTGGAGAGCCTACGACCGGGAGACCACGGCGCGCTGGGCTACCACGCACTCGCCGCCGCCACGCCCGCCACGGCGCGCGAGGCCGCGCGGTACGCACGACAAGCCGCGGCCCAGGCCTCCACCGTCTACGCTCACAAGGAAGCGGCGACCCTGCTGAAGAGCGCCCTGGAAGCCCTCGACCTCGGAACGGAACCCGCGGACCACACCAGGCTCGACCTGCTGTGCCGTCTGGTCTCCGCGCAGGCGAACGCGGGCGACCTCGTGCGGGCGGCGGCCGGCCGCCGCCGGGCGCTGGAGATCGCCCGGCGGATCGGTGACCCCGCCGCGATCGCCCGCGCGGCGGTGGCCAATGACGCGCCCGTGATCTGGATCTCGCAGTCCGACTTCGTGTTCGACGTCGACCTCGTGGAGTCCATCCGGGGCTGCCTGCCCGCCGCGACGGGCGAGCTGCGGTGCCGGCTGCTCGCCGCGCTGGCCCAGGAGTTGGTGGGCCATGACGACGACGTCACGGAAGGCGCGAGCGCCGAGGCCGTCGAGATCGCCCGCGGCCTCGGCGACCCCCGGCTGCTGTGTCTGGCGCTCAACGCGCGCTACTGGGTCGAGTTCGTGCCCGGCCACCAGGACGAGCTGGAAGCCCTCGGGCACGAGCTGCTGGAGGTCTCCGCCCGGGGCGGCCTGCTCGGCTACCAGACACTCGGACACTACGCCCTGTGTAATGTCGCGCTCGCACGCAACGACTGGGCCAGGGCCCAGCGGCATGCCGCACAAACAGTCGAGTACTCCACAAGCGGCCAACTCGGGACCGCCCTGGTCGCCATCGCGTACCTCGACGCCCTCCACCTCCTGCTGAAGGGCGAGTTCGAGCAGACCGAGGCCGCCTACGCCGTCCTCGGCGACCGGATGGGAGAGGCCGGAGGGCCGGCCTCCGCCATCTTCGCGAGCATGTCCAAACTGGCAGTACGCCGGCTGTGCGGCCGTGCCCACGAGTTGGTGGCCGAGTACGCCGCCGTCCGCGACCGCGCGCCGGGGGCGATGGACGAGTTCTACGTCAGCGCGCTGGTCGCCGCCGGAAGCCTGGACGACGCCCGGTCCGCCTGGCCGGCAGACCGCTGGCCACGGCGGGACATCTTCCTGAGAGTCAACCTGGCACTCCGCGCGGAAAACGCGATGGCCCTCGGCCACCGCGAGGTGGCCGAGGAGTGCTACCGCCTCCTCCTCCCGGCGCAGGAGGAGATGATCGGCCTGCCGACCGTGGCGATGACCCTCGGCCCCGCCGGCCTCATACTGGGCCGGCTGGCGGAGTTCCTGGGCGACCCCGCCGGAGCCGTGGCACACTATGCCACGGCCTCCGACATCGCGTGGCGACTCGGCTCGCCTCACTGGCGAGAACAAGCCCTCCAGGCACTCGCCGCGGTGAGATCCTGAAGACGAGCCGGGATCTCTGAGCGCTCGCGATCCCGCCCCGAGAAGGGCGCGGCCGGCCCCAGGTCCCTGAACGTCCACCCGGCGTTTCACCAAGTAGCCGCCAGGTAGGCGTTTAGCGAGCCGAGTCACGGTGTTTCGACACCGACTCGGACATCAGGGAGACCCACCGTGGACACCCCCGACCTGACAGGGATTCGCATCATCCACCGTGCCATGCGCGGCGACGTGCACCGGCTCCTCACGCTGGCCAAGGACCTCGATGCGGGACGCCAACAGGCGGACGCCACCCGTGCCGCCGCCATCGCCCTCTTCACAGATGACCTCTGCGCGATGATCCACCACCACCACACCAGGGAGGACAAGGCCCTCTGGCCGGTGATCGAGCGGTCGGCGGGCGCCGCCGTGGACCTTACCGACCTGTCCGACGACCATGCCGAACTCGACCCCCTGCTCGACCGAGGCCGCCTGGCGGCGCGGGCCTTCGCGAGCGGCCGGGGCGGTGCCTCCGAATTCGAGGCCGCGGTCCGCACGCTGTCCGAGCACCTCGACGAGCACATCGAGGAGGAGGAGCTGAGGATCTTTCCGATCATCGAGCAGTACGTCTCCGCCGCCGACTGGAAGGCGCTGGAGAAATCGCTCCGGAGCGAAAACGTGCGCTTCGAACTCGCCTGGGTCGACCAGTACGCCAACCCGGACGAGATGGCGCACATCCGCAAGATCACCGGCCCGATCCTCGGCCTGCTGCTGACCCTGTCCAGACCCGGCCACCGACGCCGCCAGCGGCTCGTATTCGGAAACTGAACAAGGACCATCCCCGCGTGCGCGGGGAGCACATCAGAGCATCCTCGGAATTGGCTATGGCACGGGGACCATCCCCGCGTGCGCGGGGAGCACCATGATCGGAGTAGCTCCTCCAGGTCATCTTCGGGACCATCCCCGCGTGCGCGGGGAGCACGGTGCTTCGCGCGGACAATGCGATGGCTCTCGGGGACCATCCCCGCGTGCGCGGGGAGCATAGAGACGATGTGCTTTGCCCACGTGTCCAGGAGGGACCATCCCCGTGTGCGCGGGGAGCATTCTGGAGTCCGAACACGGGGTGTCCCTTTCTTGGGACCATCCCCGCGTGCGCGGGGAGCATCACGGCCGCGTCCATCGCCTTGTCGTACCGGCGGGACCATCCCCGCGTGCGCGGGGGAGCATACAGTGCCCGGCGTGGTCACATGGGTGACGCCGGGACCATCCCCGCGTGCGCGGGGAGCATCCCTGCCGGGGTGGCTGTGACCCACTTGCCTGGGGACCATCCCCGCGTGCGCGGGGAGCATCGGGCACCACGAGCCGCGCGCGGCCCCGGGCTTGGGACCAGCCCCGCGTGCGCGGGGAGCACCCACCGCTTGAAGTCCTTGCGCTTCCACACCCGGGACCATCCCCGCGTGCGCGGGGAGCACGTATAGCCTCTAATCAGGAGTGCCCGAACATTGGGACCATCCCCGCGTGCGCGGGGAGCACCTACCGGCCGTCACGTGGAGCTTGTTCAGCTCGGGACCATCCCCGCGTGCGCGGGGAGCACTCAGTCTGGTTCCCAGATTCGCATCTCGACCCGGGACCATCCCCGCGTGCGCGGGGAGCACCCCTTTTGGTGCGGAAAGAAACGTTGTGTACGGGGACCATCCCCGCGTGCGCGGGGAGCACCCGCTCGCGGACGCCCTGGAGATGATGCTGCCGGGACCATCCCCGCGTGCGCGGGGAGCACTCGGCGCCGAACGTGGATGGCCGCTGCCCGTCGGGACCATCCCCGCGTGCGCGGGGAGCACAGGTGAATCCAGGGGATCGTGAGCGTCTTGGGGGGACCATCCCCGCGTGCGCGGGGAGCACTGTGCTCGTCCCCGAAGGGTCGAAGGCGACGAGGGACCATCCCCGCGTGCGCGGGGAGCACGACCCGGCAGTCGCGGCCAGCGCCATCGGACTGGGACCATCCCCGCGTGCGCGGGGAGCACGAGATGGCCAGCACGCCGCCCGGCCTCGCGTCGGGACCATCCCCGCGTGCGCGGGGAGCACTTGCCGGCGGCGCTGAGGGACACGTTCCAGTCGGGACCATCCCCGCGTGCGCGGGGAGCACCACCTCGAGCACTTTTGCGCTGCTGCTCGTGTTGGACCATCCCCGCGTGCGCGGGGAGCACATCCTCGGCGGAGCGGAACTGGGGGCGCCCAAGGGACCATCCCCGCGTGCGCGGGGAGCACTGCGGCGAGGGCGCGCTGGGACATCCCGGCCTGGGACCATCCCCGCGTGCGCGGGGAGCACTTGCTGACCAGCGCCTTGAAGTCGCTGCCGGGCGGACCATCCCCGCGTGCGCGGGGAGCACACTCGCTGACCTGGGCTTCTTCCTGGCGTAGACGGGGGTTTTCATTACTTTCAGAGAATCGAACCTTCTGTGCATAGAGGAGGAAATACCCTACAGCGCCTAAATAGGGGTATGTGTTCGAACATCTAACGACCATCAGGTCACCCAAGGAACAGCGAGTGGGCAGTGCGCGATCAGTCGAGTCTTCAGCGTTGTCGGTAGCGGCGGCGTTTGGAGGCGTTGCTCCAGCCGGTGGGAGGAGGTGCTGGGGCGGCTGCGGCGATTGCGGGCGTCTCTTTGGGGCGTCGGATGAGCGTGAGTCCTTCGTGGTCGACCGGCTGCCATTTGTGGTCGTGGGTCTCGAAGGTGAAGCCTTGCTCGTTGTTGGTGGTGTAGGCCAGCAGGGCTCGCCCGGTGTCGGCGTACTGCTGCACCTCGGCCCACAGCGCCTCTCGGATGCGTGCCGAGGGGCCGCCGATGAACACGCCGGGAGAGATCTCCATCAGCCAGCGGGTCAGGAAGCCGCGCAGCCCGGTGGGGCAGCGGGTGAGGACGATGATCGTCACCAGACCACCTCGTACCCGTAGTCGTCACCGTAGTTGCGCCCGGACTCGACCTGAATGCCATGGTCGCTTTGCAAGGTGACGCGGTCGGCATCGTCGTCAGCGACGGAACGGCTGGCGGAGTCGTCGGCGAGGATGAGGCGTTTGATGTCCTCCACGCATCTGCGCAGCAGCCCGACCCTGTTGACGTGGTCGCGTATGGCGCGGCGGGTGCGCGAGCCGACGTCCTCTGGGCTCTCGGCGGCCACGTCGAAGGCGATCGGTAGCGCGATCTCGGTCTTGTACAGGTCGGCGATGTCCAGGACGAAGGCCAGTTCGTGGCCGGAGTGGATGAAGCCGAGCCCTGGTGCGCAGCCCAGCGCGGTGACGGTGGTCTGGGCGATGCCGTACATGCATTGGGCGGCTGCGGTCACCGCCTGGTTGGCCGGGTCGCCGGAGGTGAAGTCGCCGGGCTGGTAGAGGCGGCCGTTCCAGGACAGACCGACTCGTTCGGCGTGAGCGCGGTAGCAGTCTTTGACCCGGCGCCCCTCCCGGCCGAGAAGTTCCTGCCGGGTCAGGCCGGCCACGTCCTCCCCAGGGAAGCGCATACGGTACATCTGGCGGGCCACCTCCAATCGGGTGCGCCGGTTGGCCCACTTGGTGGCCTGGGCTTCGACCAGCGCGGAGGAGCGGTTGAGAGATCGGCCTCCGGAGTAGAAGCGCACTCCTTGCTCGCCGACCCAGACCACGCCCGCGCCGCTGTCACCCAGCACACTCATCGCTTGGTGGGTGACCCGGGTGCCGGGGCCGAGTAGCAGGGTGCCGATGGTCGCGGAGGGGATGTGAGTGATGCCGTCGGCGTCTTCGGCGGTGATGGCGTTGTCGTCCCGGTGGAGGGTGCATCGCTCCAGGTAGACGAAGGAGATCCGGTCGCCCATGCGGGTGAGTTCGCGCGGTGAGGATGCCCCGCGCCGGCCGACGGTACTCAACGGGCTATGCCTCCGCCAAGGTCATGAGGCCGCAGCCGTACGCCTTGGCCTTGCCCAGCCCGCGAACGAGCGTACGTCGGAACGCGTCGGCGTCGGTGATCTCCAGCCGTCCGTCGTAAGTTACGGTGACCAGGGTGACCGGCTGGCGCTGGCCGCTCTTTTTGAAGGAGAGCTGGCGGCGGTCGTGCACGATCAGTTCATGCTCGTCTTGGGGAGCGAGCCGCCGCTCCGGTGACTTTTCCACCACTTTAAAGCCCGCGTTCTGCTGGCGTTTGAGCAGCCAGTCTCGTTGGTGGCGTACGCCGACGTGCGCGGTGAGCTTGGTGGGCTCCTCGTCGTTGCGGCGAGCGGTGTGGACGGGGTTGGCGGTGAGCCGAAACGCCCACTGCTGCCCGGTGGTCAGCCGTTCCAGGAACGTCCCGTAGTCGAAGGTCTGCCATCCGCCGGTCTGCGGCCAGCCGGCTTGCTCCACCAGGTGGGTGAGATCGGGTTTGTCCGGGCTGACCAAGTACAGGTAGGTCTCGGCCTTGCTGTTGCGGTCGATCCGCCAGAGGACCCGCGCGCCGTCCTCGCCGGGCTGAGGGATCTCGGCGAAGGACGACATGACCGCGGCGTGCAGCATCTGAGGCGAGGACAGCACCCGACGGGCACCGATGCGTGCGGTGTTGAACCGGAACCGGGTCAGATGCATCGCACGCCTCCCAGGACGGACGTCGGGTCATGGTCGGGCACCGCTGCTCGCGGGGCGCGGAATGCGGGGTTGTTGACGTTGCACGACCGGTTGCGCACACCGCGCAGCGCGTATTGGCGGTGCAGGGGGTCGAAGCTGATCGGCTGGTCGCGGAGTGTGTCCACCGGCCCGTCCGCGGGCGTGGCCTCCTCCAGGATCGTCAGGCTGACGGTGGCCTGGTCGCGGCGGCGCCGCTGGTACCAAGAGGCGGCCAGCCAGGGTTCCTGCTGCAGGGCCTCACTGAGCGTGCGGTTGTGGTGGGCTCCAAGATCTATGCGCCGCGCCGGGGGGCAGGACCGGCGGCCCAGGTAAGGCAGAAAGTGCGGGTTGCGCACCGCTTGGTGCAGGTTCTCGATCAGGTCGCTGTCGTCGCTTTCGACCGCGGCCACGAAGACGGCGTCGGCGAGGTAGAAGCGCTCGGAAACCGGCAGTGCCTCATCGGTGGTGAACCTGTGGGCGGTGTGGAAGTCGCGCAGCGGCGTGCCGGGCTGGTCGATGCGTACCCCGAAACGCAGGTCGACCAAGCCGTGCAGTAGGTCGGTGCGGGGGCGTCCCTGTGCGGCGGCCAGCAGGCCGATCACCCCGCTTTTGGTGGGAGCGGGCTCGGTGGTGCGCCGGGCGAACCGCGAGGAGGCTCCCCAGGACTGCAACGGTCCGGCGAGCTGCAGCAACAGGACGCTCATACGCCGTCCTGCCGCCGGGCAACCTCCGCACCGACGGTCCTGACCAGCTCCGGCAGCGACAGCTGCGTGCCGATGCCGGACAGTGCCTGAGTGTTCTTGCCCACCCGCAACGTCCAGCAGGGGGTGTTCTCTGCGACGCCGTAGGTCTGCTCGATGTCGGGGATGTAGTCGGCCAGCCGTTCGCAGGCCTGTCGCATGTAGCCGCCGACCTCGGGATCGGTGTGGCACGGTTCTTCGAAGGCTCCCACGAAGTTGATCGGCCGCGTGGAGCGGAGCTTCACGACCACCGCTTCCGGCAGAGTGTGGTTACCGAAGGTGTTGATCTTCCCGGTGGGCAGTGAGGTCAGGAAACACTCGACGAACGCCTCGGCGGCCCGCCGGACCGGCTGGGTAAGCGGCTCATCATCGCGCAGCCCCTTGCCCAGATTCCGGGCGAGCAGGTCGACGTCCACGGCGGCGTAGCGGTACAGGGTGGCGGAGTTGAACTCCACCGTGCCGATCATCCCGGCGCCCAGGTCGTCGGTCTCGCGGGTCTTGTAGTCGTCCACGGCGGTGTAGTAATCGGCCTCGTTCTCCGCACGGTGCACGCTGATGGCGTGGGCGACCTGCGCGGCGGCATCGACGTTGATGTCCGCGCCGTCGGCCACCATGCGGCCGAACAAGGCGATGTCGACCGAGTGGCGACTATTGGCCAGTTGCTTGGCCAGGTCTTTGGTCGCCTTGTCCTTGAAGAAACCTGTGCCGGTGCCGTTGGCTTTGACGGCCAGCTCCGCCAGCCCGTCCAGTTGATGGGCGCTGAGGAACATCAGGTACTTCGATTCCGGTGCCGGAGCGGGCTTGTCCTTGGAGGCGTCCGCCTTGCGCTTGGGCGGCTCGATCTTGGAGCCGGTCGCGGTCTGGATCGCCTCGGCGGCCAGTGCCCACGCTTGCGGCCGTTCGATGGAGCCGTCCAGACGCGTGATGCGCTCGGCCAGCAGTTCGGCGACCTTACGGGTACGGACGCCCAGTTCGCTGGGGTCCAGCAGGTCGTGAAAGCCGTGCCTGGTGGCCCTCTTCCATGCCTGGCTGGAGACCCGCGCCCGCGGCACGCCTCCGTAAGTCGCGGTCTTGGGTGATCCGGTGTCGTCGCGATTGAGGCAGCTCGGCGGGACGGTCTGCAGTGCGTGGACTTCGAGGATCGTCCGAGTGCGGGTCATGTCAGGTCCTTTTTGGGGGATTCGGCGTCGCCGGCCGTGGCGGCGGCGCTGGGCCGGTAGGCGTGGAAGCTACGGCCCCAGCTCTGGCGTACTTTGCGCATCCCGTCCGGGAGCTGCGCCTGATAGAGCTGGCCGGCCAACAGCGCGTAGTCGAGCGGAATGGACTTGCCGCGCAGCAGCGAGATCATCTCGCGCAGCCGACTGGCAAGTGCGTCGCGGGTGGTAGCGGTCCCGACCCGGACGAACCGACGCCGGATGGCCTCGTCGATATCCCCATTGGGCATCAACTGGCGCACAGCGGCTCCGAGTTCGGCGTCGCGGTGTCGCCGGTGCATGCCCTTGTCAGGCCGGGACTGCTGGTGGAGTGCGTACAGGGTCACCGCCAGGAAGTGAGCGGCCTCGGCCTTGTCCTTCGCGTGTCCGGGCAGCTCGACATCCTCGGCAAACAAGTTCTCAGTGCCGGTCACACCCCACAATTCGGGCACGTCCTCAGGGACCTTGCCTGCGCCTCGCCTGAGCTGCGCCAGTGCCGCGACCGCGGCCGGCCGGTCCTGGAGGTAGCCGCGCTGCAGCTCAGTGATGTACGCCCCGGTGATCTCTCCGATCACATCGGTGGTCGGCCTACGGTCGGAGGCGGCGGGTGACGAGGTCATGATGGTGCCTCCACGTGGCTTTTGTCGCTGTGACCGGACTGCGGATCGTGTAACGTTCCATTCGCGGCTGCCGTAGGGAGCATTCTGCGAAGCCGGGCGAGGAACGTCAGGTCGGCTTGTGCGGCGTTCAGCCACAGCTTCTGGCCGTTGCGGGTTTCGATGACGCGCCCATCCCAGGCGGCATCACCGGCTTCGCGTACGAGATCGGCGCCCAGCCTGCGGACGGCCTGGTGAACCTGCGTCTGCCAGATGGCGCGCTGCTCGTGCGGGTCATCCTCGGGGCGAAGCGCCGCAAGCCAGACGCGGAAGGGCTCATCCAGGGCGGCGAATCCGACGTAGCGTGCCGCCTCTTTCGTCTGACCGGATCCCGCTCCCCCGGCGCGGGCGAGGTCAGCGGCGAGATCACCGAGCGCGGTCACCGCGTCTTCGGCATCTCTGACCGCGCCGATGGCGGCCTGGCCCAGGCCGGTGTCGCGCTGATGCAGCAGCACCACAGGCATCGTCACGCCGTCGTCGATGACCTCATCGAAGACCGACTGCTGAGTGCCGTAGACGGCGCCGAACAGCCGCGCCCTGATCAAGAAGTTCGCGGGCAGGTCGCCCTCGACGGTCGTGCGGGCGACCCAGTCCAGGATGCGAGGCCGGACGATGTGCGCGGCCTCACCGCGCTGCTCACTCCACTGAGTGCGCCCGGCGACCAGTGCTCCAAGGCCGCGCCAGGCGCTGCGACTGGGGTCGTGCTCACGCGGCAGATACACCTGGGCCAAGCCGAGCTTCTTCTCCTGTGCCTCGCTGCGCCGCCAGCCGGTCATCGGCTCCCGGTCGTGCCGGTTATGCGGGGCCAATGGATCGCCATAAGCCAGGATGACCCCGTATACGCCCTCGGCGTCGTGCAGGTAGCGCACCCGGCGGGACTGCCAGGTGTACAGGTCCCGCACCCCGGCCGGGCGGCGACTCAACGCCACCGGATCCATCTGACCTGCACCGGCCGGTGCGTGCCGCCAGGCCGGAAGGTCGGGATCGGGCCCGATGCGCAGCGTGTCGGTGTCGAAGGCGATCAGATTGAGCAGCAACGTCTCGCGCAGATTGTTGCCCTCGGCACACACCCCGCCCAGGTTGCCGGCCCAGGCGACGCCCTGCGGGTACACCTTGCCGCCCTTGACTCGGGGGTCGCCCACGGCTCCGGTCTTAATGCCGGAGGTGTCGAAGGTGTGCGCGTGTACCAGCCAGCGCGCGGCCTCGGCGAAAGTGAGCCGTGGGGTGCCGTGGGCCCGCATCGTGAAGAACCGTGCCCCGTTGGGCACATCGGCGACGATGCGATCCAGCGAGGTGAACTCGCCCGTGGCCGTGCGCAGATCGGCCGTCTGGAAGAACGGCGTCTGAGGGTGAAGCAGATCGAACCGCCCCAGGTGCTTGTCCAGGTACGACGTGATGCGTCCGACCGGCAGCCCGCCATCCCAAAGCTCCTGCCACTCCTCGACATCCCCTGGCCCGTCGATCGCGTCATGCAAAATCGCCAGCAGCAGTCGCAGCAGCGCGAACTCCTGAGTGGGAACATCCCCCACAAGCCGCCGCAGACCACCGGCCTGCTCGAAGAGCTCTCTGAGGGACAACACATCCCCCGTACCGTCCTCACGCAACACCGGCAGCCACTTGGCGCGGGTCAGATCGAAGGACCCGGTCGCCGGTTCACTCGGCATGCGTCACCTTCAACCCATCGTCAGCGGAGTAATACAGGTCGTAGCCTGCCAGCCGGGTCCGACATTTTTCGTCGAACATCAAGATCAGCTCCCCGGCCAGCCAGTGGCTCTCCTTGGCCTGCCACGCCAGGACGCACTCGGCCTCCAGTTCCTCGATGGCCTGGTCCATGACCTGCGGGATCGAGAACTGGAAGGGAAGCCGCATGCCGGACGCCGCCACGATGCGGGCAAGGCGCGGCTCCGGCACCGAATCCGTAGGCAGCAGACGCCCGCCGCGTCCCCTGCTGAGGTGCGGCATCGTCGACAGTGTCCCGTCGGCGCGACGCTGGACGACCAGCACCTCCAAGGTCTCCCTGCTGTCGCGGACCTGCGCACGGCCCTTCCGGGAATCGTCGGCGTCGCCCACCCCGGCATCCACCCAGCCGATCAGCGCCCGGCCGGCCTTCCCCACACCATGGAGCTGGAACCGCTCCGCCTTCTCCCTCTGGTCAGCGCGATGAACCTCCTGGTCGGCCTCCGCGCGGTCCATCGCCTCCTGCCACTCCTCCGGACCGACCCGCTCGCCCCCGTACGCGCGCTGGACGAGCGTGCTGATGTCCTCAGGAAGCCGCACGACATGCCCGGTGTCGGCCGTTCCGGAAAGGTACGGCTCCAGTACGGCCGCCGAACGTAGCAACGCGTGCGTCCGGTAGATCCGCCGTGAGCCGCGTACCGGCTCAACCGGAACCGCGTCCCAATCGGCGCCGGTCAGCAGGCAGCGGGCTTCGCGCAGCGGCAGCGGGCGCTCGCACTGCCCCTTCCCTCGCCGGTGCCGGTGCAGCCGCCCCATCCGCTGCAACAACAGGTCCACGGGACACAGATCGGACACCAGGAGATCGAAGTCGATGTCCAGTGATTGCTCCGCCACCTGACTGGCCACCACGATGTGAGCGCTAGAAGGCCGGTGCCCGGCGCTCTTGTCCGGCGGGCCGAAACGCCTCAGCAGATCGGCGTCCTTCTCCGCGCGGTCAAGATCGAGAAACCGGGCGTGCGCCACTGTGACGTTATCGGCACCGAACCGTTCACGCAGGTACTCGGCTGTCTCCAGCACGCGGTCCACCGTGTTCCGGACCACTAGGACGCAGCCGCCTTCGGATAGCTCCTTGGCCAGGCGATCCCCCAGGGCTGCAAGATCGTCTGTGAGTCGCTCGAGGGTTACCTTCACCTCGCGACCTGACGGCGCCACGGTCTCGGTATTGGGCCGGTGGCCTGGCTCGACGACCGTCAGCAGTGGGTAACCATCCGCGCACTCCACCTCATCGAACCGAGCATCGCCCAGAGAGGCTCCCGCGTACGCCTCGGCCAGCTCGCGTCGCCGCCGCGTCGGCAACGTGGCCGACAGCACCACCACCGGCACGCGATAGGCGCCTAGCCACGACAACACCCGGTCCAGATACGAGTTCATGTACGT
Organism: Sphaerisporangium sp. NPDC051011; assembly: GCF_040653595.1. Taxonomy (NCBI): domain Bacteria; kingdom Bacillati; phylum Actinomycetota; class Actinomycetes; order Streptosporangiales; family Streptosporangiaceae; genus Sphaerisporangium; species Sphaerisporangium sp. NPDC051011. The sequence goes on along the minus strand of NZ_JBFAGG010000022.1, from coordinate 106,372 downwards.
GTCGTAGGCGTGGGCCTCGTCGATGATGACGACCTTGCCTGCCAAAGCCAGGTGCCGCAGCGCCAGATGCCGGCTCTTCAAGCCCATGAACAGCAACTGGTCGATCGTGCCCACCACGAAGGAGGCGAGCATCCCCTTCTTCTTGCCTCGCAGCCACTGATGCGCGACCAACTCGGCAGACGAGACTCGGCGGTCACCCCGCTGACTCCAGCGCCCCTCCGAGCCATCGGAATCCACACCGCGCACAGCCTGCCGCCCGGCGCGCACCAACCCGGCATAGTCCTCGTTCAGCGCCGCCTTGGAATGCGCCAGCAAAACCGAACGCGGGCCGTGACCGACCTCCGCATCGGGGAGCCGACGCAGCCACTCAATCAGCCGAGGGAACATCGCATTGCTCGTGGCCATGGTCGGCAGCGCGACAAAACAACCACCGGCTCCCGACAGACCGGCGAAGATCTCCGCTACCGCGAGCGCGGCCTCCGTCTTGCCCTCCCCCATGGGAGCCTCGATCACCATCAGACCAGCCGATCCCATGGCACGAGCAAGCGACACCGCTTGCTCCTGCACCGGCCGGATACGCGCACCTTCGGGCAGCTCAAACCGTGAGGAAAACAGCTCAGCCGTGTCGCTCGCAGTGGCGAGGGCCTGCCACGGGGCGGGCAGATCAAGGCCCTGCCATGCGCCGTCGACCCGCTCTTCGTCACTGCGGGATTCCGACTCGGGAAAATACGGAAACAGGTCCGAATTGCTGGCGATCCAGTCGGCCACAATGACCAGCCCAGTTAGCAATACCTGTGCCGGCTGCGAAAGCCTGACTGTCTGCCAGTCACCGAGACGATCCTTGACGTCGCACACCTCCGCACAACGATCGAGAATCTCCCACTGCACGCTCCGCCATAATGACGCGCACCCAGGAGTCCGCAATAGCTCCGGATGCGCGTTCAGCTCGTGAATATCGCTGCTCGTGGGCGGCACACCGTGATGACCACCAGCGATGATCGTGAACTGCGGAGCACGGGTTTTCGGCCACTCATACCGATCCGCCAGCCACTCCTGGAGCAGCGCTTGCCCCGCCAGACCATGCGGCGCAAGCTTGCGGTCGACGAGTTGCTTGTAGGACGGCATGTCAAGCCCGGCCGCGCGCATACGCTCGGCGAGCGATTCCACCTGGCAGGCGAACGCGGGTGTCGCCTTGCCGATATCGTGAGTCATCGCCAGCCACACAACCAGCCGCCGCGCATCCTGGTCCCCTGCAGGCAACTCTTCAGCGATCAGCCGCCGTACCTGCAGCGGAACCCACTCATCCCACAGCAGCCCCGCCACCGCACCGCTATCCGCGAGATGTCGCCACAACGGCAACCACCCGTCGGCATCCCGATCGTGCTTGGCCCACACCGAACGCGCTGCCTGGGAAAGCCCGTACACGAAGCGACCAGCGGGAAGACCCACATTCCCCATGGCCGCATCTAAGGTCTTGCTCACAGCCGGACTGATCTCAAATGCACAGATCCTTATCGAATCGAGATATGGAGAGAAGAGAATGCTTAATTTTGTCCAGTTTTGCACCACAAGTGCGAGAGAACCAACACCCTTGCCAGGATGGCACAGCCATGGCGTCATGCCGCCGCCACGACGGAACTGCGCTCCCATAGACGTTGCCATGACGCCGAAGCAGTCAGGAGACGAGCTACCGCGATGAGGCGGTTCACCACCGACCTCGGACGCAGGCAAGCTAGCGCTCGACCAGGCCGATTCCCCATAGCGAGAACATTCGTCGGCACATAACCTCGATGGGGTCAGCGCCACGACGTCAAATGATCACACCTAGAAACCACACGTCCGAAATGTCCAAATCTTCGAAAGTGCCAAAACTGCGCCCCCTCGGCCGACAACGGTGCAGGTCAGCCAGTGTGCTCCCCGCGCACGCGGGGATGGTCCCATCGCGGCGTTCCTCACTGCCGCGCGCAGTGGGTGCTCCCCGCGCACGCGGGGATGGTCCCCGCCCCGACCAGAGCGGCAGGACCCTCAGTCTGTGCTCCCCGCGCACGCGGGGATGGTCCCCCCGTCGGCGGTGGCGTGCAGCACCACCTGCTGTGCTCCCCGCGCACGCGGGGATGGTCCCTACTCGTGGTGGTCGGGCCGGGCGGACGAGCAGTGCTCCCCGCGCACGCGGGGATGGTCCCGGGACGGCCGAGAACGCCCCCGCGTCCGGGCCGTGCTCCCCGCGCACGCGGGGATGGTCCCCGGAAGTGGCGGAGACCGTGAAGAAGTACATCGTGCTCCCCGCGCACGCGGGGATGGTCCCACGCGAAGCCTGCCTTGACACGGTCAGGGCGAGTGCTCCCCGCGCACGCGGGGATGGTCCCAGCTACGTCACCCCGGACGGGGCTGCAAAGCTGTGCTCCCCGCGCACGCGGGGATGGTCCCGGATTCGGCCTAACACTGGTCGATCTCATAGAGTGCTCCCCGCGCACGCGGGGATGGTCCCGATCATCGGGGCTCAGTAATCGAATCGTGACCGTGCTCCCCGCGCACGCGGGGATGGTCCCTTCTCGAAGACGCTCATTTCCCTCCCTCCCAGATGCTCCCCGCGCACGCGGGGATGGTCCCATCTCGTTCGTGGCGGGCAACACGGCGGAGAAGTGCTCCCCGCGCACGCGGGGATGGTCCCCGACGTACCGGCAGATGGCGCCCGCCTTCTCCGTGCTCCCCGCGCACGCGGGGATGGTCCCGCGTCAGTCTGAGGTGTCCGATCGCGAACCGCGTGCTCCCCGCGCACGCGGGGATGGTCCCCCTCGGCGCCGCCCTTGATGATCGTGTCGCAGGTGCTCCCCGCGCACGCCGGGCACGCGGGGATGGTCCCGGGGGCAACGGGGACGAAATCGCGGTTTCCGCGTGCTCCCCGCGCACGCGGGGATGGTCCCGGGTTGTAGTCGAGCTCCTCGAACTTCACCGGGTGCTCCCCGCGCACGCGGGGATGGTCCCGGGCGCGCCGCCTGGGAAACCCACCGTTCCCGGTGCTCCCCGCGCACGCGGGGATGGTCCCCGCCGCGACCGGGAACGTGTCGCCGTTGTAGTGTGATCCCCGCGCACGCGGGAATGGTCCCATTGGCCGGCCTGGTCGAGCGCTAGCCTGCCTGCGCTCCCCGCGCACGCGGGGATGGTCCCCTGGGCGGGATCTCGAATGTGACGGTGGTGCGGTGCTCCCCGCGCACGCGGGGATGGTCCCCTGGGCGGGATCTCGAATGTGACGGTGGTGCGGTGCTCCCCGCGCACGCGGGGATGGTCCCTTCAAGTTCATCGTGCGGATCCCCGTGGAGATGTGCTCCCCGCGCACGCGGGGATGGTCCCGTGCGATGATCGCGCAGCACCATGCAAAAGAAGTGCTCCCCGCGAACGTGGGGATGGTTCCTGCAGGCCCGCCTAAGGATCCGCGCCGACAGCCACCTGTGGGACAGGGGGTCAGTGCCGGCCGCCCACCACCATCGCGCTCCGGCGAGGCGATCCTTGGCATTCGGCTCCGCGAAGCAGGATGAAAAGCTCAGTGATCGTCCCAGTGGCTTTCGTGGAGGGCGTGCCGGTGGCCGTCGTGAATGTAATCCACGTGGTCCTCGTGGGGTACGGAAACGTGACCACATGCCGGGCCATGCTGGTGATCGTGATGTGAATGGACGGTATGCGTCGCCGGCTCGCATTCATCGACGTGGTCTTCATGCAATTTGTGCAGACATCCGTCATGGACGTAATCGACGTGATCACCGTGGGGCACCGCCACGTGCCCGCAGCCCGGCCCGTGCTGGTGACTGTGGCCCGCATGAGGGCGGTGCTCGGTAGAAGCCGTCATGATTCCCCCTGGTATGCCTACCGGCGAGGTGACGCTCACCGACGCCCTATTCCCCCCTCACGATACTCAGAGGATCAGCTCCGATCCCCAAAGCGACTGCGTACCGCGATAAAACTAGCCGGAAAGGTTTTCGGAATCCCTCAAAAGACTCTGAAAGCGCAGGTACGGGACAACACTCCTCAACTTCTCGCATGTTTCTTCGTATTCGCGCTCGGGAGCGGACTGCCCCATCACTCCGGCTCCGGCACGGAGCCAGGTGCGCCGTCCCCGGCCGAACAGCGTCCGCAGGACCAGCGCGGCATCGAGTGAGCCGTCCGTCCCCGCCCGGAAGACGGCGCCGCCGTAGAGCCCCCTGGGCCCTGCCTCATGCCGGGTCAGGGCCGTGAGGGCGGCGGCTCTCGGCACACCGGTCGCCGTGATGGCCGGGAAGAGAGCCCCGAACGCCGGCCAGGGGCCGACGGCCTCCTCCAACCTCCCGGCGACCCGGGACGCGAGGTGCTGCACCGACCCACGCTCCTTGACCGTCATGAACTCCTCGACGATCACCGACCCGGGCCTGCAGATCGATTCCATCTGCTCGCAGGCGAGCCGTACGGAGATCGCGTGCTCGTGCACCTCCTTCGCGTCGGTGAGGAGTTCGCCGCGCAGACGCTCGTTCTCCTCCGGGTCCGGCCCGAGAGCGCGGGTCCCCGCGAGCGGCTGGGTGGAGACGCGGCCGCTCGGGTCGACCTCGACCACGGTCTCCGGACTGAAGCCGGCCGCCTGCCAGCCCCCGAGGTTCAGCAGGAACGATCGCGCGGGGGTGTTCGCCCGGCGGCCGACGAGGTAGGTGGCGGCGAAGTCGGGCGCGCCGCCAGGGGGCAGCGGCACGGCCCGCGAGAGGACGGCCTTGCCGATGAGACCCGCGTGAATGTCGGCGACGCCCCGGGCGACGGCCTGCCGGTAGGCGTGCCCGCCCGCGGCGATGAGCCGCTCGGCGTCGGGCAACGCCGGAAGGGCCGCCACGACCTGGACATCGGGCGCGGCCTTCGCATCGGGCGCAGGCTCGGCATCGGGCGCGGGCTCGGACGTGAGGAGGGCGCGGATCTTCCTGGTCCAGGCGTCGCCGTCCGCGCGCACCTCGGCCTTGCCGGGGCGCAGCGCGACCTCGACGCTGGGCACGATGAGGTGCAGGAGCGGCTCGGTCCCCGCTTCGGCGGGGTCGCCGTGGAGCACGTGGGCGAGTTCGAAGGCGGCCCACCCGTACAGGTGACGGTCCGCCGCGCCGGTCCGCCCCAGCGCCGCGACCGCGCCGGCGACCTGGTCCAGCGGCCGGCCGTCGACCGGCACGACCCAGGAGCGGCCCCGGGCACGGGCGACGACCCGCGCCGCGTCCACGGTGAGCGTGACGGCGTTCCCCGCGGCGAAGTACCAGATCCCCGCCTGCTCGTAGACCACGTGTTCCTCGCCGAGTCCGGCGCGGGTGAGCAGCACCGCCGCGGCGGCCGGGTCGTCGGGGGCGTCGTGGACGGTCGAGGGCCCGAGGGCGGGCACCGCCCGTGCCCAGTCCGCCCACACCGTAGCGGGCTCGATGCTCATCGTCGTGCTCCTTGTCATGCGGCCACCTCGGCGCGGCCGATCGTGCTCGTCGGCGTGGACGGGTTCATCGGGCGGACTCCAGCCGCCATCCCTCGGCCCGGCCGCGCTGGTCCCAGAAGGTGGCGTAGGTGCCGCGCAGGGCCATCAGCTCGTCGTGGGTGCCGCGTTCGGTGATCCGCCCGCCGTCCATGACGAGCACCTGCTCGGCGGCCAGCACGGTGCTGAGCCGGTGTGTGATGACCAGCAGCGTCTTGTCCGCGGCCAGCGCCCGCACGGTCGAGGTCAGCGCGGCCTCGCTCTCCTGGTCGAGCGCGGCGGTCGCCTCGTCGAGCACGAGGATCGGCGCGTCCTTGAGGAGGGCCCGGGCGATGGCGACACGCTGACGCTGGCCGCCGGACAGGGCGGTTCCGCCTTCTCCGACCACGGTCGACCAGCCGTCGGGCAGCGTCCGGACCACCTGGTCCAGTCCGGCGAGGGCCGCCGCCCGGTGGAGCGCGTCCTCGCTCGCCTCCGGGTCGCCGACGCGCACGTTGTCCTCGATCGTGCCCTCGAAGAGGTAGACGTCCTGGAAGACGATCGAGACCGACGCGGCCAGAACCTCGGGAGAGATGTCCCGCACGTCGACGCCGCCGACGCGCACGACGCCACCGGTAGAGTCCCAGAAGCGGGCGAGCAGGCGGGCGACCGTGGTCTTGCCGGCTCCGGACGGGCCGATGAGCGCGGTCATGCTGCGTTCGGGGATGCGGAAGCTCACGTCGGCGAGCAACGTCCCCCGCCCCGTCCCCACCGGTGTGTCCCGCGGGTAGTCGAAGCTCACCTGATCGAACTCCACGTCGGCACCGCCGGGCGGCCGGGGGTCTGCGGGGCGGGGAAACGGGCGTGTGTCGAGCAGAGCGCGCAGCCGCTGGAGGCTGCCCCGTGCGATCCGCATCCCCGCACCGAGGTCGGCCGCGGTGGACACGCTGTCGGTGAGCCTGCCGACGAGCACCAGCAGGGCGGGCATGGTCGCGGCGTCCAGGGAGCCGTCCAGCGTCCATGACACCGTCAGGGCCAGCAGCAGCGCGAAGACCATCCGGGCGGCGAAGGCGAAGGACACCAGACCGGGGGTGCCGCGGTGGATGAGCCGGCGGTCCCCCCGGGCCTCCTCCACCAGCGCGTCGTCGAGCGCGCCGTAGCCCTCAGCCGTCCTGCCGAACGCGCGCAGCACCGGCTGGTTCCGCACGAACTCCAGGACGCGGTCGGCTGACTCCGCGATCGCGCCGTCGCGGCCGTCGTCCAGCCTGCGCACCACGGAGGTGCTCCACACGTGGACGGCCAGCAGCACGGGGGCGCACAGCACCAGCACGAGCGCGACCCGCGTGTCGAGGAAGAGGCACGCGACGACGATGGTGACCGGAGTCAGCACCGAGGTGACCAGCGGGCGCAGCAGGTGAGCCGGCATGTTCATCACCTGGATGACGTCCTGCCCGGCGAGCCGGCCGAACTCCGCGGCCCGCCCGGCGGTGAACCAGCCGAGGGGCAGGTCCAGGGCATGCCCGGCGAGGCGGCGGTGCAGTACGCGGGACAGCCGGGAACCCGCGGTGAAGCCTTGGCTGAGACCGATCGCCTGCAGGATCGCGTATCCGAGCGAACAGATCACGAGGGCGGTGAGCCACGGCCGGACGTCGCCGGAGACGTCATCGAGCAGGGCCCGCAGGAGCGGCACCAGGAGGGCGAAGGCGACGCCCTGGAGGACGGCGGCACCGGCCTGCACGGCGAGAAGACGGTTCAGCGGCCCCGATCCTTCGGATCCGAGCACGCGGTGAAGATCACGAATCATCGCGGGGTTCCCTCTCGCGGATCGTCGGGTCGTCGGATCGGCCGAGGACGGCCGGAGCCGGGACGGCTGCCTCTTCACGCGTCTCGTCTCGCCCGGTGGACTGCGCCTTCCACAAGGTGGCGTAGCGCCCGCCCGCGGCCAGCAGTTCCCGGTGGCCGCCCCGCTCGGCGACGCGACCGCCGTCGAGCACGACGATCTGGTCGGCGTGGCGGATCGTCGGCAGCCGGTGCGCGATGACGAGGACCGTCCGGCCGGCGGCCAGCGTCGACAGCGCGGTCTGGATCAGCGCCTCGGAGTAGGGGTCGGCATGCGCCGTCGCCTCGTCCAGGACGAGGACGGGCGCGTCGGCCAGCAAGGCGCGGGCGATGGACACGCGCTGCGCCTCCCCGCCGGAGAAGGTGACCCCGGTGCCGACCTCGGTGGCGTAGCCGCCGGGCAGCGCGGCGATCCTGTCGTGGATCTGGGCGGCACGCGCGGCCCGTTCGATCTCCTCGTCGGTGGCCGTGGGCTGGCCGAGACGGATGTTGTCGGCGACTGAGGCACGCAGCAGCCGCACGTCCTGGAGGACGAAGCCGACATTCTGATAGAGGCAGGCGGATGACATGTCGCGGACGTCGACGCCCCCGATGGTCACGGCCCCGGCCGTGACGTCCTGGAAACGGAGCAGCAGGGAGGCGAGGGTGGACTTCCCCGATCCGGAGGGCCCGACGAGCGCGGTGATCGTGCCCGGTTCGAGGTCGAGATCGATGCCGCTCAGCACGTCGGTGTGCCCGTCATAGGAGAAGGAGACCCCGCGCACCGACACGCGGAACCCCTGCGGGGTGAGGGGCGCGTCGGTCTGCGGCAGGGCCGGCATGCCGAGCAGGGCGGAGATCCGGGCCGCCGCCGCCTGTCCGGCCCTGATCTGCTGGACGCGGGTGCCGACCACGCTCATCGGGGCGGCGACTGCGGGCCCCAGCAGCATGAAGGGGACGAGGTCCGCGCCGGTCGTCCATCCGCCGGCCACGAGCGCGGTCCCGGCTGCGGCCAGTAAGAGCAGTACGAGCACCGGGGAGACGACCAGCAGAGCTCCGGTGGAGGTGACCAGCGTGGTCCGGACCCACCTGGTGAAGAAGTCGGAGAAGCCGTCGGTGGCCGCCAGCAACCGGTCGTGGACCCTGCGTCCACGACCGAAGGTCTTCAGCACGGCGATGCCGGTGACGAACTCGACGGCGGTCGAGGAGATCCGGCCGAGGGCCGCGCCGTACTCGGCCATCTGGGCCGCCGCCCCGGACATGGCCCGGCCGAAGAGGTACGCGCCGGCGGCGAGCGGCACGATGCTCAGCAGCGCGAGCCGCCAGTCGACGGTGAACAGGTACACCAGCGCCGCGGCGGGCGCGACGAACAGGGCCGTGACATCGAGCAGGGTGTGGGCGACGAGTGTGTGGAGAGCGCGCACGTCGTCCTGTACGGCCCGCTTGATCTGGCTCGCGCCTCCGGCGCTGATCCAGCCCAGCGGCAACCGTCCGGCGTGATCGGCGAGCCGCCGGCGGAGGGTGAGTTGCAGGTCGTTGTCGGCGATGTGGCTGACGAAACCCGCCGCCGAGCCCAGCGCGAGGGCGGCGAGCCCGGAGACGCAGGCCACGGTGACCAGGGGCCAGAGGTCTCCGGCCTGGGGGCGGGAGCCGCCGGTGAGGTGGGCGGCGATCCGCGCCACGGCGACGAAGGGTGTGACTCCGGCCAGCGCCGCCGCGGCCTGGAGGACGACGGCCGTTGTGAGGCGGCCCCGGACCTGGCGGAGGATGCCGCGCAACGGAGGCGGCGGGGTGTCCGAGGAGTGCGGCGCTGGGGGTGGCTGCGCGACCGGATGGGAGGAATTGCGCATCACTTGACGAGAACTCCGATCTCGGGAATCGCCTGCCCGGCCGCCTCGGTGATGCGACGGCTGGTCATTCCGGACTCACGGGCGAGACGGGCGACGTCGAAGGTGTGCCAGATGTAGTCGTCGGCGACCTCGCGTACGGTTCGGCCGTCCCGGAGCACTTTCCAGGTGGTGGTGAACCGCATGGCGTCGCCCTGCGCGGGCTCGCCACCGATCCACCATTCGTAGGTCTGGCGGCCGATGGTCTCCCGCAGTGACATCACGGGCGGGATGACACGCGGCGAGGAGACGCCCATGAGCTCGACGATGATGAGGCCGCCGTCGGGCAGCCTGCCGGACAGCCGCCGCCACAGCGAGCCCCGTTCGGCGGGGGTGAGGTGCCCCGCCACCCCGAAGATCACGACCGCCGAGAGCCGTTCGGGCGGATCCAGGTTCTGCGCCGAGTGGTCGACGACGGTGACACGGCGGCGCAGGTCGGGGTCGCGGGCCACTCGCGAGGTGAGCATGGCGCGCATGGCGGCGGACGGTTCGGCGGCGATGATCTCCGCGTCCGGAAGCGCGGACGCGATGACCTCGGTGATCCGGCCGGTTCCGGCGCCGATCTCCAGCACGGGACCGTGCGAGACGTCGACGCCGGCGAGCACACGGGCCAGCGGTGGTCCGCTGCTGGCGGTGTGGCGGGTGGCGACCATCTCGTAGAACTCGGCCGACGTCGAGTAATAGTCGATCACGGGAGTGCTCCTGCTCGGAAGGACGGCCTGGCGGTCATGGGAGTGCTCCTGCTCGGAAGGACGGCCTGGCGGTCATGGGAGTGCTCCTGCTCGGAAGGACGGCCTGGCGGTCATGGGGTGCTCGGCCATCTCTGACCGTTCTCGGCCAGCGACGGGTCCAGCCGCCGCAGCAGCGCCGCGACGACCTCCCGGCGCCGCCCGTTGAGGTAGAAGTGGCCGCCCGGGAAGGTGCGGACCTCGGCGCGGGCGGTGGTGAGGTCCGCCCAGCCGCCGGCGCCGCGGGCTGCGCTCCCAGGTGTCAGCTCCGGGTCGGACTCGCCCGTGAAGACCGCGACCGGGCAGCTCAGCGGCGCGCGGGGCGCCGGACGGTAGGTCTCGATAAGGCGGTAGTCATTGCGGATGTAGCCGAGCACCACCGGTCGCAGACCGTCGTCCGCCAGCACTTCGAGGCTGGTGCCGCCGAGCCGCTCCAGCTCCCGGCACAGCACCGCGTCCGTCCGGCGGTGGACCTCTCCGGCCGTGACGGTTCCCGGAGCCTCGCGACCCGAGACGAACAGCCTGCGCGGCCCGGGGGCGCCCCGGCGGCGCAGCTCGTGGGCCAGTTCCCAGGCGACGGCCGAGCCCATGCTGTGGCCGAACATGGCGTAGGGCCGGTCGAGCGCCGACACGAGGGCGTCGGCGATCTGCGTGACCAGTTCCTCCATGTCGTCCACCAGGGGGTCCTGGAAGCGGTCCTCCCGGCCCGGGTACTGGACGGCCAGGAGCTCGACCTCCGGCGGCAGCAGGGCCAGCCAGGGACGGTAGGCGCTCGCGCCGCCCCCGGCGTGCGGCAGGCAGACCAGACGGAACCGGGCCGCCGGACGCGGGCTCCAGCATCTGATCCACGGGCTCGAACGCCATGACGAGCCGTACCCGCCGGCGGCGGGCACGGGCAGGGCGGGGTGGGCGCTCACCAGGTCACCGGCAGCCGTTCGATGCCGAAGGTCGCCGAGTCGTGCTTGAACTCGACCTCCTCGTACGGCACGGCCAGGCGCAGCGTCGGCACGCGGCGGATCAGCGTCTCCAGGGCCACCTCCAGCTCCAGCCGGGCAAGGTGCTGGCCGATGCACTGGTGCACGCCGTAGCCGAAGGCGACGTGATGGTTGTCCGCACGGTGGAAGTCGACGCGGTCCGGGTCGGGGAACTGCTCGGGGTCGTGGTTGGCGGCGGCGAGCAGGCCGATGACGCCGTCGTCGGCGGGCACCACGGCGCCGGAGATCTCGATGTCCTGGGCGGCGACCCGCAGCGGGATCGAATCGGCTATCGACATCACCCGCAGCAGTTCGTCCACGGCGGCGGGCATGAGCGAGGGGTCGGCCCGCAGCTCGTCCGCCAGGTCCGGGCGCTGGATGAGCAGCAGGGCGCTCAGCGCGATCATGTTCGTGCTGGTCTCACGCCCGGCGTTGATGGTGATGCCCACGGTGGACAGAAGCTCCGGCAAGGTGACGTTGCCGGTCCGCAGGTGGCCGGTGACGAGCTTGGACAGCAGGTCGTCGCCCGGCTCCTCCTGGCGCCGCGCCACCAGGTCGGAGATCAGGGCGAACAGTCCGCCGAGGGCCTCGGCGACCTGTTCGGCGGTGCTGGCGCGCGAGCCGGAGACGCGGGTGACGTCGCGGAAGAACTCCAGGTTCTCCTTGGGGATGCCGAGGAGTTCACAGATGACGGAGGTGGAGACCGCGTTCGCGTAGACGGGGACGAAGTCGACGGGCCCTCCGGACGCGAGCATGGAGTCCAGGAGGCCGTCCACGATGGCCTGGACGGCGGGCCGCATGGCGCGGATCCGGCGGACGGTGAACTCCGGGAGCAACATCCGGCGGTAACGGGTGTGCTCGGGGGCATCGGTGCGGATGAAGGGACGCAGCCTGGCCCCGACCTCCTGCTCGCCCTCGCCGAGGGCGGGGAAGTTGGGGCGGCGGATGTCGGCGCTGATCCGCGGGTCGGCGAGCAGCTCGCGCACGTCCTCGTAGCGGGAGACCACCCAGGCCTCGCGTCCGGTGGGCAGGGTGACCCGGGCCACGGGCTCCTCGGTGCGCAGGCGGGCGTAGTCCTCGGGCGGGGAGAAGGGGCAGCCCCGGCGCATGGGGAACCCCTGGGGACGGGCTGCGTCCGCCGCCGGGGCGGCCGCGGACCCGGCGGGCTCGCCGGGTCCGCGCACGGGTACGGCGGTGGGCGGGGTGGGCGGGGTGGGCGGGTTCATCGGTCGTCCTTCGTCGTCGGAGAGAGTGAGCCGGCGGCCGGCCTGTGGGTCAGGATCGCCAGAGGCGGTGCGCCCGGCCGGGTGGGAAGCTCCCGCACCTGGAGCCCGGACTCCTCGGCCACCCGCCGCAGCCCGAAGGGAATCCAGCGGTAGGAGTCGCGCACCTCACGCACCGGCGTGTCGTGGCCGTCCCGGTACACCCGCCAGGTGGTGTGCAGGCGCATCGCGCCCTCGGGGGCACCGTCAAGAGCGCCATCGAGAGCACCGTCGGGAACGCCGTCGAAAGCACCATCGGCACCGCCGTCGAAAGCACCATCGGGAACGCCGGAGAACCACCACTCGTAACGGTGGCGGCCCGCCCGGGCGGTGGCCATCCGGGCTTCGGGAAGGACCAGCGGCGTTTCCAGGCCCATCAGCTCCACGATGACGACACCGCCGGGAGACAGGCGCGGCAGGATCCGCTCCCAGAGCCGCCGGCGCCGCCCTTCGTCCAGATGGCCGAGGACGCCGCACAGCAGGACGGCGCCGACCCGGTCGGGAAGGTCCAGCTCCGGGGCCGCATCGGCGGTGATCGTCACCCGCCGGCGAAGGTGCGGGTCGCTGAAGACGCGGCTGGTGAGCACGGCCCGCATACCGGCGACCGGTTCGCAGGCCAGGATCTCCGCGTCGGGCCGGGCCCGGGCGACGGCCTCGGTCACCAGGCCGGTGCCGGCGCCGATGTCGACCACCGGCCCCTCGGAGAGGTCCACCCCGGCGAGCGCCTCGGTGATGGCGGGAATGCTCGCGGTGGCGGTGTGCCCGGCGGCGACGAGGTCGAAGAACTCGGCCGACGCCGCGTACGGCGCCGCCGCCTCCGCGGCGCCCGGGGGTTCCGGTGACGGCGCCGGTTCCCGCGCCTCGACGGCAACCGAAGGCTCCCGCGCTCCGCCGTCCGGCGACAGGCCGCCGAATACCTCCCGCACTCCGCCCTCTGGCGACAGGCCGCCGAATACCTCCCGCGCTCCGCCGTCCGGCGACAGGTCGGCGAACACCTCGCGTGCTCCGTCGTCCGGCGACAGGTCGGCGAACACCTCGCGGGCGGGGAGCGGGCGCGGGGCGGGGGGCCGGACGATCTCCGGTGGTCCGAGCCGCGCGGCCAGGTCCGACCAGATGCGGCACACCGCCAGGTCGTACTGCGCCGCCCGCAGCGTGTCCCCGCCCTCCGTGACGGCGTCGCGCAGCCCGTCGAGCGCGCGGCCGATGGCACGCGGCCACATCTGGGCGAACACGTCGCGGAACGTCCCGGTGTGACCGGCGACCGTGGTGGTGGCGTGATCGAGGTCCCCGGTGCCGGGCCCGTCCAGGACGAACCGGTGGTCGGCGTCCCGGCCGACGTGCAGCCTCGGGCTCCACAGCAGCGGCCCGTGGGTGTCGGCGAGCGTGAGCACGCCCCCCTCGGTGCCGAGGGACACCCGGTGCCAGTGCAGGGCGTGGTTGTCGCGGTCCGCCGGATCCATCTGGTGGTGGACGCGCAAGGTGAGCGGCACGCCGCCGAGCAGTCCCTGAAGGACGCGGAACGGCTGCGCGCCGAGTTCCTCGGGCACGGCGGCCGGGGCGGCGAACCGCCACGGGCGCAGGGAGCCCAGCGCCCGGCCGAGGATGTCCACCATCGGGTACATCAGGTGGATCGGGGTGGCGGCGTCCACGAACAGGGGTTTCTGGCGGGCGGCGAGCGGGCGGGCGGCCTCGATGAAGGAGAGCACCGGCGCGACGTGCGGGTAGTGCGTGTTGAGCCGGTACTGCACCTTGTGGGCGCGGGCGAGCTTCAGGCATTCGGTCAGCTCGCCGAGGTGGACGGGGTGCTCCTGCAGGACGTGGACGCCCCGGCCGATCAGGGCCTTGGCCAGACCGGTCCCCTCGCCTCCCTGGATCGACGAGCCGACCACGACGCACGCCGCGTCGACGTCGTCCGGCAGCCGGTCGACGTCGGTGTAGTGCGGCACGCCGAGGCGCCGGGCGTGGTCGCGGGAGGCGGCGGAGCCCCGGCTGAGGATTCCGGCCAGGACGTATCCGGGGTGGTCGAGCACGGCCTGGATGTAGAAGCGGCCGAAGTTGGTGCCGCAGACGACCACGCGCAGGGGAGGCGGCCCGCTCACAGCACCCCTTCTTCCACCAGATCGTGCGACCCGCCGGACAGCTCGAACCGGTCGGCGGCCCCGCCGCTCCGGATCCGTCCGGCGACGACGCCGGGGTCGAGCACGTCGCAGGCGAAGTGCACGCCGGGCGGCACGGTTCCCCGCAGGACCGCGTCCACCGCCAGGGCGCCGACGGCCGCGGTGAGCCGGTAGCTGCTGGCGGTGCGCACGGTCAGGCGGCGCTCCGCGGGCTCCCCGCCCGCGGTGCCGGACATGCGGAAGTCGAGCACGTAGTACGGCGTGCGCCCGGCGAGGTCGAGCTCGGCGGCGAGGATCAGCCGCCGGGCGAGCCCGTCCATGTCCTCCCCGGCGGCGAGGCGGGCCGGCAGCAGGTTCAGCAGGGCGTACACCTGAGGGCCGGGGTGGACGTTGAACCAGTCCACCCGGTCCAGCCCGAGGCGCGCGGCGAGGCGTTCGGTCTCACCGCTGAGGTAGGGCTGGACGGCGACCCGGCCGGGGAAGCCGGGCGCCTCGGCGTCCTCGGCGGCCCGCAGCGCGCGGGAGGCCCGGCGCCCGCCGCGGACGGCGGCCAGCGGCTCTCCGTACGCGGCGCCGTCCGCGCCGCCGGAGGTGAGGGAGAGCATCAGGTCCACGGCCACGGTCGGGGAGCAGAACTCCAGCCCGCCGCAGTGGGCGGTCAGCGCGGATACCTCGTCCAGGCCGTGCCGGGCGAGCCATCGGGGAAGGATGGAGGACAGCCCGGGCAGCGCCCCGGCGGACAGGACCACGGTCTTGCCGTTCTCGGCGGGGTCGCCCGCGGCGAGGAGGTCCTCCGCCGCGGGGTCGTCGCCGGCGACGTCGACGCAGTGCGCTCCGGCGGCCAGCGCGGCGGAGGCCACGGTGGCCCTCAGCCGGTAGGTCGGGCCCGCGCAGTTGAGGACGACGTCGCATCCGCCGGCGAAGGCGGCCAGGCTCCGGGGGTCTTCCACGTCCGTCCGCACGACATCGCCAGCGGATTCGTTCACCTCCCGCAGCGCGTCCACGCGGCGGCCACCGAGGCGCAGCGCGGTGTGGCCGAGGTCCCGGAGTTCGCGCACGGCGGCCCGGCCCACCGCTCCGGAGGCGCCCAGCACTCCTACGACACGCCGCCCCGTCATCGGATCACCGCCCCGCCGGTCAGCTCGCCGAGGATCTTCAGGATCGCGGGGGCGTGTTCGACCGACAGGCAGCTGAAGTGGTCGCCGCCGATGTCGATGATGTCCAGGTCGCCGAGGGTCAGTTCCTCCCAGTACTCGGTGACGGCGGCCTTGCTGCCGGGGAAGGGGTACGCCCCGTCGTGCCGGAGGAAGGTGATGTCGCCCGCGTACGGCTCGGCGTTGTAGCGGGTGATGGCGAAGACGCTCTGCCGGAAGGCGGAGAACAGCCGGGTCATGTGGTCCGGCTCGTAGTTCCCGGCGGACGCGGGCACCGCGTCGCACATCCGGGCGATGCGGGTGGCGCGCGGCATGCGGGCGAGGGCACGGAACCGCTCGGCGACGTCGGAGAACTCACCGGTGAGGGCGGCGAGCCCGCCGTCGGGCATGACACCGGGGCTGCCGGCCAGGACGACGTCCGCGGCGGCGGCCACCCGGTACTGGTCTTCGGGGAAACCCAGGTCGGCCGGGTCGATGCCCATCATGACGGCGAACGCGTACTCCGACAGCAGCTCGTCGTCGAGGCGGAATCGGGGGCTGTGGCTGCTGATGACCGTCAGGGTCTCCACCCGCGCGCCCGACTCGGCCAGGTTACGGGCGACCTCGGTCGCGATCAGGCCGCCGAGGCAGTAGCCGACGACGTGGAACCGTCCGCCGCCGCCCGCGTCGAGCGCGCGGGCGTAGTCGGCGGCGAGCCGCTCGATGAGCCCCTCCGGCGGGGCGGCCAGGTAGCCGTCGAGCTCGGGCACCTCCACACCCACGACATTGGCGACGCCCGGGGAGCGGCGCCTGATCTCGGTGATCAGCGCCCGGTACGGCATGATCGTCCCGGTGCCGGCGTGGACCAGGACCGTGGTGGGTTCGCCGGCCGAGCGCGCGCCGTGCAGGTGGATGACGGGGTCGCGCGGCCCCTCGGACCGGGCGGCCGGCGTCTCCCCGGTCAGGCCGCGCAGGAACGCGGCGAGCCCGGCCACCGTGGGCCGTCTCAGCATGTGGCGCAGCACGAGCTCCCATTCGAGCTCGGCGGCCTGGGGGATCCGCTCCCGCAGCCGGCCGACCATGCGGGCGACGAGCAGGGAGTCCCCGCCGAGCGCGAAGAAGTCGTCGCCGCGGCCGACGTGCTTCGTCGCGAGCAGCTCCGCCCACAGCTCGGCGAGCCTGCTCTCCAGCTCGTCCATCGGCCGGTCGTCGGCGGTCGGGGCGGCCTGGGCGGTCTCGCGGGGCAGCCAGGAGCGCAGCAGCGCCCGGTCGGTCTTGCCGTTGGCGGTGCGGGGAAGCGCGTCGACGATCTGCCACACCGAGGGCGCCATGTACTCGGGCAGCCGGGTCGAGGCGCCGCGGGCGAGTTCGCCGATGGTCGTGTGGACGCGGTCGGTCTTCATCCGGGCGAGGAACAGCTCCTGGCCGGTCGCGGCCAGCGGGTCGCCCGGTTCGGGGAGTGTGAGAACGTCCGCGGCGCCGTGACGGGCCAGCACCTCCCGCCACTGGGAGGCGGTGAGGAAGGACTGCCCGGTGTGCGCGCGAAGGTCCGTCCAGGCGCGCCCGGCGACCTCCAGGAACTCCATGGACACCAGCAGCGGCGCGTGGTCGTCCTTGGTGTTCTCGACGAACACCAGATGGCCTCCGGGTACCAGCAGCTCACGCAGCCGGGACATCGCCGTCTCCGCGTCGGACGCCGCGTGGAGCGTGTTGGCGCACACCACGACGTCGAAGGAGTTCGGCACGAACCCCTGTGCGCGGATGTCCTCGTCGACGTCGAAGCGTTCGTAGCGCACCCAGGGGTGGTCGGCGAACCGTTCCCGCGCCTCGTTGAGGAAGAACGCGGAGGAGTCGGTGAACAGGTAGTCCACGCCGAACTCCGCGAGCGCCGGCACGAGCTCGCCGGTCGTGCCGCCGACGCCTCCGCCCACCTCCAGGACGCGCAGCCGCTCCTCCCCCGCGTGGCCCGCGGCGATCTCCCGGACGGCGGCCACGACGCCCTGGTTGAGGTGCCGGATGGCCAGGTTGTCGCGGTAGGCCGCGTCGGCCGCGTCCGTGCCGGCCCCGGGGAAGAGCAGCGCGCGGATGTCGACGTCGCCGGCCACCAGGTCGGCGAGCCGATCAGCGCAGGTGCGCATCACCTCCAGCAGTTCGGTGCTCCAGCCCACCTCGCGTTCCAGGTCGGCCGCCCGCTTCCAGGCGTCGTCCAGTTCCTCCGCCGAGGCGGCGCGCAGCAGGGTGAAGGTGCCGTTGTCGGACGTCATGCGGCCCCGTCCGGACAGCACGCGCAGCCAGCGGCGCACGACGTGCCGGTGACGGGGGGTGGAGCGCAGCGCCGCGCAGACCTCCTCGGCCGTGTGCGCGGCGCCGCCGGCGAACAGCCCGGCCTCGGTGAGCACCCGGCTCATCACCGACAGCGCGACCTCGTCGAGCGCCTCCAGGAATGCGGCCAGCCGCTCGGCGTCGACCTCCGCCGAGGCGTGCCGTACGGCGCCGGCCGCGGCCTCGTGAACTCCGGCGGCGGCCCGGGACCCGGAGGCGCCGGGGTCGCGGCGCGCGGTCTCGACGAACGCCGCCAGGCGGCGTCCACCGGCGGCCGAGTCGTCCACGACGACCGCGCCGGCGGCGACCGCCGGGTGCGCCTGCACGGCGGCCTCCACCTCGGCCAGTTCGATCCGGTAGCCGCGGATCTTCACCTGGGCGTCCTTGCGGCCCAGGAACTCGATGGTCCCGTCCGGAAGGTAACGTCCGAGGTCGCCGGTGCGGTAGATCCGCGCGCCGTCGGCAGGGTCGGTGACGAAGCGCTCGGCCGTACGGGCGTCGTCGTTGAGGTAGCCCATGGCCACCCCGGCGCCGCCGATGTACAGCTCTCCGGTGACCCAGTCGGGCCGGGGCCGCATGGCGTGGTCGAGCACGGCGAAGTACTGGTTCGTCAGGGGCTTGCCGTACGGGATGCTGGGCCTGGCGGTGTCCACCCCGCCAATCGGGTGGGCGATCGACCAGATGGAGCCTTCGGTGGCGCCGCCGAGGGAGACGACCCGCAGGCCGGGGAGGAGCGTGCGCGCCTCGTCGGGCAGCGCCACCGGAATCCAGTCCCCGGACAGCATGGCCAGGCGCAGCGTCCGGCCGGCGCTCGGGGGCTCGGAGCGCAGCCAGTCGCAGAGCATCTGCATCTGGCCGGGCACCGAGTTCCAGACCGTGACACCCTGGCCGGAGATGAGCTCGGCCCAGTGGGAGGGGTCGCCGCGGCGTGCCGCGTCGGGCAGCACGAGGACGCCCCCGGCCGACAGCGGGCCGAAGATGTCGTAGACCGACAGGTCGAAGCCGAGGCCGGCGATGCCGAGCACGCGGTCGTCCCCGGTGACGCCGTATCGGCGGTTGATGTCCTCGACGGTGTTGAGCGCGGCCCGGTGGCTGATCATCACGCCCTTCGGCGTGCCCGTGGAGCCGGAGGTGTAGATGACGTAGGCGAGATCGTCGGGCGCCACGCGGCGTGCGGGCAGGGCATCGGGCGGGGCGCCTTCCGGCAGCCCGTCCACGACGACGGCGGACACGCCCGCGGGCAGGTCGCCGATCTCGGCCAGCCACGACTGGGTGAGCGCGATCCGCACGGCGGCGTCGGCGAGGATGGCGTCGCGGCGGACCACGGGCTGCGCGGTGTCGACGGGCAGGTAGGCGCCCCCCGCCATCAGGGTGCCGAGGACGGCGACGATCTGTTCCCAGCCCTTGTCCATCCACACGGCCACCGGTTCGCCGGGGCGCAGGCCCGCCGCGGCCAGCCGGTCGGCGACCGCCGCCGCCCGACCGAGGAGCCGGCCGTAGGTCAGGGTGCGGTCCGGCGTCTCCACCGCGGTCGCGCCGGGGGCGGCGAGCGCCCGGGCGAGGAAGGCTTCGTGGAGCAGCGCGTCCGGCAGCGGGCCCTCGGTGGCGTTGACCTCGGCCCGCCGGGCGATCTGGGCCGGGGGCGGCTCGACGCGGGCCGGGGCCGTCCACGCGGCGAGCGCCTCGCCGCCCTCCGCGCCCAGAAGCTCCACCAGGGCGACGTAGCTGCCGAACATGTCCTCGGCGAGGCCCTCGGGCAGGACGCCGTCGCGGACGTCCCAGGACAGGACGAGGGCCTCTCCCCGCTCCATGACCTGGCAGTCCAGCCACACCTGCGGGGTCTGGGTGATCGCGTAGGAGACCTCCGGCCCCGTCCCGTCCGGCCCTGTCCCGTCCGGTACGGCCGTCCCGAGGGCGCTGGTGAACACGACGGGCATCAGCACCGGCGCGGCGGCGCGGCGGGACAGCTCGGCCAGCACGTCGGACCCGGTGAACCAGGGTGTGCTCCAGGTCTTCGAGCAGACGGGCGCTCACGGCCCGCACCCGCTCGGTGAAGCCGACGGGCTCGGTCAGGTCCACTTCGAGCAGTTCGAGCGTGGTGAAGTCGCCGACGATCCGGTCGATGTCCTCGTGCAGGGGCGGGCGGTCGACCGTCGGCACGTTGAGGGTGAACCTGGCGCCGCGCGACCAGCGGCCGACGACCTCGGCGTACGCGGTGAGGAGCACCGTCGGCAGGGTCAGGCCGTGCTCGGAGGCGCGCCGGATCAGGCGTTCCCGGGCGGCCGGAGGCAGCGACCGCTCCAGGCGGTGGAACGCGACGGGGCCGGCGGCGGGCCGCTCGCCGGCGGCCCAGGGCTCGGCGAGCGGCAGTTCCGGAGCGGGCGGGAGAGACTCCAGCCGCCCGGTCCAGTACTCGCGGTCGCGGGCGCAGGCGGGGGTGTCGGCCAGGGCCCGCCGGGCGAGCACCACGTCGCGGAAGGTCACCGCGAGCGGCGCCGGCTCGGCCGCGCTCCCCTCGTACAGGGCGTGGAACTCGGCCAGGAGGATCCGCACGCTCGCGTGGTCGACGGCGAGCATGTCGAACGACAGGTGCAGGACGGCCCCACCTGGTCCGCGCGTGATGTGCGCGTCGAAGAGCGGCCACCGGTCGGCCGGGCTCCGGCGCGTCGACATCCTGGCGCGGGTCTCCCGGCGGGCCGCCTCGGCCTCCGGCGCGCCGGCCGCGCGCGTGACGGTGACGGCCAGGCCGGGTACCTCGGGCAGGACCCGCTGGTAGCCGTCGGCGTGCACGACCGCGCGCAGCATGTCGTGTCGTGCGATGAGGCTCCGCCAGACCGCGGCGACGCGCTCCTCGCCGAGGTCGGGGTAGTCCAGCTCGACGTAGGCGTGGCAGGCGACGCCCCCGTAGGCGTAGGCGTCGGCCCGGCCGATCAGGTAGGCGGCCTGGACGCTGGTCAGGGGAAAGGCGTCGTGACGTGCGGCCTCGTCGTGGCGGAGCGTGGCGGCCTCCTCCGTCTCGGCCAGGTGGCGAAGGATCGCGTCCTTGTGCGCGCGCAGCTCCGCCCGCCGTTCCTCGGTCAGGTAGCCCTTCGGCGCGCGGAACCGCAGGTGGCCGTCCTGCGCCCACAGGTCGACACCGTCACGTGCGTACCGGGCCAGCAGCTCGGTGATGGTCACAGCTCCCCGCTTTCGATCTCGGCCGCGTCGGCGGCCACGGTTCTGGTGATCTCGGCGCCCAGGGCGGCGATGGTCGGTGCCGCGAGGAACCTGCGTATCGGGACGCCGGCCCCGAACCGCCGTTCCACGGCGGTGAGCAGGCGGATCGCGGACAGGCTGTCCCCGCCGATGGTGAAGAAGTTGGCGTTCCGGTCCCGGGCCGTGCCGGGCAGCCGGGTCTCCCACAGCTCGGCCAGAGCGGTTTCGACCTCGCCCCGGGGGGCTTCGGCCGCGGTGGACCGCGCCTCCCGCAGGGCCAGGGCGGTCAGGGCGGTGCGGTCGACCTTGCCGTTGGCCGTCAGCGGCAGCGCGGGCAGCGTCAGCACCTGGGAGGGGACGGCGTAGGCGGGCAGGCGCTCGCCGAACCAGGCGTGCAGGCGGTCGGCGAGGACACCTGAGCCGGGCCCGTCCGCAGCACCATTCACAGCACCGACCACAGCACCGTCCACGTCGTCGCGGACGACGGCGAAGGCGACCATCCGCCGGGCGGTGCGCTCCCCCACGGCCACCACGGCGGCGCGCGTGACGTGCGGGTGGGCTTCGGCGACCGCCTCGACCTCGCCGGCCTCGATCCGATGCCCGGCGATCTTGAGCTGGGTGTCCATCCGGCCGAGGAACTCGATCAGCCCGTCCGGGCGGTATCGGCCGAGGTCTCCCGTGCGATACCAGCGCTCCCCGTCCCGCATGACGAACTTCTCCGCCGTTCGCGGCGGGTCGCCCTGGTATCCGTCGGCGAGTCCCGCACCGCCGATCCAGAGTTCTCCTGCCGTCCAGTCAGGGCAGTCGCGGCCGCCGCCGTCGACGACCCAGTAACGCTGACCCGTCAGCGGGCGCCCGTAGGGGATGGACGCCCAGCTCGGGTCCACCTCGTCCACGGTGAAGGTGTTGGACCAGATGGACGCCTCGGTCGCGCCTCCCATGGCGACGAAACGGCACTCGGGTGCGCGCTCGCGCAGCCTGCCCGGCAGGTCGAGGCCGATCCAGTCGCCGGAGATCAGCGCGGCCCGCAGGCCGCGCAGGGCCCCGGTGGGGGCGTGTTCCTCGGCCTCCAGGAGGAGGTCGAGGAGCGCCGGCACGGTGTTCCACACCGTCACGCCGTGCCGGCGCACGAGCTCGGGCCATTTCGCGGGTTCGCGCCGCAGGTCGTCGCCGGGGATCAGCAGGGAGCCGCCCGCCGACAGCAGGCCGAAGACGTCGTAGACCGACAGGTCGAAGTCCAGCGCGGACAACGCGAACACCCGGTCGGCGGGGCCGACGCCGTGGCGCGCGTTGATGTCGAAGACGGTGTTCCAGGCCGCGGCGTGCGTGATCCGCACTCCCTTCGGCTCCCCGGTCGAGCCGGACGTGAAGATCACGTAGGCGAGCGTGTGGACGGGCGGGCGCGCGGGGCCGTCCAGCGGGGAATGCTCCAGCGCCTCGCCGAGGGCCAGCACCCGGTGCCCGGCGGGCCGCGGCGCGGCCTCCCCGAGCGAGGCCGGCCCGATGGTGAGGCGGATCCCCGCGGCGGCCCGCATCCTGTCGCGCCGCTCCGCGGGCTGGTCGAGGCCGATCGGCACGTAGGCCGCTCCGGCCGCGAGGACGCCCAGCACCGCCATGACCTGGTCGGGCCCCTTGGGGAGCGTGACGGCGACGAGGTCGCCCTCGCGGACGCCGTGCGAGCGGAGGGCGGCGGCGACGCGCAGCGCCCCGTCCGCCAGCGCGCCGTACGACGTGGTGGCGCCGTCTGCGGTGACCAGGGCGACCCGCGTCGGCGTCGAGGCCGCGTGCGCGAAGAAGCCCTCGTGAAGCAGCCGCGGCGGGATGGGCATGCCCTGCTCTTCCAGAGCCGCCGCGGCGCGCCGTTCCCGCTGGGCCGCCGGAAGCAGGTCGGGAAGCGCCGCCGCCCAGTCACCGTCGGCCAGGTGGTGGAGCAGCCGCGTGTGGGCGGCGAACATGGCGTCCAGCACGCCCTCGCCGAACAGCTCCTCGACGGCGTCCCACGTGACGACCAGCTCGCCGGACTCCTCGGTGACCTGGTTGTCCAGGCAGACCTGGGGCGACTGGGAAATTCCCCATACCTTCCGCGGGAACCCCTTGGCGGGGTCGGCGAGTGCCGCGTCACCGACGCCGAGCGCGCTGGTGAACACCACAGGCGCGGCGGCGTCCACGGTGCCGGCGCGGCGGGCGAACTCCCGCAGCAGCCACGCGATCGGCACGTCCTGGTGGTCCAGGTCCTCGGCCTGCCGCCGCTGCAGGGCGGAGGCCGCCGCCGGCCAGCCGCCCTCGTCCCGGTGGTAGGCGGCCAGCGACAGGGACGTGAAGTCGCCGAGCACGCGATGGACGTGCGGGTGCACGTCACGGCGGTTGAACAGCGTGAGGGTGACGGTGACCGACTCGGCGCCGCTCCAGGTCGTGAGGACCTCCCCGTACGCCGCGAGCAGGACGGTGGACGGGGTCAGGCCATGGCGCGCCGCCTGATCTCTGACGCGTCCCCAGCGCGCCGCGTCGAGGCGCAGTCGCCTGCGGGTGAACCGGGGCGGTCCCAGCAGCGCCGGATCCCGGCTGAACGGCAGCGCGGGAGCGGGCGGCAACTCCTCCAGTCGTTTCTCCCAGTGGGACCGGGCCCGCTCCACGGACGCCGGGTCGAGCGGGAGCTGGGTGAGGTAGTCGCGGAACGACAGGTCGATGGGGGGCAGCTCGGCCTGGGGATCGGCGTAGAGCGTGTTGAGCTCGGCGTAGAGGTTCGTGATGGACAGCGCGTCCAGCACGAGGTAGTCGAGACCGACGGCGACGCGGGTGCGGGCCTCACCCGCGGGCCCGGGGTAGCGTACGGCGGCGATGTCGAACAGCGGCCACCGCGCCGGGTCGCGCACCTGATGGGACATCCGTTCGCGCAGCGTCGCCAGGGCGCGGGCGGCTCCGGACGCGTCCGCCTCCTCGCACTCGATCACGAACGGGGGCACGGTCTCCAGCACGGTCTGCGTGCCGTCCTCGATGACGGCGCGCAGCATGTCGTGGCGGGTGACGAGGGCGCGCCAGGCCCGGCCGAGCCGTTCCACGTCGACGTCCGTACCGTCGAACTCGCTGTAGTGCCAGGTCCCCACGCCGCCGAGGGCGAACCCGGGGTCGCGTCCGGTGTGATAGGCGGCCTGCACGTCGGTGAGCGGGAACGGGTCGTGGGCGTGACGGCGATCCGGCGTGATGACCGCCCGCGCGGCGTCGCCGGGCTCGCTCCCGTCCCGAAGGTGCGCGCAGAACTCGCGCAGGACCGGGTTGGCGAACAGCGTGGCCACGCGAGCGCCCGCGAGGCCGGCGACGCGCAGGCGGCCGATCACGCGGGTGGCGACCAGCGAGTCGCCGCCGAGGGCGAAGAAGCCGTCGCCGCGCCCCACGTGGGGGACGTCCAGGAGCTCGCGCCACACCTGCGCGACCGCGGCCTCCACCGGTCCGGCCGGTTCCTCCGACCGCACGGGGCGATCCCTGGCGGCGGCGTCCAGGGCCCGCTGGACGGCCGCGCGATCGAGCTTGCCGTTGCCGGTGAGCGGCATCATGTCCAGCACCAGGACGCGATCGGGCAGCATGTGGGCGGGCAGCCGCTGCGCCGCCCGGTCGCGCAACGCCTCCGGGTCCAGCTCGCCGCCCGCCGGCGACACCGCGACGGCGAGACGGCGGGCGGGCGTCTCCACGACGGCGGCCACGGCGTGCAGCACACCGGGATGATCCTCGAGCGCCGCCTCGACCTCGCCGAGCTCGATGCGGTGCCCGCCGATCTTCACCTGGTGGTCCGCGCGGCCGAGGAACTCCAGAACGCCGTCGGGCCGGTATCGGGCCAGGTCGCCGGTGCGGTACCAGCGTTCGCCGTCGTGCTCGACGAACCGGTCCGCGGTGCGCTCCGGATCGCCCCGGTACCCGGTGGCGACGCCGCGACCACCGAACCACAGCTCCCCCGGCACGTGGTCGGGGCAGTCCCGGCCGCGTCCGTCCACGACACGGGCCAGCGTGTCGCGCAACGGCACGCCGTACGGGATGGACCGCCACGAGGGGTCGACCCGCGTCACCTCGAAGACCGTGGAGTGGACGGCGGCCTCGGTCACGCCCCCGAGCGCCACGAACCGGCAGCCGGGGACGAGCGCCCGCAGCCGGGCCGGCTGGTCGAGCCCGACCCAGTCGCCGCCGAGCAGGACCAGGCGCGGCGTGTCACCGAGCCCGGGGCCGGTGGCGGCCGCGAGGAGCAGGTCCAGGAGTGCCGGCACGCACTGGACGATGGTGACGCCATGCTCGCGGACGAGATGGGCCCACTGATGGGCGTCGCGCCGGTACTCCTGGCCGACTGCGACCACCCGCCCGCCGGCCGACAGCGGCGCGAAGATGTCGTAGGCCGCCAGGTCGAAGTCGAGGGCCGAGATCGCGAGCGTGCCGTCGCCGGGGCCGAGATCGAACTGGGCGCCCATCGCCTCGACCGTGTTGACGATGGCGCGGTGCGGGACCTCCACCCCCTTGGGGGTGCCGGTCGACCCCGAGGTGAACAGCAGGTAGGCGGGGCTGTCCGGCCCCGGGCGCGCGACGCTCGCGGGAGCCTCGGCCTCCGCGTCGGCGAGCCGGACGACGGTGAGCCCGGGCACGTCCGCCGACAGGTGCGCGTGAGCGTCGTCGGTGATGATGACGGACGCGCCGGCCACCTCGTGGATGCGGACGCGGCGGACGGCCGGCTGCTCGACGCCGATGGGCGCGTAGGCGGCGCCCGCGGCGAGCACGCCGAGGACGGCGGTGATCTGGTCGGCCCCCTTGGGCAGGGTGACCGTCACGATGTCGCCGTCCCGCACACCATGGCGGCGCAGCAGGGCGGCCATCTTGCGCGCCGAGGTGGACAGCTCGCCGTAGGTCATCGTGGAGCCGTCCTCCCGCACGACGGCGATCCTGGTGGGGTGCTCGTCGGCCAGCCGGAAGAACGGGACGTGCACGGCATGGCCCGGCGGCGGAGACGGCGGCAGCGCGGCGACGGCGCGGACCGCCGGCAGGCGATCGGCCGGCATCGGCTCAAACGGCCGCAGCCAGGCCTCGCCGGTGGTGACGAGGTCGGTGACCAGGCGGCGGTAGGCGTCGAAGGCCGCGTCCGGCACGCCGGAGGCGAGAACGCCGTCGCGGACGTCCCAGTTGAGCAGGAGGCCGCCGTCGAGCTCGGTCACCTGGGCGTCGAGGAAGACCTGAGGCCCCTGGGAGATGATCCAGACAGGGCGTCCGAAGCTCGCCTGCACGTCGGGGGCGAAGATCTCGCCCAGGCCGATGGCGCTGGTGTAGACGACGGGCGCGAGCACCGGGCCGCCTTCGGCGCGGGCGAGGTCGCGCAGCACCTCGACGCCGCCGTAGGCGCCGTGGGAGATCGCCTCGCGCAGGCCGCCCTGGAGCCGCAGGGCCTGCTCGGCGAAGGGCAGCGCGGCACGCAGGTCGGCGTCGAGCAGGACGGAACCGCTGAAGTCGCCGACGAGTCCGGCCACATCGGGGGTGAACATCTCCCGGTCGAACAGCGGGAGATTGAGCAGGAAGCGCTGGGTGTCGCTCCAGGCGGCGATGACCTCGGCGAACGCGGTGGCCAGCACCGCGGCCGGGGTGATGCCCCGTTCCCGCGCCCGGGCGTAGAGCGCGGCCTTGGCGTCGGGGTCGAGCCAGTGGTGCAGCCGCCGCGAGTGGGTGAGCGCGGAGTCGGCGGCCGACACCGGCCGCAGCGGGTCGACGGTCGTCGGCAGCCGGGGCGCCCGCGGAAGCTCGGGAAGCCGGTCCCGCCACCATCGGGCGGCGCGCTCGCGTTCGCCGCCCCGCCTCCGGGGGCGTTCGGCGAGGTATCGCCGGTAGTCGAGGGTCAGGGCGGGCAGCGGCTCGCCGGGGTTCTCGTAGAGCCGGCGCAGGTCCGCGAGCAGGACGCGCAGGCTCATGGCGTCCCCGGCCATCATGTCCAGGTCGAGCTGGAGCCGGGTGCGCCCGCCGGGCAGCAGGCACAGGGAGACCTGGAACACCTGCCCGGCGGCGAGGTCGAGCCGGCCGTGGGTCTGCCGCTCGCGCAGGCTTTCCAGCGTCCGCGCCACGTCGTCCGGCTCCTGATCCCGCAGGTCGTGCACGACGAGGCCGCCCGTGGCGTCGCCGACGTGCTGACGGCCGTCGTCGTCGAACCGGGCCCGCAGCATGCCGTGGCGTTCGGTCAGGGCCCGCAGGGCGACGCCGAGCCGTCCGGGGTCGACGCCCGCGCCGTCGAGTTCGACGTAGAAGTGGGCGGCGACCCCGCCGAGGGGCTGACCGTCCTGCCGGCCGATCCAGTAGGCGTGCTGCATGGTCGCCAGAGGGAACGGCGTCTTCTCGTCGTCCTCGGAGGCCGGCTCGGCGGCGGGCACCGGAACGGGCCCAGGTGATTCGGGCCGAGGTGATTCGGGCCGCGGCGATCTCCGCCTCAGCAGGGCCGACCAGGCGCTGAGCGTCGGTTCCTCGACCAGGTCCTGGAAGGTGACGGCGCTGCCCTCGCGGCGCCAGGCGCCGACGAGCCCCATCAGGGCGAGGGAGTCGAGGCCGATCTCGAAGAGGTCGCGCTCCTCACCGATCTCCTCCGCAGGCAGTTTCAGCGCCTCGGCCACCGCGGCGCGCACGTCGTCCACTGCTCCGGTGGGTGGTGGCGACTCGGGATGGTCCGGCGCGTACTCGATGACGGACTGCTCGTCACTCACGGATGAACACCCCTCGGGTCGGGCTCTCAGATTTGCGCGGGTTCTCGCCGGTACGGCCATCCGGGACGGACATCCAGCGCGATAGTAAGGAAAATGGTTATCATTTTCGTCGCCCGATCTTAGACACAAAACCCGAGCACGCGCCACAACGGATCAGAACTCGAGAAGGGATCACCATGACGACAACCCACCCGGGCTGGCCCGGCGACGCCGCGGAGCGGTACCGCGCCGCCGGCCACTGGACCGGCCGTACGTTCGCCGACCTGCTGGACATATGGGCCGCGGACCGTCCGCTGCGGACCGCCCTCGTCGACGGTGACCGCTGCTGGACCTACTCCCGTCTCCAGGCGGACGTGGACCGGCTCGCGGCGGGATTGCGGCGGCTGGGGCTGCGTCCGGGTGATCGTGTGGTCGTCCAGCTCCCGAACCGCGCGGAGTTCGTCCTGCTCTGGTTCGCCCTGCAGAGGGTCGGCGCCGTGCCGGTGCACGCCATGCCGGGACACCGCCGCACCGAGATCGGCCATCTGCTGCACGTCTCCGGCGCGACGGTCTGCGTCATCCCCGACAGGCACGCCCGCTTCGACTACCGGGAGATGCTCCTGGAGGTCCTCGCCGGGCAGCCGGGCGGCGGCACGCTACGGCGGGCGATCGTGCTCGGCGATCCGGGGAACCATCCGCTGTTCACCGCGTTCGGCGACCTCCTGGAGGGCACCGCGGACGGTCTCGCCCATGGCTCCGCGGACGTGCCGCGGGATCGGCCCCAGGGCGAGCCGGCCGCGGGTGACCTGGCCCTGCTCCTGCACTCCGGAGGCACCACGGGTCTGCCCAAGCTCATCCCGCGCACACACGACGACTACGCCTACAACGCCCGTGCCGCGGCCGAGATCTGCGGTCTCGGCGACGACTCGGTCTACCTCGCCGTCCTGCCGATCGCCTTCAACTTCACCCTGGCCTGCCCGGGCGTGCTCGGCACGCTCACCGCCGGGGGCACGGTCGTGGTGTCGCCCGACCCGAGCCCGCAGACCGCCTTCCCTCTCATCGAGCGTGAGCGCGTGACCATCACCTCGCTCACCCCGCCCCTGGTCCCGCACTGGATGGACGAGGCCGCGTCCACCGACGCGGACCTGAGCAGCCTGAAGGTGCTCCAGGTCGGCGGGGCGCGGCTCCCCGACGACGTCGCCCGCGCCCTCGGTCCCGCGCTCGGCGTGACGGTCCAGCAGGTCTTCGGCATGGCCGAGGGGCTGATCAACCTCACCCGGCTGGACGACCCCGAGGACCTCGTCTGCACCACCCAGGGCCGCCCGATCTCCCCGGACGACGAGATCCTCGTCGTCGACTCCGGCGGCGCCCCGGTGCCGGACGGTGTCGCGGGCGAGTTGCTCACCCGCGGCCCGTACACCCCGCGCGGCTACTACCGGGCCGAGGCGCACAACCGCGTCGCCTTCACCGCGGACGGCTTCTACCGCACCGGAGACGTCGTCCGCGTGCTCCCCTCGGGGCATCTCGTCGTCGTCGGCCGGGTCAAGGACCAGATCAACCGCGGCGGCGAGAAGATCGCGGCGGCCGAAGTGGAGGAGCACCTGCTCGCCCACCCCGCGATCACGTCCGCGGCCCTGGTGGGGGCTCCGGACGAGCGGTGGGGTGAGCGGTCCGTGGCGTTCCTGGTCTCCACGGGAGATCTTCCTGGCACGCGTGAGCTCGCCACCTTCCTCAAGGAGCGGGGCCTGGCGAGCTACAAGAGCCCCGACCAGGTGGTGGAGGTCGCGGCCATGCCGCTGACACCCGTCGGCAAGATCGACAAGCAGGCCCTGGCCGAGATGGTCCCTCCGATGTGAGGCACCCGCAGGGGGCCGGGAGGAGGCGACCACCACGCGTCCTCCCGGCCCCGTTCATTCCGCCGGGTCCGCCGCCGGACGCAGGAGTGGAACACGGAACGGGTCATCGGCCGGGCTCGGCGAAGCCCGCACCAGGCCCGGCACGCCCGCCTCGGCGATCCGGCCGCCGTCGAGCGCGACGACCTGGTCGGCGTACCGCGCCGCCGCGGCCGGGTCGTGCGTCACCAGGAGCACGGTCAGGCCCAGCGTCCGGCGCAGCGAGGTCAGGAGGTCGAGGACGCCGTCGCCGATCTCCCGGTCCAGCGCGGAGGTGATCTCGTCGCAGACCAGCACGCGGGGTGCGCCCGCCAGCGCGCGGGCGAGGTTGACCCGCTGCCGCTCGCCTCCGGACAGCTCCCCCGGCCGCCGCGCGAGGAAACCCGGAGCCAGGCCGACGAGCCCGAGCGTCCGCTCCGCCTCGGCGGCGGCGTCCCGCGCGGGCATGCCGCGCAGGCCCCTGAGCGGCCGGAGCAGAGCCGTCCGCACGGTTTCGCGCGGATTCAGCGCGCCGACGGAATCCTGAGCCACGTACTGCACCGCTCGACCGCGCCCCCGGGCGTGCGGCGTCTCCGCCTCCCTCCACGAGACCGTGCCTCCCGCGATCGGGTGCAGCCCGGCCAGGCAGCGGGCCAGCGTGGTCTTGCCGGAGCCGGACGGCCCGACCAGCGCGGTGCACGTGCCACCGGGGACGGTCAGCGAGACGTCCTGGAGGACCGTGGTGCGGCCGTGCCGCGCGGACAGGCCGCGCACCTCGAGCACGCCGGCTCCAGCGGCGCCCGCCCGCCGGGTCGGGGCGCGCGCGTGGTCCGCCTCCGGCGTGACGCGCGCGGGGAGCACCTCGGCCGGCGACCCGGACGCGACGATCCGTCCGTCCTCCAGCCGGACCACCTCGTCGGCCAGGTCCGCCACCAGGCCGGGATCATGGCTGACGAGCACCATCGCGCGGCCGGCGCGCCGCAGCGAGGCGGCCACGAGTTCCCGCATCTGACGGGCCAGCGGGACGTCCAGTCCGCTGGTCGGCTCGTCCAGCACCAGGAGCCGCGGCGCGCCGGCGAGGGCGGCGGCGAGGGCCACCCGCTGCGCCTGCCCGCCGGAGACCTGATGGGGACGGCGCCGCAGGAACGCCCGGTCGGTCGGCAGCCGCACCGACGCCAGGAGCTCGCGGACCTGCCCGGCGACGTCCGCCGTCCCCGGGGAGCGGACCCGGACCGCCTCCGCCATCTGTGCGCCGATCCGCAGGGCGGGATTGAGCGAGGCGGCCGGGTCCTGCCCCATGTACGACACCACCCGGCCGCGTAGCAGGCGCGGCGCCCGCGGGTCGAACGGATCGAGCCCCGCCACCCGCACCATGCCGGACCGGCGCTCAAGACCGGGCCGCACGCGGCCGAGCAGGCTCAGCGCCAGGCTGCTCTTGCCGGAGCCGGACCGCCCGACCACGCCCAGGACCCGTCCGGGCGCCAGAGTGAGCGTCGCCTCCCGGAGCACGGGCCGGCCGCCGCCGACCGGGCCGAGCGTCAGTCCCGCCACGCGTAGGAGGTCTTCGGCGTCCCCGCTCACCGCCGGCCTCCCGACGCGATGCCGGCGAACCGGTCGGCGAGCAGGCCGACGCACACCGACAGCAGTACGAGGAGCAGCGTCGGCGCGAGGAAGGGCGCGGCGGACAGGGAGGCGCCGGAGAGGTTCTCGCTGACCATGCGCCCCCAGTTCGCAGTCGGTGCCCCGCGGCCGAGGCCGAGAAAGCCGGCCGTCGCCGTGAGGTGGAGGGCCGCGACCAGGCGCAGCGCCGCGTCCGCGAGGGCCGGTCCGGCGATGTTGGGCAGGACGTCATGGAGCAGCACGGCCCACTTGCCGTCTCCGCGGGCCAGCGCCGCCTCGGCGTAACCGGTGGTCGCGATCCGGCGGGTCGCCGCGCCCAGCACTCGGACCGAGAACGGGGCGGTGGCGAGCGCGACGGCGGCCACCACGGCCAGGTCGCTGCCGGGGAAGCCGGCGGCGAGCACGAGGATGAGCAGCAGCGCGGGAAGCACCGTCAGCACGTCCACGAGCCGCGACACGACCTCGCCGGTACGGCGGGACGCGAGCCCGGCCAGCACGCCCGCGGTCATTCCCACGACCGTCGCCACGACGGTCGCGCCGATCGCCGTGAGGACGAGCGTCCGGCCTCCCCACAGCACGCGGCTCAGCACGTCACGTCCGAGGAAGTCGGTGCCCAGCGGGTGCCCGCCGCCGGGGCCCTGAAAGGGCAGTCCGAGCCGCTCGGCCGGACCGTACGGCGCGATCAGGGGTCCGGCCAAGGCGATCGCGACGACCACGAGCGTCCCGGCCGCGGCGAGCAGCGGCGGACGCCGGCCCGGCCGCGCCCGCGGACCGCCGGGCCGGACCCGCGCCTCCAGGGTGGCCGTCACCGCCGCTCCCCCCGCATCGGGTCGAGCGACCGCCCGCAGACGTCCCCCAGCAGAAGGATCAGCAGCATCATCGCGGCCGACGCCATCGCGATGCCCTGCACCATGGGGATGTCCCGGGCGGCGACGGCCTGTTCGAGCTCCCTGCCGATCCCCGGATAGTCGAAGACGGTTTCCACCACCACGGCGCCGCCCACCAGCGCGCCCGCGGCGAGCGTGAGCGCCTGGACGGCGGGGCCGGCGGCGTTGGGCAGGACGTGACGCAGCGCCAGGCGCAGGCCGCGCACGCCGTTGAGCCGGGCCGCCTCCACGTAGGGGGACGCGACGACGTCCGCCACCGACGCCCGGATCAGGCGGGTGGCGGTCGCCGTCACGACCCCGGTGAGGGTGAGGACGGGCAGCACCAGGGTCCGCGGGGCGTCGAAGGGCCCGCCGCCGAGCGGCACGAGCGACACCCGGGGAAGCAGCCCGAGGCGCACCGACAGCACGGTGATCAGCAGTGCCGCCGACACGAACTCCGGGACTCCCGCCGCCACCTGTGCCGAGGTGGTGACCAACCGGTCGGCGGCGCCACCCGCCCGCAGCCCGGACCACAGCCCGAGCAGCACCGCCGCCGGCGCGGCGACGACGAGGGTCAGACCGGCGAGGATCACGCTGTTGGGGAGACGGTCGGCCAGCACCTGGGCGACCGGCCGGTTCCCGACGAACCCGGTGCCCAGATCACCGCGCAGCGCGTGGGACGCCCACGCGGCGTACCTTTCGACCACCGGCCCGTCCAGGCCGAGGCTCGCCCGCACGCGGGCCCGGTCCTCCGCGGACGCGTTCACCCCCGCGACGGCGCTCACCGCGTCCCCCGGCAGCACCGCCGTGGCGGCGAAGACGACGCCCGACAGCACGGCGAGGGACGCGGCCGCGAGCGCGAGACGGCGGCCCACGAAGACCGCCCAGCTCACGGCAGAGCCGCCCGGGAAAAGCCGGGGAACTGCTCGAACAGGTCGTCCTGGATACCGGTCAGCCCCTTCACCTGGGCGTTGACGTAAGGCTTGAAGACCGGCACCACGGTGTTGCCGCCCTCCCACAGCTTCTGCTGCGCCTCGCCACCGGTCTTCTTCGCCTCCGCCGGATCGCTCTGCGCGCGGGCCTCGGACACGAGCGCGTCGACGTCCGGGCGCTTCCAGCCGAAGGCCGCGGGAGTGCCCCCGGCCGTGGTGATCTGGTAGGTCGAAAGGGCGGGGACCGGTACCTGGTAGGACCCCGCCAGCGGCAACCGCGCGTAGGACGCGAAGTCGGCGAAGAGCTGCCCGGGCGGCAGTTCCTTGAGCGTGGCCTTCACCCCGATCTTCTTGAGGTCCTCGACGTAGAGCGTCGCCACCTCCACCATGCCGGGGGTCTCCGGGCCGGTGGTCAGCACGACCTCCATGCCCTCGGCACCCGCCTCCTTCAGCAGGGCGCGGGCCCGGTCCGGGTCGTGCGCGCGCTGCGCAAGACCCTCGGCGTAGTCGGGGAAACCCAGCGCGGGCAGGTCGTTGCCCACGGTGGCGTTGCCGTAGAACACCGTCCGCACCATGGCCTCACGGTCGGCGGCGAGCTTGAACGCCTCGCGAACCCGCTGGTCGTCGAACGGCTTGACGTTCATGTTCATGCGGAAGGACAGGCCCACCAGGTAGGGGCTCTTGGACGGCACGACGTCGATCGCGCTGTTGCCGGACAACGTGTGCGCGGTGACGGGGGCCAGATCGTGCACGAAATCGACCTCGCCGCTGGTCAGCGCACCCGCCCGGGCATCGGAGTCCGCGATCGAGCGCAGTTCCAGCCCGTCGAGGCGAGGGGCGGGGCCGTAGTAGTCGTCGTTCCGCGTGAACGCGGCGCCCTGCCCCGCGGTGAAGGCGGTGAGCTTGAAGGGCCCGCAGCTCGGCATTCCGATCGAGAACTGCTTCGTCCCCTCCTTGACCACGAGGAAGTTGCCCTGGCACAGGATCATGCGTCCGTCCGCGATCGGGCGGACGGCCGGCAGCACCACCTTCAGGTCGCCGTCCGCCTTGGCCTTGGCGAGGTCGAAGTTGGCCGCGGCCATCCGGAAGACCGGCAGCTTGCTCGCGGACGCGAGCGTCGTCAGGGAGTACAGCACGTCGGCGGACGTCAGCGTGGACCCGTCGGTGAACCGCACCCCGGGCCGCAGGTGCAGCGTGTAGGTGCCCAGGTCCTGCGACACGTCGATGCCTTGGAGCACCCCGTAGCGCACGCCGTCCGCGGCGCCGGGGTCGAGATCTCCGAGACCGCCGTGCCACGCGCGGGCCCGCACCAGGTCGAGCGGGGTCGGCCCGTTGAAGAAGTCGAGGGTCTCGGACGCGCCGCCGCCGACGAAGGCCGCGCGCAACGTGCCACCGGCCCGGCGCGTCCCGGAGGAGGCGCCGACGGACGGAGCGGCCACCGGTTCGCCGGAGCCGCAGGCGGAGATCAGGCCACCTCCCGCGGCGATGGTCACGGCGGCCAGGGCCCCCTGGCGCATGAAGAGACGTCGGTTGAGAGGGCGAGACATGGTTCTCCTGTAGGCAGTCGCCCGGCTATGGGAAAGTCCGGGCGGGGCGGGGGGACGCTCAAGGAGCGGAGGCTCGGCGGAGATCGATCACCGGGGACGAGACGAGTACGGGAGCAGGGCCATCTCCCGGGCGTTCTTGATGGCCTGGGCGAGCCGCCGCTGCTGCTGAACGGTCACGCCCGTCACGCGGCGGCTGCGGATCTTGCCCCGATCGGAGATGAACCTGCGCAGCAGATCGGTGTCCTTGTAGTCGATGTAGGTGACCCCGAGCAGCGGGTTGCTCTTCTTCTGGGGAGTACGGCGGGGCTTCACGCGATCTCCTTCATGTCGATGAGGTCGGCGAACGGGTCGGAGTAGGCGGCCCACTCCGCGGAGCCGGGCAGGGCGTCTCGTTCGGTGAGCAGGCAGGAGTCGAGCAGGGCGCAGATGTCCTCGCGGTCGAGGTCGGGCCCGGTGAAGACCAGGTGCTGGATCCGATCGCCGGTGACGGGGTTCCAGTCCAGGGCGGCGGCGGTGCGGCGTGCCGGAGAGGCCAGGTCCCAGGCGGCCTCGGGCAGCGCGGCCAGCCAAGGCCCGGCGTCCTCGACCGAGACGACGCCGGCCACGGCGTCCCAGGCCAGCATCCGCTCATGCCGGTTGGCCAGCCAGAACCGGCCACGGGAGCGGACGGAGCCGGTCACCAGCTCGTCGATCGCGTCGAACAGTCGTCCCGGGTGCAGCGGGCGCAGCCGGCGCCACACCACCGTGGTGATCTCGCCGGTCCGCGCCTCCCCGGGAAGCTGGGCGGTCGCCGGGTCCACTCGTTCTCCGAGTTCGTGCACGCACACAGCGGTGGAGGTCACCTCGGGCAGCGACGTGGAGAAGACCGGGGTGTGCGGAGCCAGGTGGCCGAGCACCGCGGCGGACAGCTCCATGTCCTCCTCGTCGTCGCCGAGGAGGAAGAGTCCCGTGGCGTACTCCACCTGGCGGGCCAGCACCTCGGCGAGGTAGCGCTGGTCGCCGGCGGCGGCACGCTGCCCGGTCTCGGCCAGGGTCTCGCCGCGGCAGATGTCCACCGGCATCAGCGCGGCGTCGAGCGCGGTCAGCACGCCGGTCACGGCCAGCAGGTCGGCCGCGTCCTCGTGGCCCACCGCCTCGGCCACCGGGCGTGGCTCGACCGAGTCCCACAGGTCGGCGATCAGCAGGGACGCCGTTTCCGCGTGCCGTATCAGCCAGGGGAGGAGGTCCTCGCGGACCGTGCAGGTGACGCAGCCGTGGGCCAGGCGCACCTCGGTCCGATCCAGGATGCCTGAGGCGTCGCGGGTGACCCGCTCGACCCGTCCGGCGGCGACGGCGGTCAGATCGTGGTGGATCGCGACGGCTCCCGGGTGTGCGCTGAGCAGCCGATCGACCACGGTCGTCCGGGCGTCGCCGTACAGGCCTGCCACGAGGACGACGGGCGTGGGCATGTGACCTCCCAAGGCCAAAACGAAAACGGTTGTCGTTATCATTACACGACCGTCGACCAGAAGGACGAGAGGGATGGCCAGAAACGAGCTACGACCGGTGATCAAGCTGCGGTCCACCGCGGGCACCGGCTACACGTACGTGACCACCAAGAACCGGCGCAACGACCCCGACCGCATGACACTGCGCAAGTACGACCCGATCATTCGCCGCCACATCGAGTTCCGGGAGGAACGATGAAGAAGGGCATCCATCCCGACTACCAGCCGGTCGTGTTCCGCGACCCCGGCGCGGACTTCGCCTTCCTCACCAGATCCACGATCAGCAGCAGCAAGACCATCGTGTGGGAGGACGGCAAGACCTACCCGGTGGTCGACGTCGACGTCTCCTCGGCGAGCCACCCCTTCTACACCGGCCGCAACCGGGTCCTGGACACCGCCGGCCGGGTCGAGCGGTTCAAGCAGCGATACGGGAGAAGCTGATGTCCGCCCACTGCCAGCTCACCGGCGTCAAACCGGTCTTCGGCAACAACATCTCCCACTCCCACCGCCGCACCCGGCGGCGCTGGAACCCCAACATCCAGCACCGCCGTTACTGGCTGCCGACCGAGAACCGGTTCGTACGGCTCACGCTGAGCGCCCGAGCGATCAAGACGATCGACAAGATCGGCATCGAGAGCGCCGTGGCCCTCATCCGCGCCAGGGGGGAACGCGTCTGATGGCGAAGAAGAGCAAGATCGCGGCCAACGAGCGCAGGAAGACGGTCGTCGCCCGCCACGCCGAGCGCCGCGCGGAGCTGAAGGAGCTCATCCGTACCGGCACCCCGGAGCAGCGGGCCGAGGCCGTACGGCTGCTGAGCCGTCAGCCGCGCGATGCCAGCGCCACCCGGGTGCGCAACCGCGACTCCGTCGACGGCCGTCCTCGCGGCCACCTGCGCGCGTTCGGCCTGTCCCGCATCCGATTCCGTGAGATGGCGCACCGCGGCGAACTGCCCGGCGTCAGGAAGGCGAGCTGGTAACCGTGGCCGTGCCCAAGCGCAAGACCTCCCGCAGCAACACCCGGCACCGCCGCGCCCAGTGGAAGGCACAGCGCCCCGACCTCGTCCCGATCACCATGAACGGGCGAGAACTGCTGGTGCCCCGCCGCCTCGTCCGCGCCTACCAGCACGGTCTGATCGACCCGCCGGCGTGACACGCGCCGCCACCGCTGCTCCGATCCTGACAGCGGTGGCGGCACCACCCAGGGGACCGATGCGCGCCGTCACACCCAGCCCCGGCAGCGCCTGGTCAGCTATCCCGAAACGTCAGGCATCTCGTGGGACTGGACATGGTGCGGTCATCGGTGTCCAGTCCACCTGACGCTTGACGTTCCGTTCCGCGGAACGTCAAGGACGGTCTGCGAAGCCTCGACCGAGGTACGCGGTCCGATGCCAGATTTGGCGCCATTGGTATGCCACACGAGAACGTATGTCGTTTGGAAGCTGGGCAGTGGGGCCACGCGGGTCGACGCCACAACCAACGCAAGGTTCGACCATGGATCGGCTGTGACCACACACCGGGCAGATGGCCGACCAGTCCCCGTCAGAGCTATATGCGTCGATGACCCGGTGCACCACGACGGCAAGGCGTTCGGAGGGATGCACCGTGGGATTCGGGCAGTACGCGAGTTGCCCTGCCCACGAGTACCACCGCTCCGTGCGGCGCGGAGCGCGTCGTCCCACGGACTTCTCCCGGCGACGGCGTGCCGCATAGGCGTTGCTGCACTCCATCCACAGATGGCGGGCCTCGTCGAGTTCGGCGACGGCCCGCACTAGCGAGGCAGAATCGTCCTCCAAGCGCCGAGGGATGCGTGCATTGACCAGCAGGTGATGCCACGTGGCCCGGAATCCGTACGGCGCGAAGTGCACGACGCACTCCCGCAGCGCCAGCAGCCGATCCTGAGGCGGCAGCTCAGCGTCGCGGACCCGACGGGCCTGGGCAGGGAAGCTGGTCATTGCGTGACGCTACCGAAGAACGCAGTGGTTGTGTCGGCCCGTACTCGGTCCTCAGCGGGCCTACCGGCGTCGGAGCGTGGGATGCCGAGGTAGATGAGGCTATCTCGCCGGTGACACGGGGCCGAGGCCCCAGATGAGGTCGAGAGTATGAGTCTGCCAGAGGGCGATGACGTCTGCGACGGTTCGGGGGCGGGCGTACGGGGCGCCGTAGGCGTGGGCGAGGGTTTGCAGGCCGCGGCTGAGCGCAGGAGGTTTGAGGCAGTCGATGAGGCAGGCCGGCGTTATGGCGTCGGTGTCATGAGCTGCTGCGTGCTCGGCAGCCGGGTGCGGGGGGCCAGGTCGCCCGCCATGATCAGGGTTCGTATCTCGGCGGCGATCTGCTGGTGCCTTGGACGACCGTCGGTCTTCGTCGCCACTCTGTCAGCCAACCTTCACTTGGTAGCGGAAGCGCCGGCCCTCCGGGCGCATCGTCATCACACTGACCTCGAACGGTACTCCGTCCTCGCCGAGCACGATCCGAAACAGCACGATGACAAGCGAGCCCGGCGCCAGCCCAAGGGCCTCGGCTTCGTGGTCGGTGGCCGGACGTACGGTGAGTTCTTCGAGGGCGTCCGTGGCGTGGTGGCCGAGTTCGGCGAGGAGTGCAGGAGCACCGCCGGGGATCTTGCGCATGGCGGCCAGATCTGTGCCGCCCGCCACGCTCACCGGGTAGTAGGAATCGGTCAGCTCCACGGGTCGGTCGTCAACGAACAAGCGCTTTTAGCAAGTCTGTTAGCCAAAGGCCCTTGTGGTGGGTTGATCACAAGGGGCCTTTGACGCGGGGGAATCGAACCCTGACCTACGGTTTACAAGCTGGCCGATCAGCGGAGCTGGTCCTTTTCGGCGGGTGAGCAGCAGCCGTCCGAGCACGCGGCGGAGCCGGCGAGCGGGGTGGACGAGGGCGGCGAGGTGGTGGGCGGGGCGCAGCAGGTGTCCCCGCGCCAGGCTTCGCGGCCTTCTTTGACGGCGACGGCGGCGATGACCAGGGCCGCGATCGGGTCCGCCCACGACCAGCCCAGCAGACTGTTGAGCACGAGCCCGGCCAGCAGCACCGCCGACAGGTAGGTGCACAGCAGGGTCTGCTTGGCGTCGGCCACGGCCGAGGCCGAGCCGAGCTCGCGTCCCGCGCGGCGCTGCGCCTGCGACAGGACCGGCATGACGACCAGGGACAGGGCGGCCAGGATCAGGCCCGCCGTGGAGTGCCCGGCCTCGTCCGCGCCGAGAAGAGCACGCACAGCGTCGACGGTGACGTAGGCGGCCAGCGCGAAGAACGACACGGCGATGACGCGCAGCGCGGTCTTCTCGCGGCGCTCGTGGTCGGCGGCGGAGAACTGCCAGGCCACCGCGGCCGCGGAGGCGACCTCCACGACCGAGTCCAGGCCGAAGCCGATCAGCGCCACCGAGGAGGCGACGGTGCCGGCGGTGATGGCGACGGCGGCCTCAATGAGGTTGTAGGTGATGGTGGCGGCCACAAGCAGCCGAATCCGGCGCCTGAGCCTGCCACGACGCTGCGCGGAGGACCCTTGAGCGCCGACCAGGGGGATCGCGCTCATCCGCAGCAGCCTTCATGGTCCGCTTCGACGCAGGTACGGTCGGCGGCCACCGCCAGCACCGTGCCGCGCAGGTCGTCCAGCGCGCGGCCAAGCCGCTCGTCTGCCAGCTCGTATCTCGTGCGGCGGCCGACCGGCACGGCGACCACCAGACCGCAGTCGCGCAGGCAGGCCAGATGGTTGGACAGGCGGGATCGTGAGATGCCCAGCGATTCGGCCAGCTCGGCGGGATGCGCGGGAGCCCGGCGCAGCGCGATCAGGATCCGGCAGCGAATCGGGTCGGCCAGCGCGCGGCCGAACCGCGCGAGCACCTCGATGTCCGAAGCGAGCGTCAACATACCCTCAAAATACAGGCCTTCCTGAATTCAGAGAATGGTGAACCGTTGAGATATCCCTGGCGGGATGTGCAGGAGTGTTACCGCAGACGGCGTACAAGCTGTGGCGTCGTCGTCGGCGGCGTGCCGGTGCCTGGCACAGGATCGTGGCCACGCGGTGGATCGAGGCTGACGCTGTAGTACAAGCCACCCATCACCCGGCTGACCGACCTCCCCGGACATCACACCTAGAACTGGCGGTTCCCGGCGAGGTGCGCTGAGGCGCCTCACCGGGCAACTCCGGGCGCCACAAGTGGCCCGGCCGGCGACCCCTGCAGTCAGCGAGGTGGGAACCGCTCGAACAATTTCTCAACGACCTCCGCTGGAGCAGTGTCCGGGGATCCCGCGTTATAAGGCGGCTCTGGTGCGTACTCGATGATGAGCTGAACGGTCTGCGCCACGACGTCGCCCGCAATCAAACCAGCCAGGGACAAAGCCATGTCGATGCCCGCCGAGACGCCTGCTGCGGTCGCGTAGTGACCGTCGATGACGACCCGCTCGTTCGTCGGCGTCACACCGAACTCGGCGAGTTGCTCGAGCGCGCCCCAGTGGGTCGTCGCCCGACGACCATTGAGGACTCCAGCGGCGGCAAGGATCAAGGACCCCGTGCAGACGGAAGCCGTCCACGCAGAGGTCCGATCGACCGTTCGCAACCACTCGTGCAGGCTCCCGTCAGACATCTGCTCCGCCTGACCCGGGCCTCCACCGATGATCACCACGTCCGGGTTCGGCACGTCGGCGAGACTTGCGACGACGTTGATCGACAGACTACGCAAGTCGTTGATGACAAGGCCCGGATTCTCAGCGGTGAAGACGACCTCGGTGTCCGGGAGGCGGCCCAAGACCTCATAGGGTCCGATAACGTCCAGCGAAGTGAACTCGGGATAGAGAACGATCGCGACCTGCATACAGGGACTCCTTCAGTTGCTCTGGTGCTGGAATAGTTCGAGCGGACGAAAAACTTCCGGCCATGCGGCCGGCTACGCCGGGGCCGGAACCGGCAGCCCCGCCAGGAACTCACCCAGGTCGGGCGGCGTGCCGGCGATGGACAGGAAACGTCGGCTCGGCCGGTCGAAATCCGGCAGTGCCGCGACCAGGGCCCTGCGGGACTGACCTCGCTCATCACTCATACGCGCTCGTCATCGCCTACGGTAGTCATCGGACCGTAGGTGGCGGAGGCGACCGCGATGCGAGGCCGGCCTGTGATCGGGTGGGTGTCGAGTACCGCACGCACCCCGAACACGTCATGCACGAGGTCGGGCGTCAGTACATCGGTCGGGGCCCCCACCGCCACGAGCTTGCCCTCCGCCATGACCGCGACGCGGTCGCAGTAGGAGACCGCATGGTCGAGATCGTGCAGTGCCGTGAGCGTCGTCATGCCCAAGTGCCGAAGCATGTCGAGGACCTCGAACTGTGCACGCACGTCGAGGTGGTTCGTCGGCTCGTCGAGTATCAGCAACCCGGCTTCCTGCGCGAGCGCGCGGGCGAGCAGGACACGCTGTTGTTCGCCGCCGGAGAGCGTCCTGAACGATCGCTGAGCCGCCCAGCGCATGTGCACATCGTCAAGTGCCTGTTCGACTATCTGGTGATCCCGGTCACTGTCTCGATCGAGCATCCCCTTTCGAGGGGTTCGGCCCATGGCGACAACCTCTTTGACGGAGAACTCGGCACCGAGCACGGTGTGCTGGGTGACGATCGCGCGACGGCGTGCGGCCTCCCGCGCAGACATGCTCCACACGCTCTCGCCGCCGATGAGCGCCGCCCCACCGCTGGGTCGAAGCACCCGGTACGCGCTGCGCAGGAGCGTGGATTTCCCGCTGCCGTTGGGTCCGACAAGTCCCACCATCTCACCTGGCGCGATGCGCAACGACACGTCGGAGACGATTCGGGTTGTGGCGATGTTGATGCTGACGCCTTCGAACTCGAGCTGCATCACGATCCCTCCGATCGCCTGGTGCGTTGGAGCAACCACAGCAACACGGGCACGCCGATACCAGCGGTGAAGATGCCGACCGGCAACTCGTTGGGACGAGCGACCGTGCGGCTTGCGAGGTCGACGAGCACGAGGAAGGTCGCCCCTACGAGCATGGACGTTGGCAATACGCGTCGGTGTTCGGCGCCCACGACGAGGCGAGCGATGTGGGGGATCATCAGTCCGACGAATCCGAGCCCGCCGGCGACCACGACGACGGTCGCGGTCATCAGCGACATCACCACGAGCAGCCGACGTCGCAGGCGGTGCACGTCGATTCCGAGCCCGGCCGCCGCGTCATCGCCGATCATGAGCGCGTTGAGGGCGCGCCCCTGAGCGAATAGCCAGATGACGCCCAGCGCGAGGGCAATTGTCGGTATGCGAAGGTCAGACCACGCGGCCCCCGCGAGGCTGCCCATGAGCCAGAACATGATGCCTGCAAGCTGGTTCGCGTTCGTTTGCAGCTGCACAAAGCTCGTGGCTGCGACTGCGAGATAACCTACTGCGACTCCGGCAAGGATCAACCGCGTGTCAGCGAGTTGGCCGCTTCGCTGGGCGATCAGGAACACCGCAGTCATGGTGAGCACCGCCGCGGCGAAGGCGGCGCCGGTCACTCCCAGTCCGTAAAACGCCGCGGAGCCGGTCGCCAGAACGAGTACTGCCCCGAGAGACGCACCAGGAGTTATCCCCAGCATGTAGGGATCTGCGAGCGGATTGCGAACCAGCGCTTGCAGGCCGACCCCTATGACGCTCAAGCTGGCACCGACAACCGCAGCCACGAGGACTCTCGGTAGACGGAGATCCCAGACGATCTGGTTCTGGAGCGGGTCCAGACCGCCGGTGTCGCCCATGATGTGACGCAGGATCACATTCCATACGTCACGCGCGGGGACGGTGACTGTTCCCATTGATACCGCGGCGGTGATAGCCG
The DNA here is from genome assembly GCF_040653595.1 of Sphaerisporangium sp. NPDC051011. Lineage (NCBI taxonomy): Bacteria > Bacillati > Actinomycetota > Actinomycetes > Streptosporangiales > Streptosporangiaceae > Sphaerisporangium > Sphaerisporangium sp. NPDC051011. The sequence goes on along the minus strand of NZ_JBFAGG010000022.1, from coordinate 63,671 downwards.
CCATGAGCGCTACGGCGAGCGTCGCATACAGGACAACCGTCGCGCGGCCCGATACCAGGTGTGGACCGCGCGACGGCGCGTCCTGCCTACTGAGGGTGCGCTTCATCGGCGATCTTCTCCACAGCGTACGCGTTCGTCGGCCCGATGAACGCCCCGTCGGAGATGGTGGTGTAGGTCTTGGTCTTCGATGCCTCCCATTGCGGGTACTTCTTGAACAGTTGGTCGGCGAGTTGCTCTACCTTGTCCTTTTCTGATGGATCAGACAGTCCGATCACGAGCACGTCGACATGAGCGGATGCCAGGGCCTCGGCACTCAGGTTCGAGGTCAGCTCCGGATTCGGCTTGTCGCTGGGGAAGGCGTTCTCGCCGCCTGCCGCCTTGATGATGTCGTCGTAGACACCGCCGGAAAACACAGCAGGCACGTTGTTGGCGCTCATCATCGCCATGCCGGGATACGCCAACAGCACCTTCTTGCGATCCTTGTCCTTGACGCGATCCCTGACGGACGAGATCCGATCCTTGAGCCCGGCGACCAGGTCTGCCGCCTTCTGCTGCTCGTCGAAGATGACCCCGGTCTGCGTGATGAAATCAAAAGTCGATTCGATCGACTGTTGGTCATAGACGGCTTGGTCCGCAGCTGACGGGTTTATCGCTCCGTACGCGCAGTCGACCGGGTTGACGTACGAGTTGATCCCCGCATCCGCCAGCTGTTCTCGGGTAGCGAATCCGCTCTTCGCGTTGAAACTGCCGCTCCACGTCGACACCACGAGGTCAGGCTTGAGTTCGAGCACCTTCTCAGCGGGCACATCGAAATTCTTGTTCCACTCGGCACCTCCGGTCGGCAGCTTTGCGACCTCTGCGACCATCGTCGGGTCATCGGAAATGGTAACGCGTTGCGCATTCGCGAGAATATGACCCTGGAGACCGAGAAGGACGTACGTTTGAACCTCTCCGACGGACGCACCATTCATGATCAGTACACGCTTGGGTGGCCCGTCGAACGTCACCTTCCGGCCGCAGTTCTCAATCGTCAACGGATACGATGTCCTGGTCGGCGCGGCGTGCTTTTCCGTGGCCGCCGCGCTGCCTGAATCGGATCCCGACGAGTCGTCGGACCCGCAGCCCGTGATCAGCAGGCTCAACGTGGCCGTGAGCACGACAACACACCGCTTCGGTCCCACGGACCTGTGCGATATCAAGAGCATCCTTATGTCTACCTTCCGATATTTACAGATCGGCCCGGTCGAGGCCGAGCGGGCCGCGCGCTTCAAAACCGAGAAGGAGCGAGCGCAGCGTTCAACCCGAAGGGATGGAATGCCGCTCAGGACGCCCAGACGGACGCATGGCGGCAAGCGCCGGGCAGGCGCGATCAGACCAGCAGCACGCGTGGCGGCTCACGGCGACCGAGCGCGCGTGAGCACCAGCGGGTGACACGCCAGATCTCAGAAGCCGAAGCGACGATCGAGACGAGTGCCACCCGATATTCGCGACCGCGATGTCCCATAGCCTCGAACAAGCGACACGATTCGCGCCACCACGGCCCGATCGTCCAAACAGGCCCAGCACTCGAGCCGTCGCAGAACCAGGAAGTCGATCACGTTCCGGCGATCACGGCCCAGGGGCACATTCGTACCTGCTCGGTTTACCGGGCCGAAAGCCGAGGCGCCGGCGCGGCGCAGAAAAGTCGACGTGACGTCAGGGTCATGCAGTGCCTCAATTCCGATCAACCGTTGGATCACCAAGCGTAAAAGCGCCCCACCCATGACGTCTATGTCATGCAGACCAACAAATCTGCCATCTCGTAGATCGGGAAGACGCGAGCAGACGGTGCGGCTACTGCCGGTCGCGCGCCGTCCGGAAGGCCATCGCCGTCCGGAAGGCCATCGCCGTCCGGACGGCCATCGCCGTCCGGAAGGCCATCGCTGTCCGGATGGGAGGACGCCGTCCTGCGTTGTGAATCCGGCGGCGCCGGTGTGGCGGGCCAAGGAGCCCGTACGCCCTGGCCGCCTGGCCAAAGCGATCACCCGCACCCGCAATCGCCTGCTCAAACGGCTGATCCCCAACGCGACCCCCCGCGTCTGGCCACGCACGCTCAAGAAGGCCTGGCACCGCTACCAGGCACGCCGGCCCGGCCATCACGGTCGCCGCGTCACCCGCGACCTGGTCACCTACCGAGTCCGCCCAGCCCCAAGCGGATAACCGAATGACATCGAGTCATGACGACAACGCCGTTGGATGGCGGCTTTCCGTGTAGGGCGCTCGGCTCCGAAGTAGATCGCCGACGTCGTCCTATCGAGGGTCAGGGTTGAGCGTCGACGACTTCGCGAATGAACGGCGGTACTCCGTGGGCGAGAGGCCGACTTCACGCATGAACGCGCGACGCATCGCCTCCGGCGTCCCGTATCCGCAACGGCGCGCGATACGGATTACGCCGTCGCGAGTGTCTGTCAGCATGCGCTGCGCGGCCTCCAGACGGATGAGGTCCACGTAGCGGCCTGGGGTCATCCCGACCTGCTCGGCGAACGCGCGAGCGAATTGACGGGTGGACAAGCCGGCGCGCTGCGCGATTGCAGGAACCGACAGGTCGGAAGCCAGGTTGGCGACGGCCCAGTACTGGACCTCACGAAGCGGATCCGAGCGGGCGATCTGCGCCGAAAGCGGCACGCTGAACTGTGCCTGGTTGCCTGGCCGACGCAAGAAGACCACCAGGAGCCGAGCGATCTCGTGTGCCACCGCGCGACCGAAGTCCTCCTCGACCAAGGCCATAGCAAGGTCCACCCCGGCCGTCACTCCCGCCGACGTAGAGATGGAGCCATCCCGGACGAAGATCGGGCTCGGATCAATCTGTATCTGGGGATAGTTGCTCGCGAGGTAGTCACAGGATGCCCAGTGAGTCGTCGCTCTGCGGCCATCGAGCAGCCCGGCCTCAGCCAAGAGATACGCCCCGGTGCACACCGACACCACACGCTTCACGTTAGGGGCACGCTCGCGTAGCCATGTCACGAGTCGGTTGTCGACGTCTCCCACGCCCGGCCCACCTGGTACGAGAAGAAGGTCGGGATCCTCGACATCAGCCAAATCAAGATCAGGAGCCAGCCGCAGACCCCCGGCGGACCGTACGGTCTCGCCTCCAAGCGAAGCCGTGCGAACGATATAGGGAGGCGTGCTCGCGCTTCCGGTGAAGCGCGCTGCCGCCGAGAACACGTCCAGAGGCCCCGCCACATCGAGGGGCTGTACTCCGTCGAACAGGATGACGAGTATCGAATGGGTTCTCACCTCGGCAATACTGCACTGCGGAATCGTTCATCACACCGCCGGGGCTACTGGGTCTTCGCATGTGGCCGGGGTGGTGTTGTGGTCCGGTGCTCACGCCACGGTTCCTGGTCTGCGACGCCCAGACGATGTTTCCGGACCTCCGGCCTGCCGATGTGGCGCCGGCCGGTCGAGGACGGAGACGATCGCGTCGATGTTGCCCGCCACGAAGTCCGCCAGCTCCGGCGGCATGAGGTCGAGCTCGCCGACCGCCTCGGCCGTGAACGGGATGCGGACGATCTCGTACCCGCCGCGCTCCGGCTTGGAGAACTCTGTGCCCGTTCGTGCGGACAGGTCCATGCTCGTCAGGCGGGCGGCGAAGATGTGCTGCACGCCGATGCCGCCCTCCAGTTCGTCGGTGATCAGGTGGACCAGCTCCGCCCGGTCCATCTTGCCGCCCAGTTCCTCGAACACCTCGCGGTTCAGTGCCGCTTCGATGCTGTCGTCCTGATTTTCGACGCCCCCGCCGACGGTGACCCAGTACGGGTCGCGGCCGGGCTTGCTCCGCTTGATCAGGATCAGCTCGTTACCGTCAAGCAGGATGGCGCGGGCGTTGCGCTTGATGATGTTGGACATGTCGAGGTCTCCTCCATTACGGATGCTTTCGTGACCGGCTCCCGCAGCGCGGTGGTTCGGCGGGGGGTTGGCAGGCCAGGGCCGTGACTTCGGCGCGTTGCCAGCCCACTACCGGTGCGGTCGGACTCCGAGAAGGAGGCCGCAATGGAAAGACTCGCCGCGGAAGTCCGCGCACACAAGCCGCACCCTCGACCGGCCGCACGGGAGTAGCGCTTCGGAGGCCTACAAAACTTCCTCGCCCAGCTTCGCGGACGCCCGCACTCCGGCGAGGATCACCTCACCCCTGGGCACGCAACCAGAGCCGAGTCCCTCCAAACGACCTGCGCGCCTTGAACCCAGCGAGAGCAGCTGATATTCACCTATTCACTAAAGAAACGGACACTAATCCAAAAAGTAGACATGAGAGATTAGTTGCCCTGCATCCGATAAGCCATAAATCGGACCGCAATTTAGTCAACCCGTTCGGCGAGATCGAGATTTTGTGATGTAATTCTCAGGCTCTTCAGGGGTTCAGGGTTTGCAAAGAGCGCACAGATGGGATGATGCGCAACATGAGCGTCGTCGTCGACCTCCTCGCACGGCCGACCTACACAATGTCGCAGGTCGATCGTCTGCTCGGCCTGCGCTCAGGCACCGCACGTCGCTGGGTCGACGGATATACCCGCAATGGTCGCGCCTACGATCCGGTTGTCCGGCAGCGCCATACCGGCGAAGAGCTGGCGACGTGGGGAGAGTTCGTCGAGACCCGCTTACTGGCCGGCTACCGCAACGCGGGCGTCCCCATCATCAACATGCGACCGGCCATAGCCAAGCTGCGGGGCGAGACCCGGTCACAGTATCCCCTCGCCCACTCCGCGAATTTCGTGACGCCTCATGGCAAAGAGCTCGTCCAGCGGGTCCAGGAGCAGGTCGGCCTGCAAAGCGAGCTGCTGCTCGTGGTCGTGCGCATCGGTCAACTCGTCATGGCCGATCCGGTCGAGATCTTCGTCAACGCCATGGAGTTCGACGACGGAACCGCCGTGCGTATGCTTCCCGATCCGACGCTCCCCGAAGTCAAGATCGATCCACTGCGGGCGTTCGGTGAGCCGACGGTTCGATCCGTCCCCACCGAAGTGATCGCCGAGCAGGTCAGGGCGGGCGACTCCGAAGAGTTGATCTCCGAGTTGTACGACCTGTCGCCTGAACAGGTACGCGATGCCGTCTTGTTCGAGAAGCGCCGCAGCGCCTGATCTTCTGGAAAGTCGTGCCCCCCACAGATCCGCATAACTTGCGCTTTTTTGTCGACGAGACCTCCCTCGGCGTCGGCCGGGCGTTGGCCCTGCTACGCCGGGACGTCATCCATACCAACCATCGGCTCATCCCCGAAGTGCCTCTCGGCACGCTGGATGACGAGTGGATTCCCAAGGTCGCGGCCAAGGAACTGGTGGTGATCACGCGCGACAAGCGCATCCGTACGAAGCATGCGAAGGCCATGCTCTATGCGGAGAACGGGCTACGCGTGTTCTGGATCGCCGGGAAGAAGGACCTGTCCAACTGGGACACCATGTGTCTGCTCACGCGCCGCTGGAATGACATCGAGCGAGAGATCAAGGAACGCGGTCCGGGGCCTTGGTTCATGGCGGTCAACGACGGCAAGCTCAGTGACATGAAGATCAGACATCGCGACCAATAGGGTGAGCCCCGAGAGGGCACCCACTGGCCTGAGCCGCCGAGCAGCCTTGTGTGCACGTCAGAACTGCTCATCCGAGGAGAAGACCCTGAGCAGCGGCCAAGGACGTCTCGCGATGCCGCGGATGGGCTACTACCCGCCGCATCGCGCGGCAGGACCCCGACGGGGTTACCACGTTTCGCAGGTGTGAGACTCGACCGGGTCGGGCGCCTTCTATCCCCCGGGACCATGGTGCCTACGCGACCGGAACCCCGTAGACGGTCTGGTGCCGATGGCACCTGTCCCCCCACACGAACGCCCCTCAAGCCACCTGACGCCGACCACTCCGACCAGGTCGGGGGACTCCACCGGAGTCGCGGCTCTCAGGGGCCGACGCGGTAGGGGCGCATCATCTCGTTGTCCTCGTGTTCCAGCAGGTGGCAGTGCCAGACGAACAGGCCCGCGCGGTCGAAGTTCGCCACGATGCGGGTGATCTGGCGCGGATAGGCGATGACCGTGTCCTTGTACCCCCGCTCCCACGGCTCGGGCGGCCGCGGGTCGCCGCCGAGGCGCCTTCGGTCGAGGACGTGGAACAAGACCTCGTGCACGTGGATGGGATGGGCGTCCGGGGTGAAGTTGTGGATCTCCCATACTTCGGTGGCGCCCACGGCGGGGTTCTCGGTGATCGGGTCGGACCACATGCGAGGCGAGGGCCTTCCCCGTCCATCGACGGTGCCGAGCAGGACGGCCGTGGGGCCGACGCCGTGCACGACGGCCGAGTCCCGTTCCACCAGGGCGAGCCTTCGCGTCACGCTCGCCGGTCCGAGCGGCGTGAGCGGGGGCAGGGTGAGCCGGTCGGGCGGCACGCTGCGGTCGGGTCCCCGCGCGTCCCGCACGACGAACTTCATCACCTGCCCCGTGGTGGACGGGTCGGCCGGCGCCGCGTGGGGGTCGCCCTTGAACGCGCCGTCCGGGCCCTCGTTGATCAGGTAGAGCTCCGTGCCGGGCCGCACGCCGGTGAAGTCCACGATCACATCGGCCCGCTCGGCCGGGGCGATCAGCACGCGGCCGAGTTCGACCGGAGCGGGCAGGAAGCCGCCCTCCGAGCCGATGTGCCAGAAGGGCAGGGCGGCAGGCGCGGGACGCCTGGCCAGGGGGTCGGCCACGATCTTCAGGTCCAGGACACGGCCGTTGCACCCGTTCAGGAACCGGAAGCGGAACCTGCGCGGCTCGACCTCCAGGAAGGGCCATGTGCGGCCGTTGACCATCATCGCCGTGCCGAAGAACTCCGGGTTCCAGATGGGCGGGATGTCGCTGCGTGGGATGTACGGCCCGCGGAAGCGGTCGAAGAAGACACGGCTCCCGGGGTAGAACAGCGAGCCGTCGGCGGCGAACGACCGGTCCTGGATCACGATCGGGATCTCGTGGTAGGGGCCGCGCCCGCCGTCCCCGGCCGAGGGCGCCGGGCCCGGCAGCACGCCTGGCGGGAGGTCGGCGGGGCCGCCGCGCAGCAGGTAGAAGCCGGCGAGGCCCGCGTAGACGTTCAGCCGGGTGATGCCCAGCGCGTGATCGTGGTACCACATCGTGGCGGCCCGCTGCTCGTTGCGGTAGTGGAACACCGCAGACCCGGGGCTCCAGGACCCGCCGTGCGCGGCGGCGTACCGGGCGGCGAACTCCGCGTACCAGGACCCCTCGGTCGCGTAACCGGCGGGCAGATTCCCGGCCCGGGGCAGGTACCACGCCTCGGGGAACCCGTCACTGTGGTCGGCGCTGTGCCCGCCGTGCAGGTGGGTGACCAGCGGAACCGGCCCCCGATAGCGGCCGGGCGCCGAGCGGAGGCGGGGGCGCCGGTCCCGCCCGGTGGTGCCGCCCTCGGGGTGGGCCCAGTGCAGGGTGGGATCCACGGGCAGCAGGTGCGGCAGGTAACCGCCGTCTCCGTCGACCAGTTCGTTGGACCACTTGACGCGGACCGGGCGGCCGGCGATCGCCTCGATGGTGAAGCCGGGGCTGGCGAAGGTCCGCGGGTCCTGCACGGCTCCGTACCCCCAGACCGTGGTGGGCGGGTGGCCCGGTGGCAGGATCCGCTGCCGGAGCCGGCGCGACCCGATCACGTACCGGTCGACCGGCTCGCCTTCGCCGGACAGCGGCGGCATCACCGGCGGGACGGCCAGCGGCATGGCGTACTTGGTGATCTCGTGAGGGTTCAGCAAGGCCAGGGGGGCCACACCTCTTCCGAGGTCGTACAGCAGGACGGCCGTCCCGCCGATCGTGGCCTTCAGGAATTCGCGTCTTGTGAACACCCCAGCCTCCCCTCACCGGCCCGGGTACGAGGGAGGCGTGGACCGCGGCGGCGCGGTGTGGCAGGACGCACGCTCGCCGAGCGGATGAACCCGCGCGGCCCACAAAGCCCCATATATGGACATATCTACCCAACGGGCCGGGCATCATCCTGACGTGGGGCCGTGCCCAGGACTAGCGACCCTGACGTCAGGGCCCTGACGATAGGGCCCTGACGATAGGGACTGTCGACCCTGGCGGCGGATAGCGGCATCGGCCGAGGGTGGGATCATGACGCAACCCATCGACGAGGAATGCGATGTCCTCCTGCGCGACGGGGGAATCGCCCACATCCGGCCGTTGTGCGCCTCCGACCGGGAAGACCTGCACGCACTCGTGTCCAGGTCCTCCGAGCGCTCGGCGTATCTGCGCTTCTTCGCCGGAGGCGCCGCCACGGCGCACGCCTACATGGACCGGCTCACCGGCGGCGCCTACCGAGGCCACGCGGTGGTCGCGCTGATCGATGGCCGTGTGGTCGGCGTGGCCGAATACATCCCAGACCCGCGAGCGCGGGATGCCGACATCGGAATCCTCCTGGACGACCAGGCGCAGGGACGGGGCCTCGGCATGCTGCTCCTGGAGCGGATCGCCGTGGACGCCGCCGAGAGCGGCGTCCAGGAGCTGGTGGCCGTCGTCCTCGCGGAGAACCGCCAGATGCTCCAGGTCATCGACGATCTCGGTCTCCCGGTGAGGCGGCGGTCGGACCAGAGCGAGATCGAGGTCCGCCTGACCCCGGGAACCGACGCCGCCCTGCTGCGGAGGATCGACACGCGGATGCACGAGGCGGAGCGCGCGTCACTGGCCCGCGTGCTGAACCCCGGCTCGATCGCCGTCGTCGGCGCCGGCCGGGACCCTGGCGGCATCGGGCACCGCGTGCTGCGCAACCTCATCGACGGACGCTTCCCCGGCCCCGTCTACCCGGTCAACCCCCGTGCCAGGGAAGTGTGCCACACTCCCGCCTATCCCGATCTCGCGGCGGTACCGACGCACGTGGACCTCGTCGTGGTGGCGACCCCGGCGGACACCGTCCTGGACGTCGCCCGGGACTGCGCCCGTCACGGCGTCCACGGCCTGGTGGTGGTGAGCGCGGGGTTCGCCGAGGCCGGTGAGGCCTCCCTGGAGAGACGGCTGCTGCGGATCTGCCGTGACGCGGGCATGCGCCTGGTCGGCCCGAACTGCCTCGGGATCGCCAACACGGCCGCATCCCTCAACGCCAGTTTCCTGCCCGATTCCCCTCCCGCCGGTCCGCTGGGTCTCATGTCGCAGTCGGGGGCCGTCGCCGTCGCCATGATCGAGCGCGCCGGCGAGCTCGGCCTCGGGATCTCCTCGTTCGCCTCCGTCGGCAACAAGGCGGACGTCAGCGGCAATGACCTGCTCGAATACTGGGAGGACGACGACGCCACGCGTGTCATCGGCATGTATCTGGAGTCCTTCGGCAACCCACGCCGGTTCGGCCGCATCGCCCGCAGGATCAGCGCCACCAAGCCGATCATCGTCGTGAGCAGCTGGCACGGCGGCTCCGGCGACAGGACCGTACGCTCCCGCACCGCTGCGGTCGCCACCCCCGACGTGTGCGTGGACGCGCTGCTGCGCGCCTCCGGGGTGATCCGCGAGACCGGCGTCCAGGGCATGCTGGACACCGCACGACTGCTCGCCTTCCAGCCTCTGCCGCCCGGCCGCCGGGTCGCGATCGTGGGCAACTCCGGCGGCCCGGATGCCATGACCGCCGACGCGTGCGAGCAGCGAGGGCTCAGTGTCCCGGAACTCTCACCCGCCACGCAGGCGGCCCTGCGGTCACGCCTTCGCGCGGCGGCGGTCCGCAACCCGGTGGAGCTCAGCACGGACGGCTACGCCGGGGAGTTCGCGTCCGCGATCGAGATCGTCCTGGCCGATCCGGCCGTCGACGCGCTGCTCGTGGTCTACACGCCTCCGTTCGGCTCGGGCCTCGCCGCGACCGGGAAGGCCGTCGCGACCGCCGCCGCGGGACGGGGGCGGACCGTCGTGGCCTGCGTGATGGGACACGACGGGCTGATCGAGGGCGAGGTGCCCTGCTACGCCTTCCCCGAGCAGGCGGTCCACGCCCTCGCCCAGGCCGCCGACCACGCCGCGTGGCGGGCCCGGCCGACACCGCCCGAGGACACCATCCGCGTGGACGTCCAGGCGGCACGCGAGATCGTCCGGAAAGATCTGCGCGCGCACCCGGGGGGACGCCGGCTCGACACCATCGCCGCGGCCGCCCTGTTGTCCTCGTACGGCGTCCAGGTGGCCGATTCGGTGAGCGCCGACGGGCCGGAGACCGCCGCCGAGGCCGCCGCGTGGGTGGGACTGCCGGCCGTCCTGAAGGCACGTGGCCCCGATCTGGTCCACAAAACCGAGGCCGGCGGCGTCCTCCTGGACCTGCGGACGCCCGAGGAGGTCCGGCAGGCGTACCGGGAGATGGCCGGGCGCCTCGGCCCCGCGATGACCGGGGCGGTCGTGCAGCACATGGCGAAGGACGGCATCGAAATGATCATCGGTGGCGTCGCGCACGAGGCGTTCGGACCGCTGGTCATGGTGGGGCTCGGCGGCGTCACGACCGAACTGCTCGCCGACCGCGCCTTCGGCGTGCCGCCCATCGACCGGGCCGAGGCGGCGCGGATGATCGGCGAGCTTCGGTGCGCGCCTCTGTTCTCCGGGTACCGCGAGCGGCCCCCGGCGAACCCGGCGTCGCTGGCCGACCAGATCGTACGGGTCGGACGGCTGATGGACGACCGGCCGGAGATCGCCGAGATCGACCTTGACCCGGTGATCGTCACATCGGCCGGCGCGGTGGCGGTGGACGCCCGGATCAGGCTCGCGCCCGCGGCCCCGCGCCCGTCCCCATGCCGGCGACGACTCCGCTGACGCCTTGGCGGGGAACCTCGAGGATGAGACGAGATGGAGTGGTCGCCGTCGGGCTCGACGGCTCCAGGGGGGCAGATCATGAGGAAGAAAGTGCGTGACGTCATGACCAGGAAGGTCGCGTCCGTCAACGGGAGCACGCCGTTCCGGGACGTCGCCGAGGTGCTGATCCACCACGGAGTCAGCGCGGTTCCGGTGGTCGACGGCGAGGGGCACGTGCTCGGGATGATCTCGGAGGCCGACCTGCTTCGCAAGGAAGAGTTCAAAAGGCAGTACTACCACGAGGGCTACCGGCCTCCCCTCAGCGCGCGGCTGCGCGAACAGCTCGCGCGGCGAGGTCGCGGCCCCGAGGACCGGGCACGCGGTGACGTCGCCGCCGAGCTGATGACCAGCCCCGCCATAACGGTCAAGGACTATGCCTCGCTGGTGACCGCGGCCCGCCAGATGAGCGCGAACGGCGTCAAGCGCCTGCCGGTCGTGGACGACGAGGGCCGGCTGGAGGGCATCGTCAGCCGTCACGACCTGCTGACGGTGTTCCTCAGAAGCGACGAGGAGATCGCCGGCGAGATCCGCGGCGACGTCGTCGGGGCTCTCTGGCCGTACACGCCAGAGGTCGACGTGTCGGTGGACGACGGCGTCGTGACGCTGGCCGGGCGCATGGCCACCGCCGGTGACGCGCGGCTACTGGCCCAGATGGCCGAACGGGTCAACGGAGTGATCGACGTGATCGACGAACTGGAGTGGCCGACCAGCGCCGCCCGATCATGAGACCCGAGCTTGAGACCCGAGCATGAGAACGGCCCCCGGCCCATCGTCCGGGGGCCGTTCCGGTCGGGTCACGGTCACTGGCCGGCCGGGTGGGGGCGGACGATCGCGACGGGGCAGTGGGCGTGGTGGAGGACGCCGTGGCTCACCGAGCCGAGCAGGGCGGAGCCGACCGCCCCGAGGCCCCGAGACCCGACGACCAGCAGGTCGGCGGTCCGGGACACGTCGGTGAGCACCGAGACGGGGTACCCGCACACAGTGGTCGTCTGGAACTCGACATCGGGGTACTTGTCCCGCCACGGAGCCACGAACTCCCATGCCCTGCGGGAGCCCTCGGCGAAGCCGCCCTCGACCACGTCGGTGTAGCCCGCGGCGTACGGCGACAGCATGGGCATCGGCCAGGTATAGACCGCATGAAGCTTCGCGGGGCGCAGTCGCGCCTGCTCGAAGGCGTACTCCAGGGCGGCCTCCGAGTGCGCCGAGCCGTCCACGCCGACGACGATCTCACCGAAGATCGCGGGGGCGGGCCGGCGCACGACCACGACCGGACCGGCCGCGTGACCGGCCAGTCCCAGCCCGACGGAGCCGAGGATCAGACCGGTGAAGCCACCGGTCCCCCGGCTGCCGATCACCGTCTCGACGGCGTTCTCCGACTCCTGGCGCAGCGTCCCGACCACCTCACCGGTCGCGAGGAATGCGGTCACCGGGATGGCCGGCGATCGTCGCCCGATCGTCTCCACCGCCCTGTCGAGAACCTCGTCGCAGGGGTGCGGCGGCGACGTCTCGGGCCGAGGTTCGCGGACGTGCACGAGTCTGATCGCGGCGCCACGGCGGAGGGCGTCCTCGGCGGCCCACCACGCCGCGGCGAGGGAGGAGTCGGAGCCGTCGACGCCGACGACGATCGGCTTGCCGGTCCGGTCCTGGCCGGATGTGGATGCGGAGGTGTCGGACATGTTCTCTCCCATCGATGTCGTCACCGGCGGCCGGCCTTGAAGCGCCGCCGGCGTCGGGGGTTCGGTGAAGGGACCGGCCTACGCCTGGGCGGGCCAGGTCCGGTCGTAGACGTCCATCGGGAAGCTCCAGGATTCGGGGGCGCTTTCGGAAGACTCCAGCGATCGGGGATGCCGGCCCCAGAGCCCACGGACCTCACCGGACGGGACCTTCGTCCCTCCGGCGGCGGGACGATTCGCGTGCGTTCACACAGTCGCCGTGGCCTGGCGGCGATGTGGCCGGCGTCCACCGCGCCCGGGCGCCGGCCACATCGGGGTCCCAGATCGGGCTCACAGGAGCGGAGGCAGGACGACGTCGCCCCGCCAGGGCGGACAGGTCAGATGGGAGACGACGGCGACGACACCGTCGACCTCACGGACCGCGTCCAGCAGCGAGGAGATGTCGAGGGGGTATTCCATCGCCCCGCGGATGGTGACGACACCGCCGGCGATGCCGATCGACAAGGTCGCCGGGTCGACCCCGAACCCGTCGTGGATCACCGAGGCGATCTCCTGACGAAGTTCCTCCACGGGGCGTTCGAACACACGCAGCAGGTCCGACTGGTGCACGGTGCCGGTTATCCGGCCCGTCACCGGGTCGATGACCGGCAGCTGCTTCACGTGGTGGTCGTGCATGAGGCGAGCGGCGTCCCGGATCGGCGTACCAGGAGTGACCGTTATCGCCGGCGCGGTCATGAGCTCTCCCGCGCGGACACCTCCGGCCTTGCGCTGTTCGATCCGCCGTCGGTGACTCACCAATATCGTGTTCCCGTGCGCGGGTGTGACCTGCTTCAGCAGCAGGTCGTCCTCGGAGACCACGCCCACCGGCCTGCGGTCGCGATCGATGACCGCGACGGCGCCGACCGCGTACTTCCTCATCGTGGCCAGGATCTCGGCGAACGGCGCTTCCTGCTGGACGGCGATGCCCACCCGGCCCATTACTTGCCCGACTTCGATCGTCATGATGACTCCTCCTTCGCCCTCCCAGCGTGCTCGGAGGTGATCGCGCGGGGCAGCGGCGAACGTCCCTGCCGCGAAGGGCTTCCGTCGTGAGATGGTGGCCCGGAAGCACCCCGTCCCTGCGGGCTCCGATGCCGAAGGTCCTCACCGAGAGGAGCCCATCGGCCGTACCGGACCGGATCTTGCCTCGGGACACTGAACGCACCGACGACAGGGAAGGACGATCCGATGTCCGAGAACGCGAACACGCCCGAAGCCGTGCTGGAAGAACTGGACCGGGAGGAGTGCCTGAGCCTGATCTCCCCCGGCGGCATCGGCCGGGTGGCCTTCAGCGGCGCGCCCGGGCCGACGGTCCTGCCCGTGAACTACCGCGTCCTCGACGGCACCGTCGTCTTCCGCACGCGGGAGGGCGGCGCCATGGACCAGGACCTGCGGTCCGGTATCCGCGGACTCGACATCAAGATCGCGTTCCAGGTGGACCACATCGAGGAGGCCACCCAGGAAGGCTGGAGCGTCCTGATCCAGGGCGCGGCGCACCACATCCCCGACGACGAGGTCTCCACCGTCGCCGACGTGGACGTGCGCCCATGGGCGGGCGGCGACCGCGACCACTACGTCCGGGTCATCCCGGTACGCATCACCGGGCGCCGCATTCACAACCTCTGACCGGTACAGGGATCTCGAACACGTCGAACGGCTCTGACGGAGGCCGAGTCAGCGGAACGTGCGCCGGGGCCGTGGCCGGTGGACGCGTGCCGGTCCGTTGTCAGGCGGCTGTCAGGCGGCGCCCCAGTCCAGCAGCGACGCGGCCGTGTCGAAGCGTCGAGAGGAGATCTCCTCGCCGAGGATCACGCCGACCAGGCGGTGTCCGGCGCGGTCGGCCGCGAAGGTCAGGCAGAAACCGGCGTTGTTGGTGAAACCGGTCTTCACGCCGAGCACACCGGGCTCTCCGAGCATCTTGTTCGTGTTGGTCCAGGTGTAGGCCTGGTGCTGCTCTGACTCGTCCACGGAGTGGCTCCGCGTGGACACCACCGTTCTGAACGTCTCATCACGCAGCGCGGCCGCGGCGAGCCGGGCCTGGTCCTTCGCGGTGGAGTAACCGTCACCGTCCGAGGTGGGAAGCCCGTCGGCGTTGACGTACCGGGTGTCGGACAGCCCGAGCCGGCGGGCGGCGGCGTTCATCTTGCCGACGAACCCGCTGACGCCGTGGCCGTAGAAGCGGGCGAGCGCGTGGGCGGCGTCCGCGCCCGAAGGCAGCAACAGGCCGTAGAGCAACTCCTTGACCGGAATCCGGTCGCCGGGGCGCAGGTCGGCGGTCGTGCCGCCGCCGTCCTCGGCGTACTGCACGTCTTCCCCGCGGATCTGCACGCTGTCGCCGGGCTTGGCCTCCTTGAGGACGACGTAGGCGGTCATCACCTTGGTGAGGCTCGCGATCGGCATTCGCTTCGTGGCGTTCTCGTCCAGCAGGGCCTTGCCACGGGTGGCGTCCAGGAGATAGACGGCGCGCCCGAATACCTCCGGCGCGTTGTTCACGGGCTGGGCATGGCCGGGAAGAGCGGGTGCTTGGGCGGATTGGGCGAAGGAGGGTGCCGAGAGGCCTGTGACCAGGGTCAACGCTGCGGCGCATGTACTCAGGAGAATTTTGGGGTTACGCACGGACTTTAGGCTGCCATGGGCTTATTAATGCATTTATCCCGATTTAGGTAAAATAGCCGTGGATCTTTAGAGTCACGCGCACGCGCCTTCCGCGCCGGGGCGGTCGAACTCCTCCAGGACGTCGCTCACCGGACGTCTGACGGCACGGGTCTCGCCTGCCGGGTACCCCAGGCGCATGATCATCTGGGGGTACTCGCCGGAACACAGCTCCTGGCGGACGAACTCCCGCAAGTGGTACAGCTCCAGCGCCTGGGTGTGGAACGCGGCGCTGACACCGTGCGCGGATGCGTGCAGCAGCACGCGTTGCAGCGCCTGCCCGGCCGCCATCCAGTCCGGGGGTGTGTCGCCCGGCGTGGTCAGCACCGCGACGACACCGGGAGCGGTCGCCGTCCGCTGATCTTCCTCGCTGCCCCAGGAGGCACGTCCTCCGGCGTAGTCACGCTGAGGGAAGTGCGGCCGGGTCCGCCGCGGCTCGCTGGGATACGCGCCGGCGGGCACGCCGTCGCGGTACCTGCTCCCCGGGGGACGGCCCCAGCGCAACATCTCCAGGGCGAACGCGCGGTCCCCCGCCTGGACGTCCTGGGCCGCGGCCGTCACCGACGCCAGCACCCGCACCACCGCTTCGGACACGGCCGGGGTCAGCCGGGCGCCCTCGGTCCGGGCCTGCGCGACCAGGGCCTCCAAAAGCGCATCAGGCACCTGCTTGCGGGTGAAACCGGCGCGATGGGTGCGGCGGTGGCGGATCTGCGCGTTCATCGCCAGGGTCTGCTCGTCGGCGTCCTGGCGATCCCCAAGACGGACGGTCGCCAGCAGGCCCGGGCGATCCGGGTCGGGCAGGACGCGGACCACAGGACGGTGCCCCGTCGCCCACACCGCGAGGCGGATGTTGAACAGCGCGGCGCCGCAGCTCACCAGCATCTCCCTGCCCTCGGCGTCGGAGACGCGCAGCAGGCGGTCGGTGTCCGCGCGAACGCTGAGCTCGCCGTCCGTCACCGCGAACGTCCACGGCTGGGTGTTGTGCACCGACGGCGCCCAGATCGCGGCCTCGACCGCGGCCCGGAGCTCCTGTGACGTGTGCATGAGCGGCGCCACCTCCCTTCGCGGCTCCATTCCAGCGGCGGCGCGGCGATCGGTTCAGAGGCGAAAGACACGAGCCGTCAGGCCCTTTGGACGTCCCCTGCCCACCCAGCGCCAAGACCTCGGCAAGGCCGTGGAAAATCTCGTCGATCAGAGGCCGACCGATCGGCGGGACGAAGATCCTCGCGCCGACGGGCGCATGCCCCGCAGAGCCGAAGGTCCCACGACGCGAGGGACGTCCGGCCGAACGGGTCGCGTCGGACGGCACTGCCCGCCAGGACGCCGAAACGGTGAACTTGAGGTGAGCAAGAAAGCAGTGACCCCCGCACTGAACGGAGCACAGCCATGGCACTCCTCGAAGGACGCCACCAGAACGGCGCAGCCGACCGCACCCCCGCCGCCCACGCCGCGCAGGTCGACCACACTGCGGCCGACCGCCTCTTCGCCGTCGCCCGCATCGCCATCGGCTGGCTCTTCCTGTGGGCCTTCCTCGACAAACTGTTCGGCTGGGGCTTCGCCACCCCCACGGCCAAGGCGTGGATCCACGGTGGAAGCCCGACCACCGGGTTCCTCAAGGGCACCGCCGAGAACACCTTCGGCGCGGCGTTCAGCGGCCTGGCCGGACAGCCCTGGGTCGACTGGCTGTTCATGACCGGCCTGCTGGGCATCGGCGTCGCGCTGATCCTCGGCGCCGGCATGCGGATCGCCGCCGTCGCCGGCGGACTGCTGCTGGTGCTCATGTGGGCGGCCGAACTGCCCCTCGCGACCAACCCCTTCCTGGACGAGCACCTCGTCTACATCATCGTCATCGCGGCCCTGGCCCTGGCCGACGCCGGCCGCACCTGGGGCATCGGCGGATGGTGGGGCGAGACCACCCTGGTCAAGCGCCTCCCCATCCTCAAATGACCACACCGGTCCTCGGCCGGTGCCCACCCCTCCTGGCGAGGGGAGGGCACCGGCTTTCGCCGTTGCAGGGACCTTGGTCCCTATCAGGCGACGGGAGATCAGGCGTAAATTTCTCGCCATGATTAGCGTCTTCCTGCTCGACGACCACGAAGTGGTCCGCCGCGGCGTGGCGGCCCTGCTCAACTCCGAGGACGACATCGAGGTCGTCGGCGAGGCGGGCACGGCCGAGTCGGCGATCGCCCGCATCCCGGCGCTGCGGCCGGACGTGGCGGTGCTGGACGTACGGCTGCCCGACGGCAGCGGGGTGGACGTGTGCCGTGAGGTGCGCTCCCGGATGCCGGAGCTGGCGTGCCTGATGCTGACCTCCTTCGCCGACGACGACGCGCTGTTCGACGCGGTGATGGCCGGCGCCTCGGGGTACGTGCTCAAGCAGATCCACGGCTCGGACCTGGTCGGCGCGGTGCGCACGGTCGCCTCCGGGCAGTCGCTGCTGGACCCGCAGACCACCGCGACGATGCTGCGACGGCTGCGCGACCAGGCCAACAAGACCGACCCGCTGGCCGCGCTGTCGGCCCAGGAGCGGCAGATCCTGGAGTTGATCGGCGAAGGGCTGACCAACCGGCAGATCGGCGAGCACCTCTTCCTGGCCGAGAAGACCGTGAAGAACTACGTGTCCAACCTGCTCGCCAAGCTCAGCATGCAGCGCCGTACGCAGGCCGCGGCGCTGGCGGCGCGGATGAAGGCGGAACGGCGCGACCGGCATGACCTTCGTCCCTGACCGCGCCCCCTCCCAAGGGCCCACTCTGGATGGCATGAAAGTCGATTCGGCCGGGCTGCTGGTGCTGACCCGCGCGGAGTGCCTCCACCTTCTCTCGTCGACGCCGGTCGGGCGGATCGTGTTCACCGACCGCGCCCTGCCCACCGTGCAACCCGTGAACTACCACCTGTACGGCGAGACCATCGTCATCCGCACGGCCGGCGGATCCAAACTCGCCGCCGCGACCCGCAACGCCGTCGTCGCCTTCGAGGCCGACCAGATCGAGGTCGCCACCCGCACGGGCTGGTCGGTCACCGTCGTCGGGCACGCCCGGGCAGTGACCGAGCCGCAGGAGATCGAACGCCTCGACGCCCTTCCCCTGATCCGCTGGGCGCCGGGCGGCCAGGACCATTTCATCGTGATCCAGGCCGAGCAGGTCTCCGGGCGGCGCCTGGGGTGAGCCGGCGGCCAGGGGTCATCCGAGCGGGGACGCTCCATTGAGCCCGCGGCGGGTCATCCGAGCGGGACGCTCCAGGTCAGGCGGGTCCCGCCCTCGGCCGCCCGCTCGGCGGTGAACTCCCCTCCGAGCCGGTCCGCCCGCTCCCGCAGGTTGCGCAACCCGCTGCGACGGCCGTCCTCGGGCAGCCCGACCCCATTGTCCTGGACGACCAGCGTGACCCGCCCGTCCCCGACCGTGACCGCCACGTCGGCCTTGGACGCCCTGGCATGCCGGACGACGTTGGACAGCGCCTCCCGCAGCACCGCCGGCAACTGGTCGGCCACGGACGCGGGCACATCGTTGTCCAGCGGCCCCTCCATCCGCAGGCCCGGCATGAACCCCAGATGTCCCCGCGCGCCCTCCACCAGCTCGACGACGCGCGCCCGCAGGCCGGGCTCGGCGACGTCCCGGGGCGTCTGCAACGCGAAGATGGTCGAGCGGATCTGCCGGATGGTCTCGTCCAGCTCGTCGATCGCGTGCCGCATCCTGGCCGACCCCTCGGGGTGCTCGACCAGCCGCACCGCGCTCATCAGCGTCATCGCGACCGCGAACAGCCGCTGGATCACCACGTCGTGCAGATCCTTGGCGATCCGGTCGCGGTCCTCCAGCAGGCCGAGCCGCTCGGCGTCCTCGCGGGCCTCGGCCAGTTCCAGCGCGATGGCCGCCTGCCCGGCGAACGCGTGCAGCATCCGCAGCATCGACGGCGTGAACGGCAACCGGCCCGGACGCTTGCCCAGCGCCAGCACGCCCCGCACCGATCCGGCCGCGCCCAGCGGCACCGCCGCGCCCGGACCCCACACCGCCGCCCCCGTGGCCTGCCCGGGAGGGGCCATGATGCCGAGGTCGCCCAGCTCGTTCACCATCCGCGGCTCACCGTCGACGTACGCCGCGCCCGGCAGCGAACCCTCGACGCCCATCTCGGCGTCCACCAGGTCCTCGGCGCCCTCGGCGATCCGCACCCGCAACGTCCCGGACGAGGCGCCGACGGGGTCGGAGGGGAACAGGAGCATGACCAGGTCGGCGTCGGACATCTCCCGGACCCGGCGGGCCACCTGGCTCAGCACCTCCCCCACGCCGGCGCCCGACAGCAGGGCCGTCGTCACCTCCGAGGACGCCTGCAGCCAGATCTCCCGCAGCCGCGTCTCCTCGTACAGCCGCGCGTTCTCGATCGCGACGCCGGCGGCGGTGGCCAGGGCGGTCACCACCGCCTGGTCATCCTCGTCGAACTCCGCCCCTCCCCGCTTCTCGGTCAGGTACAGGTTCCCGAAGACCTCCTCGCGCACCCGCAGCGGCACCCCCAGGAACGACCCCATCGGCGGGTGGCCGGGCGGGAAGCCGTACGACTCGGGGTGGTCGGCGATCGACGCCAGCCGCAGCGGCGCCGGCTCCTTGATCAGCAGGCCGAGCAGGCCCAGGCCGTGCGGCCAGTGCTCGATCCGGGCGATCTCCTCCTCGCTCAGGCCGACCGGGATGAACTCCACCAGCGTGTTGTCCTCGCCGACCACGCCCAGCGCGCCGTAGCTCGCGTCCACCAGCCGGACCGCCGTCGCCACGATGCGGCGCAGCACCGTCTCCAACTGAAGATCGCTGCCGACCGAGACCACCGCCTCCAGCAACGCGTGCACGCGGTCCCGCGTGGCCAGCACGGCCTCCAGCCGGGTCTGCAACTCCGCCAGCAGCTCATCCAGCCGCATGTTGGGGACGAGCGAAGGCGACGAATCAGCTGACATGGCGGGATTCTCGCATCTCCCGGTCTCGGAGCCCATCCCGCACCCCGGACTGCGCGGAACGGCTCCGCGAAGGTCCACCCCGGCCGGGCCAGCCAGGCGGGGCCGGCCGTGCGCCGCTCCGGACCCGGGCGCCGTCGAAGACCAAAGTCACTTTCGGGAGGGCCGTCCGGCACTGCCCCACCTGCGCCCCGGACGGAGATCGTGGCGGTGGACTTCTCAAGGAGACGCGATGACCACGTCAGGCCCGGGCACGACCCGGCCGCTCCCCCTGGCGCATCGCCGTCCCGCACCGGATCGGAGACCTGCCATGACCGAGGAACACGACGTCCCGCTCCGCGACGGCGCCACCGCCCACGTGCGCCCGCTCACACCCGGCGACCGGCCCGAGCACACGTCACTCGCGCGCGTGCTGGCGCCCGGCTCCATCGCGGTCGTCGGCGCGGGACGCGGGCCGTCGGGGGCCGGGCACAAGGTGCTGCGCAACCTCGTCGACGGCGGCTTCCCCGGCCCGGTGTACCCGGTGAACCCCAAGGCGTCGCACGTGGCGGGAATCCAGGCGTACCCGGACGTGCGCGCGCTGCCGGGACCGGCCGACCTGGTCGTGGTCGCCGTCCCCGCCGGCGCCGTGCTCGGCGTGGCACGCGACTGCGCGGCGACCGGCGTCAAGGGCCTGGTGGTGCTGACGGCCGGGTTCGCCGAGAACGGCGGGCAGGACGCCGAACACGAACTGGTGCGGATATGCCGGTCGGCGGGCATGCGCCTGATCGGCCCGAACTGCCTGGGCATCGTGAACACCTCCGCCCGGATGAACGCGACCTTCCTCGCGCGATCCCCGCGCGAGGGGAGCATCGCGGCACTGTCGCAGTCGGGCGCGGTCGGCGCGGCACTGCTGGAGCGGCTGCCGATCTCCTCGTTCGTCTCGGTGGGCAACAAGGCCGACGTCAGCGGCAACGACCTGCTCGAATACTGGGAGGACGACGAGGCCACCCGCGTCATCGCGCTCTACCTGGAATCGTTCGGCAACCCGCGCAAGTTCGCGAGGATCGCCGCGCGGGTGGGCCGCCGAAAGCCGGTGCTCATGGTCAAGAGCGGCCGGTCCGGGGCGGGGGAGCGGGCCGTGCGCTCGCACACCGCGGCCGCCGCGACGCCGGACGTCGCCGTGGACGCCCTGGCGCGCGCGGCCGGGGTCATCCGCCTGGACAGCGTGCGGGACATGATGGACATCGCCAGGCTGCTGGCCGCGCAACCGTTGCCCGCCGGCCGCAGGGTCGCCATCGTCGGCAATTCCGGCGGCCCCGAGGCGATGACCGCCGACGCGTGCGAACGGAACGGCCTGATCGTCCCGCCGCTCACACCGCCCGCCTCGCTCGCCGCCCAGGTCTCACCCGCGGCGGCCCTCGGCAACCCGGTGGACCTGACCGCCGACGCCACCGCCGAGCAGATCGGCGCGACGATCGAGGCCGTCCTGGCCGACCCCGGCGTGGACGCCGTCCTGGTCGTCTACACGCCGCCCTTCGGGTCGGGCCTGGAGGCGACCTGGAAGGCGATCGCCGAGGCGACGCGCGCCGCGACCAAGACCGTGGTGGCGTGCGTCGTGGGCCACGACGACCCGGGCGGCGACCTGATCGACGGGCGCGTCCCGGTCTACGCCTTCCCTGAGGAGGCCGTCCGCGCGCTGGCCCGCGCCGCGGCCTACGCGGAATGGCGCAACACCCCGGCCGACCTCGTGGAGCCCGCGTCGCGGGACGACGACCGGGCCGCCACGGAGATCGTCCGGTACGCGCTCGCCGAGCGTCCCGGCGGCGGCTGGCTCGACCCCGCCACCACCGAACGGCTCCTGCGCCACTACGGCGTGACCGTCGCCGAGTCGATCCTCGTGGACGATCCCGAGTCCGCCGCCGAGGCGGCGTCCGCCCTGGGGACGCCGGTCGTGCTCAAGGCCGTCGGACCGGTGCACAAGAGCGACGCCGGCGGCGTCCGGACCGGGCTCACCACGCCCGCGGCGGTGCGGTCCGCCTACCACGACATGAAGGCGGCGGTCGGGCCGGTGATGACCGGGGCGATCGTGCAGCGCATGGTCCCCGAGGGCGTCGAGATCATCGTCGGCGGCGTCAACTACCCGGCGTTCGGCCCGCTCCTCATGGTGGGCATGGGCGGCGTCGCCGCCGACCTGCTCGCCGACCGCTCCTTCCGCGTCCCGCCCGTCAGCCTGGACACCGCGTGCGAGATGATCGCCGACCTGCGCTGCTCCCCCCTGCTCTACGGCTACCGTGGCCGCCCGAAGGCCGACGTCCAGGCGCTCGCCGACCAGATCGCCCGGGTGGGACGGCTGCTCGTCGCCCTGCCCGACGTGGCCGAACTCGACCTCAACCCCGTGATCGTCACCCCCGAGGGTGCGGTGACCGTGGACGCCCGCGTCCGGCTGTCCGCCGCCACCCCCTCGCCGTGAGGGCCGTCCTGGCCGTCCGCTCAGGGGTTGGCGGCCAGCAAGAGGTAGGCGGCGCACAGGCACAGGTGGACCGCCGCCTGGAGCAGCGTGGCTCTGCCCGGCATGACGGTGAGGATGCCGACGCCCGCGGTGAGGGCGAGGAGCACGATCTGGGTGGCGCCCAGGCCGAGCAGCAGCGGACCGCCCACCCAGATGGAGGCGACCGCGATGGCCGGGATGGTCAGGCCGATGCTGGCCATGGCCGAGCCCAGAGCGAGGTTGAGGCTGATCTGGGTACGGCCGCGGCGGGCGTTGCGGGCGGCGGCGAGGGTTTCGGGGAGCAGGACGAGCAGGGCGATGACGACGCCGACCACCGCCTGTGGCAGGCCGGCGGCGCCGACCATCCGCTCGATCGTGGCGGACTCGACCTTGGCCAGGCCGACGACGCCGATCAGGGCGGCCAGGAGCAGGCCCAGGCTGGTGAGGGCGTCCCTCGGCGAGGGGACGGGAGCGTGATCCTCCTCGGTGGCCGTGCCGTCGCCGGTCCGCGCTGTGCCGTGGTCGGGTGTGTGGACGGGGAGGAAGTAGTCGCGGTGGCGGACGTTCTGGACGAACACGAACAGCCCGTACAGGGCCAGGGACGCCACCGCGGCGAAGACGAGCTGCGGCCCGGAGAACTCGGGGCCGGGCGTGCTGGTCGTGAAGGCGGGCAGGACCAGGCACAGGGTCGCGAGCGTGATCACGGTGGCCAGCGCGGCGCCGGTGCCCTCGGGGTTGAACTGGGCCGTCCGGTGGCGTAGCGCGCTGAGCAGGAGTGACAGGCCCACGATGCCGTTACAGGTGATCATGACGGCGGCGAACACGGTGTCGCGGGCCAGTGAGGCGGCCGAGGAGCCCCCGGAGGTCATGAGGCTGACGATGAGGCCGACCTCGATGACGGTGACGGCGATGGCGAGGATCAGGGAGCCGAAGGGCTCGCCGACCCGGTGGGCCACCACCTCGGCGTGATGCACCGCGGCCAGGACCGAGGCGGTCAGAAGGGCCACGATGAAGATCTCGGCGATGGCGGGCAGGTGGCGCCCCCACAGCAAGGCCAGTACCAGGACCGCCAGGACGGGAACGACGGCCGCGACCAGGCCGAGGGCAGAACGGATGGAGGGCGGAGCGGGGACGGGACCGCTCATGTGACCTTCACGGTTCGCACGGCGGGGGCGTGGGAAGAGGGACGAGCGGCTGTTCTCATCTGGGTCTCCGTCCTGGTGGTGATCACGGTTCGATGAGCCCGGCGCGGATGGCATAACGGGTCAGTTCCAGCCGGTCGCGCATGCCCAGCTTGGCCAGGACGTTGGCGCGGTGCCGCTCGACGGTCTTGACACTGATGACCAGCAGGTCGGCGATGTCCTTGGAGGAGTGACCTTCGGCGACGAGTTTCACGACCTCCTCCTCGCGCGGGGTCAGGATGGCGGCGGGGCCGCGTTCGCCCTGCTCGTCACGGCGCAGGAAGTCGCGGATGAGCGTGGTGACGGCGCCCGGGTAGAGGAAGGGCTCCCCGCGCATCGCGGCCCGGCAGGCTTCCAGAAGGTCGCGGTCGGCGACGGACTTGAGCACATACCCGCAGGCCCCCGCCTTGAGGGACTCGAACAGGTACTGCTCGTTGTCGTACATCGACAGCATCAGCAGCCGGACCTCGGGGGCGCGCCGGGCGATCTCCCGTGCGGCCTGGATGCCGGTCATCCGCGGCATGGCGATGTCGAGGATGGCGAGGTCGATGCCGCCACCGCAGCCCAGTTCGACCGCCTTGGCGCCGTTGGCCGCCTCGGCCACCACGGTCAGGTCCGTCTCGGCGTCCAGGATCAGGCGCAGGCCATGGCGGACGAGCGCGTGGTCGTCGGCGAGCAGGATGCGCGTCGGTGAGGCCGGCATCGCCGATCACCTTCCTTCCGTGCCGGTGGGACCGGTGGGATTGGGGGGACTTGGGGGACTTGGGGGAATGGTCAGGCACACCGTGGTGCCGCCCTGGTACGGGTGGGTGATCTCCAGGCGGGCGCCGACCAGCAGGGCGCGTTCACGCATACCGCGCACGCCCGCGCCCTCGGCGATCGGGCCGCCCTTCCCGTCGTCGCCGACCGTCAGCACGACGGCGTCGCCGTCCCGGCCCAGGGTGATCGCGACGTGGCGGGCCTCGGCGTGGCGGGCGATGTTGGTCAGGGCCTCCTGGGCGATGCGATACAGCACCAGTTCGGCCTGCTCGCTCAGCGGCGGCAGCCGCGCGTCCAGGTGGCGGGTCACCGAGACGCCGCGCTGCTGCGCGATCTCGGTGGCCAGGGCGCTCAGGGCGCTGGTCAGGCCGAGGTCCTCCAGGACGCCGGGCCGCAGTCGGCGGGCCACCTGGCCGACCTCGTCCAGGCTCGCCCGGACCGTCTCGGTGATGGTGCGCAACTCCTCGCGCAGGTCGGCCGGGGCGCGGTCGGCGGCGCGTTTGAGACCCAGCAGCACGACGGTCAGGCTCTGACCGATCTCGTCGTGCAACTCGCGGGCGATCCGCCGGCGCTCGCCTTCCTGAGCCGCCAACGCGTGGGCGGCGGCGGTGCCGCGCTCGGCCTCCAGACGGTCCAGCATCGCGTTGAAGGCCGCGACCACCCCGGCCAGGTCGCCGTTGCCGCTGAAGCGCAGCCGGCCGGTGGGGCGCAGCACGTCGACCCGGTCCATGAGGCCGGTCAGCGCCTGGAGCGGAGCCAGGCTCCGGCGCAGCAGGAGGGCGTTGGCGGCGAGGATCAGCGCCAGCCCGGCGGCCAGCACCGGCAGCTCGGCCCGGTGAACCGGTGTGGACACGGTGGCGGGCGAGAGTGCCAGGACCAAGGTCCCCGCGGTGAAGACCACTCCGTTGATCACGAAGATCCGCCAGAACAGGGCCTTGGCCGGCGCACGCCGGAACCGGGCCGCCCCCGCCGGCTCACCGGCGGGCGGCCGGACGGCGGTGTGCGGGCCGGTATGAGCGCTCATGTCCTCAGCCTCGCCGCCGCGGGCCATGCCTGTCCATCCGGCGTGACTCCCATCACCCCGGCTCACCTGCGGCTTGACCGGTGAGCGCCTACATGGCGCACCCCCGCCGGAATGGGGGCCGCACGCCCGGCACCCCCGTCACCGCTCGGGCGACGCGCCCGGGTAGCCGATCCGGACGGCGGGGAACAGTGACAATGCGGTCGCTTTTGTACGACTAAGCGGGGCAGGTGGGGCGTGTGGTCACGCGGTCAGCGCTCCGGTGCCGAGGAGCGCGAACAGCAGGATCCCGACGACGATGCGGTAGGCGACGAAGACGTTGAAGGAGTGCCGGGCGACGTACCTCAGCAGCCAGGCGATGGAGGCGTAGGCCACCACGAACGAGACGGCCGTGCCGACGACGAGCGGCGCCGCGCCGACTCCCGGGCCGGCCATGGCGTCCTTGAGTTCGTACAGGCCGGCGCCGGTCAGCGCGGGAATGCCGAGGAAGAAGGACAGCCTCGTCGCCGCCAGCCGGTCCAGGTCCAGGAAGAGGGCGGTGGACATGGTCGCGCCCGAACGGGAGAAGCCGGGGAAGAGCAGGGCTAGGATCTGCGAGCAGCCCACGAGCATCGCGTCCTTGAAGGTGGTGTCGCCCTCGCCGCGCTTGTGGCGGCCCATCCGGTCGGCCGCCCACATCAGGCCGCTGCCGACGATCAACGAGCCCGCGACCACCCACAGCGAGGCGAGCGAGCCCGCGATCAGTGGCTTGGCGAGGAGACCCACGGCGACGATCGGAAGGGTGGCGAAGATGACCCACCAGGCGAATTTGTAGTCATGCTGGTCGCGTTGCCGGCGATCGGTCAGGCCGCGGCCCCAGGCGGAGACGATCCGCACGATGTCGGTGAAGAAGTACACCAGCACCGCGGCGATCGCCCCGACCTGGATCACGGCGGTGAAGCCGACCACCGCGGTGTCGTCGACGGGGATGCCCATCAGGCCTTCGGCGATCTTGAGGTGGCCGGTGGAGGAGATGGGGAGGAACTCGGTCACCCCCTCCACGATTCCGAGCACGATGGCCTGGCCGAGGGTGATGACGCTCATGGGATCCGTCTCCGTGCTGGTCGTTCGGGTGTCATGGTGGGGTGCGCTTCGTGCGTGCGGTCTGCGGGTGCGGGGCGGCCGACGTCGTTCAGGGCAGCGCGCTGCGTGGTCGTATGGGAGCGGCGGCGGGACCGGAGCACCTCCACGAGCAGCGGCAGCAGGGAGACGGCGACGATCACGCCGACCAGGGGCAGCAGGTAGCGGTCGACGCCGGGGATGCTCGCTCCCAGGCCGTAACCGGCCAGCACCAGGCCGGCCGTCCACACCACGCCGCCGGTGATCTGCCAGACCGTGAAGGTGCGCGTGGGCACCTTCACGGCTCCGGCGAGCGGGTTCAGCACGGTACGCACCAGGGGGATGAAACGGGCCAGGACGATGGCCTTGCCGTGGCCGTAGCGGCCGAGCAGTTCCTCGGCCCTGACCGCGCCGCGCAGCAGGTGACGGTTGCGGGTGCGGGCGAGCAGGGCCCCTCCGGCGTGGCGGCCGATGAGGTAACCGGTCTGCGCGCCGAGCAGCGCCCCGGCCACGGCGGCGGCCAGCACCCCGGGCAGCGAGAGCTGTACGCCGTTGACCTGGGTGGTGCAGAGCAGGCCTGCGGTGAACAGCAGCGAGTCTCCGGGGAGGAAGAACCCGACCAGCAGGCCGGTCTCGGCGAACATCACCAGGAAGACCCCCGCGGTGCCGAACGCCGACAGCAGCGCGGCGGCGTCCAGGAGGTCGAGCGCGTGAGACACCCGCGGGTCCTTCCGTCGTGCGCTGTCCCTGGGGCTCCGGCGCGTGGCAAACTGGGCAGACGGCAGCTTTTACACCGCCGTAGAAGTTTTACACGACTGTAGAAGATGGGTGAGGAAACGACAACCCATGAGTGCGAACGCGCAGGGACGGGGCCCCAAACGGGCCAACGGCGAGCGGGAGGCCGAGATCCTCGACCTGCTCCAGCGGGCCGGCGACGCGCTGACCCCGGGCGAGGTCGCCGAGCGCCTCGGCGGTGAGCCGACCTACAGCACGGTGGTCACGATCCTCACCCGCATGCACGCCAAGCAGTTGCTCACCCGCAGCCCGCGCGGCCGGGCGTACGCCTACACGCCCGTCACCGACGACCCCGGCTTCGCCGCCCGGCGCATGCGGACGGTCCTGGAGGAGCGGTCCGACCGGGAGGCCGTCCTCGCCCGCTTCGCCGACGGCCTGTCCAGCGCGGACGCGGACCTGCTCCGCCAGTTGCTCGGATCCGATCCGCAGCCGGATCGGTAGAGGACCCCGGATGCGCGTCGCCGTCTACCTCCCGCTGTTGCTTTCCCTGCTCGCCCCTCTCGTCGCACGACCGCTGTCCGAACGCTGTGAGCCCCGGCTGGCCACCTGGCTGCTCACCGTCTCGGCGGTGGTGCTCGCGGCGGCGACCACCATCTCTCTGGGACTGCTGACCATCACCGGGCTGATCCGCATCCCCCTGCTCGCCGATCTCGGCCACTGGTCGGCCCACGCCGCGCAACGCGACGACCCCACCGGACCGTCCATCGCCCTCGTCGCCGGCCTGCTGCTCGGCGGCGCCGTGCTCACCGCGGCACGCGTGCTCGTGCGACGCGCCCGCACGCTGGTCGCCGCCGCCGCGGAGGCCGCCTGCATGCCCACGCCCGACGGTCTCGTCGTCGTCGAGGACGACACCCCGGACGCCTTCGCCCTGCCCGGGCTGCCCGGCCGCGTCGTCGTCTCCACCGGCATGCTCCACGCGCTGGAGGAGAGCGAGCACGACATCCTGCTCGCGCATGAGCGGGCTCACCTGGCGGCGCACCACTACCTGTTCGTGGCCTTCGCGGGGCTGGGCGCCGCCGCCAACCCCCTTCTGCGCCCGCTCGCGACCGCCGTCACCTACACCGTCGAACGCTGGGCCGACGAACGCGCCGCCGCCGTCACCGGTGACCGGGCCCAGGTCGCCCGCACCGTCGGCAAGGCGGCCCTGGCCGCCCGCCGCGCCCCCGCCCCCGCCCCCGGCGCGGCCCTCGGCATCTTCGGCCGTCGCGGCCCGCTCGGCGGCGCCGGCCCGGTCCCCCGCCGCGTCGCCGCCCTCCTCGCCCCTCCCCTGCGCCGCCACCCCGGCCTCGTCCTCGCCACCGCGGCACTGCTCGCCATCGCGGCCTGCTCCACCGCCGAGGCCGGGCACGACCTCCACCTCCTGCTCGAGATCGTCGGCGCCGAATAGCCTCGACCGCGAGCGTCCGCCTTCGCCGAAATCGGCGCCCACCTGCGATGATGGCCGGCCGGTCGATGGGAAACCGATTTCGGGTTCCTTGCCGCCGGGCCCCACTTTTGATTATTTCAACAAAAATACCAATCAAATCGCCAAAAGGCCTTCCCGGCAAGGTCGAAAGCGCGGTACGTTCCCCCCGAACACCTACACCGAGCAAGCGCTATCTCGAGGAGTGGTAGGTGAAGACGAACCGGCCGGAGGACTCGCACCAGGCCGCGCTGCTGCGCCTGATGCGGGATGGGCCCCGCTCGCGGGCCGAGCTGGCGGATCTCACCGCGGATTCCACCGCCCCCGCGGGCTCCCCGGCGCTGCCGCCCGGCGCCGCGTACCCGCACCCCGCGTACCCGGACCCGTGGCCGATGTCGCGGGCGAGGCTCAACGCCGCCCTCAACCGGCTCGTCGGGCTGGGGCTGGCCGAGACCGACGGCCTCGCGGCCTCCCGGGGCGGCCGCCGCTCGGGCCTGGTCCGGCTGTCGCGCGACACCCGCTTCGCCGGCATCGACATCGGCGCGACCTCGGTCGACGTCGCGATCACCGACGGCGAGCTGCGCGTGCTCGGCCACGTGAGCGAGCCGTGCGACATACGGTTCGGCCCTGCCCACGTGCTCGACCGCGTGCTGGTCCTCGCCGGGAAGCTGAAGCAGCAGGGGTTGTTCACGCAGCTCCAGGGGGCCGGAATAGGGGTACCCGGGCCGGTCAGTTTCGCCGAAGGGGTGCCCGTCGTACCGCCGATCATGCCGGGCTGGGACCGGTACCCGATGCGCGAGATAGTCAGCCAGGAGCTCGGCTGCCTGGCCATGCTGGACAACGACGTCAACATCATGGCGCTCGGGGAGCTGCACGCCGGGCCGGCCCGCCAGGTGAGGGACTTCCTGCTCGTCAAGATCGGCACGGGCATCGGCTGCGGCATCGTGGTGGACGGCAAGATCTACCGTGGCGTGTCGGGCAGCGCGGGCGACATCGGGCACATCCGGGTCGACCAGGTCGGCCCGGTGTGCGCGTGCGGCAACACCGGCTGCCTGGAGGCGTATTTCAGCGGCGCGGCCCTGGCCCGCCAGGCGCTGGCCGCCGCGCGCTCGGGCGCCTCGCCGTACTTGGCGGAACGGCTGGCCGCCGCCGGGACGCTGTCGGCCGAGGACGTCGCCGCGGCCGCCGCGCAGGGCGACGCCACGGCGGTCCAGCTCATCCGGGACGGCGGGCGCCGTGTGGGCCAGGTCCTCGCGGGCCTGGTCAGCTTCTTCAACCCGGGGCTCGTGATCATCGCGGGCGGGGTGGCCCGGCTGGGCCACGTGCTGCTCGCCGAGATCAGGAGCGTCGTCTACCGCCGGTCGCTGCCCCTGGCCACCGGGAACCTTCCCATCGTCCTGTCGGAACTGAACGGCACCTCCGGGGTCGTGGGCGCGGCCCGCCTCATCAGCGACCACGTCTACTCCGTATGACCACCGCCTGAACACCGCTCGTCCCGATCGCCTGATCCGATCAGATTCGTCCCGCCGACCCCGCGTCCCGAGGCCGGCATCGTCCGCGACACACCTCCCACCCCCCGAGGACGCGATGTTGGAAGTCCGGAACCTCCCGCGCGCCGCACTTCCACAGCCCGCGCCGAGCCCCACGGAACTCATCGAGACGACGATCGATTCCCAGCGCGGCGGCATGGTCTGGCGCCGCACCTTTCCAGGCACGCTCGACCAGATCCCTCACGCGCGCCACATGGTCCGCTTCCTGCTCGGCGACTGCCCGCGCCGCGACGACGCCGAACTGATCGCCTCCGAGCTCGCCGGCAACGCCGTCCGGCACACGCGGAGCGGCCATGACCAGGGAACGTTCGTCGTCGAGGTCTCCCGCACCGGTCAGGTCATCACCGTGGCGGTCTACGACCGCGGGCGGGGCGGCACCCCGCGGTTCGGCACGCGCTGCGAGGCCGTGGCCGAGTTCGGCCGCGGGCTGGCCATCGTCGTGGCCC
Organism: Sphaerisporangium sp. NPDC051011; assembly: GCF_040653595.1. Lineage (NCBI taxonomy): Bacteria > Bacillati > Actinomycetota > Actinomycetes > Streptosporangiales > Streptosporangiaceae > Sphaerisporangium > Sphaerisporangium sp. NPDC051011. The sequence continues at coordinate 32,860 of NZ_JBFAGG010000022.1, read as the reverse complement.
TGGCCGACCAGGTCGGCTACGAAGGCTCCGGCGAGCACGGCCACCGGGTCTGGGCCCGGCTCTCCTGAAACCGGGCGATCCGGCGACGGAATTCACCGGCGGGCCCTCAGGGGGAGCCGGGCCGTGATGGCGAAGCCGCCGTCCGGAGTCGGGCCCGCGGCGAACCGGCCGCCCGCGAGGGTGATGCGCTCCCTGAGTCCGGCCAGCCCGTAGCCTCCTCCGACCGAGGGGGCCCTTCTCTCCGTTCCGTGGCTGTCGTCCCCGTGACGGGGGGTGTTGTCCACACGGACGCTCACGTGATCGTCCTCCAGCTCGCAGGTGATCTGGACCTGTGACCCCGGCGCGTGCTTGCGGACGTTGCTCAGCCCCTCCTGGACGAGCCGGTAGCAGGCGTGTTCCACCTGTGGCGGAAGCGGCTCCCTGGGAAGGTCGATGCGGCAGTCGACCCGCAGCCCGCCGGCTTCGGCGTCCTTCACCAGGCGGCTGATCGCCTCGACCCCGCCGGTCGCGGGCACCTCGTCCCGGCGCAGCACGGTGAGCAACTGGCGCAGCTCGGCCAGCGCCTGGACCCCCTTGTCCTCGATGCCCGCCGCCAGATCGGGAATCTCTGCGGGATCCTCGGCGTCGCCGATGATCCCGGCGTTGAGCACCATGCCGGTCACCGCGTGCGTCACCGTGTCGTGCAACTCCCGGGCCAGCCTGCGCCGCTCCTCCGACGCGGCGAGTTCCTCCCGCTCGCGCACCCCGGCCCGCAGCTCACCGATCAGCCGCCGGTATTCCCATACCCAGGTACCCGCCAGCGCGGGCAGGTAGATCAGCGTCAGCGCCCGGATGACGGGGAGGGGCAGGTATTGGTCGGTGTACGGGTTGAAGTAGTCGGCGACGACGTACACCGCCACGAGCGCCAGGGCGACGCTCTTCCACGAGCGCATTCGATGTTCGGACGTCATCGAGAAGGCCGCCAGGATCAAGGGTACGGTCTGCGCGGTGACGAAGGCGCAGACGGCCGAGGCGATGATCGCCGGCCAGGGGGTGCGGCGCCGGATCAGCATGGTCGCCGCCGTGATCGCCCCCGCCAGATAGCCCAGCCAATGCGGCGGTCGCCCCCATGGAGAGAATGCGTGGTCGATGGCCGTCGTCGGGATCGTGAAGGCCAGGACGGCGGCGGCGAGCAGCGCATCGACCACAGTTGATCGATACTTTCTGACAATCCTTGAGGATTTTCCGCCCATGTGACCCATTTTGCAACTTTGCCAATGACGCACCGTTACCGGGAGGTGGGTATTACCCCTGCACGCCGGCCGTCCTCGGCAGGCCTCGGGGTTCGGCGTCCACGCGGCGCGAAATCGGCCATGGTGAGCGCCCAGGCCCGGCATACCCAGGAGGAATGACACGGGCCTTGACGTATCAAATGAATGATCATTTAATTACCGTATGGGGCGGATCGCGGGCGTCACCGCCGCCGAGACGCGCGAGCGGCTGCTGCACGCGGCCGCCGAGGTCTTCGCGCGGCGAGGGTACGAGGGCACGCGCGTCACCGACATCGCGTCCACCGCCGGGGTGAGCAACGGAGCGCTGTACGCGCACTTCGCCTCCAAGGCGGAGCTGCTCGTGGCCGCGCTGCGGGCGCACGGGCCCAGGCTGCTCGCGGACCTGCTGGCCGCCGACCCGGACCGGCCGGTCATGGACCTACTGGTCGCCGCCGGTCGCCGGCTCCCGCGCCTGGCCAAGAGCTCTCTGATCGCCGAGGCGCTGGTCACGGCCCGCAGGGACGAGGACGTCGCCCGGCCGACGCGTGAGTACGTCGGCGAGCGCGCGGACTGGCTCACCGAGCTCGCGCGCGTCGCCCAGAGCCGCGGCGAACTGGACTCCGCGGTGTCCCCGGACGCGCTGGCCCACTTCTGCCTGCTGCTCGCGATGGGCAGTGCCCTCATCACCCCCGAGATGCACACGGTCGATGATGAGGAGTGGACCGCGTTGCTCACGCGTGTCGGCGCCGCGTTCGCCCCTGCCGACACCACAGCACAGAGGGAAGCGCCGAAGTGAAAGTCAAGATCAACACCGAGCGGTGCCAGGGACACGGCCGCTGTTACGACCTCGCGCCGAGCCTGTTCGGCGAGGACGACGAGGGTTACGGGCGGGTTCTCGGCGACGGCGTCGTCCCGCCGGGCGAGGAGCAGACGGCGCGCCTGGCCGTCGCCAACTGCCCGGAAAGAGCGATCGAGATCCACGAGGAGGCGTGACATGGGCGTCGAGGATCACTTCGGCGAGAGGTTCCGCGAGACGCTGAGCGATCGCGCCCTCGGGACGCGCAACGAGATCGTCACCGGGCCCGTCTCGGACTGGGCGAGCGACTTCTCCCACACCGAGCCGGAGTGGGCGGCCGATCCGTACCCCATCCAGGACGACCTGCGGCAGCGCTGCCCGATTGCGCACACCGGCCGGTTCGGCGGCGGCTGGCTGCCGACGCGGTATGAGGACGTCGCGGCCATCGCCTACGACACCGAGCGCTTCTCGTCCCGAGCGATCATCATGAGCAACTTCCGGCCGCCCCAGGAGCTGGCGCCGATCGGCGGCGCCCCGCCGATCTCCTCCGACCCGCCGTTCCACCACGACGCGCGCAAGCTGCTGCTCCCCGCGTTCACCAAGAACGCCGTCGCCAAACGGGAGCAGGCGACGCGAGAGTTCTGTCACTCGCTGATCGACGCGCTGGAGGGGCAGGACGTCGTCGACGCGGCCCACGACTACGCCCAGCACATTCCGATCCGGGTCATCGCCGACATGCTGGGATTTCCCCCTGAGGACGGGCCGCGGTTCCGCGAGTTCGTCGAGAACGCGCTGGAGGGCGTCAACCGGCAGCCGGAGGACCGCATCCAGCGGCTGGAAGCGCTGTTCGACTACCTGTACGCGCAGATCCGCGACCACGTCGACAACCCGCGCGACGACCTGACGACGTACCTCATGAACGTGGAGCTCTACGGCCGGAAGCTGGAGCCGACCCATGTGGCCGGCACGATGTCCCTGCTGCTCATCGCCGGGATCGACACCACGTGGAGCGCGATCGGCGCGTCGCTGTGGCACCTGGCGAAGACCCCCGAGCACCGCGAGCGGCTGGTCGCCGACCCCGGGCTCCTGCCCACCGCGATGGAGGAACTGCTCCGGGTGTACGCGCCGGTCACGATGGCACGGCTGGTCAAGGAGGACATGCACTGGCGCGGCGTCGACATGAAGGCCGACGACTGGATCCTCCTGTCCTTCCCGGCGGCCAACCGCGACCCGGCGCAGTTCGACCAGGCGGGTGACGTCGTCCTCGACCGGGAGGTCAACAAGCACGCCGCGTTCGGCCTCGGCATCCACCGCTGCGTGGGCTCCCACCTGGCACGCATGGAGCTCCGGGTCGCCCTGGAGGTCTGGCTGGAGCGCATTCCCACGTTCAGCCTGGAGGACCCGTCAGCCGTGACCTGGGCCACGGGCCAGGTGCGCGGCCCGCGCACGCTCCCGCTCCGCATCCGCTGACCGGGATCGTGCGGCGCGGGAGCCGGGACGCCCCGGGTTCCCGCGCCGCACGGCGGGCCGATCAGACGGCGCGCGTGCCGGCGGCGACGCGCGGCCGCCGCCGCGAAGACGGCCGAGGGACCCCGGTCAGGTCGCCCCCTGAGCGGCGCCGTGGCCGGTCAGTCCCGCCAGCCATCGGTCCAGCTCGGCGGCCCAGTCGGTACCCAGCGCCTCGTCGTGGCCGACCTGGAAGCGGATGCCGGCGTCGGCGGGGAGCTGTCCGGCGACGTGCTCGACGGCCTCCAGGATGATCACCAGTCCGGCGGGGCCGGCGACGAAGGTGAGGTCGACCTCGTCGACGACCTCGGCGAGCCGGGGCGGCGAGGAGAACGCGATCACCTGGTAGAACGGCAGTTCCTGGCTCACCCCGAAGTTGTAGCCGAGTTCGAGGTCGGCGGCCTGGACCTGGAAGCCCAGGCTCAGGAGCGCCTCCAGAACGCGCAGCTGGGAGGGCAGGGGCTCGACGGCGAGCGGGTCCAGATCGCCCTTGTCGACCGCCTTGGCGATGGCCAGCTCGGTGCGCACGCCGAGCGCCATCTCGGCGAGCTGCCGGCCACCGACCTCGCTGATGGGGCTCTCCCAGGGCATCTCGATCTCGAAGGGGACCGCGCGCTCCTCGCCGGCGCGCAGGATGAAGGGGCCCGAGACCTGGACGCGAAGGAACTCGTCGTCGTCGGGCCGCGGCATGTCCTCGTCGGGCACCAACTGCGCATGGGCCACCAGGCCCAGGGTGATGTGCTCGATGTGGGCGTCGAAGTCACCGCCCTTGAGCCGCACGTCACCGGCCAGCACTCCCCCCGGCTCGACCCGCGGGCCGGCCAGAACGGTGTCCACCGACGGGGCGCCGACACCGAACGCACCCAGAATCCGTTTGAAGACCACGACTTCTCCCCTCGCAACCACGCTCTGAGGCCCCCGCATCGGCGATCCGTGCGCGAGGGCGGCTCCGGTCAGGACCAGGTCATGTCACGTTCAAGCGATACATACCCGCGCGAGGTGGTGTTGGTCCCCTCCTCGGAAGCCGATCATCCGGGCGGCGGGGCGGGCGGCGCATCGGCCGCCCGCTTCGTGAGCCCTCGTGCCGCGCCGGGGCCTCGGTCTCCTACTTCTGGGCGCAGAGGGCGGTGTCGAGGGCGGCCATGACACTCTCGGCGGCCTTCTGCTCGGTGGGCAGGGCGGTCACGACCACGGTCGCCGCCCGGCCGTCCTCGGTGATGCCGGTGCGGGACTCGTAGCCGTCGATGTCGCCGCCGTGGCCGTACACGTAGCCGCCGCAGCTCAGCTTGATCTTGACCAGCCCGAGCCCGTACGTCCACCCGCCCGGGAGACCGGGGGCATTGACCGTGTGCTTCATCTGCTCCAGCTCCGCCGGCTTGAGCAGCCTGCCGTTCATCAGCGCGACGAGGAAGCGGTTGACGTCGCTCGGGGAGCCGATGAGCTGCCCGGCCGCCCATCCCCACGACGGGTCGAGTTCCGTGATGTCCACCATGCTCTCAGCGCTCTCGGCGCTCTCGGCGCTCTCGGCGCTCTCGGCGGCCTGCTCCCCGGGCTTCTTGGCCTCGTACCCATGGGGGTGGGCGCCGCGGATGGCCTGCTCGCCGACGCCGGGCCAGTACGTGTCCCGCAGCCCCGCCCGCTCGATGACCCGCTTGGTGATCTCCTCACTGATCGGCCTGCCGGTGACCTTCTGGACGAGCAGGCCTAGCACGACGTAGTTGGTGTTGCTGTACTGCCAGCCCTGTCCGGGAGCGAACGTCGCCTTGTGCGCCAGCGCGACGTCGACCAGTTCCCGGGGCTCGCTGTACTTGTGCTGGATCTCGGAGATCGGCGGGAAGTACAGCGTGTAGTTCGGCAGGCCGGCGGTGTGCTGGAGGAGCTGGCGGATGGTGATCTTGCGACCGTCGTTGCCGTTGCCGCGGATCAGCTCGGGCAGGTACTTCTCGACCGGCGCGTCCAGCTCGATCTTGCCCTCGCCGGCCAGTTGCAGCACGACCACGGCGGTGAACATCTTGGTGTTGCTGGCGATGCGCACCCGTCCGTCGACCGGGACCTTCGCCTTCGTCGCCAGGTCGCCGACACCGGCGGTGTAGTTGTGGGTACGCCCGTCGGCGTCCCGCACCGCGGCCAGGGCGCCCGGGAACGCGCCCCCGCGCACCAAGTCGTTCAGGCTCTTCTGCACGGGGTCGGCGGGCTGCGCGTTCGCCGGCCCGGCGGTCAGGCCGAGCCCGCTCAGCGCGGCGATGGCCACCGCGGCCAGGGCGAGCCGGCCGCGACGCTTGGTGGAGGGGGACTTCACGGTGGGATACGACATCGGGGGACTCCCTGCTCGATGTGGTCGTTCGCGACATCACCCAGCATGTCGGCGGGACCGGTTCACGATCGATCCCACCCGCTGGAATCCCGGGGTACAGCTGGCGCTACCTGCCTTCGAGGTAGTGCAGGACGGCGGCGACGCGCCGGTCGGTGCGGTCGGTGGGCGCCAGGTCGAGCTTGGCGAAGATGCTGCGGATGTGCTTGTGCACCGCACCCTCGCTGACGAACAGCTTCTCGGCGATGGCGGCGTTCCCCAGCCCTTCGGCCATCAGCGCCAGCACGTCGAGCTCGCGCGGGCTGAGCCGGTCCAGCCGGCGGTCCGGGCGCGTGCGGGACAGGAGCTGCGCGACGACCTCGGGATCGATGGCCGTGCCCCCGTCCGCCACGCGGTGCAGCGCGGTCATGAACTCCTGCACCCGCCCGATCCGCTCCTTCAGCAGGTAACCGAGGCGAGAGCCGCCGTGGGACAGCAGGTCGGTGGCGAACGCCTGCTCGACGTACGCCGACAGCACCAGCACGGCCAGGTCCGGTCGGCGGCGCCGGGCCTCGACGGCGGCGACGATGCCCTCGTCGGTGTGGGTCGGCGGCATCCGGACATCGATGATGGCGACATCGGGCTCGTGGGCGTCGACGGCGGCCAGGAAGCCGTCGGGGTCGGCGGCGGTGGCCACGACGTCGAGCGACTCGGCGCGCAGCAGCAGCGCGAGGCCCTCGCGCAGCAGCGGGTCGTCCTCGGCGATCACGATCCGCATGGCAGGCTCACGCTCAGGGTGGTCGGGCCACCCGGGGGGCTGGTCAGCATGAACGTCCCATCGTGTGCTTCGGCCCGGCGGCGGATCCCGCCGAGCCCGGACCCGCCGCGGTCGTCCGCCCCGCCACGGCCGTCGTCGATGATCCGGAGGTTCAACCGGCCGTCGCGCCGGTGGACCGCGACGGTGGCGTGCCGGGCCCGGCTGTGCTTGGCGATGTTGGTGAGCGCCTCGGCCACGACGAAGTACGCGGTCGCCTCCACGGACGCGGCGCACCTGCCGGGGAGATCGGCGTCGACCTCGCAGGGCACCGGGCAGGCGGCGGCCAGCCCGGTCAGCGCGCCCGCAAGGCTCCTGTTCTCCAGCACCGGGGGCAGGATGCCGCGCACCACCGCGCGGAGCTCGGAGAGGGCCTGCTCGGCGGCGTCCTGCGCCCGTTCGAGGATCTCCTCGGCGGTGGACGGGTCGCGCGCCACCGCCCGGCGGGCCGCGCCGAGCAGGACGGTGACGGCGATGATCCGGTTCTGGGTGCCGTCGTGCAGGGACCGCTCGATGCGCCGCAGCTCGGCGGCGTGCGCGTCCAGCGCGCCCGCCCGGGTCGCGGTGAGGTGGGCGACCCGCAGCGCGAGGTCGGTACCGGCGTCGGCGTCCAGGAGCCGTCGTCCGGTCCAGGCCTGGAGCCGCGCCATGCCCGGCGTGAGCAGCGCGAAGAGGGCGATCCAGCCGACGCCGAGCGCGCAGACCCAGAGGGCGCTGGGCAGGTCGCCGACCTCCCACAGCCCCATGGCCGCGCCGCCGGACTCGTTCGGCGGCAGCAGCCTCCACCACAGCGGGAAGGTGAGGTCACGTATCGCGCTGAACGACAGGGTCAGGCCGATGAGTCCGAGGAGCAGTCCGAGGGTCGCGTGGGCGGCGACCCAGGCAAGCTCACGCCGGGTGGCCGAGCGCGCCAGGGCGGCACGCAGCCCGGGCGGCGGCGGCTCGGGGCCGACGATCTCCGGGCCCCACCGGGTGAGCCTGGCCCGCTCACGATCGGCGACGGCCCGCAGGCCGCGCAGCGTGGTGGGCGCCAGCGGCAGGCCCACGCCGATGGTGCAGAGCACCGCGACGGCGGCCAGGCCGATCAGCGTGAACAGCGCCAGGGTCGCGGTGCCGAGCCCACCGACGAGGTGTTCGAGGCCGTCGAGCGCGGTGCGGGCTCCGGCTGTCAAGTCCCGCGGGCGGGCCCGCCCGCGACCGGCCGTGGCGTGGGTCGGCATCCTCAGCTCCTGACTCAGCGCACATGCCCCTGTCCGGGCCATCGTCAGATCACCGGTCGAGAATACAGCCTGCCATACCTTTTGTGCCCTGTTGGCGGGATCGTCGACTACAGCGGGGATTCGTAGCTTTTACGGCATGACAGACGGCACCTCGAACAGGGAGCACACGATGCGTCACGGGCCGTCCGGGGACGGGAAGGCCGTGGCCGGGCCGTTGACGGTGAGGTGCACCCGGCTGCCCGGGTGAGGGGTACGGGCGCCGCTGACCCGGGCGACGATCTCCGGGCCGTCCGGCTGGAGCATCATGGCGACGGTGGCGTCGTGCCCGAAGTAGGTCACCGCCCCGACGGTGGCGGGCACGCCCGCGCCGCCGTCGAGGATCTCGATCTGCTCGGGGCGGACCAGCACCTGGGCCTCGCCCTGCGCGGAATCGCCGCGCAACGCGAGCGTGCCGAGCGCGCACCGCGCCGTCCCGCCGGTGACGACGGCCGGCAGCAGCACCGCGTCGCCGACGAACCGCGCCACGGCCGGGTCGGCCGGGGTGGCGTACACCGTGCCCGGCGGGCCGGCCTGCACCAGCCGGCCCTCGCGCATGACGGCGACCTGGTCGGCCAGTGACAGCGCCTCGTCCTGGTCGTGGGTGACGAGGATCGCCGTCGCGCCCGCGGCGCGCAGCGCCTGCACGACCGTCCGCCCGGTCGACAGGCGCAGGTTCGCGTCCAGGGACGAGAAGGGCTCGTCGAGCAGGACGATCGAGGGACGCGGGGCCAGCGCCCGTGCGAGCGCAACGCGTTGCTGCTGGCCGCCCGACAGCTCGTGCGGGTACCGCTCGGCGGTGGAGGAGTCCAGCTCGACCAGGTCGAGCAGCTCGGCCAGCCGATCCCGCGACCGGCGGGCGGAGCGGGGCAGGGCGAAGGTGATGTTGTCGGCGACGCGCAGGTGCGGGAAAAGGGCGCCCTCCTGGGGCACATAGCCGATGCCGCGCCGCTGGGGCGGGACGGCCGTGCGTGGCTCGGACACCACCTGGTCGCCGAAGCTGATCGTGCCGGCGTCGGGCGTCGTGAAACCCGCGACCAGGCGCAGCAGGGTGGTCTTGCCACAGCCGGAGGGGCCGAGGATGGCGGTGAGGCTGCGCGCGGGCACGTCGAGGTCGACGCCCGCCAGCGCCGCCACGGCGCCGAAGTTCTTGCCGAGCCCCCGGATGGTCAGGCCTGTCATGTGGACCTCCTGGCGGTCGCGGTGAGCAGGTAGGTCGCCGGAGCCGAGATCAGCACCATGAGCACGGCGTACGGGGCGGCGGCGCCGTAGTCGACGTCCCGGACCTCGCTCCAGAACTGGGTGGCCAGCGTGTGCGTGCCCGTGGGCGACAGCAGCAGGGTGGCGGTCAGCTCGGTGACGACGGCGAGGAAGACCAGCGCCGCGCCGGCGGCGACGCCCGGGGCCACCAGCGGCAGCGTCACCCGGCGCAGCGTCGCGGCCGTGCCGGCGCCCAGCGAGTGCGCGACGTCGTCCAGGACCGGCTGGGCCTGGGCGATGGCCGCGCGGACGCTCACCAGCGCCCGGGGCAGGAACATGATCATGTACGCGGCGAGCAGCAGCCCCGTGGTCTGGTACGCGGGCTGGACGAAGCGGATGGACACCGTGATCAGCGCCAGCGCGACCACGATGCCGGGCAGCGAGTTACCGATGTAGGTGCTGCGCTCCAGCAGGCTGCCGACGCGCCCGCGGTGGCGGACCGCCAGCCAGGCCACCGGCAGCGCGCACACCGTCGTGACCAGGGCGGCCATCAGCCCGAGCCCGAGCGCCGTGCCCGCCGTCTGGACCAGGGTCTCGACCGGGAACGACGTGGAGGCGCCGACCAGCAGCCAGTGCGCCAGGCTGGCCAGCGGGACGCCGAGCCCGAGCGCGACGACGCCGAGCACGGCGAGCAGCGCGGGGACCGTCCACAGGCCGAGGCGGGCCGGCGGGGCGATCCGGGCCGCGCCCGAGCCGAGGCGGGCGTACCGGCGCCGGCCGCGCAGCCGCAGCTCGGCGAGCAGCAGCACCGCGCAGCACGCCACGAGCACGCCGGCCAGCATGTTGGCGGACTGGGCGTCGTAGGCCGACCGGTACTGGTCGTAGATCGCCGTGGTGAACGTCGGGAAGCGCAGCATCTGCAGGGCGCCGAACTCGGCCAGCAGGTGCAGCCCGACGAGCAGCGCCCCGCCGAGCACGGCCGGGCGAAGCTGCGGCAGCACGACGCGGGCGAAGACGGCCCACGAGCCGAGGCCCAGCGAGCGGGCGGTCTCCTCCAGGGCCGGGTCCAGCCCCCGGAGGGTCGCGGCCACCGGCAGGTACACCAGGGGATAGTAGGCGAGGGTCACGATCAGCAGGGCGCCGCCGAAGCTCTCGACGGCGCCGGTGACCGAGACCCACCCGAAGCTCGTGACGAACGCGGGGACCGCGAGGGGCGCGGCGAGCAGCACGTGCCAGACCTTGCGTCCCGGCAGGTCGGTGCGGTGCACCAGCCACGCCGCGGCCGAGCCGAGCCCGGCGCACAGGACCATGCAGCCGAGCGTCAGCTCGACCGTGTTGACGAGCAGCTCGCCGACGCGCGGGCGCACGATCAGCCGCCATGCCTCGTCCCAGCCGACGCTCACCGCGTAGCCCACGACGAAGAAGAGCGGGACGGCGGTGACGAGGGCGACCGCCGCGCACAGGGCGAGCAGGACCGGAGGGTACGCCCCGTCGCGGCGCACCCTCCGTCGTGCGATGCCCCGTAGGGCCGTGCCGGTCAGAGCAGGCCCGCCCGCCGCATCGGCGCGATCGCCTTGGGCCGGCCGAGCGAGGACGGCCCGATCTCGCCCGTCCCGCCGCGGCCGGCCACCCCGAACGCCACGGCCGGCGTTCCGGCGACCGGCATGACCCGGCCGTATCCACGCATCCCCAACATCCCCTAAGGCAAGGCAAAGCTAAGCCAGGTAAACCTAAGGTCGCGCGTGACCTCGTGTCCAATCCGGCGGCGGACCCGTGAACGCTCACGCGGGACGGCGTGCCCGGTCAGGCCATGATCAGTGAGGGGTGGGGGTCTGGAAGGTGATCCTCGATAGACCGCTCCGCGCCGGCGCCGGACGTCACGTCGCCCGGCGCCGGACGCCGTGGGCCTAGAAGGCGGGGCCGAAGGGGGAGATCACACGGCCCTCGCGCCGGGAGCGCTCGATGTTGCGGCGCATCCATTCGGTGTCGTTGAGGTGCGGGTACGGCTCGTCCTCCGGCGGCTCGACGCCGAGGAAGTCGCACAGCGGGCCCCAGCCCTGGCTCGCCTCGAACACCAGCAGGCGATCGGCGGGAACGGCCGCGCGGACGGTCTCGATATGGCGCTCGAACACCCGCACGGCGTCCTCCTCGTCCGGCACGCTCTCTCCGAACCGCCAGTCATCGCCGAAGGTGGACTTCCCCATCATCGCGAGCACGGGTGCCATGCGCAGCATCGGCGCCATCACCTGGGACATCTCGCCCGGCTCGCCGGGGCCGCTCCCCGCGCGCGTCATCAGGGTCCGGAAGCTGGTGTACCAGCGCTGGGGGTCGCGCACGGTCAGGATGACCTTGGCGTCCGGATAGGTGTCGGCCAGGTCGCGCCAGAAGTAGGAGGCCGGCCAGTCCACCGCCGACCGGTAGCCCTCGAACACCGGCTCCCAGTCGACGGGACCGCCCTGGACGACGGGGAGCCACCGGTCGACGTGCTCGGGATGGGTTATGACCTCGAACATGTGGTAGCAGGGACCGAAGCCCAGCCGGTCCAGAGCTGCTTTGAGCGACGTGGTGCCTGTACGCGGGAATCCCGCGCCGATCACCGTCAACATCTCTCTGCTCCTGTCGGTCAGCGGCACCGACCTCGTGCGCGCCGCGCGGATTCTGCGGTCGAGTTCTCTAGTTCTCGACCGGATTAGTCGAGTACCCAGATATTGGGATAATTCAACATGAGATGGGTTTTGTCGCGCGGCCTGGGCGCCCGGCCGCACGGGGAGCGACCATGCGGGGACGCTCAGCCGCACTCCGGCGGCGCCCCGATCAGACCCTCTGGTTCACCGCCGCGGCCACCGGGAGCCGCAGGTCGACGATGCCGCCGGACCCGCCCGCACGCGGCGTGAGGCTCCCGCCCGCCGCCTCCGCCAGGCGGCGGGCCAGCGCGAGGCCGAGGCCGGAGCCCTCGCCGGGCGTCGAGGCGTGGCCCTGGACGCCCGGGCGCAGGACCACCTCCAGCTCGTCCTCGGCGAAGCCGGGGCCGTCGTCGCGGACGCGGAACAGCACCTCGCCGCCCTCCCGCCCCACCTGCAGGGTGACGGCGGAGCGCCCGAAGCGCAGCGCGTTGTCCAGCAGCGGCTGCAGCATCCTCAGCACGACGTCGTGATCACAGCCGACCAGCACCTCGCCCTCGCCGGCCCGTTCTAGGTCCAGGCGGATCCCGCCGACGCGATCGCGGCAGGCGCGCAGCGCGTCCCTCGCCACCTTCCCGGCCGGCGTCGTGCCGTCGGCGGGGCGGATGTCGCGCTGGGCCAGGCCGATCAGCGTGTCCAGCGCGTTGGTCATGCGGTCGGTGGCGTTCGACACCTCGGTGAGCGCGGCGCGCAGCTCGGACGCGGGACGGTCGCGGCGCAGCGCGACCTCGGTCTCCAGCCGCACCTGGCTCAGGGGCGTCCGCAGTTCGTGCGCGATCTCGGCGGTGACGCGCTGCTCGTGGCGCAGCGCGGCCGACAGGCGGCCGAGCAGGTTGTCCAGCGTCGCGGCCAGCCCGCTCAGCTCGTCGCGCGGCGGTCCGAGGCTGAACCTCTTGTCGAGATCGTGCTCGGACCATCGCGCCGCCTGGTCGGTCATCCGCGCCACCGGGCGCAGGGCCTGGGTCACGGCGCGGCGCACGAACACCGCGCCCAGCCCCAGGATCAACACGTCGAAGACGATCGCCGCGACCAGCGTCGTGTGCTCGGCCTCCAGGAACGGGGCCAGGGAGAGGGCCACGACGAGGGTGCCGCCCGGGGCGGCGTACTCGCGCAGGGGAACGGCCAGGAAGCGCAGATCGCCACCGTGGCCGCGGAACGTCGGGCGGGTGACCCCGGCGAGGGCGCGGGCCTCCCGGTCCAGCGCGCCGGCGGCGGGCGAGCTCACCACCGCGCCGCGGGCGTCGAACACCCAGACCCCGTTGTCCAGCGCCTCGTCGAACGGGGTCTCGATCATGTGGAGCCGGCCCGAGGACACCGTGATGACGCCCGCCGCCGCGTCGGCCCGCGCCCGCAGCGCGTGGTCGGCGTCGCGCTCCAGCCGCCAGGACAGGACGACGTAGAAGCCTGCGGTGAGGGCGACGAGCGCCACGGCGAGGGGGACGGCCGCGCTGAAGACCAGCCTGCGGCGGATCATCCGACGCGGTACCCCACGCCCCGGACCGTCTTGATCGCGTCCGGCCGGCCCAGGTCGGCCAGCTTGCGCCGCAGCCTGAGCAGGTAGGAGTCCAGCGTGTTGTCGTGGACGGTCGCCCCGGACGGCCAGGCCGCCGCGATCAGCGCCTGCCTGCGCACCACCTCTCCCCGCCGGGCCAGGAGGATCGCGAGCAGGCGGAACTCGGTCGGGGTGAGCGGGGCCCGGTTGCCGTCGTGGCCGACCTCGTGGGCGGCCAGGTCGAGGTAGAGCCCCTCGGGCGGGTCGGCGGGGCCCTGGCCGCGCCGGGCCAGGGCCCTCAGCCGCAGGACCAGTTCCTCGAAGTGGAAGGGCTTGGGCAGGTAGTCGTCGGCGCCGGCGTGGAACCCCGACAGCCGGTCGGTGACGTGACCGCGCGCGGTCAGCAGCATGACCGGCGCGCCGATCCCCCGGGCGCGCAGCGCCATGACCAGGTCGCGGCCATCGGTGTCCGGCAGCCCGATGTCGATGACGAACACGTCGGGACAGACCTCCCCGAGGCCGGCCAGCAGGTCGGTTCCGGACCCCGCGGACAGGACCACCTCGAAACCGTCCTCCCGCAGCCCCCGGCCGAGCCCCAGCCGCAACGCGAGGTCGTCCTCGACGATGGCGATCTTCGTCGTCACGTTCACCCCCGTTCTCGCGGGCTCAGGCAGAGGCCTCCGCCGGGGTCGCGTCCCTGCGCGTCACCGCGAGGTAGACGACGAACGCCAGGATCGTGACCAGGAAGAGCCCGCTGGTGGCCACGGTACCCAACCCCAGGCCGCCGTCGTCCGGGGACTGCGACAGGTAGTCGCCGAGGGAGGCGCCGAGCGGGCGGGTCAGGACGTAGGCGATCCAGAACGTCAGCACCGCGCCGGCGCGCAGAACGAAGTGGGCGGCGGCCACGACGGCGATCAGCCCGCCGAAGATCAGCGCCGAGGGCAGGTAGCCGAGGTCGAGACGCTCGGCGGTCAGGTCGCCCGCGGCGGTGCCGAGGGCGAAGGTGAACAGGATGGCCAGCCAGTAGAAGGCCTCGCGGCGCGGGGTGTGGATCGTGTGGATGGACAGCGTCCGCTCGGCGGCGTACCAGGCGGCGAAGGTCAGCGCCAGGACCACGGCGAACACCGCGGTCGTCACCTCCAGCGAGACGCCGACGTTGTCGGTCAGATTGTCGGTGATCAGGGTGCCGACGACGCTGATCAGCACCACCGCGACCCAGTACACGCCCGGCGAGTACCGCCGGGACCTGTACTGGACGATCAGGGCGATGATCAGCAGCACGCTCATGACCAGGGAGGTGCCGGTCAGCCCGAACCCGAGGTTCTGGTTCAGGAAGTCGGCCGCCGTCTCCCCCACCGTCGTGCACAGGACCTTGATGATCCAGAAGTAGATCGTGACCTCGGGAACCTTGTTCAGCATCCGGCGTCGAGCCGTCGTGGTCGTCGTCATGGCGGGAGACTTGCACGCCCCACCTGAACACGACCTGACTACGATCAGCCGTCACGCGCCCGATCTGCCGGTTGTTGTCATGATTCGCCGACGGGTTCCGCCGCGGCCGGCTCCCGCTCGCCGTCATCGTCCGCCAGGGGCAGGCACAGGACGAAGCAGGCGCCGCGGGCGGGGGCGTCGGCGATGTCCAGGGTGCCGTGGTGGGCGTGGGCGATGTCGCGGGCGATGGCCAGGCCCAGGCCGGTGCCGCCCTGGCCGCGGCCGCGGGCGGTGTCCAGGCGGGTGAACCGGTGGAAGACCACCTCGCGTTCGGCTTCGGGGATGCCGGGCCCGTCGTCGGTGACGGTCAGCTCGGCCAGGCCGCCGCCGGCCCGCAGCCGTACCCCGACGCAGCCGGACGCGTGGCGCTGGGCGTTGTCCAGCAGGTTGGCGAGCAGCCGGGCGATCAGGCCGGGCGCCACCTCGACGCGCACGCCGGGCTCGAGGTCGAGCCGGACCGGGTGCCGGTCGTCCTCGCGCCACCCGGTCTCGGCGGCCACCAGCCCGCCCAGGTCCAGCGTGCGCAGATCGCCAGGATGGACGGCGCCCATCTGGGACAGCAGCAGCAGGTCGGTGATGATGGCCTGCAGGCGGTCGACGTCCCGCAACGCGTGGCGCAGCACGTGCGGCATGTCGCTCTCGTCGGGATGCAGCTCGGCGTCCTCGAGCTGGGCGCGCAGCCCGGCGAGGGGGGTGCGCAGCTCGTGGGAGGCGTCGGAGGTGAAGCGGCGCTGCTGGTCCAGCATCCGTTGCAGCCCCGCGCGCACCCGCTGCTCGGCGTCGCGCGACCGTTCCAGGCGTTCCAGGGTCTGGTTGATGGTCCCGGCGAGCCGGGCGACCTCGTCCTCGCCCCTGGGCTGGGGCACCCGGGTGTCCAGGTCGCTGGCGGTGATGTGGGCGAGCTCGGAACGGATGGCCTCCACCGGGCGCAGCGTGCGGCCGGTGACCGTCCACGCCGCCCAGGTGGCCAGCGCGACCAGCAGGATCGCCTCGACGGCGAACAACCCGTCCAGCTTCGCCGACGAGATCGCGCCCGGCGCGGCCCTGCCGGCGTAGACGACCGGCGAGCCGACCGCGGGCGACACGCGCAGCGCCGAGATGAGCAGGCACGGGACGCGGGGCCGGCACACCTGCACGTCCTGCGCCGGGTCCGCCGCCGCCGGCCAGGCTCCGACCAGGGCCGGGCCCCGGGCCTGCGCCGAGGCGGCGATGACCCGCCGGCCGGGAGCCACCACCTGCACCAGGTCGACGCCGGGCGTGGACGGCACGATCACCCCGGTCAGCCGCCGGGCGCGGACCGCCGCGGCGGTCAGCTCGGCCTGGCGGCGGCTGTGCTGCCACACGCCCTGGTTGATCACCGTACGCGCCACCAGCCCGGCCGCCACCGACGCCGGCACCAGCAGCACCACCGCGATGAGCGCCACCAGCGCGGTGATCCGCGCGCGGATGGATTTCAGACGTGAAAAGAAAACAGGTGTGATCCTCATGCTCGGCCCCCGCACAGCATGATCGGAACGCGGAACCTCGGGTGAGATCGACCGTCGCGTTCAGGGGCTCGATGGCCGTCCTGAACCGCGGGTTCGACGCGAAGGCCGACCCTCACGGTGATCTGCGCAACACGATGAGCGCCGCGATCCTCTGCTGTGGGACGGGCTCACCAGTGCCAGGTTAGCGGTGTTTCATCACTTTTGTGAATTTCGCCTCTCGGCCTACGCGAATCGGGACGGTACATGTTCCGGCGCGACGTCAGGGATGGCCGACGAGGCGGAGGCGTGCCCACGCGTTGTTGACGTAGCCCAGCGGGTTCCACAGCGATTCGGGCGACTCGGGTTGCAGGGCGGCGGTGGAGTCCCAGGCACGCGCGGTGACCACGGTCTCGCCCGGAGGCAGGTCCACGGTGATCCGCCAGTGCTGCCAGGCCCACGGGCCCTCAGGGGCGTCGAGTTCGGCCTGCGCCCAGGTGCGGCCGTCGTCCAGGGAGACGTCCAACCGGGTCACGCTGCGGTCGTCGCCGGCGAAGGCGTAGCCGGTCACCAGGAGCGGCCCGGCGGGCACGGGGGCCGCGCCGTCCGGCCAGAGGATGTCGCAGTTGAGCGCCACCGGCCCCAACGGCACACCGTCGCCCGGCCGGGCCTCGGCGGGATCCGCGTCGGGCGGCAGCAGACGGTAGGCGACGGCCTGGAAGTAGTTGCGCGACGGCTCGGCCTGCGCGGTGATCCGCCGGAGCCACTTGACGCTGCGGGCGCCGATCCAGCCGGGGACGACGACGCGCAACGGCCCGCCGTGGACGCGCGGCAGCGGCCGGTCGTTCATCGCCCACGCCAGCAGCACCTCGTCCGCCAGCGCCTTGGCCACGGGAATCGAACCGCCGAACGGCTGGGGCGGGTCGGCGTCCCGCGAGACGTCCGGGGCCGCGAAGGCGACGAACGCCGCCTCGGGGAGCATGCCCGCCTCGGCCAGGACGTCGGCCAGGCGCACGCCGCTCCAGCGCGCGGTCGAGGTCGCACCGGGTCCCCACGGCTCCTGGCCGGGAATGTCGCGCACCTCCAGCAGGTCCACGCGGCGGTTGCCCGCGCACTGCAGCGTCGCGGTCACCTCCCATCGCGCGAACCCCTCGCGCAACCGGTCCAGGGACAGGCGCAACGGCCGCCGGACCAGCCCGTCGACCTCCAGACACCACAACTCCTCGCCGGCCTCGGGGATCGGGCCGTGGTTGCGGCTGTAGAAGGTGTCCACCGCCGTGATCGGACGCCCGGCCAGCGCGCACCGCGGCGGCTCCGCGTTGAAAGGCTCCCGCCGGTGCACGACCATGTCGCCCCGCTTGCCCCACAAGGTCATATGACGTGCGTACCCCCGTCCTCCGGGTGGATCCACGGGCGGGCGGCGTTTTACCCGGCAGGTACCGGACCGGGAGGGAACGAACGACGGCGGGCGTTACCGGCGGAGGGTGTGGGCCGCCGGTGAGCGCGCGGGCGCCGTCCACCTTGCGTTCACCCTGCGCCCCTACAGTTCCGGCGATCGTTGGCATTTCCGGAGGTACCAGCATGAAATCCCTGCCACACTTCACGAATGAGTGACGGCGTGGTCGCCTCCCCCACGGACACACGCGACCCCCTTCCGTCCACCGCGCAGGCACCGCGGACGGACGGCATCCCCTTGGTCTACGTACTGGTCATCGGCCTGCTGATCGCCGGCCCCATCTGGCTCACGCCGTACGTGCAGTCGCCCGCGCTGCAGACCTGGTCGACGATCTTCGTCGCGATCTGCGTGCAGGCGCTGCCGTTCCTGGTGTTCGGCGTCGCCCTGTCCGCGGCGATCACCGCGTTCGTCCCGGCGTCGTTCTGGGCGCGGGCGCTGCCCCGCCATCCGGCGGCCGCGGTCCCGGTGGCCGGGCTCGCGGGGGCCGTGCTGCCGGGGTGCGAGTGCGCGTCGGTGCCGGTGGCGGGCGGCCTCATGGCCCGCGGGGTGACCCCGGCGGCGGCGCTCGCGTTCCTGCTGTCGTCCCCGGCGATCAACCCGGTGGTGCTGGTGGCGACGGCCGTGGCCTTCCCCGGCGCGCCGCTCATGGTCGTGGCCCGGTTCGCCGCGTCGCTGCTGGTCGCCGTCCTCGCGGGCTGGGCGTGGGCGCGGTTCGGCCGCACGGACTGGCTGCGCATCCCCGCACGCCCCGCCGACGCCCGCGGGTGGAAGGCCTTCGCGGAGGCGATGCTGCACGACCTGCTGCACGCCGGAGGCTTCCTTGTGGTGGGCGGCCTCGCGGCGGCCACGCTCAACGTCGTCGTCCCCCAGTCGTGGATCAGCGGGCTGGCCGGAGTCCCGTGGCTGTCGGTGCTCACGCTGGCCGTGCTCGCCGTGATCCTTTCGATCTGCTCGGAGGCCGACGCGTTCGTCGCCGCCAGCCTCACGCCGTTCCCCATGACGGCGAAGCTCGCGTTCCTGGTCGTGGGGCCGATGGTGGACCTGAAGCTGATCGCCCTGCAGGTCGGGACCTTCGGCCGCCGGTTCGCGACGCGCTTCGTCCCGCTGACCTTCGTCCTCGGCGTTCTGGTGAGCGCCGTCATCGGATGGGTGCTGTTGTGAACCGCATGTCCCAGGGCCTGGTGGTCACGCTCCTCGGCGGCGCGACGCTGAAGATATCGCTGTTCTCCTCCACGTACGTGAACTACGTGAAGCCCGGCTTCCGGCCCTTCCTCATCGCGGCGGGGATCGGCATGCTGGTCCTCGGGGCGGTCCGGCTGCTCGGTTATTTCTGGTCGCCCGCGGCCGGGCACGCGGACGCCGGGTCCGAGGCGGCGGCGGCGCGTCCGGACGGCCACACGGACCACGACCCCGTGGGCCACGCGGACCACGACCACGGCCGAGGGCCGAGGGTGGCCTGGCTTCTCTGCCTGCCGGTACTGGTGATCTTCGTGATCGCCCCGCCCGCGCTCGGCTCGTACGCGGCCGTGCGGACGGCTGGACGCCCGGTGGCGCCTCCCCCGCCCGCGCAGGCGTTCTTCCCTCTGCCCGCGGACAGGATCACCGACCTGACGATGGCCGAGTTCGCCGGCCGGGCGGCGGCGGCCCCCGAGACGATGCGCGGCCTCCGGATCCGCCTGACCGGGTTCGTGACCGACGGCGAGGCCGGAGCCTGGTACGTCGGCCGGATGCAGATGGCGTGCTGCGCCGCGGACGCGGTCGCGTACACCGCGCGCGTGCGCGGAGCGGAGGCTCCGCCGCCCAACAGCTGGATCCGGGTCACCGGCACCTTCGTCCCGGCCGCCTCGGCCGGAGTACCCACCGGCATGGTGGCCCCCGAGCTCGCGGCGGAGAGCATCGAGCGCATCAGAGAGCCCGCGGAACCGTACGAATAGCCGCGCCTCGCCTCAGGTCGGCCTCACCGTCGCAACGCGGTCGGGGGACGCGGCGCGGCGCCGGGTCCAGGCGCCCCGGGCGCGGGCCGCGCCGACACCCCGGCAGGCGAGGTAGATCGTGAACGAGATCGTGGTGACATACGGGCTGATGGGGACGCTGCTGCCGAGCGCCAGCAGGGTGCCGCCGAGCATGGAGACGGTGGCGAAGAGCACGCTGAGCAGGGGAACCCTCACCGGCGAGGCGGTGACGCGCATCGCGGCGGCGGCCGGTGTGCACAGCAGCGCGAGCACGAGCAGCGCGCCCACGATCTGGATGGAGATCGCGACGGCCAGGCCCAGCACGATGGTGAAGATCGGCGCCAGCGCGCGGACCGGCACGCCCCGCGCGGCGGCGACCTCCGGGTCGACGCTGGCGAAGGTCAGCGGCCGCCACAGGACGGCGAGCGTGACGAGCACGACGGCCGAGGTCGCGGCCAGCCACGACAGCTGAGGGGCGTCCACGGCGATGATCTGGCCGGTGAGCAGGCCGAACTTGTTCGCCGCCCGGCCCTTGTACAGCGCCAGGAACAGCACGCCGAGCCCGAGCCCGAACGGCATCAGCACGCCGATGATGGAGTTGCGGTCCCGCGCCCGCACGCCGAGCACGCCGATGACGGCCGCCGCGACCAACGACCCCACCAGCGACCCGGCGACCACGTTCGCACCCATCAGCAGCGCGGCGGACGCGCCGGCGAAGGACAGCTCGCTGATGCCGTGCACGGCGAACGGCAGGTCGCGCATCACCACGAAGACGCCGATCAGCCCGCCGACGACCCCCAGGATCGCCCCGGCGACCAGCGAGTTCTTCACCAGGGCCAGCAGCGCGCCGTAGTCGGTGAAGTTGAAGATCTGGTGCCACACGTCGTTCACCGGCCGCGCGCCTCGCCACTCGGGTGATGGTGGCCCGAGGCCAGGGCCCCGGGCATGACTATCCGGCCGCTGATGCTGACCACCTCGACGGGCGTCCCGTACAGCTCCGACAGCGTGCGCGACGTCATCACCTCGCGCACCGTCCCGACGCGGAACCGGCCGTCCACGAAGTAGAGCACGCGGTCCACCATCGCCAGGACGGGGTTGATCTCGTGGGTGACGAACACCACCGCGGTGTCGTGCTCGCGCCGACGCCGGTCGATCAGCTCGGCGACGGCCCGCTGGTGGTGCGGGTCCAGCGACAGCAGCGGCTCGTCGCAGAGCAGGATGCGCGGGTCGGTGGCCAGCGCCTGGGCGATCCGGACGCGCTGCTGCTCGCCGCCCGACAGCGTCCCGATCGGGGCGTCGGCGTACGACTCGGCCCCCACCTCGGCGAGCAGCTCGCCGACGCGCGCGCGAACCGCCCGTCCGGCCCGGCCCATGCCCCAGCGGTGGCCGTCGATGCCGAGCCGCACCAGGTCGCGCGAGCGCAGCGGCATGTTCGGGGACATCGCCTTCTGCTGGGGGACGTAGCCGATCAGCGGGCTGCCGCGCCGCGGGGGCCGCCCGCCGATCGTCATCGTCCCCGCCGACAGGGCGACCTCGCCGAGCAGGGCCCGCAGCAGGCTCGTCTTCCCCGAGCCGTTGGGGCCGAGGACGACCAGGAACTCGCCCGGCTCGACGTCGAGGGTGAGGTCCTTCCACAGCACCCGCTCGCCGTAGGACAGCGCGGCATCTCGCAAGCTGATCATGATGACCTGACTTATCTGGACTTATCTGGACAGGGCGCCGCGGACGGCGGCGATGTTGTCGGTCATCCAGCCGATGTAGTCCTTGCCCGGCGGCAGGGTCTCGGTGACCGGCACGACCGCCACGCCGCCCTTCTGCGCGGCCTGCCTCACCTGCTCGGTCTCCGGCCCGGCGGTCTGCTCGTTGTAGACCAGCGCGGCGACCCGCTTGCCGGTCAGCAGGGCCAGCGTCTCGCGCAGCGCGCGCGGCGGGATCTCGCCGCCCTCCTCGATGGCCTCGCTGAACTCCCCGGGAGTGCGGTCGACCAGCCCGCAGGCCTCGAGCATGTACAGCGGGACGGGCTCGGTGATCGCGACGCCCTGCCCCTTGGCCGTGGCCGCGATGTCGGCTTCATCCTTCACCAGCGTGTCCAGCTTCGCCTTGAACGCCGACGCGTTGGCCGTGAACTGGGCGGCGCCCATGGAGTCGGCCTTGCCGAACGCGGCCGCGATCTGGTCGGCGATCTTGCCGACGCTCGGGAGGTCGTACCAAATGTGCTCGTTCAGCCCCCCGCCGGGCGGCGCGGTCTTCCCGGAGATGGTGACGGCGTTCAGCACCTGGGCGCCGGGGTTGCCGGCGGCCTTGAGCATGGTGTCGACGAAGTCGTCGTACCCGCCGCCGTTCTCGATGACGACCTTGGCGTTGGACAGCCGGAGCTGTGTCTGGGCGTTGGCCTCGAAGGAATGGGGGTCCTGCGAGGGATCGCTGATGATCGACACCACGTCGACCCGGTCGCCGCCGATCTGCCGGGCGATGTCGCCGTACACGTTGGTGGACGCGACCACCGAAACGCGGTCCGGTGAGGAGGCGGGCGCGGCGGACGGCGAGCCGCCTTCGGAGGGCGCGCCTTCGGACGACGCGCAGGATGTCAGGACGACGATGGCCAGCCCGGCCACCAAACTCGCGAGCGGCACGCGACGGAGGGTACGCACACCAGGCCTTTCGATAATGATAATGACAATCAACTGCAACCGTAGCAGTCGGCATCGCCGCAGGTCGACCCATGACAAAAAGGAGTTCTCTTCACCACCAGGACGATCTCCCCGTCACACGCCGACGAGGAGCCCACGCCCGCAGGCGGGTCCGGTGTCCGGCCCCTCGGGGTGATCAATCCGCCACGCACCGACAAAGGCGGAAAACCGGGCGGAGTGATATCTTCGGCCTCACAGCCGTGCGGGGGGCCGAGTCAAGAGGAGCTTTCGTTGGCCCGAAAGACGGTCCCGTCGCCTTTGGCCTCCACGCGAACCGCCACGACGCAGCCCGCCCCGGCCGGTCGCCGCCCCGTCGCCCTCCTGACCACCGCACTGGTCGCCGCCCTCGTCGCAGGGCCCATCGGGTACATGATCGGCCGCCCCGACGCCACGCAGGCCGCCATCGCCGACATGCAGGAGGCCGACGCCAAGCGGGACGTCCAGCAGATCGGCGAGCTCACCGCGTCCGCGCGCAAGACCGCCGAGGATCTGAACCGCGTCCTGGGCGGGCTCACCGCGGCATTCCCCAAGGACCCGGCCTCGAACCCGCAACCCGCCGGACCGGCGCCGCTCGGAGACCTCGCGACCTGGCAGAACACCCTCAAGGAGGCCGTCGCGCGACACGCGGAAACCCCCTCGGGGACGACCGCCACCAACGTGGCGCGCGGAGGCTTCCGCAGCGCGGTGAACACCCTCGCCGCCGCGGTCGACACCTACGCCGCCGCCGAGAAGCTGCCCGCCGACGCGCGGCAGCCCATCATCGACCTCGCCACGCGCCAGCGCTCCACCGGCATCGCGATGTGGTCGGTCGCGGCGACCCAGCTCGACCAGCTCAACATCGACGCGGGCAACGGCCACCAGCACGTGTACCTGCAGAGCACACCCGGAGAGGGCGCCATCGCCCCCGACGACGTGCCGGAAGGTCTCCCGAGCACCGGCGCGCCGGCTCACTCCTGAACACCTGCCCGCGAACGCGCGAGCAGGCACGCCCGCCCGGGACGTGCCTGCTCTGATGCCGACGGGGCCGCTCAGGCGGCCGCGAGGGGTTACACGGGGTTCAGGAACCAGATCTGGTTGCCCGCGACGATGCCGAGGCCGCCATCGGTGTTCCCGGTGATCGTCTGCTGGTCCAGGGTCGTCCCGCTGCCGGGCGGCAGGTCGAGCACCTTACCGCTGTGGCGGTTGACCAGGTAGAACGTGCCGTCCGCCACCCGCTGGAACGTCCATTGCTGGCTGTTGGCGGTGCCGCAGGTCTGCTGCCTGAGCTGGATCCCGTTGGCGGTGCTCGCCGAGACCAGGTCCAGGCACTTGGCGCTGTTGACGTTCACCAGCTTCCAGTACGACCCCGTGGCCTGGAGCGTCCACCGCTGGCTGGTGGCGCCGGACGGCGCGTCGTGGGTGATCAGCGCGCCGGCCGCGGTCGAGCCGCCCACCGGCTCGGCGTTGTCACGGCTGTCGCGGCCCTGCAGGTAGTACACGCTGTTGTTGGTCGGCGTGATACCGGAGACCTGGTTGAAGACCCACTGCTGGTTGGTGGCGCCGGTGTAGGTCTGCTGCGTGATGGGCGCCGGGTAGGTGCCGGTCGCGGTCAGCGCCAGCCCGGACAACCAGTCGAAGATCGCGAAGGTGTTGCCGCCGGTCGGCAGGTACGCGAAGCGCATGCCGTCCTGGCCGTTGCAGATGTACTGCAGGAGCGTCGTGCCGGGCGTGGTGCCGCTGTAGGAGCTGTCGGCGCACAGGCGGCTGCCGACGTTGATGAACTGCAGGCCGGTCGTGTAGCCCATCAGCCACTTCTGGCTGGGAGTGTCAACGCGGGCGCGCTGGCTCAGCTCCACCAGGGTCCCGGTGGACGCGCCGATGGGTTCCAGCGCGCCTCCCGTCGACACGTTCGTGATGACGTAGGTATTGCCCACCTTGGGGTGCGGATCGCTGTCGGCCGTGGCGCCCGCGATGAAGTAGGCGCTGTTGGCGGTGTTCCAGTGCGTGGCCAGGTAGCTGCCCGCCGTGGGGTTGGCGTTGAAGTAGTCGTCCCGGTTGCAGTCCGGCAGCCGGTAGTCGTTCCACTGGAGGCAGTTCCACGACGGCGTGCCGCCGTAACACATGAGGTCCCACTGGTCGAGGCAGTGCCAGCTCCCATCCGAATGGGCCGCGCTGAGCTGCACGGCGCCGAACGTGTGCCCCAGCTCGTGGGAGATGGCGTTCGCGCCGAAACAGCCAGGGATGGCGTCCACCCGGGCGTAGGCGAGGCCGTTGTTGAGGTTCGCCGCGCCGGTCGTCAGGTCGTCGCCCTTGATCTCGCCCATGCCGCAGATCACCGTGGCCTCGGTGAGCAGCAGGTAGTGGCGGTCGTTGCTGGTGTAGCCGAGGGCCTGAACGGCGCTGACGCTGGAGTAGAAATCGGCCAGCGAACCGGCGGGAACGACCAGGTTGCGCACGACGGCCGCGCAGCCGCCACTCACCGCCGTGGTGACGTAGCGGATGTGCCGGCTGCGGTTGGACGTGGCCGCGCCGTCGTTGAACTGGTCGTCGGCGTTGGCCAGCCAGGCCCGGAACATGGGCAGGAACTGCGCGTAGCGGTCCGGCATGGACGGCTCACGCACGTACAGGACCTCAACGCGCTTGCCGCTGGTGCCGTCGCCGTCGCAGGCCACGAGCTGCGGGGTGACCGGCGCCTTGCCGAGGCCCGCCCCGAGCGCCGCCGGACCGGCGCGCTCGCCGATCTTGACGCCGGGGAAGACGTCGGAGGCGACGTGGGTGCGTCCGCCGTCCGGCGGCGCGGCGGCCGACGCCGCCGGGGGTGAGGCGATCAGACCGGCTGCGAGGAGGATCCACGCGGCGGCCAGCGAGAGATTTCGCCTGAGCTGCATGCCGATGAACTCCGATCGGTACGGAGACGCCCTCCGAGGGCGATTCACCGGCAATGATCACATCGCCGACGTGCAGTCCATGATGATTGTTACCTTTATCACAAGCCATTGACTGCGCATATTTCAAGTGGGTCAATCAGGCGATTGCCGGTTGATCTGGTAACTCTGGTTTCCCGTGATGAGTACGGATACAATACGACGCCACCTGTCACGCTGCGCTACTTCGCGGCGGCCGGTGTTCACTGTGTGGACAGGAAGCCACTCAGCCGCCTCTTCCGTTCACATGCTTCTACCAGCGGAAGCGTCGTCCCGGGCGAATAAGAGCCGCCATCCGCCAACCCGCGCCACGAAAGTCCGATAAATCGATTGCGAGACTCCATCCAAGACCGGTGGTGGGACCGTGCCACGGACGCGCCAACGCATCGTCCGGAACCTCTGCTGCACCTGGCCACGGCTTGACCCTCACGGTCCGATCAGCGTTTTAATCCCGGCCGGCGACTGTTTTGTACCATCCTTTTCAAACGCCGGTCGGCCGATTGGCGTACTTCGGACATGCTTAGCCGACCGCACCATTCAGAGCCGGCTTCTGAGGCGTTCCGACGGAGCTGATATCCAGGACCGCACCGGTCGTGATCCGTGCGTCTCGCCGCGACGCAAGTAGGACATAGGCCGCCACATAGTCCTCTGGTTCCGGTGCCAGCTCAAGGGCGGAGAACCGCGCCAGATAGTCGCGAATCGGCATCGCGCTGATAGACCGGTCGGCAAGATCAAGCGCGACCGGGCCGGTCAGCTCAGTGGCCATACCGCCGGGAGCGACCGCGTTCACGCGCACTGTTGGTGCGAACTCGAAGGCGAGCTGGCGTACGAGGCCGAGACCCGCATGCTTTGAAGCGGTGTACAGCGCGCCGCCCCCCATCGGGTAGAGGGCTGCGTTGGAGAGCGTGAAGATGATGGAGCCGTGAGACTTCTGAAGCTCCTCAATCGCCGCCCGGGCTGCGAGCAGGTAGCCCTTCACGTTCACGTCGAACAGTTCGCGGTATCCGCGGTCGACCTCGTCGATGGTCATGTCGGCCAGCGGCCGGCTGAAGTCCCACAGGCCGGCATTCGCGATAAGGGTGTCCAGGCCACCGAAAGCTGACACAGCAGCTTCCACGGCCTCGACGTTGGAGCGCGGGCTCGTCACGTCTCCGACGGCGGTGCGGATCGAATCGCCGTACCTGGCCTCGAGCTCCCTGAGCCGTCCCTCCGACCGGTCGAGGACAGTGACGACGGCACCCTCGTTGATGAACCGCTCGACCAGGGCCCGGCCTAGACCGGCACCGCCTCCGGTGATGAGGACGGACGAACCCTCGACGGTCTCGCTGATCTTTGATTCCATGGCTCTTCGCATGAACCTTTCCGCTCAGTTCTGCGAGATGAAGTCGTCGACCATGTGGTTGAACGTCTCGGCTTGCTCGAGCTGAGCCCAGTGTCCGCACCGGTTGAGCAGAACCAGCCTCGAGTTCGGGATCAGGCTGAGCGCCCGCAGGCTCATCTCGAAGTGCACCGTGCGATCGTCTCGTCCATGGATGAGCAGCGTCGGCACGCTCGACTCGGGGAGCTTGGCGGCGGCCTCCATGAAACCGTCCGCCCCCCGGCCCGCGCGCATCAGATCAAGCCAGTTGCGAAGGTGCTCCGGCCGCGCAGCGGCGCTCTTCGCGCGTTCCTCGGCAAGCTCGTCGGTCGCGAAGGCCTGGTCGTGGCACATGACGCTGACGAGACGCTTGAAGTTCACCGGCGTCGGGTCCTCATAAGCGGACCACAGTGCACGAAGGCCTTCGCTCAATCCGGTCGGTCCGACGACGGCTGGGCCCCAGATCCCCGCCCCCATCGTGATCATGTGCGTCACTCGTTCGGGGTGCTTGGTCGCCATCACGGTAGCGATTCCGCCTCCCATCGAGTTGCCGACGAAAGCCGCCTTCTCGATGTCGAGGGCGTCCATGAGCTGGCGGATCGCCTCGCCTTGGTCACGGCCAGTGTTCAGATCCTGCGGTGAGGACCCGCCCCAGCCCGGCATCGTCACGGCGATGCACCGGTACTTCGCCGCGAGAGCCTGGACATTGGGCTCGAAGTTCGACCAGCCAGAGGCACCGGGACCGGTTCCGTGGATCATGATGATCGGGTGGCCCTGGCCGGCGTCGTTGATCTGGATGTCGTAGTCAGCGGTCTTGATGAGACGGCTGGTGTCCTCGTAGGTGTAGACCGAAGTCATGAGGCTCGCTCTTTCGTCGTCGGATCGCGAACAGGAGTGCTGGGTGAGGTGCTGCCGGCGACGGGTCCAAGCGGCTTCGTGCGGGTTTGCATCGTCGCCGGGCGGTGGATGGCCTTGAGGTCAAGGTCTGCCGCGGCGAACGCCGCTGGATCGAGCGGACGTCCCGCGCCGATCAGGCGGCGAGCGATGCCTACCTCACGGCGCATGTCGCACCCCAGTACCGCCGACATGACGGAGCCGCGAAACCAGAACGCGAGGAACCGGCTGGGTGTCGAACCGTCCCTGAGGATGAACGTGTCGCCGGCCTGTCGTCGGCCGAAGTACTGCAGGGTCAGGTCGTACTGGTCGGACCAGGCATAGGGAAGATCCGTGAAGGGTGTCGGTTGTCCCGCGATCGTGGCCCCGACGGCCGCCCCGTGCTTCATCGCCGTGTCCCAGTGCTCGATGCGGCCAGGCGCGGGAAGCGATGGATGGGGCTGGCTCGCCACGTCCCCGCACGCATAGACATGCGGGTGACTCGTGCGACCGCAGGAGTCGACAACGATCCCGTACTCATCGACGACGACACCGGCAGCTCGGGCGAGTTCGGTTCGCGGGACGACACCGATGCCGCTGACGACCAGGTCGGCGCGAAGTGCCGATCCGTCCGTCAACACGATGCCTTCGACCGCGCTCCTGCCGGCGACACGGCTGACGCCGGTGCCGAAACGGAAGGTCACGCCACGGTCCTCATGCAGCCGGCGAATGAGCTCGCCGATCTCTTCTCCGAATGCGTGAACGAGAGGGCCACCAGCGATGTCGACCACGGTGACGTCGATGTCGAGCCCTCTCATCAAGGCAGCGAGCTCGAGGCCAATGAAGCCGGCGCCCACGATCACGACCCGACGGGTCTGATCGAGCCGGTTTCGAAGCGCCGAGGCGTCGGCTGCATCGCGGAGGAGCAGGACGCCGGGGAGGTTCGCACCGGGCACGTCAAGCGGTCGTGCCGAAACACCGGTGGCCAAGACGATGTCGTCCGCCTGCCGAACTTCCCCACTGTCGAGGACGAGCTCGCCACGATCAGGGTCGATGCGCGTGACTTCCTGACCGAGAACCAGCTCGATGCCGTACTCCGCGTAGGTGATCTCAGGCACGATGGGTCGCAGCCCATCGCCCTCGGAGTCAATGATCGACTTCGAAAGCGGAGGGCGCTCGTAAGGTGTCCGACAGTCCTTGTCGACCAGGGTGATCTCCCCAAGGAAGCCACGGCGGCGCAACTCCACGGCCGCCGACACTCCGGCCGCGCTCGCGCCGACGATCGCGACGTTCTTCGCAGCGGAGCCGCTCTCGGCGGGCCGGGCTTCAGCGATCGACATGCACCATCACGTCGTCTCCGTCGATGCGGACGTCGTACGTGGACACCGCGACCGTGGCCGGTGGAGTCAGTGCGGCTCCCGTCTTGATGCAGAACTTGGCGAAGTGCCACGAACATTCGACCTGACCGCCGTCGACGTATCCATCGGCGAGGGAGGACTTGTCGTGCGTGCACGTGTCATCGATCGCGAAGTAGTGGCCATCGACGTTGAACACTGCGATCGGGGGGTCGATCTCAACCTGAAACGCGTCGCCGTCCTCAAGGTCGTCGACGGTGCAGGCTCGGAGCCATGTCAAGGAAAGGCCTCTCTTCCAGCCATTGCTCAGAAGAAGTTGCTGAGGTTCTGCGAGTGCAAGACCGTCTGGTCGAGATAGATGTGGCGACGAGCGATCTTGAATCCGCCCTCGGTGCGGCGCAGCGCATCCTCGCGTCTCCCGATCCACTGGTCGAGGTCATCCTTGAGGCGGGTCCGATAGAGGAGGAAGTGACTCTCGGCCGTCAGCTCGTCTCCATCGTCGGACGTGATGCGGATGTTGGTGATGAGGTGGCGCGTCCGTGACGGCGGATCTTCGGCCCAGGCCGTCCCTGTCGCCAGCTTCTGAACTCGTAGGCTCAGGAGCACGAAGTCGTCGTCGAAGAAGGCCATCTCGCCCGGCTGGGTGAACTCGCGCTTGGTCTGCCGGCGGGGCAGCGTGCGCCGGATCGGCATGAAGTAGTGGGTGTCTTCGGTGAAGAGCTTGATCCACTTGTCGTACTCGTGCGCATCCAGCAGCGCCGCTTCGTCCGCGTAGAAGCGCTCCACGCTGTACTGGCGCAGCATGTCGCTCATGAGTGCCTCGTCGTATCCACGAGGTACGGGGTCGATCGTCATCGTTCGTCCTTCCTCAGCGGCTCAGAGAAGATCACCGGGGACGGTGCGTGTCCGCAACTCGTCCCATGACGGGTTCTTCAGCCACTCTTTCCAGGCGTAGTAGGTCCAGAGCTGGGCGTACTCGTTGACCGGCGACTCGATGATGTTGAGGCCATCCTCGTGCCGGATCTTGCCTCGCCGGATGCCCATCTTCAGTGCCTGCGGGACCCGGCGGCTCTGGTCGCCGCGGGTCTGCATGGTGCTCTGCGACCAGTTCTCGCCGTCCTCCTGCTCGAGCATGCCTGCGGGACCGAACGCGTGGATCTGCCGGCTCAGCTGGGCCGCCTTCTCCTCAGGGCTCGCGTTCTTGTCACGGAAGCTGAACCACCAGACCTCGGTCACCCCGGGGCTCCGCGGGATCCGGAGGCTGAGCTGGCTGTCGACCGTGAGCCAGGTGGTGGGGAAGATGTGCGGATGGCCGCCGACGAGCGAGCCGTTCGGGCCGAGCTTGGCCTGCGTCTCAGGGGTGTGGCGCCAATCGAAGACGCTCCGGTACTCCTGGGGAATCTGCGCCTCAACCGCGAGCTGGCTGGGCCCCGAAATGGCGTGGCCGTACTCACCGAGCATGGTGATGGCCTGCATGTCTGTGGAGAGCTGGGCGACGCCGAGGTCCTGGCCCTCCTCGTTCTTCGCGCCGCCGTCATCGATGACGTTGCTGGTCACGGGGATGGCTCCCACCGCGATGGCGGACATATGGGTGATCTGCGGGTGGTAGAAGTCGAAGACGTTGTCGACGGTGAACTTCCAGTTGCATCGGAGAACGAACTTCTGGATGCCGGGAACCACCTCCATGTCGCCCTTCTCCGCGATCAGGTCGAGACTCAGAATGCCGGTAGGGCCAAGGAACTCCTCGAGTGGCGGAGCGTCCGGGTCGAACGTCGCGAAGACGAAGCCCCGGTAGCCGGCCACCTGGGCCGGCTGTCGAAGGGGGTGCTTGCTCTTGTCGAGGCCGTTGGCGTAGAAGGTTGACATCCCCGGGACCCCGATGAGTTCGCCGTCGAGCCCGAACGTCCAGCCGTGGTAGGTGCACATGAAGTTCTTCACGTTGCCTTCCTCGGCACGGCACACAGCGTTGCCGCGGTGCGTGCACGTGTTCAACAGCACCTTGATGTCGCCGTCGCGCTGGCGCACCACGAGCACGTTGTCACGTCCCATCGGCGCCTCGAAGAAGTCGCCCCGCTTCGGAATCTGTGACTCGTGACAGAGGAACAGCCATGCCCGCCCGAAGATGTATTTCATCTCGAGGTCGAAGATCTGCTCATCGCTGAAGATCCGCCGATCGATCTCGCCGGTTTCGAGTGAGACGAGGCTGTCCAGCTGCGACTGAATTTCTGGCGTCGTGACGCTCATGCTTTTCTCCAAGTTGGTGCAGGTCCGTGCAGCAAGGCGTGGACGAAATCTGTGGCCAGAGCGGCCGGATCAGTGGCTACGGTCGTGACCCCACGTCTCGGCTGCGTCCCACGAGGTGACGGTCCAGGTGTCGTCGTCGATCAACACCCCCGACGTGCCGTACTCGACACCGATGCCTGAGGGGGACTTCACGTAGAACGAGACCATCTTGTCGTTCGTGTGCCTGCCCAGGCTCGCGGTCAGCGACATCTCACGCTCGCGCACAACGTCCAGCGCACGTCCCACGGTGTCGATGTCGTCTACCTCGACCATGAAGTGGTCCAGGTAGGGCTTGGCGCCCTCAGGTGCGGGCCCGAAAGCGAGGGAGTGGTGTCGCGGGTTGACGTGCGTGAAAGTCAGCGTCAGACCGTACTCGGCAAGCTTGATGTAGTCGCTGATCGCGAACTTCAGGACGTCGATGTAGAAGCTGATAAGATCGTCGCCGTTCGGGCAGACGAGAACGATGTGGCCCAGACCCAGGCTGCGACCGCGAGGATCCGACGTGACGAAGCGGGCGTTCGTGGGCGACACGAAGCGGTCACGCGTCGTGGTGACGCCGGTGCAGAACTCCAGCTGGAAGCCGGCGGGGTCCTGACAACGCACGAGCCGATGCACTCCGCGGGCCGCCGCCAAGTCCGGGTCCTCCTTGTACGGCACCCCGGCCGCGTCGAGATCCCGGAGGAGCTCGTCCAGTTCCTCAGACGAGTCGACTTCCCAGCCCGCGTACGTCAGCTCGTCTTCCCCAGGCCGGATCGCGATCCGGTGGGCGCGGTCGTCCATCCGCAGGAAGAGGGTCTCGATCCCGTCGGCATCGGGACGGCGTGAGACCTGCATTCCCAAGACGTCCGTCGCGAACGATTGCCAGTCGTCGAGGCTCGTAGCGCCGATGCCGATGTAGGCCAGTGCGCTGATGTGACGGTCGGACACAGCCGTCCTCGCTTTCGTCCGTGTGGGCCCGGGGGCCAGAGGCGATAACTAAGAACTCACTCACATTTATCGGGTACCATAGGCTTGCTCTCGGCTCGCCGCAAGAGACTCGGGAGATGTTTGTGTCGATAGATGCACCGACCAGCCAGCGCGCCCCTCGTCGCCGACGCGCCGACGCCGAGCGCAACATCCGACGCATCCTTGAGTTCGCCGACAAGGTGGTGCGCCGCGACGGCGCCGATGCGTCGATCGAGGAGATCGCCCGCCTCGCGAAGGTCAGCACCGCCACCCTTTACCGGCACTTCCCGTCGCGGATGGCACTCATGGAGGCGGTCTTCAGAGGCAGGATGGACGCCCTCTGTGCGGACGCCCGTCGGCTCGCCCACGAGGCACACGCCGACGACGCGCTCGAGGTCTGGATGCACACCATCGTCTCGGACTTGATCGAGGCTCAGGGGATGCTGAGCGCCCTGACGACTCAGGGAATCGCGGAGAGCGACGCCGAGGGCAACTTCGCGTCCGGTATCGCGACCCTGCTCGAGGCCGCCACCGACCTTGTCAGCCACGCGCGCGACCAGCGCGTCATACGTTCAGATGTGACTCCGCAAGACGTCGTCGACGTGATCGCGGGGATCGCTCTGACCCTCGACCGGATCAAGCCGGAAGGGCAGGACGTCGCAGCGCGTGCCGATCACCTCCTCGACCTGGCCATGAACGGCCTGTCATCACGCAACTAAGTGGTCCCGCCCGTAAGTCCTTCGGGGGTCAGTAGCTGAGGTAGAGACCACAGGCGCAGTCGAGGGCTTCTTGGGGTGTGCCGGCTGACAT
>NZ_JBFAGG010000021.1:0-150909 GCF_040653595.1 Sphaerisporangium sp. NPDC051011 | reverse complement strand
CCCCGCCCGGCACCCACCCGGCGGGGTCTTCCATGTCGTCCACATGGACACCGTCAGGGTCGTCTACATGCCCAAGTCGAGCGTCGTCCTACACCAGGCCGGAGTCGTGGAAACCGTCAGCGTCACCTCCGGCCGGATGACCCTGATCGTCGACGGCACCGAGCACGTCGTCCAAGCCGGACAGACCGCCACGTTCGACGGCGGCGCCCCGCACACCTACCGCGGCTCGGGCACCGAAACCTGCAGCCTGATCATGACCGTCCACCTGCCGCCCGGTCCCGCTTCCACAACCTGACCGGCGCGGCGGATCTGGCACTCAAGGTGTCCTGCACGGCTACTGGGCCAGAACCACACGCACTTGGCCGTTGACACTGGGCCGGTGTGAGCCCAGGTTGACGTACTCCAGAGCAGTAGCAAACGATCACATCGCGTTGATCGGGGCTACGGGGGTCTGTCCAGCCAACGGTGTAACTCGATGTTGATTGGTTCTATCGGCTGGTCGGGGTCATGCGGCCGTCGAAGGTGATGGCGAAGGCGTTGAGGGCGGCCTTCCACCGGGTGATCCAGCGTTTGCGACCCTTGCCGGTCGGGTCCAGGCTCATGATCGCCATGTAGACGCACTTGAGCGCGGCCTGCTCGTTGGGGAAGTGGCCGCGGGCCTTGACCGCCCGGCGGATCCGCGCGTTCACCGACTCGATCGCGTTGGTGGAGCAGATCACCCGGCGGATCTCGACATCGAAGGACAGAAACGGCACGAACTCGGCCCAGGCGTCCTCCCACAGCTTGACGATGGCCGGGTACCTGCCGCCCCACGCCTCGGCGAACTCCATGAAGCGCTCCAGCGCGGCGGCCTCGGTGGGGGCGGTGTACACCGGCCGCAGCGCCTTGGCGATGGCATCCCAGTGCTGGCGGCCGGCGTACCGGAACGAGGCGCGCAGCAGGTGAACGATGCAGGTCTGCACGACAGTCCGGGGCCAGACCTGCTCGATCGCCTGCGGCAGCCCTTTGAGGCCGTCGCAGACCATCATCAGCACGTCCCCGACACCGCGGTTTTTGATCTCGGTCAGCACGTGCAGCCAGAACTTGGCGCCCTCGCCGCCGTCGCCGGCCCACAGACCGAGGATGTCGCGCTCGCCTTCGACGGTGACCGCCAGCGCCACGTAGATGGGCCGGTTGGCGACCTGGCCGTCGCGCAGCTTGACGTGGATGGCATCGATGAAGATCACCGGGTAGACCGGGTCAAGGGGCCGGTTCTGCCACTCGGCCATGCCCTCCAGCACCTTGTCGGTGATGGTGGAGATGGTCTGCTTGGAGACCTCGGCCCCGTACACCTCGGCCAGGTGAGCCGAGATCTCACCAGTGGTGAGCCCCTTGGCCGACAGCGAGATCACCATCTCATCCACGCCCGACAGGCGCCGCTGCCGCTTTGCCACGATCTTCGGCTCGAAGCTGCCGTCGCGGTCCCGTGGCACGCTGAGCTCCACCGGGCCGACGTCGGTCAGCACGGTCTTGGAGCGCTTGCCGTTACGGGAATTGCCGCTGCCATGGCCGGCCGGATCGTGCTTGTCGTAGCCGAGATGGTCGGTGATCTCACCTTCCAGCGCCGACTCCAGCACCAGCTTGGTCAACCGGCCCAGCAGCCCGTTCTCACCGACCAGCTCCAGCCCCTCGGCGCGGGCCTGGTCGGCCAGCTTGGCCACCAGCTCCCGATCCGACTGCTTGGGCTTGGGGTCCTTACCCGCCACCGCAGCGTCCTCCAGGTCCATCGTTGCCGATGCCTGGATCACAGTACTCATCAGAGGTGTTCTCCTTGATCAGGAGTTACACCGAAGACCGTACAGTCCCGGCTACGGTTGTGGGCGAGCCCCTGAGAGGCGCATTCGCCCCTGCATTCGTCCCGTCAAGTGGTCGACATGGAAGGCATCCTATGATCCGAGTTATCGCTCAGGTCCGCAGCCTGCCGACGGCCTTGATCGTGTGCGGGTACGCGGCGGCTGTACTCACGCTGACATGGCTGACCCAAGACGGTTATCTTGGCGACGCTGCCTACGGAGTGATGGCCATAGACCTGATGGCGTTCCCTCTCTCCCTTGTCGGGAGCTCGCTGAACGGGACGCTGAAGGACGCGATCATCGGTCAGAGGCACGATGATCCCACCTACGGCTGGAACTACGACTACGCCTGGGACTACGCCTTGATGGCCTGGCCGGGGATCGTCACGGTCGTGGCCCTTGCGCTCCTGTTGACGCGAAGGCGGACCCGTCCAGCGGCGATGGCGATTGGCTGGGCGCTGAGTGCTGTCGTCGTCTTGGTGGGAGTGGCGACGATCTCCGACGGGTGGGGACCTCGCCGACCGTACGGCTGGCCCTTTCTCGCGTATGGACTGATCATGGCCATCGGGTTGATCGCCGCGCGCAGGGCCGCACCAAAGGAAGCTGTTGCCAGTGAGGCGTAACGTGCTCCTTCCATTGCTCGACACGTCGTGCGGCGGCGCGGAGCGCCACGCCTTGATCTCGACGGGCGCACGGTGAGGGTCGACGCGTCGGTGTCTGAGATGAGGACGGGGAGCTGATCACGGGCCCGCCGAAGTCGGATGCGGGCGTGCGCGTGGTCAACCTGCCGGACCTCATCATCGGTGACCTGACGTGGCACCTTCAGCGGTTCAGCTCTTGCTGACTCGGTGCGCCCTCGTGGGCACACCGATGATCTAGGTACGGATGGGGGTTCAAGTCCGAGGACTGAGCACCACCAGACGCGCATGGCCTACCGCTATCCCCAGTCCGACACATCGCATCCGTGCGCTCCGCACCGAGTGGGCCAGTGAGATCGACCTTGCCCAGTACGGCGCGGGCTGCACACGGTTCCGTCCTATCCAACTCCCGACCGGATTAGCTCTGGCTGTCGCCGGACTTTGAAGACTGCCTCCTGGCCTGCCGCGCAGCCGCCTCCTGCCCACCTCGGCGCTCGCGTTCTGCGGTGCGGCGGGCAGCTTGATCGGCACGGCGCGCTCATCATGCGGGTCTGCGGATTGTGGACAGGGCGCGGGAAGTGGATAGGCCCAGCTAAGGCGCGCAGTTACTGTGACGGGCCATGAAACAGTCGTCACCGTGAGGAGGGGCCATGCCCTATTCGCGCACCAACCCGAGCGTGGTCATCGTGGGAGCGGGGCCGACCGGCCTGATTCTCGCCCACGAACTCCTGCGCCGCGGGGTCTCCATCCGGCTTCTTGAGAAGCGTCTCGGCCCTTCTCACACCACCCGCGCGATGACGGTGCATGCGCGTTCGATGGAAATGTTCGATCACATCGGTGCGGCGCATCGGCTCGAGGAAGTCTGCGCCGAGTGTCCCGGGAACATCTACCACTTCCCTGGCCGCAGCCTTGACGAGCAGCCACGCACCGACTACCGGACCCTCCCGACGCGCTACGCCTTCTACTACAAGATCAACCAGAACGATTTCGAACAGGTGCTGCGCGAGCACCTCCTCGCGACGTACTCCGTGGTTCCTGAGTACCGGACCGAGGTGCTCGACGTCGTCCCCGAGGGGGAACGGGTACGGGTGGAGTTGCGCCTGCCCAGCGGTAATAAGGAGACCATCTGGGCCGACTGGGCCGTCGGCTGCGACGGCAAGCGCAGCCTGGTGCGGGACCGTGCCGGGATCTCCTTCGACGGCGAAGAGGTCGCCGCGATGGCCATGATGGACGTGCCGCTGACGAACATCTCCTTCGACGACGTGTGGATGAACTACTTCTTCGACAAGGAGCTGTTCATGAACGTCACCAAGCTCCCCGGTAAGAACTGGCGCATCTATATGAGCGACGCGACAGGCGACTACGTGCGCAGACCAGACAAGCGCGCCTCCTTCCAGGAGGTCGCCGACAAGCTCGGCGTCGGCTGCACCCTCGGCGAGCCTGAATGGGCCACCGAGTGGCCGATCCTCAACAACATCGCAAGCCGCTACCGGAACGGAAGGCTGCTGATCTGCGGTGACGCGTCCCACATCCATTCCCCCTCCGGGGGCCAGGGGATGAACGGCTGCATGCAGGACGCCTTCAACCTCGGCTGGAAGCTGGCGGCGGTCGTCAATGAGGAGGCCGACCAGGTAATCCTTGATTCCTACGAGGCCGAGCGCCGCCCGATCGGCGAGCTGGTCACCCAGGGCGCCATGTCGACGCACGAGATCGTGATGGGCTTTGGGATTGAGCCGGAGGATCGCTACCACCTTACTCAGATCCCTGGATGGGAGGAGAACTCGATCAGGCTCGTCTCCGGGCTGTCTCACCACTACCGAGACGTGGTGACAGTCCCTGCCGGGCTCCCCCCGGTAGACGGACCCCGACCTGGAGAGCGCGCACCGGATGCCCTGCTGGTGGCCGATCCGAAGAAGAGGCTCTACGACGTGTGCCGCCACCCGGGTTTCACGGTCGTCGCTGTCACCGGCTCGGGAGCGGCTGAGGTTGACACCGTGGCCGCCGCGACGCTGCTGCGAGAGCTGCTCGACACCCGCCACCCTGGCCGGGCGCGCTGCCATCTGATCACCGACGGCGGCGACGAGACCGGCTTCGACTGCGATCATCGCAGCCCTGACGAGATGGGTGAGTTCGCTGAGCGGTACGGAGTCGGCGCAGAGAGCCGGATCGTGGTGATCCGGCCTGATCTTTACATCGGAATGAGCTGCCTGCTCGCTGACGCGCCGAAGGTGGCGGCTTACCTCGATCAGTGGTTCCGTCCGGTCATCTCTCCTCCTTCGGAGAAGTCCGTCACCGTCGCCGCCCGGGCCTGACCGCCGATATCGAGAGGATCACACGTCTCATGCCCGAACTGCATTCCATGGCCGGCAAGACCGCGATGCTGACCGGCGCGGCCCGAGGGATCGGCGCTGCTACCGCCCGCTGTTTCGCTGAACGAGGGGCGAACGTCCTCATCTGCGACGTCCTGGCCGACGACGCCCGCAAGGTCGTTGACCAACTGACTGCTCTCGGCGTCAAGGCGGAGTTCTGTTACACCGACGTCGCCGATCCCTCCTCGGTGGAGGCTGCGGTGAACCATGCCGTGTCGGCTTTCGGAGGGCTGAACTACGCGTTCAACAACGCTGGGATCTTCGCGGCAGCCCCGCTGGCGGAGCTCGACGTGGCGGACTGGCGACGCGTCATCGACGTCAACCTGTCCGGAATCTTCTACTGCCTCAAGTTCCAGCTACGGCACATGCTGCAGGCCGGATCGGGGGCGATCGTCAACACGGCCTCCGTATGGAGCTTCGTGCCCGCGGCCGGGCAGAGCGCCTATGTGGCGGCCAAGCACGGCATCGTCGGCCTGACGAAGAATGCCGCCCTCGACCATGGCGCCTCCGGCATACGGATCAACGCGATCGCTCCCGGGCCCATCGAGACCCCGATGACCGCGACCGTACCTGACGAGGTGATGCAGAGCATCATCAGCCGCACTGCCGAGCGCCGCTACGGGCAGCCTGACGAGGTCGCGCGAGCTGCCGTGTGGCTGTGCAGCGCCGAGGCCTCGTATGTCAACGGTACGGTTCTGGCCGTGGACGGAGGCTGGCTGAACGGCTGACTCGCCGGCCCCCCACTTGACCAGGGCGAATGTGTGGAGGCGACGGCCGAGGGACTTGAAATCGAGTCCCTCGGCCGTGCCGCATATCTGGGGGAGAGTCGAGGTCCTCAAGCTCGGTGGGCCGCCATGGCTCGGGGGTGGGGCACGCTGCGGGCACCGTGCTCCGCAAGTACCCGCTTGCCGGCCCTCAGTTTGCGGCGCGTACCGCAGATTTGCGCATATGTGATGGTGTGACTCCGTAGCGCCGCCGATATGCTGCGGCGAAGCGGCCTAGGTGGGGGAAGCCGGCGTCGGCAGCGATCTGGGCGATGGGCGTCGAGGCGTAGGCGGGATCCAGCAGCAGACGATGCGCTAGCTCAAGGCGGCGTTCGCGGACGAAGGCCATCGGCGAGCACTCCTTGTAGCGCCGGAAGCCGGCCTGCAGGCTACGGCCGCTCACGCCGGTCTCGGAGGCAAGGCGCGCCAGCGACCACGGCTGGTCGGGGTCAGCGTCGATCAACTGGGCAGCCAGCTCGATCGCAGTAACGCTCGGCGGTGGAGCCTCGGCGAGCAGCGCATCGGCATACG
Organism: Sphaerisporangium sp. NPDC051011; assembly: GCF_040653595.1. Lineage (NCBI taxonomy): Bacteria > Bacillati > Actinomycetota > Actinomycetes > Streptosporangiales > Streptosporangiaceae > Sphaerisporangium > Sphaerisporangium sp. NPDC051011. Next base: position 144,775 of record NZ_JBFAGG010000021.1, on the reverse strand, counting down.
TGCTCGGCTGGGTCAGGACCAGGGCGGTCAGGAACATATCCAGCAGCCGCCCCGACAACCGGTCGGGCAGGACGACCGCGTCATGGCGGTCGGCGACCGTGGCCATTGTGCGGAGCGCGGAGATCCAGCCGGAGTCGGCCACGGACAGGTGCCGGAATCGGAGCCGCCCGTCGGTCGGACGGCCGGTCAGCATCGACACATGAGCACGCACGCGTGCCGCCGGCACCCGGATCGCGAGCTGGCAAAGGTCGGCCGACCATCCCATGACGGGCCGGTCGCCGGGGCTGAACACCACGCCACCACCCATCGGCGGACGGACAGACTCTCGCCCGAAAGTGACCACGCTGCGTCCCGCGACCGGAGAGTGTACCGCGTAGTAGTCAAGTGCCTCAGTCGTCTCGACCACGGACTCGCCGTGGTATTGCAGGCAGATCAACTGGGCATGCTCGACAGGGGTCGCGCTGAGCCGGGCACGGCTGCCGCGGTAGCGCAGCCGATGGGGCGAGAACAGCTCGGTGCCGACGACAGTGAGCTCTTCGACGTCACCAGAACAGAGTACGGTGCGCCTGGCTAGGGGTGCACGACCGGGCGTACCGACGGTAGTGGCATGAGCGTCCACCATGGCTGTCCGTTCAGGCGGTGTGGGTAACGGTGGAATCGAGGGCTAGGCGGGCTTTGTCAAGGTCGATGCCGACCAGGTGGTCGAGGTGCACGTGGACAGCATGCGGAATCATGAAGCCGCTCTCGCGCGAGCGCCGGATGCCGTTGTGATTGGTCGCGCCCCGCAGGTCGGCAGGCGCGGAAACGGCCGTGCCGAGCTTCCGGGCGGCCTCAAAGGCGGCCGCCACGTCCTTGGCTGCGGGCAAGACGGGGGTGCTGGACACGGGTCTTACCTCCTGCATGTGATCTGGGTCGCGTTTGAATGAGGATGTGCTGGAAGGCCCGCCGCAAAGGCGCGTCGTTGGATAAGGGGGAACGGCGGGGGCCGACTCGAATGCTGATGTCGGGACAGGGCTGGGTCACGTGGTCAAGGGCACGGGTGTGGTCGTGCTGCATCCCGAGTGGCCCTCGCCGTCGCTCTCGAACATCGCGATCCACAACGTCACGAGGCAGGAACAGATGGGCGTCGAACCCCGGGGTCGGACCGGTCGGCCCGAACCGGCGCGGGCCGCCCAACTCCGGGGGAGTGGCGGCCGCGCCGATGACCGCGACCGGCAGGTGGCTGGGCGAGGGCGGCCGCGAGGATCGCAACGAGCTTGGCCATCGGTGAGTCTTCCTTCCTGATCTCAGGCTGAAATCAGGCCTGGTGGGGTGCTGACCCAGCAGGCCGGTCGCGACCGCACTCTGGACGGAGTCCGGTGCGCCGGCATGACTCAGCTGCGCGACGACCGCAGTTGGCGCGAACTTGTCGATGCCGGCGTGGTCGAGGCCGAACTTGACCAGGCCACCGTGGCGGAACTTCTCGATCACGACTTCGGGGCTACGGGCGATGTCACGTACCGTTTCGACATCGTCGGGGTCCTTCAGGTCGAGCGCGCTCAGGTAGCACGTCGAGCTCCCGGTGCGCATCGGCGGAACCCGGGTACGGATGTCATCCTCGCCCGGCGTCTCCACCTTGACCACCTCGGTACCCAGGTCGTCCATGAGCATCGCAGCGTAGGGTTCGGCGAGCATGCGGGAGAAGCCGGCCAGCAGACCACTGAGACCGGATGCATCAGTCATCAAAGATCCAATCATTGTCCGCCTAGTGGTCATATGCCCGTACATCGGATACTGTGATAGCAATCACGATGGAAATCAAGAGTTAACCGTGGATGACCAGCAGTTCCTAGAAGCGGACGATTGTCCGCTGGATCGGGAAGCCGGGACGCGGACCGGCATGCCAAGGCCGACGTGACCCAGGGAGCTTCTTACGTCAACCGCGCCCGGGGCCTCAGATGGCTCGCCGACGCCGCAGATGGGCTTGCACGCCGGGACCACGCGATCGGCCGGACAGATTCTTGCGGTCGTTTCCGCTCAATGCGCGAATCCGGGGACCCCATGATTTCCCGGCCAGGCGGAGAGAATTCACCCGTGCGAAGGACCAGCGTCCGCGTCCGGCAGTCGGACCACTACCAGGTGGGCGCCGGCATCGCCTCACCCTCGCCAGTCGAAACGGGTGTATCGTGGCAGACATGACTATATGTAACATTAGATGCGCTAAGCGTTACGGCTTCTGGCGCGTCGGCATGACAGCAGCGCGTACTCCTGTTCCATGCCAAGTCACATGATCAGCCGGCGGGCTCTCCTGCGCGCTGGCATTGTCGCCGGAGGCCTCCTGACCGGTGCGGCATCCGCGGGCACCGCCGTATTCGCCCGCACCGCTCAGCCGTCGAACGGGACCGCGCCGGACCAGCGTCCCGCCACCCCGGACCAGGCGTGGGCGACCCTGCGCGAGGGCAACCGCCGCTGGGTGGACGGCACCGCCACCCACCCGCACCAGGACGCCGATCGCCGCAGGGAGGTGGCGCAGAAGCAGAACCCGTTCGCGGTCGTATTCTCGTGCATCGACTCGCGGGTCCCCCCCGAGTTGGTCTTCGACACCGGGCTGGGCGACCTGTTCGTGATACGGACCGCCGCGCAGACCATTGACCCGCTGGTGACAGGTGCCGCCGAGTACGGCCCAGCCGAAATCGGCACCCCGCTCGTCGTCGTGCTCGGCCATCAGCGCTGCGGGGCCGTCACGGCCGCCGCAGAATCGCTGCACGAGCACAAGAAGCTGCCTGGCGAGCTGAGCACGATCGCTTCCGCCCTGCGTTCGGCCTACACGCGTTCGGGCGGCGACGTCGACAAGATGATCCGCATCAACACCGTCGACGTGGTGAACCAGCTCAAGAAGGACAACCTCTTCGCTCCTCGCATCGCCAAGGGCGAGCTCAAAGTCATTGGCGCGTACTACTCGATCGACACCGGCACGGTCACCCGCCTCGTCTGACCCGGCGGGAATAGAACCTTGCCCGGCGAAAGGAGGGTGCTCGCCGCGACCTTCGTCAGGCCGGCAACATGCTGGCGGCCGAGTCCGGTGCAGGGCTCAAGGACCTGATGGCGCGGATGGGGCACGACAACGTCCGAGTGGCCATGATCTACCAGCACGCCGTACGCGGACGATCACGGATGCGATCGACCGGCACATCAGCGGGCCGGTGACGAGGACGAGGGCGGGTCGGCCGCCGTTCTGGTCCCCGTGGGCTGATTGCACGCTAATCGCACGGAAGATCGAACAGGTGCCAGAAATGATCAAGGCCCGGGTCAGGGATCTGCTCCTGACCTGGGCCTTCGTGTGTGGAGCGGGTGACGGGAATCGAACCCGCGCTGTCAGCTCGGGAATTGTATGGATCATGGCCCGTAGTGGCGCTGACCTGGGCTTCGCGCGGGTCATGCGTGACCGTGGTTGACCCCTCGTCACCCTACTTAATGGCCCGCTAATGGCCCGACGATCAGCCTGTGACCTGCTCTTCTCTGCGCGGCGCGCACCCGAGGCCACTACCTCAGCCAGCTACGGGCCAGCAGTGACCCGCGGGCGTTTCCTCTGAAGCGGGGGCACCCCCGCCGGAGGCATCGAGTTCGTTCATCGCGCGTCGCGAGCCCCTTGACCGCCAGGCGGTCACTATCGATTGTGTAAGGACGGTCCACTACCTGCTGAGCCGGCCGGGTGGGACAGTGAGCACTATGAACACCGTCCTTAATGTCATCTGGCTGATCTTCGCCGGCCTGTGGCTCGCATTAGGCTACGTCGTGGCGGGGATCATCTGCTGCGTCCTCATCGTCACCATCCCGTTCGGTATCGCGTCGTTCCGGATCGCGGGCTACGCGCTGTGGCCGTTCGGCCGGACCGTCGCCGACAAGCCGTCCGCCGGCGCGTGGTCGGTGCTCGGCAACGTCATCTGGCTGCTTGTCGCCGGGATCTGGCTGGCTATCGGGCACATCGTCACCGCGATCCCGCTGTTCATCTCGATCATCGGCATCCCTCTGGGGATCGCGAACCTCAAAATGATCCCGATCTCGCTGATGCCGCTGGGCAAGGACATCGTTCCCGGAAGCCGCGGATAAGTACCCGTGACGACAGGTGGGTCTTCTCGGGGATCTAGCGCGTCCCGTGCCCGGGAACGACCGACCTGCCGAAGTTCCTTGTGTAGTACAGGACGATCAGACCCGGTACGGTTCATCGGCGGATACGCCCCTGGCCCGGTGTACGAACTGCGGCCTGCCGCAGTATGAAGTGGAGCGGGTGACGGGAATCGAACCCGCGCTGTCAGCTTGGGAACCGGATACCGAGCTTGCTGCCCTGAGCAGCGAAACAGGGATGCAGGTCAGAGCGGGCCGGTTGACCGTGATGCCGAAGGTGTACACGAGCTGCGTGTTGCTCTCGACCGCACGACCTGGCGATTGACCTTCTGGAAGCCATCCAACAAAGTGATCGTGGTCCTTACGGTCTTCCGCAAGACACAGGATGGGACGCAGACTGCCGACATCGACCGAGCGATCGCTGCTAAGAAGCGGTGCGAGGCAGAGCACGACCTCACCATCACGCACGTGTTCGAGAGGAGTGCATGATGGGTCACAGTCGTTGGGAAACCTACAAGGCGAAGCGTCTGCGCCAGATGGAAACGGATGCGCAGTCCCACCCTGAATACGAGAATGCGGGCCGTGACCTGGAGCTCGGCGATCAGTTACGTGAGATCCGTAAGCGCCGAGGCTTGTCCCAGAAGGTCGTAGCGGAGCGTGCCGGGATGTCTCAACCTGCTCTGTCCCGCATCGAGGGCGGCGGCGGCATACCAGATATAGCTACGCTTCTGCGCCTCGGTGTGGCCATGGGGGTTCGGTTCCGCGTCGAGCTCGTCGTCGACGACGACACCACTGAAATCGAGCCCCTGACGGTGCATCACCGACAGCTCGCGAACGCATAGCTTGAAGGCGGCCACTTCGAGGCTCAGTCCCTTAACTTCCGCTGCTCGTTCCGCAGTGGCGAGTCTCCAGCCGCGCGACGGACTCTGCTCCGAGATCCTCAGCGCCATGGGAACGAGGAAGGCCCAGTTCGGACTCACATGCTTGAGCTGAGCCTTTGATGTTGGAGTGGGTGACGGGAATCGAGCGCGCTGTCAGCTTGGGAAACGCATGGATCACGGCTGGCAGAGGCGCTGATCTGGGTGTGGCCAGGGTGACCGTGGTTGACCCCTGGTCACTCTGTCTAATTGCACGCTAGTTGCACGGCGATCATGATGGAGCTTGTGGAGGACTACCAGCGGGCTTTCATCGGACGGATGGTCGAGCGCCTCGACGCGTACGCGGTGGGTGAGGTGACGTTGCCCAAGTTGGTTGAAGATCTTCGGGGGCTGTTCGAGATCGTCGATCCTCGGGAGTGGAGCATCCGGGACGCGTTCGAAGATCTGTGGGCGGAACTCGACGCTGAGTGTGATCTGAGGACAGAGTCATGGGCTCCTCCCGGGTCGGCTGACGATGTTCACCTCCGCCGGTCTATTGATGCTCTGCGCTCCTGGGCCTCGCGTGTGGCTGCAGGCGCGTCTTCCGCGTAGACGCGTACATGCCAGACTTGGGCCGGCGCCTGCGGGCGAGTGGAACGGGTGATGGCTATCGAACCCGCACTGTCAGCTTGGGAGGTCTCTCCGCATCACCGCTCCCGACCTGGGGCATTGACCTGGCCCGCCCGCCCCCGCCCCCCCGAGCTTGGTGGAGACCTTTGGTCTGGGCCGGGGCGACTCGGTACCACGCTGACTCCTCAGCCTCCACCAGCGCTGGTGGTGCCTTCCCACCTGGAGGATCTCACGGAGCTTTATGCGCGGAGTGGAAGGCATTCCGGGCTGATCCCGGAACCTACGGATTAAAAGCGGATCGCTGTCATCAGCCATCGCATGGCTGATGAGCTGCGACAACTCACATGGCCATGGGCTCGGTTTCGTTGATCGTTCCACACACGCTCCGGATCTTGCTGTGGTGGCGTGTCAAGCTGGTGGACATGGAAACCGGTTTCGTGCGCAGGGTTCTGTCCGTGAAGCCGGATGGTCCGTGGCTGGTGCTTGTCGACGGGACCACCTGGAATGTCGAGTCGCGAAACACCGGGGTGGACAAGCCCTTTGCCGTGTCGAGGTTAGGGCTCCTACCGCTGCTGGAGCGGCCTCGGGAAGAGGTGGAAAGGCGAGCCCGGCAGGCTCTTGGTCCTGATGATCCAGACTTAGCTGAGGTTTTGCACGCGGTCATCCAGTGTGCGCTTGCAGGGTCGTCCGAGTATTGGATCTCACTAGCGCTGCCGTGGATGATCGCTGATGAAGTCGGGCTCTTCGCCGAGGTGCTTAGGGAGATCGCTGTCGGGCGGTCCAGGACTCAGGCCACACAGCACGCTGCGAAACGGCTCTTGAAGGAGAACGGTCATTGGCCAGTCGTCTGGCGCCATCCTCGTAACTGATCACGTAGTTGGGCGATCGTAGGGTGACGGCGTGGAACGATTGGAAGAGGCTGCAGTCGAGACAAGCTGATCGCTGACGGCATGGGCAAGCTCGCCGAGGAGATCATGGGCAGGAGCGAAGATCAAGAGGGATCGGGCACGTAAAGGGGCACGAAAGATCGATAAGGCGGTGGAAATGAACAAGGCCCGGTTGGAATCTGCTTCCTGACCTGGGCCTTCGCTCTGAGAGCGGGTGACGGGAATCGAACCCGCGCTGTCAGCTTGGGAATCGGCCACTGATCTTAGCGGCCTGAGCTGGGAAAACAAAAGCCCTGCTACGCCGAGGGTGACTCCCCCTGAGTGCCCGTGAGACACGACGGTTCCCCGGCCGTTCTGGCACGCATCTGGCACGCGATCAAGGGCGGCACCTTGGCTTGCGCGCTCGCGCACGCCTCGCCCTGCCTGATCGTCCCGTCTGCCGTCGTCCCACCCGTCAGGGGAGCGGGCCAGGGCCAGGGGGTCAAGGTGGAGCGCCCCACTGGACGAACGACCTTGACCCCCTGGCCCTGGTCTGCTCGGCTTGTCCTGGGCGATGGCAGGCGGGACGATCAGGCTTCCTCCTCAGCCCCCTGAGACCTTCGGCTTGGAACCGCGATCATCCCGGAGCCGGAGCGCCCCCGCCGGAGGCATAAAAAGGGAGAGCAATCCGCGGTGAGGTCCCGTGGCTGGCGACGGCGCGCCCTGGTGCGGCGGATGTGCGTTGGTGCGGCGGGCGCTGTGTACGGCGGGCGGCCCGCGTTCCCGCCGCTGGCCGGGACCGGCGCCCACGCCGCACGCCCGGCCGGGCGTGCGGGCGGCGGGCCGTGCGGCGGCGCGAAGCGCCGTCGCCTTGATACCTAAAAGCACAATTCGGCAACTACGGCGAGATGCTGCGGCGTATCCTCGCAGACTGGTATGCAGAACATCTCCTCGGGTGCCTACCCAGAACGGAGCGTGTAATGGATGCGGACTCCCTGGCGAATCTCGAAGATGACTCCACTTCCGAGGATGGGACGACCAAAGAGGCGAAGCAGCTTACAGAAACGGAAACATATATTCTGGCCAGACTCTCGACAGATGAATACGCGGATTTCATGTTTGATGAGAACGGACTGAAAGTTAGTGTTCGCTCCCCTCAAAGCTCATCTATTTTAACTCGATTTAACCGTGTCGTTCCTCGCGAATCACTCCTTGATCTAAAGAGGCAGCTCGATTGGAAGTATCAAAAGCATCCGAATTATGTGGGCTATACTGCCCCTTCTCTTGGGATGGTTGAGGTCTGTGCCGAGATGGGGGGTTCATTTGGTCCTGGCGGCCTGCACCATTTGCTACGCATGTCCAAAGGCTTATCTATCGACTGCGGGCACACAGGAGACTATCTACACATACCCGTTCTCAAAGATGGCCCTATTCGTCGCCGAATCATCAGAGAGAATGGCGGATACAGCATCGAGGCTGCCCGAATTCACGTTACTCGACGCGACATGCTGGTCTGTATCGAACTCTCGAACAGCAGTCCGCTTCTAGCAACGATGGCCGCCAGGGCGGGCGAGCGGACATATTATTCGGTTAAGTTGTACTTCGATGACCTTGACCTCGGTGCGGACATTGTCGACGAAAGCGAAGATATTCTCCATGCTTTTCTGTATGAGCTGAACGCCCGAAACAATGTCATATTCTCAACACTTCGCTGGCCACTTCGCACTGAGACCCGCAGAGAGAAGCGAAGCGGACTCCCCTTCACGCTTCCCGTACGATTTCCTGTGATCTCTGTCGACCCGGAAATTTCAAAGTTATTCGGCTTCGCAAGCCAGGCTACTGGCAACCTTACAATGGCTTTTCTCTCTTACTATCAGATCCTCGAACACTTCCTGTTTGCGATGATTCGTCGCGGCGTTGTTCGAGAGGTGCGAAATACCCTGTTCGATCGAAAGTTCAACGAGAAGAGTGATGTGTCTCTGATGAGAATCGTTGATATAGTCGAACAGGGTCTTGGGGGAATCGAGTCCAAACATCTGCGAACACTAATCAGTGGTTGTGTGCGTCGCGGGCAGGTCGAGGAGTTCCTTTCTGTCGACTCTTGGGGGGCCCACTTTACCAACAAGGGTCCTATTCAGGGAGTCAGGCCTCTAAACGTGAAGGATAAGAGCGTTGACATACTCGATCAGATTGCGGAGAGGGTCTATAAGCTCCGTAACCGAATCGTGCACGCGAAGGATGAACCTAAGTACGGGGACTCCCGGGTACTAATGCCGGAGAGCCAAGAAGCCGACTTGCTGGGGCCGGACGTTCAGCTGATCAGACTGTTGGCGATGGAAGTTATCCACGAGAGCCAAGTGCGCTAGGGTGCTTAATGGCAAGGTTGATGATGCGATAGAAGTCCGCGTCACCACATCGAGAACGGCCAATGCGGACACATCGCGCCGACACGACTGAGGCACTGTTCCGGGGGTGGAACACTGCCTCAGTCGTCGGGCTGGGATGGGTCGTCCGGACCCGGGTCTTGGCGTTCTAGCGGGTCAAGGTTGGTGCCGCAGTTCCAGCAGGTGCTTGCTATGCGTAGCTGGAACTCCTTGCCACAGTTCGGGCACGCGTTGGGTCGGAGCGGTATGGGCTCGCCGAACTCGTCTACGAACTCGATGGGTTCCGGCATAGGCCGATCCTCACATCATCGAGGGCGGTCCATCAAGTACGTGAACTGGTAGCGGTCTGTCGGGAAGACGATTACGGCTGCCTCGACCGGTACGAGGTTGTCCGTTCCCTCTTGGGTGGCGCGTACCGTCTGATGCACTTCGAGGACATGCACCCCTTCGGGGATGGCGAGTTCTTCCGCCTCCTCCGGCGTAGGCGGGCGGACGATCAGGTTCTCTTCTACCTGCTCGATGGTCCACCCGATCGCGGCGAACCTGGCGTTGAGGCCACTGTTGGCGTGTTCGCCCTGGTGCGGGTGCTCAATGATGGTGGCGCCCGTGATCGACAGCGGTTCCCATGACACGGACTTGCTCATGGGTCGCTCGCCTGCGAAGATCCGATACTCCGTCGTCATCACCTGCTGTCCTGCGGTGATCTCCAGTCGTTGAGCGACGGTGTCCGTGGCGGGCGTGACCGTGGTCTGGTGGCGGGCCTCCGGCCTGAGTCCGGCGCGCTCTGCTTCCTGGACGTATGTCCGCTCGCGCCCTTCGAAGTAGCGGTGAGGGGCTGTCCGGGTCATGCGCCGGTTCTCGGCGACGTAGGTTCCCTTGCCTGCCTTGGCGTACACGAGCCCTTCCGTCCGCAACAGGTTGAGTGCGCTCTTGGCCGTGATCATGCTCACGTCGTACTGCTGGCACAGTGCGGCGGCGCTCGGTACAGGGTCGTTCGGCATCAGAGTGCCGGACGTGATCTGTTCCCTGAGATCACTGGCTATGCGGATGTACGCGGGCCTCTTGGACTGTTCCGCGCTGTCTACGTTGCGTCCCACACGCGTCTCCCGTCCCAATTAGTTGGTTGGTATGCGTTGACATACCAGGTATGGATCTGCAAGCTTGGTATGGCACTCCATTACAGGTTAGCAGCCATCGGGGATTTGGAAAGGGGCGGCATCGCGTGGACAACTGTGTGTCCTGCGAGGGCAGGGGTTGGAAGTACGTGAGCCCTCGGCGCGGACTTCTCGGCGCGCCCGGCGGGTCTGTCAGACCTGGTCGCGTCCGTGAGGCGTGTTCGACGTGCTGGCACCCTCGGCCCTCGACTGAAGGTGCGGACTCGTGAAGGCCGGGCGTCGGCCGGCCAAGGATGGCAGGTCTCATCGGCGTTCGCCGGGACGTCACAGGCAAGACGGACGTCCCCCGGTGACAGTTCCTCGGCGCGTCTTCGACGCTGGTGCCAAGGCAGAGGCGGCCTTACTCGATCAGCTAGAGCCCGGCTGGCTGATCTGGTACGGCCTTTACGATCGACGGTTCTACGCAATCGCCCTGACCTCCACGACTGGGCCTCGCCGTGTCGAAGCGCCTACCCCGGACACCTTGCGCGCGGTGATGCGCGAGGCGGAAGCGACGGCGCGACTTGGCGGGGTGTCATGATGTCGCGGGATGGAATCGGTCAGCGAAGGGCCGACGCGCAACGCGTTGCCCTGATGGGACTTCGGGACAGCATGAACGGGTCTGACCTGCGCTGTCTCATCGTGGAACGTGTGCGCGTAGAGATGGCGGCAAAGTTCGGGCCTTACACCTACCTGCCGCCATACATGGAAGTACGACGCGGTTCGCGCTTGCTCGTGATCATTTCCGTTAGTGAACGGCTGGGGAGAGAACCCCATTTCGTGATCAACGTGCCCGGCCGTCTGGGCTTCGAAGTCGGCGCGGGGGTCACTCAGGACGCGGCCTCGACAGCGACGCACCTTCGCAGCGTGCGGGAACTCGCGGACGTCTCGACGGATGAAGGCCGTGAGCCGGCCTGACGCAGCGATCTTGACCAAACTGGTCGCCAAGTATGGTCGGCGTTGGGAGATCTTGGACGCTGCGGGTGGTGGCTGGATCGCCGTTCGTCGTCATGGTGTGTCGCCTCGCGCGCTTGCGCGGGGGCTCTCCAATGTCCGGTGCGCGGACACGCTTCGGGAGCTTGGCGACTACCTGGCCGCAGAAACCGAGATCGAACAACGGCCGCCCAGTAGGAAGGGCGCGCTTCCAATTCCTCCACCACGGGTGGAATCAGGTCCCTCGTCCTGACGCGAGATCGCCCAGCTATGCAAGCTGGGCCGATCTTGTCTATGCTGACGACAAGTCGAGTAGTGGGGTTATTGTCATGTCGGTATCTGATGACGGGCAGTTCGCGCCGCCGAAGTACGCGCAGATCGTAGCGGCTATCAGGCGCAAGATCGCGGATGGCACGTACCCCCCGGGCTCGCAGTTGCCCTCTGAGACGGCACTTGTTCGGGAGTTCGCGGTGAGTCGTCCGACCGTGGTGCGGGCGCTCCAGGTGTTGCAGCTTCGCGGCATCATCGATCGTGAGCACGGCAAGGGCTCGTATGTGAAGGCGGCTCCTCCGGTCGGTGAAGAGGAGTCGTCCCGGACGGGCCGCGCGGTGCTCGATCGCGTGGAGATCGGTGAGGGCGCCGCGGTGCTCGAAGCTGGGGCGCGCCCTGCGCCGGCGAACGTGGCGGCGATGCTCACCCTGCCGGAGGGGGCTCCGGTGGTGATGCGCCGGATGCTGCTGAGTGAGGCCGATGAACCGTGTGAGCTGGTCACCGCCTGGGCTCCGATTGAGCTGGCGGAAGGGACCGACCTGGGCCGCGCGCAACCGTTGACGGTGAGCATCCGCCAGCACCTGCAAGGGGTCAAGGGACTGCGGCTTGATCACGTGGTGGAGCGGTTGTCCGCCCGTCATCCGCTCCCGCACGAGTTCGAGGTGTTCGGCCTGAGCAAGACTGCTGCGGTGCTCGGCGTCGTGGCCCGGGTGTTCGACAGTTCGGGCCGTGTGGTCCTGGTCATCGACGTGGCGCTTCCGGGCACGATGCATGAGCTGGAAGACGCCTACTCGCTGTGATGTGACGTAGCTCACACCTCTTCCCGGAAACTCGTATTGTCGAGTCTCCGTTGTGAGAGGTAGAGTCAACTCGACAGTACGAGTTAGCGACAGAACGACAGGAGAACAGGGCATGGCAATCCCGCGAGCGTTCAAGGTGGAGTTCGGGGAGATGTTCCCGCTCGGCTGCTACATGGTCGGTGAGGTCGAGCAGGTCAAGGACTTCGAGGCGTCCACCCCTGGTAAGCCGGTGTGGGCGCGCGACAAGGACACCGGTGAGTTCGTCTGGCAGGTCACGGTGTTGGACTGTGACCCCGACGCCCGAGACAAGACCCTCAAGGTCAAGGTCACCTCGCCGGTTCAGCCGGTCCCCCCGGCGCCGATGCCGGGGCTGCCGTTCATCCCGGTGGAGTTCGACGGCTTGACCGTCACGCCGTGGCAGAACGGGCAGCGGATCGCCTACTCGGTCCGGGCACGGGAGATGCGCGCTCCCCGGGCGACGGCCGGTGCCCCCTCGGCCCGGACCGCTGCGGCCGGTAAGCAGGACGCTGCCTGATGGGCAGGCCGGTCAACGGGTCCTGGCAGACCACGACCCTTCACGTGGACGGGCGCGGCCGGTCGGCCTGCTTCGTCTACCCGCACCGTACGCCGGTCTTCGAGGTCGCGGCCGGTAACGCGGTCATGAAGGTCACCCTGAACGCCAACCGCGTCGATGACGCCTCGGTGACCTTCGCCCGTGAACTGGCCGAACAGGCGCGCACCTTCGCCGAAGAGGTCGAACGCCTGCACCGGGGCCAGATCCGGCGCCAGTCCCGGCGGCAGACCGGTCAGGAGGACGCAGCATGAACGGTTACACCTACACCACGATCAGCATGCACCCGGGGAAGCCTCCCCGGGTCGGGGTGAACATCTACCCCGACGACCACGCGACGGTCAACTATTACCCTGCGGACGACACCGCCCGCGCGTTCCTGGCGGTCGAGTACGGCGACACCTGGGTGAACATCGGCACGACGTCGGACACCACGGTGACCGACACGCACGTGAAGTTCGCCCGGGACCTGTTGGAGGCGGCGGCGCGCTTCCTGGCCGACTGCGAACGCCTGCGCGACCAGCACACCCGGCAGACCACCGACAAGGCGACACCCGACAAGGCTGCCTGAGCGGTTGCAGGTGGGGCCGCTGGAAGCGCCAACTTCCGGCGGCCCCCGGGATTCCTCTCCCCATCGACTCTCACATCACGAGAAGAGGCGTTCAGTTTATGCTGCGCAAACTCCCCGGCGACTACACCCGGGACATCGTCTCCACCGTCCCCGACTCACTCGTGTTCCGGCCCACGGTCGTCAACACCCCCGCCATCTTCACGATCCTCGCGATCGTGTTCCGCGCGGTCGCGGGGCTGTTCCGGATGGTGCGGCGTCACCCGATCGCCTGCCTGGCCGTCGTCGCCCCGCTGGCGCTGTGGGCGGTGTACGGCTGGCGGGTCGCCCTGGTAGCCGTCGTCACGACCTTCTCGACGCTGGCCGGGTGGCGGCTGGCCGAACCGGTCTCGTTCTCGGCCTGGGCAGGGCTTCGGCTGCGCGCGTGGTGGCGGTGGATGTGGATCTACCGGCGGCACTGGCAACCGGTCATGGTCGTCACCGGCCTGGCCAAGCACATCGGCGGACGCGAGTACCTGCCCCGGCTGCTCAAGGTCACCTGTACGCCGACCGCCGACGTGGTGACGGTCAAGATGCTCTCGGGGCAATCGGCTGCCGACTGGCAGGATCGGGCCGACAACCTCGCCCACGGGTTCGCCGGCCATGAATGCCGGATCGCCTCGGCCAAGCCCGGCCGTGTGGCCCTGGTCTTCCCCCGGCGTGACCTGCTGGCCTCGCCGATTCCCGCGCTGCCCATCACCGGGGATGTGCAGGTGTCGGCGGTCCCGGTGGGGCTGCGTGAGGACGGCTCTCCGTACCTGCTCAAGCTGCACGGCACTCACGTCCTGGTCGCCGGTGCCACCGGGGCGGGTAAGGGGTCGTGGCTGTGGTCGGCAATCCGCGGCTTACTCCCCGCACAGCGCGCCGGGCTGGTGGAGATCTGGGCGCTGGACCCCAAGCTGATGGAGTTGTCGTACGGGCGGGCCCTGTTTGGGGACCGGTACGCCGCCGACCCGGCCGACTGTGCCGACCTGCTCGAAGCGGCGGTCAAGGTGATGCAGGAGCGGGCGGGCCGGTTCGCCGGTGTCCAGCGCAACCATGTCGCCACCGTCGATGACCCGTTCGTCTTGGTCGTGGTGGATGAGGTGGCGTTCCTGACCGCCTACCAGACCGACCGCAAGCTCAAGGAACGCATTAGCTCGGCCCTGGCCACGCTCACCACGCAGGGGCGCGCGGTCGGGGTCGGTGTCCTGGCCGCGTTGCAGGACCCGCGCAAAGAGATCTTGTCCATCCGGAACCTGTTCCCCGACAAGATCGCCTTACGGCTGGACGAACCCTCACAGGTGGATCTCGTCCTCGGCGACGGCGCGCGGGACCGTGGCGCGCTGGCCGATCAGATCTCGGCCAACCCGGCCACCGGGGCCGGCGTCGGGTACGTGCGGCTGGAAGCCTCCCCCGAACCGGTCCGCATCCGCGCCGCGTACGTCTCCGACACCGACATCCGGGCCATGGTCGCCGAGTACGCCGGAGCGGGTGAGGCCCGGTGACCCACCCCGACGACCGTTCCCTTCCCCGGGCCGTGCGTGCGGCGATGCCGCTGGCCGTGGACGTGATCGAGGAGGCATGCAAGGCCAACGGGGTCTGTGTCCGTCCCGTGGTGCTCAAGCGTACCGACACCCTCACGGGCAGGGTCGAGTACGTCAATGTCCCGTGCGGCGCCACGCTGGCGGCCAAGTGTGAGCCGTGCGCGAACCGGGCCGTGCAGCTCCGCAAGGCCCAGTGCCGGGAGGGCTGGCATCTGGAGGCCGAACCTGTCGCCGCCCCCAACCCGCCGACCGACCGTCAACTCTGGCTCGTCGAAGAACGCGCAGACGTCCAAGCACTGCGCGAGCTGGCCGAACAGGACGGCGGTGACCTGGCCGTCTGGGATGAGGTCGTCACCACCCTGGATGATCAGCTCGCCGAGTCCGGCGTCCGGGGGCACGTCCTGCCGGGGGAGGGTAAGCCTCGCCGGTCGCGCTCGACTCGTCGCCGTCAGGACGCCCCGGATCTGCCCAAGCGGCAGCGCGAGAACCGCACCGTTGGCCGCACCTTCACCGCTCCGGACGGGCGCGTCTACCGGCCGTCGCTGTTCGTCACCCTGACCTGCGACAGCTACGGCAAGGTGCGTCAGGACGGCACCCCGGTCGACCCGGCGAGTTATGACTACGTGCGGGCGGCGCGGGATGCGATCCACTTTCCCAAGCTGGTGGATCGGTTCGTGCAGAACCTTCGCCGCGTGGCGGGGTATGACGTGCAGTACTTCGCCACCGTGGAGCCGCAAAAGCGGCTGGCTCCGCATCTGCACATGGCAGTGCGGGGCACCATGCCACGCGCTGAGGTCAAGGCCGTGGCCGCGGCCACCTATCACCAGGTGTGGTGGCCGTCGTGTGACGTGGTCCGCTTCGAGGGCGAACACCTGCCGGTCTGGGTCGGCGACGACGAACACGCCACCGATCGCGAGGACGGACAGGCCGGCGACTACCTCGACCCCGAAACCGGCGAAGTCCTGCCGACCTGGGAACAGGCACTCGACCAGCTCGACGCAGACCCCGACGCCGAACCCCTGCACGTGGTCCGGCTCGGGCCACAGGTCGACGTCCAGGGCGTCATGGCGGGCTCCCCCAAGGCGGACTCGGGGCTGTACTACCTCACCAAGTACCTCACCAAGTCACTCACCGACTGCCACGAACCGACCAGCGATGCCCAGCGGGCGCACGTGGAACGGCTCATGGCGGTCCTGCGCTACGAGCCATGCGCACCGACCTGCCCCAACTGGCTCCGCTACGGCGTACAGCCCAAGGGCGCCAAACCGGGGATGCGGCCCGGAGCCTGCCGGGGCAAGGCGCACAAGCCCGAACACCTCGGCTACGCCGGACGCCGGGTGCTGGTCTCGCGCAAGTGGTCCGGCAAGACCCTGTCCGAGCACAAGCAGGACCGCCGGGCCTGGGTGCTGGAACAACTCGGCGAACTCGGCCTTCCGGCAACCCACGACCAGAGCGACCCCCTCGACCCGCACCGCTACATCTGGCGCCCGGTCACCTCAGCCGATCGCGGCGTACCTCACCGCGCCAAACGACTGCTAGACGAACTCGCCAAACGCCACCAATGGCGCGCGGCACTCCAGCTAGCACAGGCCAGAGCGAACGGGCAGCCCATCGAAGATCTATCGGCAGATCAGGCCACAGGGAGAGCCGCATGACGAGAAAGAGCAGACAAGAGCCGGTGTCGCTCCTTCCGGAGTCCGCGCAAGGTCGGTTGCTCACAGTCGCACAGGCGGCGGAACGGCTGAACACCTCTGTGCGCTTCCCTCGCCGTCTGATCGAGGAGCGCCGAATCACCTTTGTTCACGTCGGGCGCAATGTCCGCATTCCGGAGGCGGCGCTCGAAGCATTCATAGCTGCTGGCGTGGTCGAACCGATCAGGACGCGGAAGCGGAGGGCTGCCTGATGGGCGGCAACAACAAGGGGCATCGTCGCCGGTTCGGGGCTGTGCGCAAGCTGCCGTCCGGACGCTTCCAGGCGCGCTACAAGGGCCCTGACGAGATCATGTATTCGGCTCCGGACACTTTCCCCAACAAGACGGACGCGGAAATCTGGCTGGCGCGCAAAGAGACCGAGATCGCTTCGGAGGACTGGACCGACCCGGACGCCGGGAAGGTGCACTTGCGCGACTACGCCGCTTCCTGGATGACGGAGAGGAAGCTCCGGCCCAAGACGGCTCAGCTCTATGAGGGCCTTCTACGGCTGCACATCAATCCGGCCCTCGGCGGTAAGCACCTGAGCGCAATCAGCTCGCGCGACGTTCGGCAATGGCACACCAGCCTTCTGAACGACGGTCCTGGGGCGTCCACCGTCGCCAAGGCGTACCGGCTCCTGCGCGCCATCCTCAACACGGCGGTAGAGGATGAGCTGATCAAGAAGAACCCGTGCCGGATCAAGAACGCCGGTGTCGAGCGTCCGGAGGAACGGCCGGTGTTGACCGTGCCGCAAGTCTTCGCGCTCGCCGGCGCGGTGCCTCCCCGATTTCGCGCTCTGGTGCTCCTCGCGACTTTCGGCAGTCTGCGATGGGGTGAACTGGCCGCGCTCCGGCGGGGGAATCTCGATCTCGACGCCCGGACGGTGAGGATCGACGCATCCGTGTCGGAGATGAAGACGGGGGAGTTGGTCACCGGGGCGCCGAAGTCGGATGCGGGCGTGCGGGTGGTCAACCTGCCGGAGATCATCATCGGTGATCTGTCGTGGCACCTCCAGCGGTTCAGCGAGCAGGGACATGACGGCCTGGCCTTCGTGGGGGAGCACGGCGCGCAGCTTCGGCGAAGCAACTTCACGAAGGTGTGGGCCAAGGCGATCACCAAGGCCGGGGTTCCGAAGATCCATATTCACGATCTGCGGCACACGGGCAACATGCTCGCTGCGACCACCGGCGCGACCCTCAAGGAACTGATGGCGCGCATGGGGCACTCCAGCACCAAGGCGGCGATGATCTACCTGCACGCGGTCCAGGAGCGTGACCGGGCCATCGCCGACGCGATGGGGGAGATCGTCAGGGAAGCGCTCAAGCCCAAGAATGAGGGCGACGATCCGCCGGTCGCGGGCACCAAGATCAACTGATCTGGCACGGAACTGGCACGCTGGTGAGAATCAGATCGGAAACGAAGAGGGCCCGGGTCGGGATCATGTCCTTGACCTGGGCCTTTGTTGTGGAGCGGGTGACGGGAATCGAACCCGCGCTGTCAGCTTGGGAAGCTGATGTTCTGCCATTGAACTACACCCGCGTCGGTCAGTGGCTGACGACGGAGACAACTCTAGCGGAACTTGGCGCGTGGCACCTCCCTGGGAGGGAGCCGAGTTGGGCCGTTGGGTCGGGTGAGGGGTTGGTAGGTTGCTGAGGTGCTGCTATCCGATGGTGACATCCGTGCTGAAATCGAGTCGGGCAGGGTCAAGATCGACCCTTTCGACGTGGAGATGATCCAGCCGTCCAGCGTCGACGTCCGGTTGGATCGGTACTTCCGGGTCTTCGAGAACCACCGTTACCCGCACATCGATCCGTCGATCGAGCAGCCGGAGCTGACGCGGATGGTGGTGCCGGACGGGGACGAGCCGTTCATCCTGCATCCGGGGGAGTTCGTGCTGGCGTCGACGTTCGAGGTGATCGGGCTGCCGGACGACATCGCCGGCCGGCTGGAGGGCAAGTCGAGCCTCGGCCGGCTGGGGTTGCTCACGCATTCGACGGCCGGGTTCATCGACCCGGGGTTCGAGGGGCACGTCACGCTGGAGCTCTCGAACGTCGCCACGCTGCCGATCAAGTTGTGGCCAGGGATGAAGATCGGGCAGTTGTGCATGTTCCGGCTGAGTTCTCCGGCGAAGCATCCGTATGGCAGCGCGCGGTACGGCTCGCGGTACCAGGGCCAGCGCGGCCCGACCCCCAGCCGCTCCTTCCTCAACTTCCACCGAACTCAGGTCTGAGGCTCGGGGTACCTTCCGGCGGGCTCGGGTCTGACGTTCGACGTATCTCCTTGAGGGCTGGGGGCGCCTTCTCGGGGTTGCCGCGGTTCTCGGCGCGGGGATTCGGTGCGCGGATGACGGATCTTCGGTGGGTGGACGGCCGTCGGCGTGTGTACGAGTGCGTCCCCGAGGCGCGCGGGACACGGGGGTCAGGGTGACCCCGGGGCGCACCGGCATCGCCGGGGTCGGTATTTTCGGTCAGGTCTTCCGGTGCCCAGGGGTGGGCGCCGAAAAGGGTGATGCGCATGGGACGCGCGTGGCGGGGGAGGTCTGACTATTAGCCGTGTTTTCGCCTGTGTCTTTGGGAGAATGGAGGGCAACGGCAGAGCGAAGGGAAGGTTACGGGAAGGGGCTGCGGAGGCGAACTTCGCATTTCAGCCGGTACCCCTTACTCTTCTCTGCGGACAGTCCCCGCACATCTGGAGAACGACGTGCGCCTGCGTCTCACCCCGCGTGAGGACAGCTACTACGACTTGTTCGCCGATTCGGCGAACAATCTCGTCACCGCATCCCGGCTACTGGTGGAGATCATCAGTGAGGGTTCGGACAGGGAGGCCCTGGCCGAAAAGATGCGCGCGTGCGAGCACGCCGGCGACGAGCGTACTCACGCGATCATGAACCGTCTCAACGAGAGCTTCATCACGCCCTTCGACCGCGAGGACATCTACCGTCTCGCCTCGAACCTCGACGACGTGATGGACTACATGGAGGCCGCCGCCGACCTGATCGGCCTCTACCAGATCGACCACCTCCCCAAGGAGGTCGTGCGCCAGGTCGAGGTGCTGGAACGTGCCGCCGAGCTGACCGCCGAGGCCATGCCGCGCCTGCGGTCGATGAACAACCTGAACGAGTACTGGATCGAGATCAACCGTCTGGAGAACCAGGCCGACCAGGTCTACCGCCGTCTGCTCGCCAAGTTGTTCAGCGGCGAGTACGACGCGCTCACGGTCATGAAGATGAAGGAGGTCATCGACCAGCTCGAGATGGCCGCGGACGCGTTCGAGCACGTCGCGAACACGATCGAGTCGATCGCGGTCAAGGAAAGCTGAGGTGGAGCTCGCACTTGTCGTCGGCGTGATCGTGATCGCCCTGGTGTTCGACTACACCAACGGCTTTCACGACGCCGCGAACGCGATCGCGACCTCGGTCTCGACCCGTGCCCTCACCCCCCGCTCCGCGTTGTTCATGGCCGCGGCGATGAACTTCGTCGGCGCGCACATCAGCACGGAGGTCGCGAGGACGGTCGGCACGGGCATCATCGAGCCCCCGAGCGGCACGCACGGGCTGGTGATCGTGGGGGCGGGCCTGATCGGCGCGATCGTGTGGAACCTCATCACCTGGTACTTCGGACTTCCGTCGTCGAGCAGCCATGGGCTGATCGGGGGGCTCGTCGGGTCCGCGCTGGCCGCGTCCAGCGGCATTCGCTGGGACGGCGTGGTGCAGAAGGTCGTCATCCCGATGGTCCTCTCGCCGGTCGTCGGCTTCCTGCTCGGCGCGATCATCATGATCGCCATTCTCTGGATCTTCCGCCGGGCCAACCCGCACCGCGCGGGCCGGGGGTTCCGGTACGCGCAGACGGTCTCCGCCGCGGCCATGGCGCTCGGTCACGGCCTGCAGGACGCGCAGAAGACGATGGGCGTGATCTTCCTGGCCCTCTACACCGGTGGGTACGTGGGGGCGAAGGATCCGATCCCGCAGTGGGTCATCCTGGCCGCGGCGGCGGCGATCTCGCTGGGTACGTACGCCGGCGGCTGGCGCATCATGCGGACGCTGGGCCGCCGCATCATCCACCTGTCCCCGGCACAGGGGTTCGCGGCCGAGACGGCGGCGTCCGTCGTGCTGTACACGATGGCCATCGCCGCCAAGGCGCCCATCTCGACCACCCACACCATCACCAGCGCGATCATGGGCGTCGGCGCGACCAAGCGCCTGTCGGCGGTGCGGTGGGGTGTGGCGGGCAGCATCGTCACGGCGTGGGTGCTGACCATCCCGGCGGCCGCGCTGGTCGCCGCGTTGTCCTATTACTTCCTCCACTGGGTCGTCGAGTAGGCCCGCGCCTCACAAGAGCCCGCCCCGGAGACCGGGCCGGCCGCCGAGCAGGACGGTGACCTGCTCGGGCAGCGCCTACGGGTGGCGGTACATGACGTCGACGGCGAAGCGCGTGAAGCCGAGGCGTTCGTACAGGCGGACGGCGGAGGGGTTGTCCTCGTCGACGTACAGAATGACCTGGGCGAGCCCCCGGGAGCGCAGGTGCTCCAGGCCGGCGATGGTGAGTGCCCGGCCGAGCCCGCCGCCCTGCTCGGACGGATCCACTCCGACGACGTACACCTCGCCGATCGGCTCGGCCTCCTCGTCGTGCACCTTGGTCCAGTGGAAGCCGGAGAGCCGGTCGTCGCGGACGGCGAGGATGAACCCGGCCGGGTCGAACCAGGGCTCGCGTTCGCGTACCAGCAGGTCGTCGGCGGTCCACGCGCCCTGCTCGGGGTGGTGGGCGAACGCGCGGGCGTTCACGGCGAGCCAGGCGTCCTCGTCGGCGCCGGGTTCGAACGCGCGCAGCCGTACCCCGTCGGGCAGGACGACGGGGGGAAGGGGGGCGGCGAGCGGGCGGCGCATCCGCCACAGGGAGCGGACGCGGGTGAATCCCGTGGCCGCGGCGAGGCGCACGGCCCCGGGGTGGTCGCCGTGCGCCCACAGGCGCAGCCGGCCGCCGCTCTCGGCGAGCGCGGACTCCAGCAGCAGGCGTCCGGCCCCGCGCCGCCGGTGGGCGGGGTGGACGACGAGTTCGCCGGCGGTGCCGTCGTCCGGGTCGGGCGGGTCGAGGTGGGCGAACCCCGCCAGCGCGTCGCCGTCGTAGGCGAGCAGCGCCCGGGATCCGGGGTCGCCTCCGTGGCGGAGCCGGAGCATGACGTGCTCGTTGAGCGGCTGCGCCGAGTCGGCCTCGGCGGCGGCGCCGACCAGGGCGATCACGTCGGTCACCTCTTGGTCGTGCAAGCGCTCCCGGATCTTCACCCGTACGGTCATGGTGGAAGCCTAATGTGGCAAAAGACGACATTAGATAGTGGGGTAAATCGTTACCTCCAGGTCGCTTTGTGCTGGGGTCGCATCTCTAACCTCGTTGGCTATGAGTGCACCTACCCTCGCCAAGGTCGGCCTGGCCTCGCTCGTCGTGGCCACCGGTCTGGCATTCGTGGCCGCCCCCGCGTCGGCTCATCCTAAGCCGCCGAAGCCGGCGGAGACCGTTCCCGTCCGGCTGATCTCCATCAACGACTTCCACGGCAACCTGGAGCCCCCGACCGGCTCCGGCGGGGCGATCGTCAACGAGAGCGGCGTGTCCGTTCCCGCGGGCGGCGCGGCCTACATGGCGACCCACCTCAAGTCGCTTGCCAACAAGAACACCGTCGTCGTCGGCGCGGGCGACCTCATCGGCGCCTCGCCGCTGATCTCCGCGGCGTACCACGACGAGCCGACCGTCGACCTGCTGGGCAAGCTCGGCCTGGACGTCTCCTCGGTGGGCAACCACGAGTTCGACGAGGGCCTCACCGAGCTCAAGCGTATCCAGAACGGCGGCTGCCACCCGACCGACGGCTGCTCCCCGGCGGGCAAGTGGCGGGGCTCCGACTACGAGTACGTCGGCGCGAACGTCGTGAAGGAGAAGAGCGGCCGGTACGCCCTTCCCCCGGTCGCCATCAAGAAGGTCAACGGCGTCAAGGTCGGCTTCATCGGCCTCGTCACCCAGACCACGCCGAACATCGTCACCGCCTCCGGCATCGCGGGCCTGAAGTTCGGCGAGGAGGTCGAGTCGGGCAACCGCGCGGCCCGGCTGCTGCGCAAGGCGGGCGTGAAGGCCATCGTGGCGCTCGTCCACGAGGGCGACAGCATCACCCCGAACCAGAGCCCGGACGCCTGCCCGGTCACCCCCGGCGCCGGCACCCGGATCGCCCAGGGCCTCAGCGCGGACGTCGACCTGGTCATCATGGGCCACTCCCACCAGGCCTACATCTGCAAGACCAAGGACCCGGCGGGCCAGGACCGCTACTACACCCAGGGGTCGTCGTTCGGCCGCGTGCTGACCACGATCGACTTCCAGGTGGACAAGAAGTCCGGCGAGGTCGTCCGTTCCTCGGTCACGCCGGACAACCACGTCGTCACCCGTGACGTCACCCCCGACGCCTTCACCACGCAGTACGTGCAGACGTGGAAGGACCGGGTCGCGGCCGTCGCCAACAAGCCGGTCGGCAGCGTCACCGCCGACCTCACCCGCAGCGCCGGCCCGTCGGGCGAGACCATCCTCGGTGACGTGATCGCCGACGCCCAGCTCGAGGCGACGAAGACCGGTGGCAACGCCGAGATCGCGCTGATGAACCCGGGCGGCGTGCGCGCCGACATCACCTACGCGCCGAGCGGGTCCGAGGGCGCCGGCGTCGTGACGTACGGCGAGGTGTTCACCGTGCAGCCGTTCAACAACCTCATGCAGGTCGTGACGCTGACGGGCGCCAAGCTGGACGCGCTGCTGGAGCAGCAGTGGCAGAACGGCGGCGCGATCACCCGCATCCTGCAGCCGTCCGCCTCGCTGACCTACACAGTGAACCTCTCGCAGCCGATCGGCTCGCGGATCTCGAACATCAAGATCAACGGGACGCCGGTCACGGACACGCAGAACATCCGTGTCGCCGCCAACAACTTCCTCATCGGAGGCGGCGACGGCTTCAGCGTGTTCAAGGACGGCACCGATCTGTGGAGCGGTCCGCTGGACATCGACGCGCTGGTCGCCTACTTCGGTGGCCACTCGCCGGTGGCCCCGCCGGCCCTCAACCGGATCACGCTCGCCGGCTAGCCGCGCGCGCCTGAACGACGGGGGCTCGCTCCACGCCCGAGCGGTGTGGGGCGGGCTCCCTGGCCGGTGCCTATGACCTTGCCTCCGGCGTGGCGGGTTCGGGGCTCTCCTTTGGGCCCGAACAGTGCCTATGGCCGCGCCTCCGGCACGGCGGTTCGGGGCGCACTTCAGGCGGCGAGAACACCGCCGCGCCCCGAACAGGTCAGTGGTGGGCGGGCGCCGGCTCGCGGTCGTCGAGCTGCTCGCCGCCGCGGTCGGGGACGAAGCGGTATCCGACGTTGCGGACGGTGCCGATCAGCGACTCGTACTCGGCGCCGAGCTTGGCGCGAAGCCGTCGCACGTGGACGTCGACCGTGCGCGTGCCGCCGAAGTAGTCGTAGCCCCAGACCTCCTGCAGCAGCTGGGCGCGGGTGAAGACCCGGCCGGGGTGCTGCGCGAGGTACTTGAGGAGCTCGAACTCCTTGAACGTGAGGTCCAGGGCGCGGTTGCGCAGGCGCGCGGTGTAGGTGGCCTCGTCGATCGACAGGTCGCCGCTGCGGATCTCGTCCGGCACCTCTTCGGTGGCGGCGATCGAGAGCCTGCCGACGGCCAGCCGGAGCCGGGCCTCGACCTCCG
Source organism: Sphaerisporangium sp. NPDC051011 (assembly GCF_040653595.1). Lineage (NCBI taxonomy): Bacteria > Bacillati > Actinomycetota > Actinomycetes > Streptosporangiales > Streptosporangiaceae > Sphaerisporangium > Sphaerisporangium sp. NPDC051011. The sequence goes on along the minus strand of NZ_JBFAGG010000021.1, from coordinate 120,664 downwards.
CGGGACCCGCCGTGTCGAGCAGGACGTCGTCGGCCCCCCACTCGGCGGTCATCGCGGCCAGTCCGCCCTCGGTGACGATCACCATCAGCGGGCAGTCGACGCCGGTCGTGCGCAGGAGGCGGCAGAGGCTCTTCGCGTGGACGAGCTCCCTGCGCGCGTCGACCAGCACGGCGTCCGCCGGCGGGGCGTCGATGAGCGCGGAGGCCTCCGCGGGCGCGACGCGTACGGAGTGGAGCAGCAGTCCGAGGGCGGGCAGAACCTCCGCCGAGGGTTCCAGAGCGTTGGTGAGCAAGAGCAGGTTACTCACAGCACCTCCTAGTCCCGAGGCTGATCAGGGGGTGAGAGCGGCACGGCGACATAGTGGCGGCAGAGCTTCGCTCACTCACCGCATCGGCCTCCTCCCCGCGTTGTAACGGTGCTAGCCGTACAAACACGTAAAGGACCCGGGGGCTACGTCGCCCAGGTCCCGTCAGTACGTGAGGATAGCCCACAGGAATCCGGCGTCCATAGCGGAGTCCGCAGGGTGAACAGTCCATCACGTGGGAAATGGCCGTAACCGTTCCCTCGCGGTGGGTGATGGGCGCCCGTGCGGTACTCATGGGTAACACGGGAGGTGCCTGGTGGCAAGGGGAATCGTGCGCTACTGGGCGGCGGCCAGGGCGGCCGCTGGGGTCGACGAGGAATCGTTCGAGGCGAATACTCTTGGGGAGCTCGTGGCGAAAATCACGCAGAAACATGGCAAATCCGACTTGCCGAGGGTTCTCGGGCGATCGTCGTTCCTCGTTGACGGCCATCCGGCGGGCACCCGCGACCCGAGCACGGTCGAGTTGCCCGAGGGGGCCACGGTGGAGGTCCTGCCGCCCTTCGCCGGCGGCTGACGCCCGAACGTGGACGTGGGGTCGCGGCGCATGGCGTACGGCCGGGGGCCAATGGTGTGCGGTCGGGGCGAATACCGCCGAGCCTGCGTTTTGCGGTGATAACGCGGGGGAGTAGGTCGGCGCGGTTAGTCTGGATCACAGGCGGACCCCCGGAGGAGTCGGATGCGCAAGCTCGTCGTGTTCCTCGTCCTGCTCGGAATCCTCCTGGCCGTCCTGGACCGCGTCGCCGTGGCGGGGGTCGAGAAAGAGGTCGCCCGCCAGGTCGCCGCGCGGTACGACCTGTCCTCGCCGCCCACCGTCACGGTCGAGGGCATCCCGTTCCTGACCCAGGCCGTCTCCGGGCGGTACGAGGAGATCCAGGTGCACATCGGGAAGATGACGACGCCCGACGGTGTCAAGCTCTCCCGCATCGACGCCGTCCTGCACGGGGTGAACGCCCCGCTCATGGACCTGATTCAGAACTCCGCGACCGCGGACATCCGCGCCGACAAGGTGACGGGCACCATCGTGATCTCCCGCGAGACCCTGGACGCGCGGGTGCCGCGCGGGCTGAAGCTGCACGGCAACGGTGACAACTCGCTGACGGTCAGCGGCAACGTCACGGTCGCGGGCATCTCCGTCCCGGTCTCGGCGCGGCTGAAGATCCAGATCGTCCCCGGCGGCGTGCGGCTCACCCCGTCCGACGTCAACGGCATCCAGGTGCCCGACGCCGCCAAGGTGCTGGGTTTCACCGTCCCGATCAAGGATCTGCCGCTGAACCTGCACATCCAGAGCGTCCGGACCACGGCCGAGGGCCTGCAGGTCCAAGGGCTCGGCAGGGATGTGCCCCTGCGTGCCTGAACCGGAACGCGCGGCCGTACGTCTTGAGGATGTGAGTCCCGCCGGAACCGCCGACGAGCAGTTGATCCGCAGCCTTTTCGACGAGCACGCGGGGTCACTCTATGGGTACGTGTTGCGATTGACGGGCGATCCGGGCAAGGCGGAGGACGTGGTACAGGAGACGCTTTTGCGGGCGTGGAAGCATCCTGACGTGCTGGCCGACCGGCCCATACGCGCGTGGTTGTTCACGGTGGCCCGCAATCTCGTCGTCGATCACCACCGCGCCCGCAAGTCCCGCCCGCAGGAGACCTCGGACGAGGCCCTCGCCGTGCTGCCCGCCGAGGACGAACTGGAGCGCGCCGTGGAGTCCTGGGGCGTCGCCGACGCCATCGCGGCCCTGCGTCCGGAGCATCGCGCGGTGCTGATGGAGACGTACTACCGGGGCAGGTCGGTCAAGGAGGCCGCCGAGGTGCTGGGCATCCCGCCCGGCACGGTCAAGTCGCGCACGTACTACGCGCTTCGCGCGCTGAAGCTGGCGCTGGAGGAGCGGGGACTGGCGCCATGAGCAGTGGTTGTGAGGACGTACGGATGTCGCTCGGGGCGCACATGCTGGGAGCCCTAGACGCGGACGAGGCAGCCCGGGTCGAGGCCCATATGGAGACATGTCCGGAATGTCGGGCAGAGTTCGAGGAGCTCAGCGGGCTGAGCGCGCTGCTCTCGCGCGTCTCGGAGGAGGACGTCGAGCAGGTCGCCAGCCCGCCCACGGCCGTGCTGGACCGCCTGATCGCCGCCTCCGCCCGGCGCCGCCGGGTCAACCGGCTCCTCATGGGCCTCGCGGCCACGGTCGGCGCGATCGTGGTGGGCGGCGCGGCGTGGATGGCCGTGCAGGACAACGCCGGGCCGGGGAACACCGCCGTGGCGGGGGCCCCGGCGGCCGGAACGGCCAGTAGTACCGCGCCCGACGCGTCGCGGTTCGCCAAGGACACCGCGGGTTCCGCCGGGCGGAACAGCGAGCCGCTCCCCACGGTCGGTCCCTCGGCCGCCGACTCGGCCACGTCGCCGGAGATCATGCTGGCGCCCCCGACGCCCAAGCCGCTCATCGGCACGAACGCGGGCGTCGAAGCGCGGATCACGCCGGTCCAGAGCGGCGAGGGCACCAGTCTGAACATCAGCATCTCCGGGCTCAGCCAGGGCACCCCGTGCCGGGTCATCGCGGTCGACCTCGACGGCGCGGAGTCCGGAGCCGGGAGCTGGACGATCGACGCCGCGGACTACCCCCGCGGCGGATCCGCCACCTTCACCTTCACCGGGCACACCGACCTCAGCATGGACCGCATCAGCAGGTTCGACTTCCGTACCTCGACGGGCCGCCTGCTCGTGTCGGTCCGCAACCGTTAGCCGGACGTCACCACGTCCTGCCGGGCGCGGCGGGAATGGCACGGGCGGGGCGCGTGTTGTGGGTGGCGATGACAGGACTGGTGGTGCTGTGCGCCACGCTCGCCGCGGGCCTCCTCGCCGGGGTGGTGATGAAGGCCCGCGGCGGGCGCGTGCGCGACGCGACGAAGAAGAGGAGGGGCATGGACGACACCTCCGTCATGGCGGCCGGCGATCTCGGCCACGACCTCGGCGCGCGCGCCACGCTCGTCCAGTTCTCCACCGCTTTCTGCCAGCCCTGCCGGGCGACCCGTCGCATCCTGTCGGAGGTGTCCGGCATGGTGGACGGGGTGCGGCACGTCGAGATCGACGCCGAGTCCCGGCTCGACCTGGTGCGCCGCTTCGACGTCATGCGCACGCCGACCGTCCTGGTCCTCGACCGCGACGGCCGGGTGGTCAAGAAGGCCTCCGGCCAGCCCCGCAAGGCGGATGTGATCGCCGCGCTGGGTTTCATGACATCTCATGAAACGGACGGGACGTGACAGATGGCAAGACGGCGGGTACTGTCGTGGGCATGACATCCTCGACAGAGCTGCTGACCAAGCGGCGCGCGGTTGATTTCTGCCGCGTAGCCACCGCGCTCTGTCGTATGGCCTGAGGGCGATCTCGCGGCCCATCCCGCCGCACCGATCTGAATAGTGCCCGATCACGCGTTTCCGGCACGAACCTTCAGGAGCTCCTCGCCATGCAGCAGGTAGATCCAAGAAGCACGCGGTTCGCCGCGGCCGTCACGACGCTCATCCTGGCGCTGGTCCTGCTCACGGGCAACGTCTGGGTGCTGCTCGCCCAGGCGGTGGTCTTCGCCCTGGGACTGGCCGGTGCCCCGCCATACGGGTTGCTTTTCAGACGGTTCGTGCGGCCGAGGCTCGGCCCGCCGGCAGAGATGGAAGACGCCGCCCCGCTCCGCTTCGCGCAGGGTGTGGGCCTGATCTTCGCTCTCGCCGGAGTGCTCGGCTTCGCCGCACAGATCACACCGCTCGCGCTCGGCGCGACCGCCGCGGCCTTGCTGGCCGCCTTCCTGAACGCCGCCTTCGGCTACTGCCTGGGCTGCGAAATGTACTTGATCATCCGCCGTCTAATGCCCGCCGCAACCCGATAACGGGAGGTTCCCTAATGAGCCGCTCCGCCGTACTGGTGGACGCCGACTGGGTCGAGGCCAACCTCGACACCCCTGGTGTCGTGCTCGTCGAAGTCGACGAGGACGCCAGCGCCTATGACAAGGGCCACATCCGTGGCGCCGTGAAGATCGACTGGAAGAAGGATCTGCAGGACCCGGTCCGCCGCGACTTCGTGGACCGTGAGGGCTTCCAGGCCCTTCTCTCGGCTCGGGGCATCGGCAACGACGACACCGTGGTCCTCTACGGTGGCAACAACAACTGGTTCGCCGCCTACGCGTACTGGTACTTCAAGCTCTACGGCCACGAGAACGTCCGCCTGCTCGACGGCGGCCGCAAGAAGTGGGAGCTGGACTCCCGCGAGCTGGCCACCGAGGTGCCGTCTCGTCCCGAGACGCAGTACGTCGCCAAGGACCAGGACCACTCGCTGCGCGCCTTCCGCGACGACGTCGTGGCCGCGATCGGCAAGCTGAACCTGGTCGACGTCCGCTCGCCGGACGAGTTCACCGGCAAGCTCCTCGCCCCGGCCCACCTTCCGCAGGAGGCCGCGCAGCGTGGCGGGCACATCCCCACCGCGCGCAACATCCCGTGGTCCAAGGCCGCCAACGACGACGGAACGTTCCGGTCGGACGACGAGCTCCGCACGCTGTACGGCGAGGCCGGCGTCGACTTCGGCAAGGACACCATCGCCTACTGCCGCATCGGTGAGCGTTCCGCGCACACCTGGTTCGTCCTGCACGAGATCCTCGGCCAGGCGAACGTCAAGAACTACGACGGCTCGTGGACCGAATACGGCTCGCTCGTGGGCGTGCCGATCGAGCTGGGGGAGGCCCGCTGATGACCACCATCCAGGGATGCGCCGCGCCGGAGCAGACCATCGCGCTGCCCGCGGGGATCGACCTGGCGAGCCAGGCCGTGATCCAGGGCGTCGTGACCGGCGCCGGCACCGCCTACGCTCGCCTGCTGGACCACTCCGGTGAGTTCACCGGTGAGGTCGTGGTGTCCGACGAGGGCATCTTCCGCTTCTTCGCCGCTCCCGGCTCCTGGACCGTCCGCATCATCGCGGGCGGCGGCTTCACCAAGGACATCCCGGTGGAGGCCCGCCTCGGCGAGGTCTCCCAGCTCCAGGTCGCCGTCTGACCCGCTGAACCCAACGAAAAGGCCGGTGTCCCCGCGTGGGGGACGCCGGCCTTTCGCGTGTCGGGTGGCGTGGAGGAGCGCCGGCCCCGCCCGGCCGTCCGGGAAACGCGGCCGCCGGACGTCCGTTTCAACGCCCTTGAAATAGGCCCGCGCTTCGCCTGATGCTGCTGCGGGTTCCGGGAGGCCGTCGATAGGATGCACCGGATGTCCGAATCCCTCCGTACGCAGAGCACCCCCGGCACCCCACGGGTCCCTTACGCACCGTCCGTATGGTCGCTGCCCTGGCAGACGCTGCGGCTGGCCGGGCGCTGTGCCCTGCCGCTGGTGATGTGGTACTCGGCGGGGCAGCTCGTACGGTTCGGCCTGCTCGTCGGCGGCACCGAGATCTCGCACGGCTCCATGCCCGACCTGCGGCTGGCGCTGACGATGCTGATCTTCATCATCATGGTCCTGGCCGGCCTGATCGTCAGCGCGGGCATGTTCTCCGCTCTGCGCGGCTCTCTGTGGGAGATGCGGGCCAGGCGCGCGGACGGCGACGAGCCGGAGCGCTTCGTCGACGGCATCGGGCGGGTCATCATCCCGTTCGTCGTCCTCTACCTGAGCTGGGGCTGGTACTCCGAGGACGTGCGCGACTTCCTGAACACCGACATAGCGCGGCAGAGCACGGAGTACGGCAAGCTGGGCGCCTGGGGAGACTTCGGGACGGGACAGGGCCACGGCACGGCCGAGGGGCTCACCTCGCTCAACTTCACCGCCACGTTCGCCATCATGATCGTGGCCTTCGTCGGGCGCTACTTCCTGACCATCTGGTACGAGCGCAACCGGAGCCGCGTCGCCGCCCTTTCCGTCGCCTTCTGCGAGCTCTCCTTCTTCTACTACGGCGTGCAGGTCGTCGCCTCGCGCGGCGACTGGGTGAGCGGCCGGGCCGCCTTCGGCTGGTGGCAGGACTGGCTCACGACCATGGAACTGCACGTCCCCGGATGGGAGACGTTCTGGGGGCTGGTCGGCGAGGTGCGGCCGTACGTCTGGGACGCGCTCGTGCTGCCCGCCGCCTGGCTGACCGTCGCCATCCTCATGTACGGCGCCTACGCCGAGGACGCCGGCACCGTGATCAGGGGCACCCGGCTGGAGGACCCCGCGGCGCAGGCCGGGCAGAGGATCACCGCGCGCACCCACTCCCTCACCCGCCGGACGCTCGGCCGGTTCTTCGGCCGCTGGGGGCACTGGGTGCCGATCGCGCACACTCTGCGTCTCACCGTCCGGGGTGGCGCGCCCCTGTTCGGGCTGTTCGCGCTGTGCTTCGCAGCCCTGCACGTCGGCGAGGGGTACGCGCGGCGGGGGCTGCACTACCTGGTGGGGAACGACCATCCCTACCTGTACTGGGAGGTGTTGAACGTCCCCCTCGGCTTCGCCGTCGACCTGGTCGTGGCGGTGCTGACGACCTGCCTGCTGGCGGCGACGTTCGACATCGCCGCCGGAGCCGAACGCAGGCGCAGGGCCGCCGAGGCCGGGGCGGTCAGCGGGCGAAGCGCAGAGACGGCCCGGACTGGTTCTTCCCCGCGTACTCGTTCTGCCACATCACCAGCTCCACTTGTTCCTCCACTTCCTTCGGGACCGCGCTCATCAAGGTGAAGCGGCCGGTCTTCCCGGCGCCCAGGTCCTCGGGGGTCTTGGCCGCCAGCGCCAGCCAGAGGCGGCCCGCCTTGTCGCTCAGGTAGAAGCCCGGCTGCGTGGTCGACAGGTACTTGGCGTCGGCGTTCAGGCCGGTGGCCTCCACCTCGATCTGCATCATCTCCCGGTCGGGCGTCTCCGGGGTCTGGTACTGCGACGGAGCGACCGCGACGCCGACCAGCCGCCACGTGGCGTCCGCGAGAGGCGCCGACTGCCCCTGGGCGACGTGGCGCACGGTGGGCGGGGGGTTGTTCTGCTCGTACCGGCTGCTGGAGTCGTACCAGGTCACGCCCAGGTAGGCCGAGGTGAGGATCAGGGCGCCGCAGAACTGCAGGCCGATCTTCACCGGCCTGGACATCGGCCGCCTGCGCCGGTGGGAGGGGGCGGCGGGCTCCGGCGCGGGGGCCGGGGGCTCAGGGGCGGGCGCCGGGGGCGTGACGGGAGCGGACGGAGGGGCGGGGGGCGGCCACGCCTGCGGCTGGTAGGTGGGCCTGGCGCCGATGACGGGAATCGGCACGGTGGAACTGCCCGGCGGCTCGTGCGGCGGGGGAGGGGGAGGCCAGACCCGCGCGTCGGGCCGGGGCACGCGCCTGGACGGGGCGAACCACGAGGGCTCGCCGGCGGCGGGGTGCCGCCACACGCCGGTGTCGTCGGGGTTCTGCTCGGTCATCAGCCGGTCACCTCGTAGACGTCCTTGGCGGCGCTGATCATCCGCCCTGCCTCGGCCGCGTCCAGCCCGAGGTCGGCGGACACCTCGGAGACCCAGTCGTCGCCGAAGAGTGTCTGCGGCTCCCTGACGACGACGCGCGCGCCCGCGACCCGCTCCTTCGGCACGTCGAAGAAGTAGAGGCCCGACCGCCACCAGCCCGGCTGCACCCACTTGTCGGAGAAGGTCGCGCCCGGGGGGACGCGGTCCGTCGGGTCGAACCGCAGGCCGTCGGCGGTGAGCAGGTACGCGGCGAGCTGGACGGGCCGGCGGGGCGCGGTGGCGCCGACCTTGACGATCATGAAGATCCGATCCGTCGTGGCCTCGTCGGTGGCGTAGGTCTTCTTGATCCGTATCGTCCTGGCGAACTCCACCCGTTCCAGCCGGGCCGAGAACGTGTCGGTGACGAGTTCGTCGTGCATGCCGCCGGAGACCGTCAGCGGCGCCCTGAGCCGGTCGGCGTCGAGCACGAACGTCTGCACGTACACGGCGCCGCACACCAGGGCCAGGCCGAGGACGGCGGCGAGCAGCCTGCGCCACAGGGGCACGCGGCGGCGACGCGGTGGCGCGGGCGCCGGACGGGAGGGAGCGTCCGGGACCAGTCCGGGCGAGGTGACCATCACGCGCCCTCCACCCTGACGGGCATGGTGATCTTCGCGCCCACGACCGGGACCGGGACGCTGCTCTCTTTCCTGCCCCTCTTCCGGGCTTGGGCGGTCGGGGGCTCCAGCTCCGAGACCGGCGTCCACTCATGCGTCTTGGAAAAGAAGCTTTCGTACCACTTGTAGGTGCCCGCATCGATCTGCACCGTCTTGGGGGGCGGCGCGGCGTCGGGCAGCTCGAAGGACATCACGACCGTCTCGGGCACGTCCGGGTGGAGCTGGTAGTAGGTCTTGTCCCCGGCGATCACCACGACGCGGGGGCCGAGGTCGCTCGGGTCGGAGGCGGGCATGATGGTCTTCCCGTCGGCCCGTACCGCGATCAGCGCGGTGGTCATCCCCTGGGCCTGTATGGTGCTCTTCGACTGGTTGGTGACCTTCAGGACGAGTTGCAGGTAGCGCTTGTCGGGGACGCCGAGCCCGATCCGGCCAGGGCGGACGACCGCGTCCTCGAAGACCGTCTTCATCTTGCCCTGGTCGAACGTCGCGCCCTTGCCGAGTTGCTCGGCCTTGGGCTCGGGCGCGTCCTCCAGCCCGCCGAAGGCCGCGCTGACCCCTATGGCCGCCGCCGCCAGGACGGCCAGGACGGGGACGAGGATCGGCCGTCTGCGCGGGGCGTCGGGAGGGGCGGCGGACGTCATGGGACAGGATGGTAGCCGCTGCTTCTTCCCCTTCCGCCTCATTCGTCCCATGCGAGTGGGATTCGCGGGGAGAAGGCCCAGGAAGGCGCTCGTCGCGGCAAAGATGCTTCAAGCAATGGTGAGCGTTCCGGGCGTCCATGCCGACCTATCCCATTCGCCCCTTTTGTCCTATTGACGGGGGGTGAGGGCGAGGAATTCGGGCCGAATGACGAGAACCCTGTCCGAATGCGAGGGACACCTCATACGCTGTCACAGTTGGAGAGCCGACCACGCGGCACGAGCGGCACGATACGGTCGTGGTTCCCCGGCGAGCGCGACCATTGACAGGTGGAGGTCCGGTGGCGGACGTGCACCCAGAGCATGCGCAGCTGCAAGCTGATCGGATCTATCTGGGCTGGCAGTACGCGATGCTGTATCCAGAGCCCGGCCCGCCGCCCAAGCGCCCCTCGCCCGAGGACGTCCCCGAGGAGGCCGCGGAGGTCGACCCCAACTGGGTGCGCCGCGAGCGCCTCAAGGAGGACCTGCTCAACCGTCCCATGAAGATCGTCGGCGTCTTCATGCTCGTCCTCGCGATCCTCATGGTCATCCTCGGCGTCACCGAGACCATGGACTGGACGTTCGTGACCGCCGGGCTCGTCGTCACCTGCGGCGTCGCGGCGATCTGCTGGTACGCCGTCCACCAGGGCGAGCGCGCGCTGCGCTCCCGCATCAGGGAGCAGGAGGCCCGCGCCGACGACCGGCGCAGGCGCCGCGAGCGCGAGCTCCACACCGCCCAGGAGCAGCACGCCGAGCGCTACCGCGCGTGGGCCGCCAAGAAGGAGCAGCACGACCGGCAGCTCACCTGGTACGCCGTCGCGGTCCCCGACGAGATCGACCGCATCGACGTCGCCGGCGGCACCCTGCCCGGCTGGTCGGCCCTCATCACGCTGCTCGGCGCCACCCGGCTGTACAGCGGCGGCCACCTCACCGTCCTGGACCTGTCCGAGGGCGCCATCGCCAAGGACCTCATCGAGTTGGCCCGGCGCGGCGGCGACGACCCGCTGGTGTGGGTGCTGCCCACCGACCTGCCGCGGCTCGACCTCGGCGCCACGCTGCCGCCCGAGGCGTTCGCCGACGTCCTCGCGCACGTCGTCAGCGTCAGCGAGGAGCACCGCACCACCCGCGACCTGAGCTTCGACAACGCGATCCTGGAGCGGGTGCTCGAAGTCCTCGGCGAGAACGCCACGATCAACCAGGTCACCGCAGCCCTGCGCGCGCTCGCCCAGGTCGGCGACCCGCGCGACGACCTGCGGTACGGCCTGCTCACCGCCACCCAGCTCGAACGCATCGGCACCCTGTTCGGCCGGGGCGTCACCGACCGCGTCGTCATCGAACGCGCCTGGGCCCTTGAGTCCCAGCTCCGCAAGCTGGAGACCCTGGGCTCGGAGGCGGTGCGGCTGCCGCCCGCGCGGCTGCGCGTGGTGTCGATGGACCGCCAGGCCGGGGTCTTCGGCAACCGCGTCCTCGGCACGTACGTCGCGACCGCGCTCACGCACATCCTGCGCCAGTCCCCGGCCTCCGAGCGGCCCTGGTACCACACGATCATCGTCGCGGGCGCGGACAAGCTGCGCGGCGACGTCCTGGACCGGCTCATGGACGCCTGCGAGACCTCCCAGACCGGCCTCGTGCTCACCTACCGCTCGCTCACCCCGACCGTCCGGGAACGCCTCGGCCGGGGCCACGCCGCCGTCGCGTTCATGCGGCTCGGCAACGCCGAGGACGCCCGGGTGGCCAGCGAGCACATGGGCACCGAGCATCGCCTGGAACTGGCCCAGCTCACCGAGACCATCAGCCCGGCCGTGGACGGTCTCAACGGCTCCTACACCTCCACCGTCGGCGACGGCGCGGGCCGAGGCGGCGCCGAGGACCACGAGAAGGCCGAGGGCGATCTCAAGGAGAGCATCACCGAGTCCACCGAGTGGGGGCGCAGCGCCAGGAAGGCCCTCGGCGAGGAGCGCGTGATGCACCGCAGCCGCGAGTTCCTGGTCGAGCCGCACCAACTGCAGCAGCTCCCCACCACATCGGTGATCGTCACCCACGCCACGGCCGAGGGACGCCAGGTACGGCTCGCCGACGCCAACCCTGCCATCCTCACCTTCCCCAAGACCACATTGGGGGAGTTCGAGGAGGTACGCCGGGTCCTGATGCCGCCCGAGCGGCCCGAGCCGGACTCCGAGGAGGACCTGTTCGCCCCCAATCTGGGCCCGCCGCCCGAGCGCCTGGACTGGAGGAGAACGCATTGAACAGGTAATCCCCTGGCAAACGTCGGTGGCATAAGGGATTTGGGCTTGATATGCAGGCAAGCGTGTCCTCCGCAGCGCCCAGCGCGCCGTTCCCGCTGAGCGGTCCGTGGTACCGCATCCAAGCGATCACCGCGCCCTCGCGCAGTTCGTCCGCCGAGTGGGACTTCGTCACCGTCCTGCCCGCCGTGCTCTCCGCCGCCCAGCGCAACCGGCCCTTCGTCATCGGCTGGTTGTCCCGGGGATCCGGCGCGCCGCTCGAGCTGATCACCAACGCCGGTCCGCTCACGCCGCCGCGCCCGCCTCGCCGCGCCTCCACCGCCACCGTCGAGGGGCCGCCGCAGGGGCCGCAGCCGTTGCTGTTCCCCGGCGGCGCGCGCGGCGTCGAGATCGGCGACGACTGGCTGGCCGACCTCGCCGACCTGACCTGGACGCCCTGCCCCGGCCGTCAGGCGCCGCCGCTCAGCGGGCGCAGGGAGCCCGGCCCCGACGACCTGCTGCGGCCCACCCTGTTCGAGTCGACGCTGGTCACGCTGATGTCCCGCCCGTTCGCCTGGCTGGTCGTGGCCGAGCCCACCGACCTGCTCGACGCCGAGGTCGCCCACCTGCGCACCCAGCTCAACGTGCTGCGCCAGTACGGCGACGCCTCCGAGCGCAGCCGGTACGACGCCGAGCGGGCCGAGCGGCGCATGCAGGAGCTCGACGCCTTCCGCGAGGCGGGGCTGTGGAACGTCCGCGTCCTGGCCGGCGCGGCGGGCCCCGACGAGCTGCGGCAGATCGCGCCCGTGCTGGTCGGCTCGGTCGAGATGAGCCATCACCCCTACCGGCTGCGCAGCGCCCTGTCGCTGCCGATCCTCGCCGGGTTCGGGCGCTCCACCACCGTCGAGCCGGTGTACGGCTTCGCCGAGGTGCTCGGCGTCACCCTGCAGGACCCCTCCGACGGCGCCGCCGCTCCCTTCGCCGCGACCGCGGGAGCGCTCGCCGCCCTCGCCGGGCTGCCCCGCCGCGAGGTACCGGGCGTCCGCGTCCTCGACGCCGGGTTCTTCGACGTGACCAGCGAGGCCGACGTCCGCAGCACCGGCGAGCCCGTCCTCGACCTCGGCGCGATCATCGACGGGCAGGACCGCGCGGTCGGCTCGTTCCGCGTGCCGCTGGCCACGCTCAACCGGCACGCCTTCGTCACCGGCGCCACCGGCTCGGGCAAGTCGCAGACCGTCCGCCACCTGCTGGAACAGCTCACCGAGGCCGGCATCCCGTGGCTCGCGATCGAGCCCGCCAAGTCGGAGTACGCCGCGATGGCCGGGCGCGTCGGCCACCTCGCGCCGCTGACGGTGATCAACCCGTCCGCGCCGGACAACGTGCCGTTCAGCGTCAACCCCCTGGCCCCCGAGCCCGGCTACCCGGTGCAGGCGCACATCGACATGGTCAGGGCCCTGTTCATGGCGGCCTTCGACGCCGAGGAACCGTTCCCGCAGATCATGTCGCTGGCGCTCCAGCGGGTGTACGAGGCCAACGGGTGGGACGTCGTCACCGGCGGCGGCATCCCCGGCGCGGCCGTCCAGCCGGCCGTGCCCACGCTGGCCCAGTTACAGACCCACGCCCTGGAGGTGATCCAGGAGATCGGGTACGGCAACGAGGTGCAGGCCGACGTCGAGGGCTTCATCAGCCTGCGGCTGCGAAGCCTGCGGGTCGGCTCGGCGGGGCGGTTCTTCGAGGGCGGCCACCCCGCCGACATCGGGGGCCTGTTACAACGCAACGTCGTCTTCGCCATCGAGGACGTCGCCAACGACGAGGACAAGGCGTTCCTCATGGGCACGCTGATCATCCGCATCGTCGAGCACCTGCGGATGCGCGCCCGCCAAGAGAAGGCCAAGGGACTCCAGCATGTCATCGTGATCGAGGAGGCCCACCGGCTGCTGCGCGACCGCGGCTCCCAGCGGGCCGCCACCCACGCCGTCGAGCTGCTCGCCGGGATGCTCGCCGAGATCCGCGCCTACGGCGAGGGCATCGTCGTCGCCGAGCAGATCCCCACCAAGCTCATCGCCGACGTCGTGAAGAACACCGCGCTCAAGGTCGTCCACCGCCTGCCCGCCGAGGACGACCGCAGGCTCGTCGGAGCCGCCATCAACCTGAGCGAGGAACAGTCCCGCCAGGTCGTCTCCCTGCAGCCCGGCATCGCCGCCGTCTTCGCCGACGGCATGGACCGCCCGCTGCGCATCCAGGTGCCCCTCGGCGAGGACCGCGAGCACACCCTGCTCAGCCCCACCCCGCCGATCCGCGGACGCCGCTCGGCCGCGTGCGGGCACGAGTGCGTCGAGGGCAAGGCGTGCACGCTGTTCGAGCTGCGCGAGGCCGACCTGCTCGCCGACGCCCCCGAGTGGGCGTGGCTGCGCATCTGGACCGACACCGTGGTGCTCGCCTTCTGCGCCAACCGGTCCCTGCCCGGCGTGCCGCGCGTGCTCGCCGACACCTGGGCCGAGCTGCCGCCGCGCCGCCGCGAATGCCTGCTCGCCACGCTCGTCGAACGCGCCGTGGCCGCCCGGGCGTGGTCGCTGCGCACCTTCTACGACCCCGCGCTGCTCACGGTGAAGGCCGCCGAGGTCGCCGCGGCGCTGCTCACCCCCTCGCCGGGCACGCGGCCGCCCACAGGGGAGCGCATGGGCGCCGCGTGGGTGATCCCGCAGGTCCGCTGGCTGCACGAGGTCGACCGGCTGTTCCCGTACGGGCACCAGGCGCCGAACCCGGGCAGCCCGGCCCCGGCCATGGAGTACGCCCTGTTCGGCGCCGACCCCGCCGGTCGTCCGTCCCCGCGTCCCGCCGGAAACGGCCAGACCTCCCCGGACGGCGCCCCGGCCCGCACCGAGCTGCTCGGCCACCGCGCCAAGGCACTGCGCCACCACCCGCTGTCGATGGAGATCGAACGCAACCGCACGCTCGCCTGGCGGGTGCTGCTCGGCGACGACGAGCACGAGGGCATCGAGAAGGACTACGGCACCGTCGCCCTCGGTGTCGAGCCCCGCGACCGGATGCGCCACATCGCCCAGACGATGGGCGCGGCCTGGCTGGAGACCGTCCTGTCCTGGCCCGACCGGTTCGTCATGACGTTCGAGGAAGGCGCGGACAAGGACGCGAAGCTCTCCTTCACCGACTGACCCGAACCCACCGAGCGGAGCGAGGCCATAGGCTCGTTCGGGGCCGCCTAAAGCGCGCCCCGAACCGCCGTGCCGGAGGCGCGGCCATGAACACGGCTTGGGTTGAGTGTTCATCGGGCGGGCCGCACTAGGATCTCGGGCATGACCCAGCTACCGCTGCGGGCTCAGCTCGCGACCGCCCTCGGGCGTACGGCTGCCACCCTGTCCCGGGTGACCGGGCGTGGCGACGGATCGGTGATCGGTGGGCGCGTCGGGCTGATGCTTGAGCCGGACCTGCTGCGCAAGCTGGCCGCCGACCGTAAGCTCGTGCTGGTCAGCGCCACCAACGGCAAGACGACGACCACCCGGTTGATCACCTCGGCCCTGCAGGAGATCGGGGAGGTCGCCACCAACGCGTTCGGCGCCAACATGCCCGCCGGCCACGTCTCCGCGCTCTCCCAGGCCAAGCAGGCGCCGCTGGCGGTCCTGGAGGTCGACGAGAAGTACCTCCCCGAGGTCCTCGACACGACCGGCGCCTCCGTCGTCTGCCTGATGAACCTCAGCCGCGACCAGATGGACCGCGCGGCCGAGATCTGGCTGCTGGCCCAGAAATGGCAGCGCGCGCTCACCGGCACCGACACGCACGTCATCGCCAACTGCGACGACCCGCTGGTCGCCTGGGGCGCCTCGACCGCCGCCCGGGTGACGTGGGTGTCGTGCGGGCAGCCCTGGAAGGAAGACTCCTGGTGCTGCCCCCGCTGCGGCGGCCCGCTCGACCGCAAGGGCGACGACTGGGCGTGCCGCGAGTGCTCCTTCCGCCGCCCCGAGCCCGCGTGGGTGCTGGACGAGGACGCGGTGATCGACCCCCGGCGGCAGCGCTGGGTGCTCGACCTGCAACTGCCCGGCCGGGCCAACCGCGCCAACGCCGCCATCGCCCTGGCCACCGCCGAGGCCTTCGGCCTGCCCGTCGAGCGGGCGCTGCCCCGGTTGCGCGAGGTCCGTTCGGTGGCCGGCCGCTACACCACCGTCGAGCGGGACGGGCGGTCGCTGCGGCTGCTGCTCGCCAAGAACCCCGCCGGGTGGCTGGAGGCGTTCGAGGTCTCCGATCCCGGGCTGCCCATCATCCTGTCGGTGAACGCCCAGGGGCCCGACGGCCGTGACACCTCGTGGCTGTGGGACGTCGACTACCGCATCCTGCGCGGCCGCCCGGTGTACGTCACCGGCGAGCGGCGGCTCGACCTGGCGCTGCGGCTGCACGTCGCCGAGGTGCCCTTCCAGCTCTGCGAGACGTTCGACGACGCCGTGGTCCGCCAGGCGCCCGGCAACATCGACGTGATCGCCAACTACACAGCGTTCCAGCAGATTCGAGCGGAGTTCGGCCGTGCCGTCTGACAGCGCCCTGCGCCTCGTGTGGATCTACCCCGACCTGCTCAGCACGTACGGCGACCAGGGTAACGTCCTGATCCTCGAACAGCGTGCCCGCAAGCGGGGCATCCCGGTCGAGACGATCTACGTCCGCTCGGCCGACCCGGTGCCCGACTCGGGGGACATCTACCTCATCGGCGGCGGTGAGGACCGCCCGCAGATCCTCGCCGCCGAGCGCCTGCGCCGCGACGGCGGGCTCGCCCGGGCCATCGACCGCGGGGCGTCCCTGCTGGCCGTCTGCGCGGGCTACCAGATCATGGGCTCGGTGTTCGGCGGGGAGGAAGGCCAGCCGGTGGCGGGCATCGGCCTGCTCGACATCCAGAGCTCCCGTGGCCCCGCCCGCGCCGTGGGCGAGCTGGCCGCCGAGGTCGACACCGGCCTCGGCGGGCACATGCTCACCGGCTTCGAGAATCACATGGGCGTGACGCGGCTCGGGCCCGGCGTGCGTCCCCTGTCACGCACCGTGGTCGGCACGGGCAATGGCGACGGCACCGAGGGCTGCCACGCCGGCAAGATCGTCGGCACCTACCTGCACGGGCCGGCGCTGGCCCGTAACCCCTGGCTCGCCGACGTGTTCCTGGGCTGGACGGTGGGGCGTCTCGCGCCGATCGAGGACGCCTGGTACGACCGGCTCCGTGACGAGCGCCTGAAGGCCGTCCTGCCCCACTGACGTCCGTCCGGGCCGCCTAGGCCGTCCGGGCCGCCGGGCCGCCGGGCCGTCCGTGTCGCCGTGTCGCGGGGATGGCCCGGGTTCGGGCGGCGTTCACGGCCCGGCTCGGCCGGTCGTCTGGGTGGAGCCGGCCGGTCAGTAGACCAGGGCCTGGACGCCCTCGCCGAGCGCCTCCTCCACGAACGTCGGGGCGCCGGCGATGCGCACGCCCTCGATCAGGTCCTCCTGTTTGATGCCGCGTCGGGCCGCGCACTGCGTGCACACCGTCACCGTGCCCCCGGCGAGCACCGCGTCCAGCAGGTCGGTCAGGGGGACGGCCTCCGGAAGGGTGAACTCCTTCGCCCGCCCGGGGAGGCCGTACCACGCCGACTCGCCGGTGAGCCACAGGGAGACGGGCACGCCGC
This sequence comes from Sphaerisporangium sp. NPDC051011, assembly GCF_040653595.1. NCBI lineage: Bacteria > Bacillati > Actinomycetota > Actinomycetes > Streptosporangiales > Streptosporangiaceae > Sphaerisporangium > Sphaerisporangium sp. NPDC051011. Next base: position 103,692 of record NZ_JBFAGG010000021.1, on the reverse strand, counting down.
TCGCGAGCGCGGCGGCGGCCACCGTGAAAGCCTGGTTGCAACGCTCGGGGGCATCAGAACCGGCCGTCACTTTTATCACCATTGATCGTGCCATGATCTGAGCCTATGCGGCGCGGACGGCGATCCACCAGGCTCAATGCCGTGCCGGTGTCGGCGGCACGGGTTTCGTCCCAGGCATTTAGGCTCATGTGCCATGGAGTCCCAGTCACTGCAACCCGACCTGCATCCGGACCTTGAGCCGATCGCCTTCCTCCTCGGCAGGTGGGAGGGCGCCGGCGTCGGCGGCTACCCGACGATCGAAAGCTTCCGGTTCGGGCAGGAGATCACGTTCGAGCACAACGGCAAGCCGTTCCTGAGCTACGTCAGCAAGACGTGGCTGCTCGACGACGAGGGCACGATGGTGCGCCCGCTCGCCACCGAGTCGGGGTTCTGGCGGGCGCGGCCGGAACGCCAGCTCGAAGTGCTGCTGTCCCACCCGACCGGCATCGTCGAGATCTACATCGGCGAGGTCGTGTTCCACAAGATCGAGCTGCGTACGGACGTCGTCGCCCGCGTCGAGAGCGCCAAGGAGTACACGGCGGGCCACCGGCTCTACGGCCTGGTCAGCGGCAACCTGATGTACGCCTACGACATGGCCGCCGAAGGCCACCCGCTGACGTCACACCTGTCCGCGGAACTCAAAAAGGTCGGCTGACCTGGAAGCCGACCCGGAAACAGAAAGAACCCCGGGCGTGCTCCGTCTCATGGAGAGACGGGCCGGCTGGACCAAGGGGGAAGGGGAAATCCTCTGCCCCCGCCGGCTGCCCGGGGTTCCGGTGTCTGCGTTGAATTCGCCGGACGCCGCCAGTGCCCCGAGGGGGGCACGACGTCTGGACGGAAGGTCCGGACTCGGCGATGTCCTAGCGGACAGCCACCTCGCTAGCCCAATAATGATCAACCATTGTTTGGACCACCTCCCTTCTGCGTGCTTGGAAGGCTATGCGAGCCCTCTCGCGCAGGCAAGCGATTAATCCCGCCCCCACCTACACTCCCGCCACTCCGTCCCACCCCTGAGATCTCGCGAGGGATCTCGCCGCGAGGCCGATGCTCGTAGACTCGGACCCATGACCGGGAGCCGGCAGCCATCACGAACCTCGACGTCATCGACGCCCTCCGCGCCGGAGGCGGCGTCGACGTCGCCAGGGCCGTCCACGTGGCACGAGGAGCTCCGCGCCCGCGGTTACCGGGTCACCCCGCAGCGGCAGCTCGTGCTGGAGGCGGTGACCAAGCTCGGCCACGCCACCCCTGAGGACATCTGCGCCGAGGTCCAGGAGACCGCCAGGGGCGTCAACATCTCGACCGTCTACCGCACGCTCGAACTGCTCGAACAGCTCGGCATGGTCACCCACACCCACCTCGGCCACGGCGCCCCCACCTACCACCTCGCCAGCGAGGCCGACCACGTCCACCTGGTCTGCCGCGGCTGCGGCGAGATCACCGAGGTCAGCCCCGACCTGGTAGGCGGCCTGGTCTCGACCCTGGACGAAGAACTCGGCTTCGAAACCGACGTCCAACACCTGACCATCTTCGGCCGCTGCCAAAACTGCCGCCCCTGACCGCCTCGTCTGTACGCGTGCCGGGATGCATTGGAAGGGACCCTCTGGCTGATGGAGGCCGATGAAAGCCTGGATCAACCGGATACTGAGGGAAGCGGCCGGCGGTTGTCGTTCATCGGCACCCTGAACTCCGGGGCCGGCGATCTGGCGGAACGCCATGAAGAAATCCTTCGCGAGGGGTTGAATCGTCCAGTGTGACGCTCCTCCTTGATATGGGCCCCTTGGTTGGGCCCCTCTGGGGAGTGGGAACCGGGGTGGGGGCAATAGCCTTGAGGCATGCGAAGTCCTCTGCTGGACAGGTCGGGTGCGGTGGCCGCCGAGGCGCCCGACGAGACCGTGGCCGCGCACTACGGGGAGCCGTACGCCGAGCAGCGTGCGCTGGCGGCCGGGCGGGCCGTGGTCGATCGGAGCGACCGTGAGGTCATCAGGATCACGGGGGCCGATCGGCTGAAATGGCTGAACGACCTCAGCTCGCAGAAGCTCGACACGCTCGCGCCCGGGGTTCCCGCGCAGACGTTGTTCCTGGACGCGCAGGGCCGGGTTGAGCATCATCTGACGCTCGTGGACGATGGCACGTCCGTGTGGGGGCATGTCGAGCCGGGGGCGTCCGCCGCGCTGATCGCCTACCTGGAGAAGATGCGCTTCATGCTGCGCGTCGAGGTCGGTGACGAGACCTCCGCGTACGCCGTGGTGACCGTCGCGCCCCCGCGCCCCGCCGGCTCCGCGGACGAGCCCGCGACGGTCCCGGTTCCGGAGGGGGCCATCGCGATCGGCGGAGATCTGCTGGTGCCGCGGGAGCGGCTGGCGGGCCTTCCCGAGGAACTCGGGCTGCGGCCGGCCGGGTTGTGGGCGTACGAGGCGCTGCGGGTGGAGGCTCACCTGCCGCGGGCCGGGTTCGAGACCGATCACAAGGCCATCCCGCACGAGGTCGGCTGGATCGGCGCGGCCGTCCACCTCACCAAGGGCTGCTACCGGGGGCAGGAGACGGTCGCCCGGGTGCACAATCTCGGTCACCCGCCGCGTCGCCTGGTGTTCCTGCACCTGGACGGCAGCGTCGACATCCTGCCGCCGCACGGCGCGCCCGTCACGCTCGGCGCGGGGACGACGGCGGAGGGGGACGTGGAGGACGGCGCGCGGCCGGGACAGATCGGCTTCGTCGGCACCTCGGCCCGCCACCACGAGCTCGGCCCGATCGCCCTCGCCGTGGTGAAGCGGACCGTCCCGGTGGACGCCGTGCTGCTGGCGGGCGGGGTCACGGCGTCGCAGGAGGTCATCGTGCCGCCGGACGCCGGCCGTAACGTGACGATCGACCCGGCCCTGCGCCGTCGAATCCGCTGACCCACCGCCCGGCGACACTCGGCGAACACCCGTCCGGCCGTCCGCGCCTGGTCGGCCGATCGATGACCGGGGGCGGAAGGCCGTCGGAGGCCGCCGGGCACTGTCAGATGTCGATGACCAAGGTGATCGGGCCGTCGTTGACGAGGTGGACCTTCATGTCCGCGCCGAAGACGCCGGTCTCGACGCGCGCGCCGAGCTTCCGCAACTCGTCGATCACGGCGTCGACCAGCGGCTCGGCCACGGGGCCCGGCGCCGCCGCCTGCCAGGTGGGGCGCCGGCCCTTCCTGGCGTCGCCGTAGAGCGTGAACTGGCTGACGACCAGCAGCGGCGCGCCGATGTCCGAGCACGACTTCTCGCCGGACAGGATGCGCAGCCCCCACAGCTTGGCGGCCAGGCGCGCGGCCTCGCCGGGGCCGTCGTCGTGGGTCACGCCCACCAGGACGAGCAGACCGGGCTCGTCGATCGCCCCCACCGTCCGCCCGTCGACCACCACCGACGCGGACGTCACCCGCTGAACCACCGCACGCATGGTCCTTGATTCTCCCATCCCTGGAGAGTCCCGGCGGCCCGGCGGGCGTCCGTAAACTCGGGGGCGAAAGGAGAGAAAACTTGTCCTTCGAGCCTTTGGTCGTTGAAGTCGTCCGTTCTGGATTTGTGGAGTCCGTCCACCATGCGTGGGTGTTCGCGGTGGACGCCGAGGGATCGCCGGTCGCCGTTCACGGCGACGTCGCCGCGGCCGCCTCGCCCCGGTCCTCGATGAAGCCCCTGCAGGTGCTCGGCATGCTCCGCGCGGGCCTCGGTCTCGAGGACGAGCTGCTGGCCCTGGCCTGCGCCAGCCACTCGGGCGAGGACTTCCACGTCGCGGGGGTCTCCAAGATCCTCCTGGGCGCCGGGCTCGACAAGAGCGCGCTGCTGTGCCCCGAAGACCTTCCTGGCGACACCGTGACCGCGCACCGGGTGCTCCGCGCGGGCGGCGGACCCGCCCGCGTCACCATGAACTGCTCCGGCAAGCACGCCGCCATGCTCGCCACGTGCGTGATCAACGAGTGGCCGACCGGCGACTACCTCCACCCCGCCCATCCCCTCCAGCGGAGGATCCGCGCCACCGTCGAGGAGCTGACCGGCGAGCGCGTCGCCGCGACCGGCGTGGACGGTTGCGGCGCGCCGCTGTTCTTCGCGTCCATGGCCGGGGTCGCCCGCGCGTTCCGCGCGTTCACCCTCGCCGCGCCCGGCACCCACGAGCGGCGCGTCGCGGACGCCATGCGCGCCCACCCGGTGTGGACGTCCGGGACGTCCCGGCCCGAGGCCGCGCTGATGCGGGCGGTCCCCGGGCTGATGCTCAAGGCGGGCGCCGAGGCGTTCGACGCCTTCGCCTACGAGGACGGCCGCGCGGCCACCGTCAAGATCGTGGACGGTGGCCAGCGGGCGCGCGTCCCGGTGACGGTCGCCGCGCTGCGGGCGCTCGGCCTCGGGGTGGACTCCGCCGAGCTGGACGCCCTCGCCAGCCCGCCGCAGTACGGCGGCGGCCGCCCGGTCGGCGAGGTCCGCGTCCGCGGGGAGGTCCGCCTGCGCGGCGAAGTCTGAGGCCGCGGGACGTCCGGCGTGAGCGGCCGGTGATCAGATCGAGCGGCGGAACGGGCGGGAGGCCGAGATCGCGCCCGAGGTGGTCAGGGTGAAGGTGCGCATCGAGTCGGCGAACTTGGACAGGTCCCACTCGGCGGGGCCCTGGTACCAGTACAGGTGGTCGACGCGCCGCCCGTCGCCGTCGATCGAGGAGACCACACGCGCCCACCGGTCCACGTTGTCGAAGACCACGGCGTAGGGCAGGTAGCGCGAGAACAGCTCGATCCGCTGCGCGGGGGGAACGTCGCCGATCTCGCCCGCCGCGAGGTAGTCGCGGAAGCCGAGCGTGTGGGCCAGGGCCGTGGAGCCGCGTACGGTCTTGGCCGGCATGTACTGCCCGCCCACCGACAGCGCCGCACCGGCGATGATCACGGCCAGCCCGAGCAGGCCGTACGTCGTGAACCAGGCGAGCAGGACGGTGGCCAGCACCCCCACGCCGACGACGATCACTCCGAGCGTGGTCCAGCGGGTGCGGACGGAGTCGGGGCGCCGCGCGAACCAGCCCTGGGCGACGACGTCGCGGTACAGCGCGTCGCGCACCTTGCCGAGCCCCGAGGCGAACGAGCCGTGCAGGTGCGACAGCAGGATGGCGTCGCGCCCGTCGAAGATCGCCTGGTGCAGCGCCCGCTCGTAGTCGAGCAGCTCGCCCAGGGGGGCCTCCGGCACCTTGACCAGCAGCCAGTCGGGGGCGTCGTACGCGCCGCGCGGTTGCTCGTCGATGCGGATGTACCCGCGCACGGCCAGGTCGACGATGCTGGCGGTCACGTCCACCACGTCGGCCTGCTCGTCGATCAGCGTGCCGATCTGCCCCGGGCGGACGCCGTCGGGCGGGGCGAACCGGCCGTCGCGCAGCGGGGTGACCACGCCGCCGGACTCGCTGTCGATGATGCGCGCGTCCCTGCCCCGCGTGCGGTACAGCAGCGCGAGGCCGCCGAGCAGCAGCACCAGCAGCCCGGCGAGGGCGCCGCCGGTGACGGGGCTGAGCGTGAACGCCCCGGCGAGCTCGAAGCGCCGTTCCAGGATGGGCGCGCCGCGGCTCGTCCCCTTGGGGAAGCCGGCGACGATGGTGAAGGCCTGTCCGGCGCCGAGGTTCTGCTGCTGGAACTCGGCGCTGCCGCCGGTCTCGTCGAGCATGGCGGCCGAGGTGCAGCCGGTGGCCGAGGTGATGTCCCCGGCGAAGCAGGAGAGGTTCGTCATGGGGGCCGGGCCGGACAGCGTGACGACGGCGTCCTTGACGGGGGCCGACCAGCCGTTGACGACGTACCAGCGCAGTTCCTCGGTGCCGTCGCTGAGCGGGGTGACGGCGCCCGCCACGTCGTACTCGATCGTGGCCTTGCCGGAGCCCTTCAATGTGATGGTGTCGCCGGACAGGGCGCCGTCGCCCGTGAAGCCGGTGACGCGGTAGATCCGGTCGTTGGCGTCGTCGTGGCGGGTGCGGGTGAGCAGCGTGCGCCGGACCTGTCCCGTATAGGAGATCTGCTCCTTGACGTGCAGCGCGCCGTCGGGGCGCAGCTCCACGGTGACGTCCGTTCTGTTCACGCTGTCCGCCTCGGCGTGGGCCGGGGCGGCGGCGAGGACGCTCAGCGCGATCAGGATCGCGGGCGCGAGCGTCAGCCGACGGGCGAGATCAACCATGGCGTGTGAGCCTAGCGGTCCCCGCCGTCCCAGGAGGGGCGCATCACCGGTCGAATGCCCACGAACGGGACAGTCCGGACGGGGTCAGCGGCTCACCAAGGCCCGTACGGGCCGCTGTTGCCGCCCTTGCCGATGTCCTTGACGGCGGGCTTCACGTCGGCCAGGTAGATGCCCGAGCCGATGACCGAGGCGATCGTGAAGATGCTCAGCACCGAGAGGTACTGCACGGCCGCGGCGAACGAGAACAGGGTGGCGAAGCCGAGGATCAGCAGCCAGAGCTGCTTGCTGAGCTTGCCCGCGACCGCGAACGCGCGGGCGGGCGTCCTGATCGCGTGCACCATGGCCCAAACGCACATGACGAACGCCGCGATGGCGAGCAGCCAGAATATGAGATTCAGGACGCCGTGTACTCCGAACATCGCCTCTCCCAGGTGTCATGCGTTCGGCCAGGTTCAGCCTAGCCCCGGACAGGAAGGCGCTCGAACGGGCCTCGACGATCATCGTGACCTCATCTGAACGCGGCGGCGCGGGGGTTCGACGCCGAGCCGTCCCCTGGGACAACGCACGCGGCCCGCCCCGGGTTCCGGGACGGGCCGCGCCCGCATCGTCACGACCGCTCCCGCGACGGTGTCAGCGCTTGGCGGCGGTGGCGCGGGCGCCGGTCTTGCGGGCCTGCGGACGGCCGGCGGCCGTGGGCTGGGCGCTGGAGGCGACCTCTTCGAGCTCCAGCGCGGCCTCGCCGGTCACCCGGCTGACGACCTTACGGCCGCGGTTGGCGAACTCGTCGTACAGCTCGGCGGCCTTGGCGCCGAGGGTGTCGGCGTACTCGCGGGCCTTGCCGGGGAGGTCGCGGGCCACGGCCTCGGCCTTGACCTGGACGTTCCCGGCGTACCTGCGCGCCATGGTCGGCAGATCGCGAGCGACCTCGCCGACCTCGGCCCGGCGGGACTGCAGGCGCTGGAACTGCCCGGGCAGCTCGCGCAGCTTCTCCATCGCGAAGTCGCCCGCGCCGGCGACGGCGTAGAACGGCTTGGACTCGGCGAGCTTCTTGACCTCGTCGTTAATAGGCATGGGTTAACCTTCCTTGGGTTCCGGTTGAATGCGGCCGTTCGGCGAGGAGGTCGCACCCTCCTGCGTGGGAACCGCGTCGACCACATGAGGCTCCGACCCTGCCCGAGTGTCTTCGTCGGGCTGCTCGGCCTGGGTCGGGGCCTCGGCGCGGTTCTCCTTGCGGAACGACTCGTAGATGTCGATCAGCACCTGACGTTGCCGTTCGGTGAGGCCGCGGTCGGCCCGGATCGCGGCGAGCACGTCGCTGTCGGGCTCGCGGTCTTCGATGAGCCCCGCCTGCACGTACAGCGCCTGCGACGAGATGCGCAGGCCCTTGGCGATCTGGTTGAGGATCTCCGCGCTCGGCTTGCGCAGCCCCCGCTCGATCTGGCTCAGGTACGGGTTCGAGACCCCCGCCTGAGTGGCGAGCTGGCGCAGGGAGATCTTCGCCTGCTTCCGCTGATCGCGGATGTACTCGCCGATCGAGCCGACCTTCGGTAGTTCCATGACTTCAGTCTGCATCATGCTGCTTGCAGTTGCAAACTCATCGGCTAACACCAGCAAGCGCCGTGTCGGCGGGCCGAACGGAAGGCGGGCGGGTCAGCCCGGGTAGATCCAGAGGAGCGGGGCGGAGGCCGACAGCAGGACCGAGAACGCGATCAGGCTGTACCGGAAGCGCCTCGGCAGCTCGGCACCCGGCTTGATCAGGCGGTTCACCCGGGCCATCACCTGCTCGCCCCCCGCCCCGAGCGCGCCGTCCGGCGCGGGGACGGACCCCGCCGTGCCGAACCGCAGCAGCGCGGTCGCCAGGCGGCGCGGCGAGCAGTAGCGGCGGGCGCGGTCGTCGGCGGCCATCTCGACCAGCAGGGCGACCGCGGAGTGCGCGTCGCGCACGACGCGCAGCCAGGGGAGCATCGAGTTGAGCGCGGTGAACGGCAGCAGCACCAGGTCGTGCCGCTCGCGCGCGTGGGCCACCTCGTGGGCCAGCACGGCGGTCAGCTCGTCCGGGTGCAGCAGCGACAGCGTGCCCACGCTCACCACGACCTCCGAGCGCAGGCCGGGCAGGCAGTACGCCGCCGCGCGCGGGTGGTCGACCACGCGCACGCCGGGCACGCCCGGGTCGTCACGGGCGATCAGGGACAGCAGCACGCGGTGGCGCCTGCGGGCGCGCAGCGTCAGCGCCCCGGCCGTGAGCAGCACCGAGATCAGCACCGCCAGCAGCGTCAGGCCGGCCACGAGGGCGGCGACGCGGGGAAGGTCGTACGGCTGGAGCAGGCCGAACCCCATGCCGAACGAGATCGCCGAGTCGGCGAAGGCGTGCAGGCCGTACACGACGCCGGCGCCGTACGGCTCCAGCGCGTACGCGAGCATCGCGCCGACGGTGGCCAGGCCCCAGGTGACGCCGAGGGACTGCCACAGCAGGATGGCGGCGCGCGGAGCCCGCCACGGCCACCGCGCCGACGTGAGTCGCCACGCACCGACAACGCACGCGATGGCGAGCGCGGTCAGGACAGCGGCTGTGATCACTCTTCTTCCAGCTCCGTGAGTGCTTTACGCAGGATTTCGGCCTCGGAGCCAGAGACCGTCTGGGCGAAGCGCGTGAGCGCGGCCGAGCGGTCCCCGGTCATGTCGAGAGCTTCCAGCATAAGCTCCGCGACGTACGCGTCACGGCTTGCGGCCGGTTCGTAACGCCAGGCGCGGCCGTCACGGGTGCGGGTCAGGAAGTTTTTCCGGGTCAATCGGTCGAGAACGGTCATCACCGTGGTCGGGGCGAGATCCCGATCGGCGATGAGACGGCCGACCTCTCTGGCGGTCAGAGGGCCTTCGTGGGCCCAGAGGATGTCCATGATGCTGCGTTCAAGCTCGCCGAGACCCTTCACGCAGTTCAGCCTACCTTGAGTAGTACTACGTCGCGTAGAGGCTACGTGTGTCGTCCGTACCGGCCGCGATGACCTTGAGCAGGTGGGCCACCACGGCGGACATCGCGTCGCGGGCCGGGGCGAGGTACTTGCGCGGGTCCACGTGGGCCTGGAGGGATTCGCGGACGGCGCCGGTGAAGGCGACGTTGAGCGCCGTGCCGATGTTGATCTTCACCATGCCGCTGAGGACGGCCTGGCGGAGCTCGTCGTCGGGGACGCCGGAGGAGCCGTGCAGGACCAGAGGGACGGGAAGGGCGGCGCGCAGTTCCCAGATGAGCGCGTGGTCGAGGGTGGCGGTCCTGTCGGTCATGGCGTGGGAACTGCCGACGGCGACGGCCAGGGCGTCCACGCCGGTGGCGGCCACGAAGGCCGTGGCCTCACCGGGGTCGGTCCGCGCGCCGTGGGCGTGAGCGCCGTCCTTGCCGCCGACCTCGCCGAGCTCGGCCTCCAGCCAGAGGCCGTGCGCGTGCGCCCAGGCGGCGGCCTCGGCGGTGCGGGCCACGTTCTCCGCGTAGTCGTGGTGGGAGCCGTCGTACATGACCGAGCCGAAGCCGTGGTCGGCCGCCTGGTGGAGCAGGCCGACGTCGGTGACGTGGTCCAGGTGGAGGCCGACCGGGGCGGAGGAGTTCTCGGCGAGCGCGGCGGTGGCGGCGGCGATGGGACCGAGGCGGCCATGGTGGAACTTGACCGCGTTCTCGCTGATCTGGCAGATGACCGCGGTGTCGGCTGCTTCCGCGCCCGCGATGATGGCCTCGGCGTGTTCCAGGGTGATCACGTTGAAGGCGGCGACGCCGCGGCCGAAGGTCACGAGGTCGGCGGTTCTCACCAGGGGCATGGGACTTCCTTCACGATCACGTGCTGCTTGAGTCGGTGGTAGGTGGCCAGGTCGACCTCGCCGGCGACGGGCGTGACGACCGCCGAGGCCGAAAGGGCCACGGCGTCGGCCAGGGCGGCGGGCCATGGGACGTCGTCGCGGAGCGCCACGGCCAGGGCGGCCGCCGCCGCGTCGCCGGCGCCGGTCGGGTTGCCGCGCAGGACCTCCGGCGGCGCGGCCTCCCAGCACCCCGCGGGGGTGCGGGCGAGCATGCCCGCAGGCCCGCGTGAGACGACCAGGGTCACGGCGCGGGGGTCGAGCGCCGCCTCCGCGAGCTCGCCGGCGTTCGGTTTGACGAGGTCGGGACGGGCCGCCGAGCCCAAGCGCAGAGCCGGTCCGCTGCTGTCCAGGAGCACCTTCGCCCCTGCCTCGCGGGCCAGCCGGGTGAGTACGGCGTAGGCATCGTCCGGCAGCCCTCGGGGAAGGCTGCCCGACAGGACGACGACCCTGGCCCGGGATGCGTGGGCGGCGAAACGCGCCTGGAAGTCGTGCCACTCGCCGGGGGTCACGGCCGGCCCGGGCTCGGAGAAGACCGTGGCGTCGGTGTCGGTGACCGTCACCACCCGGCGGGTGTCGCCGTCGATCGGGACGAAGTCGTGGGGCACGGCGGCGCCCGCCAGCTCCCGCGAGACCATCGCGCCGGTCGGCCCCCCGCACAACCCGGTGGCGAGCGCCCGCCGGCCGAGCGTCGTGAGGACGCGGGCCACGTTGACGCCCTTGCCGCCGCCCCGGGAGCGCACGGCCCGGATCCGGTGAGTTGTGTGGCGGGTGAGGGCCGGGACCTCGTAGGTGACGTCGAGGGCGAGGTTGAGCGTGACGGTGAGGATCATCCCGGCCGGTGCCGATCAGGCCAGGATGACCGAGCGGGTCAGGTTGCGAGGCTCGTCCGGATTGAGCCCCTTGCGCTCGGCCAGCGCGACCGCCAGCCGCTGCGCCCGGATCAGGTCCGCGACGGGGTCGAGGGCCGATACGGAGACGACTGCTCCGGTCCGCTCCACGTCGGCGGCCAGCCCGGCGGGCGGCTCTCCGAAGAACCAGGTGACGCTGTTCTCGTCCGTCACGCTGATCGGCCCGTGCCGGTACTCCATCGCCGGGTACGACTCGGTCCACGATCCGGACGCCTCGCGCACCTTCAGCGCCGCCTCGTTCGCGAGCCCGTTGGTCCACCCCGCGCCGAGGAACGTGAACTGCGCGCGCTCGGCGGCGCCGGACGGCAGCGGCGCGTCCAGGGCCGCGGCGGCCTGGGCGACCAGATCGGCGGGCAGCAGCGACGGCTCGTCGAGCGCCAGATGGGCGCGCAGCAGGGTCAGGGCGGTGGTCGCGAACCGCGTCTGCACGACCGACACCTCGTCGGCGAACTCCAGGCCGACGAGCACGTCCGTCACCTGCGAGATCGGCGTGGACGGATCGCCGGTCAGTGCGACGGTCGGCGCCGAGCAAGCCTTCAGCAGCGACAGGACCTCGGTCGTGGTGCCGGAGCGGCAGATCGCCACCACCCGGTCGTACGCGCGCCGGTGCGGAAACTCGGAGGCCGCGAACGCGTCGGTCTCGCCCAGCCCGGCGGACTCGCGCAACCCCGCGTAGGCCTGGGCGATGAACAGGGACGTCCCGCAGCCGACGACCGCGACCCGCTCTCCCGCCGAGGGCAGCCCCGAGACGTCACCCGCCAGCTCGATCGCCCGCTCCCAGCAGGACGGCTGGCTGGCGATCTCGTCCGATACGAACGTCATCTCACGCTCCTTGTGCACAAACATGCTCGATCTGTGCCCTGAACGTACAAGAATGCTCAGTCGTCGGCAAGGATCGCGCACGTGATCCTTCTGGTCGGAGGTCGGCGCTGGTCAGCGCCCTCCACCCCCGCGTCGCCCGCACGATCAGGCGGCGCGCGGGTCTCACCTCGGGCTGCCGCCGATGATTTTTTCAGCCCGCAAAGCCGTGAATACGAGCGTTAATGTGCAATCTCGGGCTCTTGACATGACCACTTCTGCTCGATTTACTCCGGGGAACGCCGACTACGAGCTTCGGTGTCAGAGGTACGCCTAGCCGGTAAGTGGCCCCGCCATCAGCCCGGCCTGAGTCGCCAGGACCGCACGTCAGCGCGCTCCGAGGCGGGGACGTACCCATTACCGTCTGGAGCGCGAGAATGATCGCCAGTCGTATCCGCATCCGCACATGTCTCAACGCGGCCGCCGTCCTCGCGGCGGCGCTCCTCGCCCCCCTGCTCGCGACCCCCGCCGCCTCGGCGGCCACCGTCACCCTGCCCCCGGCGCACGCCGGGTTCGACTACCAGATCGGCGGCGCCTACACCCCGCCCGCCGGAGTCACGGTCGTCAGCCGCGACCGCACGGCCAGTCCCGCCGCCGGGCTGTACAACATCTGCTACGTCAACGCCTTCCAGGTTCAGCCGGGCGAGCAGGGGACGTGGGACTCCGACCTGCTCCTGCGCGACGCCAACGGCAACGTCGTCATCGACCCGGGATGGGGGGAGGCGCTGCTGGACCTGCGTACCGACGCCAAGCGGCAGCGGATCGCCGCCAAGGTGAACGGCTGGATCGACGGCTGCAAGAGCAAGGGGTTCCAGGCGGTGGAGCCCGACAACTACGACAGCTACAGCCGTTCCAAGAATCTGCTGACGACGGCGAACGCCCAGGCGTACATCAAACTGCTCTCCGCGCACGCACATGGCCAGGGCCTGGCGATAGCCCAGAAGAACACCGTGGAACTGGCCGGCTCACGCGTGGCGAACGGCCTCGACTTCGCGGTCGCCGAGGAGTGCGGCTACTACAAGGAGTGCGGTGACTACACCTCGGCGTTCGGCAACAACGTCATCGTGATCGAGTACAACGCGACGGGCCTGTCGAGGGCCTGCTCCGGGTGGGGCTCCACGCTGAGCATCGTCCGCCGCGACTTGGACGTCTCTCCCATCGGCAGTGGCGGTTACGTCCGCCGTACCTGCTGAGCACCTGCCGGTCAGGGCCGCCCTCCGGACGGCCCTGACCGCGCCGGCGATGGCGGGTGGCGTGCCACACTCACCGGCCACGGCATCGCCACCCGCCGAGCCGGAACCGGCTCTCCGTGTCTTATCTGTTCTTGGAGTAAAGATGGGTGCAGTCCATCCCAACGCCTCACTTCCTTCGCGGCGCGGCGTCCTGCGCGGCGGAGCACTCGCGCTCGCCGCGCTCGCCGGCGCGTCGCTGTCCGGGTGCGCCTCCGACGCCGGCGTCGACGCGGGCGGACCGGTCACGATCGAGCTCTGGCACGGGCAGGCCGATACCGGCCGCAAGGCCATCGAACGGCTGGTGAAGGACTTCGAGCGCACCCATCCCGGCATCCGGATCGACACGAGCGGGGGAGTGATCGCCGACGCGATGCTGCAGAAGGTCACGGCCGCGCTCGCCGCCGGCTCCTACCCCGACATCGCCTACATCTTCGGGTCGGACCTCGCCAATGTGGCACGCAGTCCCCAGGTGGTGGACCTGACCGACCTGGTGAACTCCGGTCCCACGCCATGGACGGACTACTGGGCGCCCGCGCGGGAGGCCGTCACCGTCAAGGGCCGGGTCAAGGCGGTTCCCGCCCTGCTCGACTCGCTCGCCGTGGTATGCAACAAGAAGCTGTTCCGCGCGGCCGGAGTCCCGCTGCCCAAGGCGGGCTGGACGTGGCAGGAGTTCACGGACACGGCCAAGCGGCTGACTAACGCGGGCGGCGGCATCTTCGGCACCGGCTGGCCGGGGGCGGGCGACGAGGACACGGTGTGGCGGCTGTGGCCGCTGATCTGGGACCTCGGCGGCGACGTGGTCACCGCGGACGGACGCGAGGTCGGGTTCGCGGCCACGGGTGAGCGGGCACTGGGAGTGGTGCAGACGCTCGCCCACGACAAGAGCGTCTACATCGACCCCAAGCCGGCCGGCGAGCAGATGTACCAGGTGTTCCTCTCCGGCCGGATGGCGATGGTCGTCACCGGTCCCTGGGAGCTCCCGGACATCGCCGACGCCAAGATCGACTATCACGTGGTGCCGCTGCCGAGCTTCAGCGGTCGGCCGATCACGATCTCGGGGCCCGACACCTGGACGGTGTTCGACAACGGCGAGGCGCGGGTACGCGCGGCCGGCACCTTCCTGACCTGGCTGACGCAGCCCGAGCAGGACGTGCGGTGGGACGTGGACGCGGGCAGCCTGCCGCTGAGCAAGCGGACCGAGAACCTGCCCGCCTGGCGCGAGAAGACCGCAGGCACCGAAGGGCTGGCGGTGTTCACCAAGACACTGGAGACGGCGCGCGTGCGGCCCAACCACCCCGGCTACCCGCAGATCTCCAGCGCGCTCGCCCAGGCCATCGTCGCCGTGCTCCTCGGCAAGAGCACCCCCGCGGAGGCTCTGCGTGACTGCGTGGGCAAGGCCAACACCGCCCTGCGCATCCCGCGCTGAGCATGCCGAGGAGCCCCCATGCCTAGTCTGCCCACGCCGATCACCATCGCCGACGGTGCCAAGGAACGGTCCATCCCGCGCCGGTCGACCGGGCCCTGGTACACCCGGCGCCGCCAGGAGGCCACGACCGCCTGGGCGTTCATCTCTCCCGCCGTCCTGATCATCATCGGGCTCAGCGTCGTGCCCGTGGTGTGGTCGCTGCTGCTGTCCTTCCAGGCCGACGACCTGGTCACGCCGAGCGTCTGGGTCGGGCTGGACAACTACCGGGCCCTGGCCGAGGATCCGAACTTCGGCCAGGCCGTGCGCAACACCCTGCTGTACACCGCGATGTACGTCCCGCTCAGCATGGGCCTCGGGCTGGCGCTCGCCCTCGTGCTGAACCGGCCTGTCAAGCTGGTCGGGTTGTACCGGACATTGATCTTCGTGCCGTTCGTCATCTCGCCGACGGCTCAGGGCACGTTGTTCTCGTTCATCCTCGACCCGGAGTTCGGCGCGGCCAACTCGGTGCTGCACGCCCTCGGCGTCTCCCCCCAGGGGTTTCTCACCGACCCAGCCCAGGCCCTGCTCGTCCTGGTGGGAATCACTTTGTGGAGCGGCACGGGTTTCTGCGTGGTCGTGTACCTCGCGGCCCTGCAGGACGTGTCGCCGTCCCTGATCGAGGCGGCGCGGCTCGACGGGGCCGGCCGGGTGCGCCTGCTGCGCCACATCACCCTGCCCACACTCGCGCCGGTCAGCGTGTTCCTGGTGCTGTGGCAGACCATCAACGCCCTGCAGGTCTTCGATCTGGTGTACGTGACGACCAAGGGAGGGCCGCTCGGCGCCACCACCGTGATCGTCTACTTCATCTGGGAGCAGGCGTTCAAGAACTTCTCCGCCGGATACGGTGCCGCGGCGGCCTACGTGCTGGCGCTGGCCCTGCTCGTGATCGGCGTCGGCCTGCGGGTGGTCCGCGGCCGTGAGCGCCGCCGCATCGAAGGAGCGACATCTTGATCACGACGGCAGGCGTGTCCGAGCGCCGCACTCACCGCCGGACGGCGCCGGCCCCCGGGCCCCGGCGGGGCGGCGTCAGGCTGCCGTTCAGCGCCTGGCACCTCCTTCTCGCCCCGCTCGCGCTGGCATTCGCGATTCCGCTGATCTGGTTGCTGCTCAGCTCCGTCATGAGCGACGCGGAGATCAACCGTTTCCCTCCCGCGCTCTGGCCTTCCGGCATCGACCTCGGCGGATACCAGTACGTGCTGAGCAACGCGGGGTTCCCCCGATGGTTCGCCAACTCGCTGATCGTCTCGGTCACCGCCGTCGTGGCCAACCTGGTGTTCGGCGCGCTCGGAGGCTACGCGTTCGCCCGTATGCGGTTCGCTGGCTCTCGTGTGCTCCTGGTGCTGATCCTGGCCACGATGGTGATCCCCTTCCAGCTCACCATGATTCCGACGTTCCTGGTCATGAAGCGCCTCGGGCTGATCGACACGCTGGGCGCGCTGATCATCCCCTCGCTGGTCACGCCGTTCGCCGTCTTCCTGTTGCGGCAGTTCTTCCTCTCCCTGCCGAGGGAGCTGGAGGAGGCCGCCTGGATCGACGGCTGCTCGCGGCTGCGGGTGCTGGTCCGCGTGGTGTTGCCGCTGTCACGCCCCGCGCTGAGCACGGTCGCGGTCCTGACGTTCCTGGCCACCTGGAACGACCTGACCTGGCCGCTGATCGCCATCAACCACGACACCCAGTACACCCTCCAGCTGGGACTGGCGACCTTCCAGGGCAGGCACCACACGAAGTGGGCCGCCGTCATGGCGGGCAATGTGATCACGGTGGTGCCGGTGCTGCTCGCCTTCCTCGGCGCGCAGAAGTCGTTCATCCAGTCCATCACCTCCAGCGGCCTCAAGGGCTGACCCCGGCCCGGCCCCTTACACGACGATCCAGAGGAAACGGGATGCCGCCCACCTTCGACCTGCTTGTCATCGGGGATGCCAACCCCGACGTGATCCTCGGCCCGCTGGATGCTCCCCTCGCCTTCGACCAGCGCGAACAGCTCGTCGGCACCGGCGTGCTCACCCTCGGCGGATCCGGGGCGATCATGGCCTGCGGCGCGGCGCGCCTCGGCCTCCGGGTCGCCTTCGCCGGGCTGGTGGGCGACGACGACGCCGGCCGCTACGTACGCGACACCCTGGCCGCGCGCGGTGTCGACACCGCCGCCCTGCGCATGGACCCGGGACTGCCGACCCCGCTCACCGTGGTGATCACGCGCGAGGGCGACCGCGCGATCCTGACCGCCCCCGGCACGCTCGCGGCCACCACCGCCGAGGACGTCCCCGAGCGGCTGCTCACCGGCAGCCGGCACGTACACGCCGCCTCGTACTTCCTGATGCCCGAGCTCGCCGGCGCCCTGCCCGGCCTCTTCCGCACCGCGCGCGCCCACGGCGCCACGACCTCCCTCGACACCAACGACGATCCCACCGGCCGATGGGACCCCGCCGGTCTCGCCGCGGTCTTCGCGGAAACCGGCATCCTGCTGCCGAACGCCCACGAGGCGCGCCACCTCGCCGCAGGTGCCGCCCTTTCCCCGCGGGCGGGCGCCGAGCCGGCCGGGTCGCTGGAGACGGCCGCGGCCGCCCTGGCCGCGCGCGGGCCGCTGGTGGCCGTCAAGAACGGCGCCGACGGCGCTCTCTGCCACGACGGCCGCACTCTCGTCACCACCGCCGGCATCGTCGTGACACCCGCCGACACCGTCGGCGCCGGCGACAGCTTCGACGCCGGCTTCGTCGCCGCGACCCTCAACGGGATGCCGGTCGAAGGCGCCCTGGAGTTCGCCGCCGTCTGCGGTGCCCTGTCGACCCGCGCCCACGGCGGCACAACGGCCCAGCCCACCTGGGACGAGGCCGCCGCCCACATCACCCGCAACGGAGAGAACCGCAGATGACCACCCCAAAGATCACGTTCATCGGCGCCGGGAGCGTCGTCTTCACCCAAGGTCTGCTCGCGGATCTCTTCGCCTTCCCCGAGTTGAAGAACGCCCACATCTCGCTGCACGACATCGACCCCGAACGGCTCGCCACGGCCGAGGCCGCCGCCCGCCACATCGCCGCCCGCCTCGGGGCGAGCCCGCGCGTCACCGCCCATACCGACAGGCGTGAATCGCTCGCCGACGCCGACTTCGTGATCAACATCGTGCAGGTCGGCATGGTGGAGGCGACCCGTGTGGACTTCGACGTCCCCGCCCGCCACGGCCTGCGCCAGACGATCGGCGACACCCTCGGCATCGGAGGCATCTTCCGCGCGCTGCGCACCTTCCCGCTGCTCAAGGCGCTGGGAGAGGACATCGCCGCCGTCTGCCCCGAGGCGTGGCTGCTCAACTACACCAACCCCATGGCGATGAACGTCCAGTACCTCACGCAGGCCACCGGCCTGACGCGCGTCGTGGGCCTGTGCCACTCGGTGTACTGGACCATGCGCGGTCTCTCCGACCTTCTCCAGGTGCCGTACGAGGAGGTCACCTACCGCGCGGCGGGGGTCAACCACCAGGCATGGGTGCTGCGCTTCGAGCACGACGGCGCCGACATGTACCCGCGTCTCGACGCCCTGATCGCCGAGGACGAGCAGCTGCGCCGCCGGGTCCGCGTGGACATGTACCGCCGCCTGGGCTACTACCCGACCGAGACCAGCGAGCACTCCTCCGAGTACGTGCCCTGGTACCTGCACCACGATGGCGAGGTCGAGCGGCTGCGCCTGCCCGTCGGGGCCTATCTCGACATCGTCGAGGAGAACGTGCGCGAGTACGAGAAGACCCGCGACGCCCTCGCCGCCGGAGCCCCGCTCGACGTCGAGGGCACCCTGGAGTACGCCCCGCAGATCATCCACAGCGTCGTCACCGGCACCCCGCGCACCGTCTATGGCAACGTCCCCAACCACGGCCTGATCGACAACCTGCCCGCGCACGGCGTGGTCGAGGTGCCCTGCCTCGTCGACGCCCTCGGCGTCCAGCCCACCCACGTCGGCGCGCTGCCCCCGCAACTGGCCGCGCTCAACCGCGCCTACCTCAGCATGAACGACCTCGTCGTACGCGCCGCGCTCGAAGACGATCCCCGCCACATCCGCCACGCCGCCATGGCCGACCCCGCGACCGCCGCGACCCTGCCGGTCGAACGCATCTGGGCCCTGTGCGACGACATGGTCCGCGCCCACGCCGACCGCCTCCAACCCTCCCTGCGCGCCCTCCTCGGCACCTGAGGGTTTCGGGGCCGCCGTTCCACCACCCCGCCAGTCGCCGACGAGCTCGGCGCGGAGACCGCCGCCTTTCCGGCGGTCTCCACGGGCGTCTACCGCCGGCCAATGGTCGACGCCGCCCGTATCGCCCTGTCGGCGGTGCGCGGTGCCTCCACCCGCGTGGTCGAGGCCCGGTTCGTCCTGTTCGGCGCGTCGGCGTACGCCGTCTTCGACGAGGAACTCAGGGCCACCGCCTAGGGCCGGTCCGGCGCCAGCGCCTGCCACGGGATCGTCAGCTCGCCGAGCCGCCAGCGCCGCCGGCCGCCGAGCGGGGGAGCCGTCGCCACGGGCCAGCGCACGGCCAGCCGCTCCACCGACGCGATCCACCGCGGACGCAGGCCGTACGCCCCGTAGGGCGCCGCCACGCTCCAGGCGTGGTCGAAGTCGCGCAGGAAGGCGTGCACCCGCTCGCCGGGCACGTTGCGGTGGATCAGCGTCTTCGGCAGCCGCTCGGCGAGGTCGGACGGCCGCTCGAACCCCGAAAGGCGCGTGGACAGCGTGAGCGTGCGCGGCCCCCGCGCGTCCAGGGCGACCCAGGCCGCGCGGTGGCCTATCTCCGAGCATGTGCCCTCGACGACCACCCCGCCGGGGGCCAGGCGTGAGCGCAGCAGGTCCCACGCCTCCCACGCCTGCGCCTCGCCGTACTGCCGCAGCACGTTGAAGGCACGCACGATCAGCGGCCGCCCGCCCACCGGCAGCTCGAAACCGCCCCGGACGAACGTCAGCCCCCGCCGCTCGTGCGGCTTGGCCGCCGCGACGCGCACCGGGTCGATCTCGACGCCCACCACCTCGACGTCCGGGCGGACGCGGCGCAGCCGGGCGAACATCTCGGACGTGGTCACCGGCGAGGCCCCGTACCCGAGGTCCACCACCAGCGGCCGGTCGGCGGACACCAGCAGCGGGCGGTAGACCTCGGCGACCCAGCGGTCGGACCGCCGCAGCCGGTTGTGGCCGGTCGTGCCCCGGGTGATCTCGCCGACAGGCCGCCGCGCCCGCGTCTCACCGCCCCCGCTCATCGGGCGCGGGTCACGAGACCCGGTGCACCTTGTGCTGCGCCGCCTGGGCACGCGGGCGGATCACCAGCCGGTCGACGTTGACGTGCGCGGGCCGGGTGACGCACCAGGCGATGGCGTCGGCGACGTCGTCGGCGGTCAGCGGGTCCGGCACGCCCTCGTACACCTTCTCGGCGCGCTCGGCGTCGCCCCGGAAGCGGGTGAGCGAGAACTCCTCCGTGTACACCATGCCGGGGGCGACCTCGATGATCCGCACCGGCTCGCCGACCAGCTCCAGGCGCAGCGTCTCGGTCATGGACGTCTGGGCGTGCTTGGCCGCGCAGTAGCCGCCGCCGCCCTCGTAGGAGACCAGCCCGGCCACCGAGGTCAGCATCAGCAGTACGCCGTCGCCGGACTCGATCAGCTTCGGCAGCAGCGCCTGGGTCATCCGCAGCGAGCCGAGCACGTTGACCTCGTACATGCGCTGCCAGTCGTCCGCAAGGCCCTCGGCCACGGTCTCCAGGCCGATCGCGCCGCCCGCGTTGTTGATCAGCACGTCGCACCGGTCCAGTGAGGCCGCGAGCTCCGCCACGGACTCGTCGGAGGTGACGTCCAGTGTGACCGGGCGGATCGAGGGCACCTCCGTGGCGAGCTTGTCCAGGCGGTCGCGGCGCCGGGCGGCGGCCACGACGTCGTAACCCTCCGCCGCGAGCCTGCGCGCCGTCGCCTCGCCGATGCCGCTACTCGCCCCCGTCACCACCGCTGTCTTGCTCATTCGCCGTCCTTATGTTGGCCTTTTAGTGCTCTGTTCTTGCTTTCGACCGTTACGCCCCGGCCAGTGCCGCCCAGGGCTTGGTCATCCGTTCGGTACGCAAGTGTCCGCTACTGTTCCTGGGCGTGCGACGCGTCCCGGAGTCCCGCGCGTGGGCGCCCGCCCGTCATCCTGCCAGCGTGCGCGGGCGACGGTCGCGGGGACCCCATGGCACGGGCAGCCGGGAATCTTGTGTGGTTTCCGGCGGTTATATCCCCTCTGGAGGTGGTGTCAGGTGCCGGGAATGCCGGTCGCACGCCGGATCAACCGGATCGCGACGATCAGCATGCACACGTCCCCGCTGGACCAGCCGGGCACCGGCGACGCCGGCGGCATGAACGTGTACATCGTCGAGGTCGCCAAACGGCTCGCCGCCCTCGGCGTCGAGGTCGAGATCTTCACCCGCCAGACCGCCCGGGACCTTCCCCCGGCCGTCGAGCTGACGCCCGGCGTGACCGTGCGCCACGTCACCGCCGGGCCGTACGAGGAACTGGACAAGGGCGACCTTCCCGGCCAGTTGTGCGCGTTCCTCCACGGCGTGCTGCGCACCGAGGCGACGTACGACCCGGGGCACTACGACCTGATCCACTCGCACTACTGGCTGTCGGGCCAGGTCGGATGGCTCGCCAAGGAGCGCTGGGGCGTCCCGCTGGTGCACACCATGCACACCATGGCGAAGGTCAAGAACTATCTGCTCGCCGAGGGCGACCGGCCCGAACCCGTGGCCCGCGTGGTCGGCGAGGAGCACGTCGTCGAGGTCGCCGACCGCCTGGTCGCCAACACCGACGCCGAGGCCCGCGAACTGATCGACCTCTACGGCGCCCCCGCCGGGCGCGTCGCCGTGGTGAACCCCGGGGTCAACCTCCAGGTGTTCCGGCCCGCCTCCACGGGCGCCGCCCGTCACCGGCTCGGCCTCCCGCAGGACGCCCACGTCATGCTCTTCGTCGGGCGCATCCAGCCGCTCAAGGCCCCGGACGTCCTGCTCAGGGCCGCCGCCCGGATGATCGAGGAGGACCCCTCGCTGCGGTCCCGGCTCGTCATCGCCTGCGTGGGCGGCCCGAGCGGCAACGGCCTGGCCCGTCCGTCCTTCCTCACCGACCTCGCCGCCGAGCTCGGCATCTCCGACGTCGTCCGCCTCGCCCCGCCCGCCCCGCAGGACGAGCTCGCCGACTGGTACCGCGCGGCCGACGTCACCGTCGTCCCGTCCTACAACGAGTCGTTCGGCCTGGTCGCCCTGGAGTCCCAGGCCTGCGGCACGCCGGTGGCCGCGGCCGCCGTGGGCGGGCTGCTCACGGCCGTCCGGAACGGCGTGTCCGGCCTGCTCGTGGACGGGCACGAGCCGCACGCCTGGGCCGCCGCCCTGCGCCGCTTCGTCGACCGGCCCACCTGGCGCGACGCGATGGCCGCGGGGGCCCGCGAGCACGCCACCGGCTTCGGCTGGTCGGCCACCGCCGCGCGGCTGATGGAGGTGTACGCGGCGGCCCTCGCCCGCGGGCGCACCGGAGGCCATCACGGAGGTCTGCTGATCACCGCCCGATAGACCTGGTACACAAGAACTCGTCAGGTATCGCCGGGTGTCGCCGGGTACGGAGCGGAGTGAGCCGGGAGTGAACGGGAAGTGAGCACTGCCATGGATCACGAGGCGGTCGTCGAGGCGGCCCTGAAGGCCTCCGAGGTCACCTACGAACGGCCCCGGCCGGGAGCCTTCCTGGTCAAACTGCCCGGCCACCACAAGCTGGCCACCATGACCTGGCTCACCCTGACCGACCAGGCCCTGCACGTCGAGGCGTTCTTCTGCCGCAAACCCGACGAGAACCACCTGGAGTTCTACCGGTGGCTCCTGTCCAAGAACGGGTCGATGTACGGCGTCCACTTCGCCCTGGACGGCGTCGGGGACGTCCACCTCGTCGGGCACGTGCCCCTGTCGTCGGTGCGCGAGGACGAGATCGACCGCCTGCTCGGCTGCGTCCTCACCTACGCCGACGAGTGGTTCGACCGCGCCCTGGAACTGGGCTTCGCCTCCTCGATCCGCCGCGAGTGGGACTGGCGGGTCAAACGCGGGGAGTCGCTGGCCAACCTGCGGGCCTTCCAGGGCATCGTCGAGCGCGGCAGGCGCGAGGACACGGCCTCGCCGGAGGCTCCGTCCCCCCGCGAAGGCTGAGGTCCGCGGGCGCCGTCTCACCTGGTGTCCGCGCGCTGCGGGCCCCGCGCCGCAGACCCTAAGCTTGGGCGCATGGCTACTTTGGTGCTATTGCGGCACGGCGAGAGTGAGTGGAACGCGAAGGGCCTGTTCACCGGATGGGTCGACGTCACCCTCTCGCCCACGGGCGAGGAGGAGGCCCGGCGCGGCGGCAGGCTCCTGACGGAGGCCGGCGTGCGGCCCGACGTGGTGCACACCTCCGTCCTCACCCGCGCGATCCAGACCGCCAACCACGCCCTGGGCGCGGCCGGCCTGTTGTGGCTCCCCGTCTTCCGGTCCTGGAGGCTCAACGAGCGCCACTACGGCGCCCTCCAGGGCAAGAACAAGGCGCAGACCCGCGAGGAGTTCGGCGACGAGCAGTTCACGCTGTGGCGCCGCTCGTACGACGTGCCGCCGCCCCCGCTGGCGGACGACGACGAGTTCTCCCAGGCGGGCGACCCCCGGTACGACCTGCTGCCGCCCGAACTGCTGCCCCGGACCGAATGCCTCAAGGACGTCGTCCAGCGCATGCTGCCGTACTGGTACGACTCGATCGTCCCCGACCTCGCCGCCGGCCGCACCGTCCTGGTGGTGGCCCACGGCAACTCGCTGCGCGCGCTGGTCAAGCACCTGGACGGCATCGGCGACGCCGAGATCGCCAAGCTGAACATCCCGACCGGCATCCCCCTGCGCTACGAGCTCGACTCCGCCTTCAAGCCGGTGAAGGCCGGCGGCGAGTACCTCGACCCGGAGGCCGCCGAGGCCGCGATCGAGGCCGTCGCCAACCAGGGCAGGTAACCCACGGGTTCATGGACATGAGGAAGCCCCGGACTCCCGGTCCGGGGCTTCCTCGATTCCGGATCTTTCCGGATGTTTCCTGAAGGCTCAGGACGCCGAGTCGTCCGGCTCGCGGCTGCCGGTCACCAGGTAGACCACGTCGCGGGCGACCCGGACGGCGTGGTCGGCGTACCGCTCGTAATAGCGGCCGATGAGCGTGATGTCCACGGCGGGCTCGATGCCGTGCGGCCAGTCCTTCGACAGCAACACGCGGAACAGCCGGCGGTGCAGCCGGTCCATCGCGTCGTCGTCGTCCTCCAGCTCCTTGGCGAGGTCGACGTCCCGCGTGGCGATGCAGCTTCCGGTCTTGGTGACCAGGCGCTCGGCGATCTGACCCATCTCCACGATCGTGTCGCGGACCTCGACCGGGATGGCCGAGACGGGGTGGCGCATCCGCGCGATCTTGGCCACGTGCTCGGCGAGGTCGCCCATGCGTTCCAGGTCGGCGCCCATGCGCAGCGCGGTGATCGCCGTGCGCAGGTCCACGGCTACGGGCTGCTGCGTCGCCATCAGCTCGTAGATGGACGTCTCGATCTCCGCGTACAGCCGGTTGACCTCGGCGTCCTGGGAGATCACGCTCTCGGCGAGCTGAAGGTCGGCGTCCAGCAGCGCGGTCGTCGCCCGGGAAATGGCGGAGCGGACCAGGTTGGTCATCTGCATCAACCGGTCGTTCAGGGCGTTGAGTTCATCGTGGAAGGCATCGCGCATGCGGATCACGCTACGCGCGCGTTCGTGAACGAACCACGTCCGTCAGGTGAACTCTGCCGGAAACAGGCACCTCGGGGGGACTGACCGGCGGAGAGAGCCGCCTACTCTGGGAGGCGTGAGTGAGATCGTGACGAGCCTGGCCGCACTGGCGGGGTTTGTTGTCGGGGCGATCGTAATGGTGGCGGTGCGCCCTCGGGACAGACGTCGCACCGACATCCCTGAGAATTCTGACTCCACCTTGCCGCAGGGGGTGGCGTCCGTTCTCGCCGTGCTCCCCTCCTCCGCCGTCGTCCTCGACCGCGACGACCGCGTGCTGCGCGCCAGCTCGGCCGCCCGCGCGTTCGGCCTGGTCAAAGGCGACCACCTCATGGCAGCCGAGCTGCTCGCCCTGGCCCGCCAGGTGCGCAGGGACGGCGAGATCCGCGAGAGCGAGTTCGAGGTCGCGGGCCACAAGTTCGGCATGGAGGCGACCACCTTCGCCGTCCGCGTCGCCCCCCTCGGCAGCCACGGCCAGGTCCTCGTCCTCGCCGAGGACCAGACCGAGCGCCGCCGCGTCGAGGCCGTGCGCCGCGACTTCGTCGCCAACGTCAGCCACGAGCTCAAGACGCCCGTCGGGGCGCTCAGCCTGCTCGCCGAGACCATCCAGGACGCCGCCGAGGACCCCGTCGCGGTCACCCGCTTCGCCGGTCGCATGCAGCACGAGGCCGCGCGCCTCACCTACCTCGTCCAGGACCTGATCACCCTGTCGCGCATCCAGGGCGGGGAGCCGATCCCCACGCCCGGCTGCGTGCCCGTCGACGAGGTCGTCCACGAGGCCATCGACCGCTGCAACACCAAGGCCGCCGCCAAGGAGATCGTCCTGGTCGCGGGCGGCACCGAGGGCCTGCGCGTGTGGGGCGACGACGAGTTGCTCGTCACCGCGCTGCGCAACCTGATCGACAACGCCGTCGCCTACAGCCCCGAGAGCACGCGCGTCGTGGTCAGCGCCCGGCCGGCCGGCGAGGTCGTCGAGGTCAGCGTCAGCGACCAGGGCATCGGCATCCCCGAAAGCTCCCTGGAGCGCATCTTCGAGAGGTTCTTCCGCGTCGACGCCGCCCGCTCGCGGGCCACCGGCGGCACCGGCTTGGGCCTCGCGATCGTCAAGCACGTCGCCGTCGCCCACGGCGGCGAGGTGACGGTCTGGAGCAAGGAAGGCTCCGGCTCCACCTTCACCCTTCGTCTGCCGGCCTTCGGCGGCACGGCGATAGCCGTACCCAGCACCACATCAACCCCTCTGGAGGCCGCGAAGTGACCCGCGTGCTCGTCGTCGAGGACGAGGAGTCGTTCTCCGACGCTCTGTCCTACATGCTTCGCAAGGAAGGCTTCGAGGTCGCGGTCGCGGCCACCGGCCCCGAGGCGCTCGACACCTTCGACCGCAACGGAGCCGATCTCGTCCTGCTCGACCTGATGCTTCCCGGTCTGCCCGGCACGGAGGTCTGCCGGTCGCTGCGCCAGCGGTCCAAGGTGCCGGTGATCATGCTGACCGCCAAGGACAGCGAGATCGACAAGGTCGTCGGCCTCGAACTCGGCGCCGACGACTACGTCACCAAGCCGTTCTCGTCGCGCGAGCTGGTGGCCCGTATCCGCGCGGTGCTGCGCCGGCAGGGCGACGTCGAGGAGATCGAGCCGGCCGTCCTCACCGCCGGGCCGGTGCGCATGGACGTCGACAGGCACATCGTCGCGGTCCGCGGGCGGCAGGTGCAGCTTCCGCTGAAGGAGTTCGAGCTGCTGGAGGTCCTGCTGCGCAACGCGGGCCGTGTGCTCACGCGGGGGCAGCTCATCGACCGCGTGTGGGGCGCCGACTACGTGGGCGACACCAAGACGCTGGACGTCCACGTCAAGCGGCTGCGCGCCAAGATCGAGGCGGACCCGTCCAACCCCCGGTGCATCCTCACCGTCCGCGGGCTCGGCTACAAGTTCGACCCCGCCGAGGCCTGAGCGCCCCTTCGAGCCGTTCCTTCGAGCCGACTGTCCGAGCCGACTCTCCGAAGCCGACGAGGCCCGGTGCGCGCCTGTGGCGCCCCGGGCCTATTCGTGTGCGGTCTAGCCGTTCGCGGCGGGGCTCGCGTCCGGGGTGGCGCTTTCGGACGTCGACGGGACGCCCGACGGGACGGCCGAGGCGGTGGGCGACGGCGACGGGCTGGGCGCGGGGGAGAGGCTCGCGAACTCGCGGCTGCGGGTGATCACGGGGATCGTCATGGCGATGTCTCCGGCGTTGGTGAACCGGAGGGTCAGGGAGAGGCTCTCGCCGCCGCGCAGGGGCTTCTGAGTGCCTTCCAGGACCACCTGGGAGGCCGGCCTGCCGGTGTTGACGAGCTGCCCCGGGGGCAGCGTGATCGGGCCGCCCGACTTGACCGAGGTGGCGCTGCGGTCGTTGACGGCCACGCCCTCCAGGGTGTCGGAGTAGGTGCCGTAGTTCACCATCGAGAGGTACAGCGGGACGGAGCCGCCCGGCGCGATCTGCTGCCCGGAGTCGGGGCCGAGGGCGAACGCCTGGGCGACCTTGATGCCGTTGCGGCCATAGGTCTTGGCCGATTCGGTGCCGTCGATCAGCACGTTGGCCTCGGTCGGCGCGTACGCGTTGCTGGTGTTGGCGTCGCTTCCCGCTCCGCACGCGGCCAGCGCCGGGCCGGCTGCGAGCAGCGCGGAGGCGATGATCACCCTGCGGCGGCTGGTGCTGGTCACAGTTCGAGCTCTCCTTGATACACATGAGTAGGGCCAACGGCAACCTTATCCGTGCCCTGCACCCCTTACGGAGCCGGGCCGGTGATCGCCGGAGCGCCCCCTCAGCCGCAGGTCATTGCGCATGTAAGAGTTCGGGATTCATGGAGTCCACCACTTGTCAAGTCCCAAATCGAGGCTTTGACCTGCAGTTATGTTGATTTCACTGTTCCGGGAGGGGACTGGCGCGTGGTATCCTGGAGGACAGCGGAAGGGGTACTTGTCACATGACTTTCCAGGTCGGCGACACTGTCGTCTACCCCCACCACGGGGCTGCTCGAATCGAAGCCATCACAACCCGCACGATTAAGGGCGAGGACAGAACCTATCTGGTGCTGAAGGTCGACAAGGGCGACCTTACCGTTCAGGTGCCGGCGGAAAACGCCGAACTCGTTGGTGTGCGTGACGTTGTAGGCCAGGAAGGCCTAGAGCGTGTCTTCGATGTTCTGCGCATGCCGCACACGGAAGAGCCCACCAACTGGTCCCGCCGCTACAAGGCCAACCTCGAAAAGCTGGCGTCCGGCGACGTCAACAAGGTGGCCGAAGTGGTGCGCGATCTCTGGCGGCGCGACAAGGAGCGCGGCTTGTCCGCGGGTGAGAAGCGCATGCTCGCCAAGGCCAGGCAGATTCTGGTCAGCGAGCTCGCTCTGGCCGAGAAGACCAACGAGGACAAGGCCGAGGCTCTACTCGACGAGGTTCTCAACTCCTGAAAACCACACATCCACGGGTGGGCGTCGGGGTCGACGTCCACCCGTTCGCATCGGGCCGTGATCTCCACCTGGCCGGTCTCCACTGGCCAGGCGAGACCGGGCTCGCGGGCCACTCCGACGGCGACGCCGCCGCGCACGCGTGCTGCGACGCCCTGCTGTCGGCCGCGGGCCTCGGCGACATCGGAGGGCTTTTCGGCACGTCCGACCCCCGATGGGCCGGCGCCTCGGGCGTCACTCTCCTCGAAGAGGCCGCGCGGCACGTCCGTGCGGCCGGTTTCGAGGTCGGCAACATCGCCGTGCAGATCATCGGCAACCGTCCCAAGCTCGCGCCGCGCCGCGCCGAGGCCGAGAAGGTCCTCGGTACGGCCGTCGCCGCGCCGGTGAGCGTCAGCGCCACCACGACCGACGGGCTCGGCCTCACCGGGCGGGGCGAGGGCGTGGCGGCCATCGCCACCGCGCTCGTCTTCCCGGCCGACCCGCCGTCCGCGCCAACCGATCGGGCCTCGCGCACGTCTTAGTAGCGGGATCCCAAGTGGGTCCCACTGCTCGCGAAACCGGAGGACGGCGTCCCGCTGACCGGCGCGGCGCGGGGCGTCGTCCTCCCTTTCATGCCCGTGACCAGGCACTTTTCCCTCTTTATGATTAGTCGTCCGCCTGAGGGTAGCCGTCCTGTCAGCGTGAAGGCGTGACCCTCAAATGGAGGCCCAATATGACCATCCAGACCATTCTCGGCGCGATCGTCATCGGCGCGATCATCGGTGCCCTCGGCCGTCTCGTCCTGCCGGGCCGTCAGCCCATCGGGTGGCTTCTCACGATCATCGTCGGCATCGTCGCCGCCCTGGTCGGTACGGCCATCGCCCAGGTTCTCGGCGTCGCCACGACCCCGGGCATCGACTGGATCGAACTCGTCCTGCAGGTGGTCCTCGCCGTCATCGGTGTCGGCTTGGTCGCCGGAATCCGCGGTCGCACGAGGGCCTGACCTCGGCGGAGCCCACCGTGACCCTTCGACGCCCCCATGATGGCGGCGGCGACCCGGTAGCGGCAGCGGCCTGAACCAGGTCGGCCCGCGGGCACGGCGGTCACGCGCAGGGAGCGGTGACTGCGCCCGGATACGCGAAGACCCGCCCGATCCTCCTGGACCAGGCGGGTCTTCGCGTATGTCGTTTTCTCGTCCCTTTTCTCGACTTTTCGGGACCGAGCTCTTCGCGCCAGGGCGCGGGACGTCCGAGCGTTCAGGGACCTCCTCATCGCGAGGTGACCGCCTCCGGAGGCCGGTCCTCGGGCGGTCATCTCCGTGTGGTCATCCCAGGGCGGTCACCCTTCCGGGGGGAGCGGGGTGCTGCGCATGCGCCCCGACGGCGGGGCCGCGACCTCTCCGCCACCGGGCCGCCGACTTTCACCCTCGGGGACCTCGTCCTCGCGCCCGGAAGCGTCCTGGGGCGCGTCCGAGGGGGTCTGCGCGGACGTCGCCCTCGTCTCCGCCAGCGCGGCGACGTCCTCGCGCAGGTGCGGGTACGGCTGGGTGTCCTTGTTCACCGACGACGCCTCGCCGGGCTCGTCCGCGCGGTCATGCGCCTCGGCGGGCTCGTCCCGATCGGATACGGGGTCGGTGATGTGCGGGTAAGGCTGCGTGTCGCCCAGCTCGCGTTCGGCGGGCTTGGGCAGCGGGTGGACCAGCACGTCGCCGCTGGAGGGCCGCACGAGATCGCCCCAGCGCAGCGGACGGTCGGGGTCGCGGTGGGGCGAGCCTGACGCCGTCCCGGGACGCGGCTGGGGCACGAGACGCTGCTCGGGCTCCGGCTCGGGAACGGTGTGCTCCTGGGCCACACCCGTCAGCCCGGCCGCGGCGGGCGGTTCCTCGTCCTCCTGGCCGCCGGGCTCGGCCGGGGTCGTGGCGGGCGGCTCCTCCGGGACGTCCCGCTCCGCGGGCCGCTTGTCGGCCGTCTCCAGAGGCGGAAGCTCGTCCACGGTGGGAGTCTCGGGCGCGGGCGTCGGAGGCACCACAGGCGTGATCTCGGGCTCGGACGGGTCCTCCACCGGCGCGTCCGGCTCGCGGTGACGCACGGCGACGCTGTGCGCGTGGTGGGGCAGGGCTTCGAGCGGAGGCGCCAGCTCCGGGTCGCGCTCCTCGCCGCCGAAGGGGACGATGTCGCGTTCGGCCGGCCTGTCCGCGTTCGTCGTCGTCGCGTACGCGGGGAAGCGCCGCGCGGGGAGCAGGAAGAGCCAGAGCCCGATGACCAGCATCACCCAGGGCGCCACGGCGATGCCCACGGTCGCCTGATCCGCCGAGACGGAGGTGCCCGTGGCGACGACGACGTTCGCCGCGGCGGCCGCCACGATCAGCATCGCCAGGACGATCACGGCCTGGAGGCGGATGAGGAGCCGCGCGGGGCGCAGGAGCAGCACGCTGATCAGCGCGATGGCCAGCAGCGCGTCGAACCCGGCGGGGTACAGGTAGGCGAAGTCGGCGCGGGCGCCTCCCGCCAGGGCGAGGAAGCGCAGGCCGTCGAACGACAGCACGCAGGCGGCGGCGGCCAGCCCGGTGACCGCGACGGCCGCTACGGCGGTGCCCAGGCGGCGCAGCACCAGCGCCGCTCCGGTCGGCTGGGCGGCTGGGGGTGGTGGGAGCTCGAACCGGCGGGCGGAGCGGCCTGCCGGCAGCGGGGGAGTGACGTCCATGGCGGTTCGAGCCTACAGAATCGGCGTTCCGATAACCGGTCAGCGCGCCCGCGCCACGCCACGCGACCCCGTGCACCCGCGGTCACGGGGCGGGACGGGAGGGGCGTCTCGCGGCGAATGTGACGACCGAAAACAGGGGTGCGCCGGTCGCGTGAAGTGACCGCCGTCCGACTCCGGCGGCTTACCGGAGCCTTACCGGCCCTCAATGCCGGATACGGGCAAGCCGCATGGATTCCGATTTACGTCCCCATGAAGGTGTCATGCCTCGTACCTGTACAAATCATTGCGGACAAGGGGTCTCATAAGGGATGACTTGGCTGCTCGCCCCGGAGGCCCGGAAAGGCCGCCGCGTTCACTTTCGCATTGGCGGCGAGTGAGGTCGGGCAACCAGTCCTGTCAGGCCCTGCGAGGCATTAGCCTTGCGTTCGTGAGTCTGCGCCTATACGACACCAGCACCCGTGCGGTCCGCGACTTCGTCCCCGTCCAGCCCGGGCGGGTCTCGATATACCTGTGCGGGGCTACTGTGCAGGCTCCGCCACATATCGGGCACATCCGGTCCGGCGTCAACTTCGACGTGATGCGCCGCTGGCTGACACGCTCGGGCTACGACGTGTCCTTCTGCCGCAACGTCACCGACCTCGACGACAAGATCCTCCGCGTTGCCGCCGAGGAGGGCGTGCCCTGGTTCGTCGTCTCCGAGCGCAACCAGCGCGCCTTCACGTGGGCGTACGAAGCCCTCGGGTGCCTGCCGCCCACGGTGGAGCCCCGGGCGATGGGCCACATCCCCGAGATGGTCGAGCTGATCCACCGGCTGATCGACAAGGGCCACGCCTACGCCGCGGGCGGCGACGTGTACTTCGACGTCATGTCCTACGCCGAGCGCTACGGCAGGCTCTCCAACCAGCGCCCCGAGAACATGCGCGCCGCCGCCGACACCGACGCCGACTGCAAGCGCGACCCCCGCGACTTCGCCCTGTGGAAGGGCGCCAAGCCCGGCGAGCCCACCTGGCCCACCCCGTGGGGCTCCGGCCGTCCCGGCTGGCACATCGAATGCTCCGCCATGGCCACCAAGTACCTCGGCGAGACCTTCGACATCCACGGCGGCGGCGTCGACCTGATCTTCCCGCACCACGAGAACGAGGTCGCCCAGTCCCAGGCCGCCGGCGACGGCTTCGCCCGCTACTGGCTGCACAACGGCATGCTCAAGGTCGGCGCCGAGAAGATGAGCAAGTCGCTCGGCAACTCGCTGCTCGTCCCCGCGATGCTCACCAAGGTGCGCGCGGTCGAACTGCGCTACTACCTCGTCGCCGCCCACTACCGCTCCTCGATCGACTACTCCGAGGAGGCCCTGGCCGAGGCCGCCGCCGGTTACCAGCGCATCGAGGGCTTCGTCACCCGCGCCGCCGAGGTCATCCACGACGTCGACGCCGCCGCCCCCCTTCCGCAGGCGTTCGCCGACGCGCTGGACGACGACCTCGGGGTGCCCCAGGCGCTCGCCGTCGTCCACGAGGTCGTCCGCGAGGGCAACGTCGCCCTCGCCCACGGCAACAAGGAGCAGGTCGCCCGCCTTCTCGCCGAGACCCAGAACATGCTCGACGTCCTCGGCCTCGACCCGCGCTCGCCGCAGTGGCGGGGCTCCGCCGCCGACGCCGGGCTGCACGAGACGGTGGACGCGCTGGTCAAGGTCGCCCTGGAACAGCGCCAGGCCGCCCGCGCCCGCAAGGACTACGCCGCCGCCGACGCCATCCGTGACCAGCTCGCGGCCGCCGGCGTGATCGTCGAGGACACCCCCCAGGGTCCTCGATGGGAACTGGCGCGCTGATCGCCCCGGTAGGCTTGCAGGCATGGCAGGTGCGGGTAAAGGGTCCGGCAGATCCGGCGGTAAGCGGCAAGGCGCCACACGAGGCACGGGCGGGCAGGGCCGCAAGACGCTCGCGGGCCGGGGGGCGACACCCCCGGCGAGTGAGCGGCACTGGTTCAAGGACCGCCAGCGCGCCGCCGCCGCGTCGGGGGCCCGTCCCAAGGAGCAACCCGCCCGCGCGCGCAGCGCTCGGCGTGAGGACGCCCCCGAGGTCATCGGCGGGCGCAACCCCGTCGTCGAGGCCCTGCGCGCCGAGGTCCCGGCCACCACGCTGTACGTCGCGCAGCGCATCGACCACGACGACCGTGTGCGCGAAGCGATCAAGATAGCGTCCAACCGCGGCATCGCCCTGCTCGAGGTCAGCCGCGACAAGCTCGACCGGCTCACCGAGGGCACCGTCCACCAGGGCCTGGGCCTCCAACTCCCGCCCTACGACTACGCCCACCCCGACGACCTGGTCGAGCAGGCCCAGGACGCCGCGGAGGTCCCGCTCATCGTCGCCCTCGACGGCGTCACCGACCCGCGCAACCTCGGCGCCATCGCCCGCTCCGCCACCGCCTTCGGCGCCCACGGCATCCTCGTCCCCACCCGCCGCTCGGCCGGCGTCACCGCCGGGGCCTGGAAGACCTCCGCGGGCACTCTGGCCCACATGCCCGTGGCCCGGGCCGCCAACCTGACGAACACCCTGCGCGAGTACCGCGAGCGCGGCCTGTTCGTCGTCGGCCTAGACGGCGAGGGGCCCGTCGACATCGGCGACGTCGACCTCGCCACCGAGCCGCTCGTCATCGTCATCGGCTCCGAGGGCAAGGGCCTGTCCCGTCTCGTCCGCGAGTCGTGCGACGTGGTGGCCCGCATCCCCATGCGCGCCGCCGCCGAGTCCCTGAACGCCGGCGTGGCCACAGGCATAGCCCTCTACGAAGTGGCCCGCCTCCGCCGCCGCTGACCTCCGCCCCTGACGAGCACAGGCACCCGTGAACGAACGATCACGGGCACCCGTGAACGAAGGGGCACGGGCACCCGTGAACGAACGCCGCCGGACGAACCTCAACGGGCCTGACACCCACAACGCCGGTGCCAGGCCCCACCCCATGCCACTAAACTCTTAGAGCACCACCCGGCCGACGTAGCTCAATCGGCAGAGCAACGGTCTTGTAAACCGTAGGTCAGGGGTTCGATTCCCCTCGTCGGCTCCCAGTTCAGAGGCCCTGTCCTGCCGCCAGCGGGGTGGGGTCTTCTGATCGTTTGGGAGACCACTGGGAGATCACCTTCAGACGGCCGCCCCGGAACGGCTCCAGCAGCCCATCCAGGATCGGCACCGGCGACCGCAACCCCAGCGCCGCGCGCTGCGCCAGCGCCGACTCCCACCGCTCCTGCAGCGCGCCCAGCAACTGCTCGCGCAGCAACGACGTGAACGGGCACGCCCGCGAGAAGCAACGTGGTCGCGTGGATGTGTCGATGGTCGTGAAGCCGAGCATGGGGAGCGGCTTCTAGGGAGCGCAGCCTCCTCACCCCTGCGTGCTCGACGTGCTCGGCGCGGAATGTCCTTCCGGCGCACGTATCCGGTCGTGAGTTGCCTTTCTCCTCCGCCCGGCGTTCCTTCCCGCGCCCAAGGAGATCTGCCGTAGAACTCTGCCGCGCGTCGGGCTATCGCAACATCACGCAATAGCCCTGGCGGCCCCGGAGAACTGACGTAATGATCTTTATTCTCGATTATTTGATATTGACTCGATTATTGATATTGATCTGGGTGATTATCCGGCCTAATATGTGTGTCTGATCCGAAGGAGCCGGGCGATGGTCTTCGACAGCGGTGTGGTCACCTCGTACGTCGCTGCCGCGCAAACGCGCCCGGTGGCCGATTTGACGATCAGGGCACTGCTGGACGGCCTCGCCGCGCGAGTGGCGCAACAGCTCGGCGAGCTTCCTCTCCACGACCTGCGCCAGTGGCCGAACGATCCCAACGTCCGGGCCCATGTCGCGCAGGCGATCGATCTCGCCGCGGCCACTGACACCACCTTCGCCGACGATCTTGCTCGGGCCCAGGTGCAACTCGACGGTCTCGGCGCGTCGGCGCTGACTCGAATCGCCTACATGCCGTACCAAGCCGCCGCCACAAGCACCGGCCCGGCCTTTCGACGCGCGCCGATCATTCGGATCGGAGGTGGGCGATCATCGTCGTTCATTCTGACCCCGGCGTCACTCAACATCGTGCGGCGTGGACCTGGATGGGCCAAGCGCACCTACGTCACCGGCCTCATTATTTTCGTACTCGGTTTTGCAACCTTCGTGATCGGCGGCTTTACCGGCATACAGTCTGGGGACACCCACGGACCGAACGGACTTTTCGTGTTCGGATTCGTCACCGCCTTCATCGGCGTCGTCGTGACAGGAACCGGCATCGTCGGTGCTGGCCTTAGCCGATCCGCTGTGTCACCAGCGGAACAGGCGACCCCGGACAGGCCAGATGCGTCCTCGGATGGCGAGACGCCGGGCAACGGGTAACGGGCGGATACGATGTCCTGCCGGGCACGTAGCTGTCCGGCCACCGGCCACAAAGCCGAGGCCCTCGAGCCTGGTGCCGGGGGCCGGAGGGTTGCTGCTGGTGATGGGCCCGCCCACTCCCGAGCCGATTGCCGAAAGCTCTTGCACAGGCCCTCGGCTCGGGTGGTGTGCTGTGGCAGTTGCCGACAGGTGTCAGGGCACGATGACGTTGAAGGGGATGTCGGCAGCGGCGCCGTTGTTGCCGGCGCCGACGAAGATGTGGCGGGCTGAGTCGCCACACTGGGTGGCTTGCTGGTCGACGAACACGGTGGAGTTCCAGGGAGCGCCCCACCGCTTGGTCGCGACCGGGACGGCCTTCGTTGCGTCGATGTCGGGGTCGACCTCAATGCAGTACTGGCCGGTGTTGATCTTTCGGACTGCGGTAACGCCCTTCGAACGCACGACGCTGCCATTGGCATCGACGACGGCGGCGGCACGGGCGTAGGGGGCTTGGGCACCGCCGATGGCGGCGTAGGCGACGCCTGCGGCAACGGCGGCAACGCCGCCGATGGTCAGGGCGGAGGTCAGGACGATGGCGGGGAGTTTGGCTCGCATGCTTGCTCCTTCGCTGGGGATGTGGCGATCCCTACACAGGATCGTCGCAGAGTAGTTGATCAGTAGCTAACTGTAACTGAAGGTGAGGTCGCTATTGCCCGAACCGCCCGACGGCGCCATCGTGTGAGTGCTCCGACTGAGTAACGGGACAGAATGGTAATTCCGTCCCCCAGCTTCAGTGCACTGACCTGCGGAAACGCCGTGCTGGGTTCCCGGTCGCCCGAACGGCGCGCTGGTTTATCTCCCAGTGTCCGATCATTCAGGCCGTCTGTGCATGGCTATTCAGGGCCGATCATGCGGGTGCACGCCGCCACGCCGGGCCTGGGCGGGCGCGCGGACCTGGGTGGTGCTGGTCGACGGAGCCCGCCATCAGCTCGACCTCATCCGCGCCGAAGCCGAACGCCGCACCATACGGGTTCACATCGTCATCGATCTGATCCACGTGCTGGAATACCTATGGAAAGCGGCGTGGTGCCCGCACGCCACCGACGATCCGGCGGCCGAGGACTGGGTCGCCACCCATGCGCTCGCCCTGCCGGCCGGTCACCTCGACCACGTCGTGGCCACCCTCGATGCCCAGGCCACCGCAGCCGGCCTGACCCCTGATCACCGCGACGGGGTGGACACCTGCATCCGCTACCTGACCGGCCACGCCGAGTTCTTGCACTACGACCACGCCCTGGAGCACGGCTGGCCGATCGCCACCGGCGTCATCGAAGGAGCCTGCCGCCACCTGATCGGCGACCGCCTCGACATCACCGGCGCCCGCTGGGGGCTACCAGGTGCCGAAGCCATCCTGAAACTCCGCGCTCTGATCTCCTGCGGAGACTTCCCGGCCTACTGGCGCTATCACCTCGACCGCGAACACCAACGCATCCATCAAGCCCCTCACCAGGACCAATACACACAAACCGCCTGATCGACCAGCTCACTGCGGAAGAGCTACACCCTACGACTATTCCCACCGAGATGCGGTTGTCGGGTCGCGCTGCTAGTTTGGGGGAATGTCCAATTCAAAAAAGGTCGACGATTTCCTCGCCAAGCTGGACCATCCGCTGAAGGAGGAGATGAAAGCCATCAGGGCTATCATCACCGCCAATCCCAAAATCGAGGAAGACGTTAAATGGGGTGGCCCCAGCTTCGCCTACAAGGAGGAACTGGCCACCTTCAGCCCGCGGGTCAAGGACGCCGCCGCTCTGGTCTTCCACCAGGGCGCCCTGCTCAAGGACGAGGGCGGCCTGCTGGAGCCCGGCCCCAAGGGCAAGGCGTACGCCAAGATCCGCAACATGGGCGAGGTCGAGGCCAACAAGGAGGCGCTGGAGCAGCTCGTCAACGAGTGGATCGAACTGATGGACAAGAAGTAGCGACCGCCGGTCAGCCGGTCGATTCGCGGCAGGTCACGCGGGGCCCGCACGATGTCCGGTCACGTGCCGGCCGCCGACCCGTTCACGTCCAGGGAGATGGTGTGCGGGTGATCAAGCCCTGCGGCTGGTGCAGGTGAGATCCACGTGACAAAAGACGGCCACTTCGTAATCCTTCGATTCGCTCACATCAATACGAAGGGGACGAAGTGGCCGTCAATGACATTGTGCTGTCTACCGGGGAGTACTTCGAGGAGACCCTCGCCGCGGCGAGCCCGGACCTGCTGCGCACGATGATCCGCGAGTTCGCGCAGCGGATGATGGACGCCGAGGTCGAGCAGATCTGCGGCGCCGGCTACGGCGAGATCACCGCCGGGCTCAGCCGTGGGTGGCGACCATGCTGCGCACCGTCTTCGAGCAGCCCGACGCCGAGTCCGTCTACGCCCGGCACCGCCATGTCGTGGAGGTGCTGGAGGCCAAATACCCCAGGGCCGCCGCGCATCTGGACGAGGCACGTGAGGACATCTTGGCGTTCACCGGCTTCCCCAAGGCCGTGTGGCGGCAGGTGTGGAGCCACAACCCTCAGGAGCGGTTGAACAAGGAAATCCGCAGGCGGACCGACGTGGTGGGCATCTTCCCCAACCGGGAGGCGATCATCCGGCTGGTCGGTGCCGTGCCGGCCGAGCAGAACGACGAGACATTCATCGGCCGTGACATGATCCATGCCGAAGACGGGGGGCGTTAGTGTGACCCGCGTGAACCTGCGTGAGGTGGCCGACGGTCGATTATCGCGCCTGGTGGCGCGTGCTCGCTCAGCCCCACTTGTCGGGAGGATGGGTGGGCGGCGCCCCGCACCACTCGTCGAAGTGGCCGGTCTGCTGCTGGTGATCCTGCTCTTCTCACGGCTTCATGCCGCCGCCGGGAAAGACGTCGCAGCCGCCACCGCCAACGCTTTGGCCCTGCAATCCATTGAACGGGCCGTTCACCTGGACATCGCACTGAGGGCGAACCAGTGGCTGACCGAGCATCCGGCCCTCATCCAGCCGGCGGTGTATTACTACCGCCTGTACTACCTCGCGATCATCGGTGTGCTGGTGTGGGTCTTCGTTCGGCATGCCGATGTATATGTCAAGGTCCGCCGGACCCTCATCGCGATGGTCGTTCTCGTGCTGCCCGTTTTCTGGGCACTGCCCATGTCGCCCCCACGGTTCGCCTTACCGGGTGTCGTCGACATCATTGCCGAGCACGACATCCTGGGCGGACATGCCTCACGAGAGATCGAGAACGGCCAGAACCTGTATTCGGCGATGCCCAGTATGCACGTGGGGTGGTCGTTGTGGTGCGCGTATTCCGTGTGGTATGCGCTGCGGTCCTCCCATCCGCGATTGGCGTTGCTCTCGTGGACTTTTCCGCTGGGGATGGCGGCAGTCGTGCTCATCACGGGGAACCACTATGTGCTCGACATCGCCGGAAGCGCCGCCTTGCTGGTCGTCTCCATCGCTGTCGTATCAGCGTGGGGTCACCTGGCCGAGCGTCGGCGTGCCGGCGATTGAGCGCCTGCGGACAGCCGCAGGGAAAACCGGTGCCGCCCGGTTGCTTGCTCACAATCGCCGTTTCAACAACAAGCTCTCCGGCGACGAGCCTGTGCGTGGCCTTCCGCCATCTGCACCAAGCCTCGTAGCAGAACTTTGATCAATGACGAGAAGCGAAAGCCCAAAGCGATCTTCATGTGCTTTCTGGCCGTAGCACCGTTTGCGCTGGACGATGATGACATCAAGGGCATAGTCGTAGAAGCAGGCATACCCCGCTCCCGCTCGACCGCGCGTCGCCGGGAAGCGATGCTTGTGCTGGAAGGACACTTCGATGAAATCCGCTGAGCGGCTCCACGACCTGCTTCACTCCTACGCGCGGTTCTACGGTGACGAGGAGGAGCCCCTCGCGGAATTCTGTGCCGCCTGGTGTGAAGGAATCGGGGTCGAGGAGGCCGCGCGGCGACTCGGGGCGGATCTGGATTCCCGCACCGACGGCGACCTCAGGAACATCGCGAACGCGAAGGGCGACAACCTCGTCCTGGTGGGACCTTTCGGGGCGTGGACGTTGATCTTCCAGATCGGCGGGTGGGACTGCGCCTCGCTGCTAGGAATGTCCGCCCTGTCGCGTGACTCGGGCCGGGCGCTTAGCCTGGAATGGGGCTACGACGGCGACGAAACCCTCCATTACGCGATGGACGGGCAGATGATCACGAGTCTCAGCGTCACCTACCCGCCGCTCCGCGACGGAGCCGACCCTCATGCGCTGGACCCCTACGTGGAAGGGCTGCGTTTCGAACTGGGCAGCGGTCCAGAGGGACCTTCACTCGCGGAGTGCGTCACCTCAGCGCTGACCGTGATCGCCCGGGTCACCGGCCGGGAGATCGACCAGGAGTGGCTGGACGGCACGCACGCGCTGTACGTGATGCCATCTCGGGACTGACGGGCGCGCTCGGGTTCGGGTGGCGGTTCTCAGGGTGGGGCCAGGTGGAGGATCTGGTCGCGGATGTGGTCGTTCAGGTCGGCCTGGAGCAGGCCGTTGTTGATCGCGGGGGCGCAGCCTATCGAGATCGTCACCGCGGCGGCTGGTCCTTCTAGGTAGTTGAAGACCTTCACCTGTTCATAGACGTCGATTCTCGTTCCTCGGTTCGGCTTTGCTCGTATCGCTGCTATTCAGGTCAGGAAGTGGCCGCTATGAGGCCTAGCGTGGGACACGAAGGCGATCCACGACCGACGAGGGGCGGAGACCATGGCCATCAACGAGCAGTTCACCGAGCGCGGGCAGGCCGATTCGAGCGGCCTCAGCGATGAGCGTGCCGATTTGCTGGAGACGCTGGCCAAGCACCGGCACTTCCTGCGGTTCACCACGCGCGGGCTCACCGACGAGCAGGCCGGGCAGCGGACCACCGCGAGCGAGCTCTGCCTGGGCGGGCTCATCAAGCATGTCGCGGCCGTCGAACGGGGGTGGGCCGACTTCATCCTGGAAGGGCCATCGACGATGGCCGACTTCTCGGCCATGACCGAGGAGGACTTCGCTCGCTGGGCCGACGAGTTCCGGATGCTGCCCGGCGAGACGCTGGCCGGCGTACTGGACGACTACGCCGAGGCGGCGCGCCGGACCGACGAAGTGGTCGTCACCCTGCCCGATCTGAATGTCGCGCATCCGCTGCCGAGCGCCCCCTGGTTCGAGCCGGGCGCGAAGTGGTCGGCCCGCCGGGTGCTGTTGCACATCATCGCCGAGACCGCGCAGCACGCCGGCCACGCCGACATCATTCGCGAGTCGCTGGACGGCGCCAAGTCCATGGGCTGATTCCCGAATTCTCGAAGCCCATCGTCACGAGACCTTCTCAAAGGCCGTCATCATGCCGTCGACGATGACGCCGTACCCGTTGTGAGCACAGACGGAGTGCTCCACCACGCCGGAGTAGGCGCGGCCGACGAGGCGACTGAGCCGGATGCGGATGTCGTGGGGCGGACGAGGCTAGTGCGGGGTCCGGTAGACGGAGACGTGGGAGCGGGAGTCTTCGGTGAAGTCGGATCCGGTCCAGTCCGCGTGTCTGGTCTCCAGTTCGAGGCCGGCGAGCTGGGCCATGAGGTCGAGTTCGGCGGGCCAGATGTAGCGGTGCGGGCTGCGGGACAGCTGAGCCTGCCTGGTCTCGTCGAACGTGAAGTGGTGCGACACGACGTGTTGGTTCAGGACGTCGTAGGTGTCCAGGCCGATGTACCCAGGCTCGCAGTGCCACACCGTGGCCTGCTGGCCCGGGGGGAGCTTGCGCAACTCGGGTACCCAGAGCTCGATCACGAACCGGCCGCCGGGCGTGAGGTGGCGGGCGGCGTTGCGGAAACACGCGACCTGCTCGGCTTGGGTGAGCAGGTTCGAAATCGTGTTGAAGACGAGGTAGACCAGCGTGTACTTCCCGGGCGCGACGGCCGTGGCCATGTCGCCGACGACCACCGGGATCGTCGTTTCGTCCGCCTTAGTACGCAGGCGGTCGATCATCCACGGTGACGTATCGATGCCGGTGACGGGAACCCCTCGCTCGGCGAGAGGGACGGCTACGCGGCCGGTTCCGATGGCGAACTCGAGCGCCCGCCCGTCGCCCGCGAGTTCGGCGAGGCGGTCGACGGTCGGCCCCACGACCTCGGGCGCGAACATGCCGACGCCCGGCGTGTCGTAGCGCTGGGCGGTATACGCATCCCAGATCTCTTGCGGCATGCATTCAACGATCACCATGGGCGTCCGCGTTGTCCAACGATTTTGTGACCGGCAAGGGGCGCGAACCGGCCCATCAGCTGAGCGCGGGGAACGGTCTGAGGCGCTCAGGCGCGAAGGCGCGAAGGCGAGCGGGACCGTACGGGAAGCCGCCGCGTCTCCTCAGGCGGGCTGTTCCTCGTCGTCGGGCGCCGAGGTCTCGCGCAGCGTGCCCGAGTCCAGTTCCAGCCAGCGGGTGACGCCGATCGCCCGCAGGAACGGGAGGTCGTGGCTGACGACCAGGAACGCGCCCTCGTACGCGTTCAGGGCGTTCTCGAGCCGGCCCGCGCTGGTCAGGTCGAGGTTGTTCGTCGGCTCGTCCAGCAGGAGGAGCCGCGGAGCGGGGTCGGTCGACAGGACGCAGGCCAGCGTGGCGCGCAGGCGTTCGCCGCCGGAGAGGGCCGAGGCGGGCAGGTTCGTGCGGTCGCCGCGGAAGAGGAACTGCGCCAGCCGGTGGTGGAGCTCGTTGTCACGCATGTGCGGCGCGAAGCGGCGCAGGTTGTCCACCACGCTCGCGTCCAGGTCGAGCAGGTCCAGCCGCTGGGACAGGTAGGCCGCCCTGGCCGTCGAATGGCTCGGCCCTGAATGGCTCGGCCCTGAACGGTCCGGACCGCTCGCGGCCGGCTGCGGCTCGGCCGCGCGGTGCAGCGTGCCGGTGGCCGGCTCCAGTTCCCCGGTGATCAGCTTCAGCAGGGTGGACTTGCCCGAGCCGTTGGGGCCGAGCAGGGCGATCCGTTCGGGGCCGCGCACGCTCAGCGTGAGACCCGGAGGCGCGAACAGCGGGCCGCCGCCGTAGCTCACGTTGACGTTTTCGCAGGTCAGCATCGTACGACCGGCGGGCACCCGTGTCTCAGGGAGGGTGATCGCGATGCGCGCCTCCTCGCGCAACTCCCGGGTCGCCTCCTCCAGCCTGGCCTTGGCGTCCGCGGCGCGCTGCTGGTGCACCTCGGCCGACCGGCCCGCCGACTCCTGGGCCTGGCGCTGCAACCCGCCCGCGATGATGCGCGGCAGGCCCAGCGAGCTCTTGTTGCGTTTGGCGTTGCTCGCCCGGCGCTGGGCCCGCTCCCGCGCCTCCTGCGCCTCGCGTTTCTGGCGGCGCAGGTCCTGTTCGGCGCCGCGTACCGCGCGCTGCGCCGCCTCCTGCTCACGGTCCACGGCCTCGGTGTAGGCCATGAAGCCGCCGCCGTACAG
This sequence comes from Sphaerisporangium sp. NPDC051011, assembly GCF_040653595.1. Classification (NCBI taxonomy): domain Bacteria; kingdom Bacillati; phylum Actinomycetota; class Actinomycetes; order Streptosporangiales; family Streptosporangiaceae; genus Sphaerisporangium; species Sphaerisporangium sp. NPDC051011. The sequence goes on along the minus strand of NZ_JBFAGG010000021.1, from coordinate 61,517 downwards.
GCGCAGCTCCGTGGAGTGCAATTCGGCGATGGCGTCCATCCGCTCCAGCAGGGCGCGGTCGTGGCTGATCACCAGCAGGCAGCCCTTCCATTCCTCGACCACGCGGTAGAGCCGCTCGCGCGCGGCGCGGTCGAGGTTGTTGGTGGGCTCGTCCAGCAGCAGGACGTCGGGCCGCTTCAGCAACTGGGCGGCCAGCCCGATGGAGAGCACCTGACCGCCGCTGAGCGTGCGCAGCGGACGGTCCGGCGTCACGTCGCCCAGGCCGAGGCGGTCGAGGACGGCGGCGGTGCGCTCTTCGATGTCCCAGTTGTCGCCGACGACGGTGAAATGCTCCTCGCGGACGTCGCCGGACTCGATGGCGTTCAGCGCGGCGCGGATCGGGGCGATCTCCAGTGCCTGGTCGACCGTGCCGTCCAGCAGCGGCAGGGACTGTGGCAGGTACCCGGTCTCGCCCTGCACGGACACCGAGCCCGCGCGGGGCCGGAGCTCCCCGGTGATCAGGCGGAAGAGGGTGCTCTTCCCGGCGCCATTGGGGCCGACGAGGCCGGTCCGGCCGCTGCCGAGGGAGAACGAAAGGCCGTCGAAGACAGGGGTGTCGTCCGGCCAGGAGAACGACAGGTCGGTGCACACGATGGTCGCGTCAGGCATGAAAGATCCCGGGGACGAGAAGCCCGGCCCGGAGGCGCGTCACAGGGTGCGGGGCCGTACGGCCGCGCGGCACGGTTCAGGACGCGCCGGACCGGCGCATGATGGGTGGTGGACGGATCCCGCGGGCCCGGGGGCGCTCTGAACGCGCGCCGGGCCGCTGCGTCACGCCGTGGGGAAACGGCGATGACGGACGGCGGGCATCACTCGGAGTCGTCGTCCTCGCTGACGAGCATGACTCGCATCCTCCGTACCTCGGCATCGTCCCGCAAAGAAAGGGGACATCGCATCCTACCACCGACCTCGCGAGCCACCCGGTGATGAGGTCGGCCAGATGGTGAAGAACGGCAAGGAACCGCGCATGACCAGGCTGTTGCCGGTGCATGTCGCATGAGGACCGCGAACGCGAGGACCATGAAACGGTTTGCCGTAAGAACAGTGCTCACCTTACGCTGGGCTCACTCTGAAACGGGCACTCCCCAGAAGTAAGCCGCAAACGGGAGTCCCACCTCTGGGCCACGATGAGCGCCCGAGGTCTGGAGGGGCGGCGCGGTCTTCTGCCGTCTCTTCCTTCGGAGGAATCTCGTGAACGTTGGTCTCGGCCTGCCCATCTCCGACCCGCCGCTGCTGCTCGACTGGGCCCGGCGCGCCGACGCCGGTCCCTTCACCACCCTCGGTCTGCTCGACCGTCTCGCGTACCACAACCCCGAGCCCATGGTCACGCTCGCCACCCTCGCGGGAGCCACCACGCGGATCCGCGTGCAGACCGAGGTGCTCATCGCGCCCCTGCGCGACGCGGCGCTGCTCGCCAAGCAGGCCGTGACGCTCGACCGTCTCTCCGGCGGCCGCCTGGTCCTCGGCATCGGGGTCGGCCCGCGCGAGGACGACTTCCTGGCGGCGGGCGTCGACTTCCGCACCCGCGGGCGCCGTCTGGACGAGCAGATGGCCGTGATGCGCCGCCTGTGGTCGGGCGAGCCGTACGGCGACGGCGTCGGCCCGATCGGGCCCGCGCCCGCGCGTCCCGGCGGTCCCGAGGTGCTGTTCGGCGGCTTCCTACCCGTCGCGCTCGAACGTGTGGCCCGCTGGGGGGACGGCTTCCTCGCCGCCGCCCCGCCCTCCTGGCTCGGACGGCTCATCGAGGTCGTCCACAGGTCCTGGAGGGAGCACGGGCGCGCTGGCGCTCCCCGTCGTCGCCCAGGCCAACGCCGTGCTCGGCCCGCGCGAGGTGGTCGAGGACGCCCGTGCGGCCATGGGCGCCTACTACGGCTGGACCGGTCAGGCCGAGCAGATGGTCGCCGGTATGCTCACCACGCCCGGCGAGATCCGCGACGCGATCGCTCGCTTCGCGGACCTCGGCGCCGACGAGGTGATGCTGTACTGCTATGGCCGCGACCCCAAGCAGGTCGACCGCTTCGCCGACGTCGTCTGAGCGCGGCGCGCGTTCGGCCCTTTTGGGCCCGTTCGGAGCTGCAGGGTCCGGGGGTATAGGGCTATCCTCGGCCCCGAGCACGGCCGGACCGTCGCTGGGCAGGTTCTCACCACAGACCTGAGGGGCTGACGATGATGCTGACCTGGGACTCCGTTCTCGCGTGGCGTATGCGCCGGCAATTCCTCGACCGGCCGAAATCGCCGTCCACCGAGGAGATCGTCCGCCGGTTGTGCGGAATCCAGAGCCAGGTGAAATCGAATGCCGAACTCACGGTCGCGGTCCGCTCGCCCGACCCGGTGAAGGACGCCGTCCAGCGCGGCGTCGCCGGCAAGGAGCTCGTGCGCACCTGGGCCATGCGCGGCACCCTGCACACCCTGTCCACGCGCGACGCGCCCGCGTACCTGTCCCTGCTGGCCTCGACCCGCACCTGGGAGAAGGGCGCCTGGCAGAAGTCCTTCCTGGACGCCCCGCGCATGGCCGAACTCGCCGAAGCCGTCCAGGCCGAACTCGACGGGGCCGTCCTCACCCGCGAGGACCTCGTCGCGGCCGTCGAGCGGCGGACCAAGGACTCCACGATCTCCGAGGCGGTGAAGTCCGGCTGGGGCGCGGTGCTGAAGCCCCTCGCCTGGCAGGGCTACCTGTGCAACGGCAACGGCGACGACGGCCGCGTCACCTTCACCAGCCCCGCGACGTACCTCCCCGGCTGGCCGGGCCTCCCCGAGCCCGAGGAGGCCGCCCGCGTCGTCATCCCCGCCTACCTCTCCGCGTACGGGCCGGCCGGGCCCGACGTCTTCAACCGCTGGATCTCACGCGGCGCGCTGAAGAAGACCACGCTGCGCCAGTGGTTCGCCGACCTCGGCGACACCCTCACCGAGGTCGACGTCGAGGGCGAGACCCTGTGGATCCGCACCGAGGACGCCGAGTCCCTCGCCGCGACGCCGCCCACCGACATGTTCCGGTTGCTGCCCGCCTTCGACCAGTACGTCCTCGGCATGGGCACCGACGACACCCGCGTCATCCCAGCCCATCACCGCAAGGACGTCAGCAAGACCGCCGGCTGGATCGCCCCGGTGGTCGTGGACGCCGGCCGCGTGACGGGTGTCTGGGAATCCACCGAAACTTCCCTATCCATAACCCTTTTCCCGGATTCTCCGAAGCCCGCCGAAGAGGCGGTCAATATCGAGACCGCCCACCTCAATCTCCTCCTCAGCGGCCCAAACGAGAGATCCGTCACCATTTCCTGAAATTGGCACACCGACTGCAGGCTCGTGTCGGCGATGGCGCGCAGGCCCAGTACGGCCGGGCTCCCGCGGTCGGGGTCGGGCGCGCTTGGCCGGAAGACCTGGCCGTCAGCAGGGAGCGTCTCGCCGACGGGCGGGTCACCCCGACTTGAGCGCGACCAGCTTCTCCGCCGAGATGGGGCGGAAGGTCGGCAGGACGGACAGGAGGAGCTCCTCGGTCACGTCGTGCCCGCCCACCTGCACCAGGGCGTCGCCGTGCCGGGCGTACACGGGTGTGTAGCCGTTCTCCAGCCGTGTCGTCCACACGCCGGGGGATATCTGCCGGCACGGCGCCACCGCCTTCCAGCCCGAGTTCGGGTACGGATCGGCGCACGCGGCCTCTGGAGTGCCGGCCGCGCCGGGCATGACGTAGACGTCGATCGCCGGATCGAGGTGGTGGGTCTCGGTGGGGAAGTACGTGAGGCCGATCATGCCCGCAGGAAGGAGATCGTCCATGCCGGCGAGCGTGTAGTCCGCGATGACCGGTGCGATCAGCGGCACTCCGGCGTTCTTCAGGTCGTCCACCCGTCGCGCGTCGAGGATCCGCCCCGAGACAATCGGCGTCGCGATCGCGGCGAGAAGGACCGTCCCGGCCACGGAACCGCGCACGACCCGGTTCCCGGGGGCGCATATCCACGTGGCGAGGACAAACGCCCCCACGATGTAGAACAGGTTGAAAAACCATGGCAGCTCCCCATTAGGCGTAAACGGGGAGAGCGAGAGGTCGATCACCAACAGCGCGACCGTGGCGAACGGTGCGAGCAATCCGATGAGCTGCCAGCGCGGCAGCCTGCCAACCCAACTCGACAGAAACGAGAGCGGGAAGAACGCGATCATCATCACCGCGCTCGACGTGAAGTCGTCCTCTTCGGGCCCCTGCGGCCAGTAGTTCCCGAGAAGAAAAAGTGACACCGCGACCGCGATGCCCGCCAGAAGCGCCCTTAATAAAACCGGCATGTCATGATTATTACGCCAAAGCCCTGGAGGTGGCGCGCACCGACGCGTTCGGGTGCGGTTCAGGCCGGGGCCGTTGAGCGTACATGTGGTCCGGGGCGGTGGTCTCCTCGCCGACGCGGCCCAGCCCCTCAAGCCCGGCCGCTACATGATCCGCCTCCTCCCCCGACGAGACGGCCCAGTCGTCGATCTTCACCGTGACCGGGTGACTCTCGCGACCTCAGCGGGCGGATTGGAAGGCGCGGCCGGCCTTTGCCGGAGTGCTGTTTGTGTGGAAGAGGCCGCTGTTGGGTTTATCGGATGGGCTCAAATCGATTTCGGCTCGGCAGGAATCGATGCACCGAGTCTTCTTCCCAACGGATTCTTGCGAGCGAATGGTCAGGGGTTCTTGATCAAGGTACTCGCCGCCGGCCGGATGGCAGCACGAACTGCTGATCGCTGACTACTGATAGGTACACGTCGGTTCGCAGGGCTACTTGCCTGGAGTGGCGACGCGTGCTCGTCTCGAAGCGCACTTACCACCCTGGCTACCTCCACGGCCCTACCGCTTGAGCTGCATGGATGTAGTTTTCGGCAGGAGCAGGGTTGACCGGGAGGTTGGAGAACCGGACGAAGCCGCCGCGCTGCACCGGCTGAGTGGTGGCCCGACCCCAGTTGTCGGCCATCGGCCGTCCGCCAAGCTGATCAAGTGAAAATTGATCATCTAGGTGCGTGCTCGCGTTCGGGAGCCGAGGCGATGCCGTGGACCTTCAGGATCCCCCAGACCGCGGAGGCGGCGACCTTGATGCCGAGCGCGACCAACCCCCCGTGGAGATGTCGACAGCCCACGACGCATTTCCGCCGTACCTGCCTGGCCGCTACTCAGCCGGGCATCTTGAGATCTCGCAGGACTCCGGCGCCTGCGCCGGGCGTGATGTTCCAACCACGGATCTTCTGTGCGACTTTCCTGACCCGCTTGTCGGTCGGCGGGACGCCGATCTCGAAATGTGCCTCGTCTGGAGACGAGAAATCGCCACCCCATTTCACGGCACCCTCACACTGGGTAAGGATATCGCGGATGACGGCGAGTTCGTGTGGATAGAACCCGTTTCTGACGTCAGGTGGATAATGGCCGGGGCGAATGTCTATCGCGGTACCGGAGGCGTGATTGAGTTCACGTCTTTTGACTGTGGCAGGACTTTTGAATCCAATGACCTCACCCGGGCGCAGGGTATCGATCTCGTAGTGGAACCTCCGGACGATATGGACCAGGATTACTTCGACATCCCCTATGGCAACGTCGATTTCGAATCCCGTACCAGGCACGGGGCGCGTCCACACGCTGCCTCCAGAATTAGCAGCAGTGTTGATCAGCCAGCCGTTCGGGGACGTCCCGCCGGGCACGATCTCGGCGAAGGCGCGCTGTGCCTTGGAGACGCTGTCTTTGCTGGGGCTGGCTGGATCGCCAGAGTTTGCGATAGAAGGCTGCGCGAAGATCGCGCCTGTGCCTGAAACGATAGCTAGGCCGGCCGCAGATCGCAGGAATACGCGCCGTGACGAAATCATTCAACACTCCCATCTGAGCGTCGCAGGAACTCATGAGAGTCCGTGCGGCGCGTTTTCCGCGGTTTCCATGTCGAGTCGCCCTGCATCGGGTGACACCGGTCGTGGGGCCGCCGTCCAGGCCGATGGCCGCGTCACGCCGTGGCCAGGTGATCTTCTTCTGGTGCACGGCCGCGCCGCCTCGGTATGGACGGCCCGCCTGCTCGCCGTCCCGGCACTGAGGCGAGCCTCGGCGGCGGAGGTGTCAGCGCAACTGCGCGAAGTACTTCTCGAACACCCGGTACACCCCGAGCTTGATGTAGCTGTGCTCCTCGGGGGCGTCGCCGAACCCCTGGTAGCGCCGCAGCAGCAGGCGCGTGTACTCGTCGCTGTAGTCGAGCGACGGCCGGGGGATCTGGATCGGCGTGTCGCCTTCGTTCCGGCGGATGTCGGTCGCAGCGTGGATCAGCACATGCGCCGCCGTGCTGATGTTGAAGTACACGTCGTTGTGCAGCTTCTGCCAGACCTCCCAGACGTCCGCGTCGCGGTCCCGGTCCTTGACCGCACCGGTGATGATCCCCTGCTGAATGCAGTAGTTCCGTGCTTCGATCGCAGTGACTGCCCAGATTTGACCGAGACCCGTGCTGCAGTCACGCTTGATCCAGTAGTCCGTGGGATCCCAGTCGTGGCCCGTGTGGTACAGAACGACGCCGTCGTCGGCCAGCCCGTCGAGGACCGTGAGCTTGCGGATCTCCCAGAAGATCGGCACGGTGATGAGTGCCTTGCGTATCCGTAGTGCCCGGGCGAGGCCGGTCGTGAGCGCGTCGTAGCTCATCGCCAGGTTGAGCGCCTCGGTCGTCGAGTAGATCTGCCCGACGTTCTCGCCAGTATTGCCGCCGCGCTCGGGAATCCCTTGGGACTCCAGGTAATGCTGCATATCCGCCAGCAGCGCGGGCTTGAGCGAGTAGTCGAAGCCGTAGTCCTGCCCGTCGGTCCACTCGCCCTGGTCGAAGGTGTTCTGCCCCCAGTCGCGACCCGACACGATGTCGTTGTCGATCTCGATGCGCCCGTCCCCTGACCCGATCGTGATCGTGGCGATCTGGTCGAACGCCCAGTCCTGGGGCAGCGGATACCCGAGATTGCCGGAGTAACCGGTGGACATGTCCGAGACGAAGCTCGCCGAGCTCAGCCCTGCGGCGGCCACGCGCGAGCAGATGTTGCGCGGACCGTAGACGCCGATGCGGTAGACGCTGCCGTACTGCTCCATCGTGTCCTTGACCCCGCGGAAGTACGGGATGACCCGCTCGGTCACCTGGTAGTCCATGGCGTCGAAGTCCACTGCGAAGTAGATGCGCGTGCCCGCTTTGAAGCCGTAGAAGCGTGCGCGGTCGATCGCCGCCAGCGCATCGGACGCCCCCTGATCGGAGCTGAAGTAGCCTGCCGAGTCACCGTAGGTCTGGTAGATCGGGAAGCAGCGCAGCCCGTTCTCGGCGATCGTGCTGAGCTCGCCTAACTTGATCTTCTTGTCCAGGGACGTGTTGGGGACGTTGGACAGGTACCGGCCGACCACCTGGTAACCGGCCGCGCGCAGGCTCTGCGCGCGTGCCGCGGTGATCTCGGTGACGCAGTCGACCGCCTGTCCCCGCCGGGTCGCGTCGCCGGTGGAGACGAGCAGGGACGCCCACGTCTGGAAGTCCCCTTGCCCGGTGACGGGGAGCTTCGCGAAGTCCTGGAAATCCCTGACGAGCCCGGATAGGTACGGTGTGAAGGCGTCGGTGAACGTGATACCGGCGCGCTGGTTGAAGACCATCGCGGCGGAGAACAGTTGGACCCAGCGCCCGGCCGACCCGATCGACAGCGTGTTGGCGCGGAGCCCGGCTTGCGTGCCCGGCCCGAAGACGCCGGTAGCCTGCGCGTCGCTCATGCCGATCTGGAACTGCACCGCCAGCATGAGCGCTTTTTGTACGTCGCGTGAGAAGTGCCCGTCGCAGGGAATGATGAAGAAGTTGACGCGCTGGACATAGCTGGCGTTCATCCACTGCTGGATGGTCCGGACGGTTTCGTTTCCGTTCCCTACGACGACGTAGGCATCCATCGTCAGCAGCGCCTTGAACAGCTTCGGGACCATCGCGGAGCCCGAGAAGGTATCGGCGACGCCCGCGTTCGACTTCAGCCGCTGCACCGCCGTCGCGACGCGGTCGCTGTAGATCCCGGAGGGCAGGTTGAAGGTGTCCACACCCCCGCCGTCGTAACCCTTGCAGTACAGGCCCGCCTGGATGATTCGGATGATGCGGCTGGCGCCGCTGGTGGAGCCATCGATCGACGGGTACCGGGCCGTGAGCGTCGCGAGCGTGGTGGGCCCGAAGTTGTCGGACAGGGATGTGATGCCGAGCTCGTATTGGAGACATCGGGTCAGGGCGTACATGGTGGCCCAGCCCGTCTCCCCGTCCTCCGCGACATGGGGTATCCCGATAAGCGAGCCGTAGACCTTGTTAATGAATTGCTGCGCCATCAAGACCATCTGGTCCGCCATGTGACTCACTCCCTCAGGACGCGTTCCGGGGCCGCGCAGGGCGGTCCCGGAACGGTGTCGATGTGATCCGTCAGTAATTGCCGGTGCACGCCCAGTCGTGGCCCGAACCCGCGAGTATGCGGTCGAAGCAGGCCTTGTACGTCAGCGATCCGTAGTCGTAGAGCATCGCCGTCCAGATGGGACTACCGGAGTAGACGCCTTGGCCGTTGTAAACCGAGTTCCGCTGGGTGCCGTTGGCCGCGTAGCCGAACCCGCCGGCCCGTACGTAGCAGCACGTCCGGGTCCACGCCGTCGCACAGCGACTGCTGAACCGCAGTTCCGCGTAAGCCCCGCCTTCGTCGTGCCGGTAGATGGTCACGGCGTCGTTGCACGTCGAGCCGTTCCATACATAGCTGTTGGGATCCTTGCCGTCACAGGCGTAGCCGCAGCCGCCATCGGCCAACGCGGCCTCACGCAGCGACGCCACGGCCTTGGGGTCGGCAATGGTGTCGATGCTGCCGTCCTCGCGTACATAGGTGTGGTGCGGCAGTGTGAACGCTGTACGTCCCGACGCGTCCCCGGCCGTAGCCTCGGGACCGTCACTCACGCCGCTCACTGCAGCGGCGGCCGCACCCGTGGCCGTTGCCGACACCCCAAGCAGCATGGCCGCCAGACCCACCGCGACAGCGACCCAGGCACGACGCGCAAGTCTTTTCAGCATGTGTCATCCTTCCTTCTCGTGTGTGTTGGCATGCTCTAGTCACAGCTGATCGGCAGGTATCAGGGAGATCACGCACATATCCGATTTCCCAGCCGAGTTGTGTCGCTCGCCGCACTTCCGGTCCCGGCGGCCCCGCTGAGTCGAACGTTCCGAAGACGAACCGCTTCCGACATCGGTCGGCTCGTATCAACAGCCCCGGGCTTACGCCACCCCGGGGGCGGCCCCCGTTCTCGAACTCCGAATTCGCGCAAATCAGATCATTCCGGAGGCGAGGCTGCATGTCGTTGACAACCAGCGCCTTGTGCTTGACTTTGCCTGCCACGTGCTACTGACCCGTGCGAACGCTGATGGTTTGATCGGCTGCCAGGCCTGGGCTGTCTGACCAGCACACGGAGCACAGCAGCTCACGCACCAGGCCGGCCACAACCGGAACGAGGGCCTACTGCTCCCGCACGACCCGCGCCAACGACGGACTCGCCCCCGCACGGGCCCGCAGCCCAGGCGGGGGAGGCGGGTCCCAAAAGCTCACCCCGAACTCATGCCGCGTTCGCCGAGCCGGGCTCTACGACGCGCGCCATAAGACCGTCCAGCAGATCAACGACTGTGGAGGGCCCTGGTCGAGGGTGGGTCAGAGAAGGACTCAGGAGGGCCATGCCAGCCGCAGTGTGAACCTTGACAAGGACCTCGATCCTTGAAATAAGCATTACGTAAAGGCGTTTCATCCCACTACGTTGTGGTTCGGGGGAGGATCCACCTTGTACACGGTGGTGACGACGGAGGATATCGCGCCTTCCGATGGGCTGGCCTACTTCCGGGAGGCAGCACTACGTGATGTCGCGCCGACGGAAATGTACGGCGACAGGAACGCCAGTTTCTGGGGACGGATAGCCGTAGGAGACCTAGGTGTGGTGACCATGGAGCGGACGGCCACTCGCAGTACGGCTCGTCGGGGGATGTATCGCGGTGCCGATCTGATCCGCCGTTCGGATCCGGAGCTCTACCACGTGGTGTTCCACGAGCAGGCACCCGCCATACTGACGTGCGATCACCGTCAGACCGAACTCCATCCTGGGGACATCTGCGTGGGCGACAGCTCCCGTCCCTATAAGGCGTGGTATGAATCAGGCGTTGGCTGTTATCTGGCGCTCCATATTCCGCGAAAGCTGCTCCCCGTCCCACCGGCCGCCACCGGCGACCTCATCGGAGCCCGCTTATCCGGGCGCCGCGGGGTCGGCGCGCTGCTGCGCACCTTCGCGGCTCAGGCCGCCCGCGATCTGAGCAGCTATACGCCGTCGGATGCCATCCGCGTGTCGACCACCCTGCTCGACCTGACGGCGGCTCTCATCGCCCATGAGATGGAAAACACGGACGCGCTGCCGACCGAGTCCGGCAGGCAGGTTCTGTACCTGCAGATCCAGAGATTCATTCAGCAGCGGCTCGGGGACCCCGACCTGGCACTGGCGACGATCGCCGAAGCCCATCACATCTCCGTACGCACCTTGCACAGGCTCTTCGAAACCAGTGGTTGCACCGTCGCGGAGTGGATTCGCACGCGCCGCTTGGATCGCTGTCGACACGACCTGACCGACCCGGCCCTAGCTGATTGGCCCATCCGCGCCATCGCTGCCCGTTGGGGCTTCGCCGTCCAGTCGCATTTTTCTCGTGCCTTCCAGTCCGCCTACGGTATGTCCCCCTCCGAATACCGACGCTCGTTTCTCACCGCTTCACCGGCGGATGCGGGACAGCTCGGTCAGGATCACCCCTTGATTGAGATGTCCGGCCAGGTAGCGGGCGCATACTCCGGCGATCAGCTCCGGGGATCGGAACGCGTTTCGGGCCAGCCCCACGATGCCGGGGCGGCCCGGCGTCAAGTGGGCGCGTAGCATCGTCGGGAAACCACGCCGCCGCGAGGGCGGCCTTGCCGTGCGCCGCAGCCACTCGGCCAGCGGCTGGTCCATCAACTGGATCTCCAGCGTCTGGCCCCTGTTGTTGCTGAAGACGAGCAACTCCACGCCCGCCGTCAACCGGTCCTCGTGGTCGCGTAGCGCCTGCAGCGCCACGACCTCCTTCGAGAGGATCGCGCGGGAGTCCGGCCGGCCGAGCGCGATCAGCTGGCGGTTGTGCTCCACCCACCGTGACACGGTCCGTGCCATGAACCGCTCGTCCCAACTGTGCCATGGCCCCGGCATCTCGAGGATTTGACCGGGTTTGATTCTGTGTGAGCGGTCGACGCCAGCCTTCACCGCTGGTAATAACTACCATCCTGGATGAGCTGATGGGCCGGATCGCGGGCCGGGCGATCATGTGACGGTACGGCGTCACCGCCTTCCAGCCCCGGTTCGGCTCCGGTTCCCGCACACAGCTTCCGGTCGCGCAGCCCCATGACCAGACGGCCTTACCGTATGCGTGTTTGACTTGATGACATGATGATGGTGTCATCAAGTCATGCTGTATAGGACGCCTCTTCTGGACGATGCGGACCAGTGGGTGCTTGAGGATGTCGAGCGGATGCGCCACGACCTGCGCACGCACATTCGTCCGCAAGAGCGATGGACCAAGCAACTGCGCAGGAGCCTCACCGCCAGGGCGATCGTGGGTTCGAACACGATCGAGGGGTATGCGGCGTCGATAGAGGACGTGGAGGCGCTCATGGCGGGTGAGGCGCCCCTCGATGCGAGCGATGCGACGCGAAGGGAGTTGGAGGGCTATCAACGGGCGATGACCTATATTCAGGCGCTCTCAGATGCGGGTGGCGAGTTCCGCTATGATTTGGGTCTGATAAATGGTCTGCACTTTATGATTCAGGAGCATCACGGGAACAAGCGTCCGGGTCGGCTGCGACAGGGGCCAGTGTATGTGACCAGCCCCGATGATCCCGCCGTTGCCGCGTATACAGGCCCTGAGTACGAGATGGTGCCTGAACTCATGCGCGAGCTGGTCCACTGGCTCAACGAGGGGGATTTGGATTCTCCCGTCCACGTTAGAGCATCGATGGCGCATCTGAACCTCGTGAAAATTCATCCATGGGCGGACGGAAATGGGCGGATGTCACGGGCCCTGTCCACTCTCGTCTTCTCCAGGGAGGCTTTGCTCCCACCGGAGTTCTCATCTATCGAAGAGTGGCTCGGCAGGGGGCAGAACACTTATGGCTATTACAAGGTCCTTGAGGAGGTGGGGGGCCCTGTCTGGAGCCCGGACCGCGATACGCGCCCGTGGATGAAATTCTGTTTGCGCGCTCACCACCTCCAGGCCCAGCAGGCCAAACGTAGGGTTGATCTTCTGAGTCGGGCATGGATCGCTCTCTCAGAGGCTGCGGCGGCCGATCGTCTCGACGAGCGGACCGTTTTCGCGCTGTTGCCCGCCTTCTGGGAATCGCGTGTCCGGCGCACCGTCTACCAGCAGGACGCGGAACTAAGTAACCAACAGGCCACTCGAGATATCCGTGAGATGTGCCGTCTAGGCTGGTTGGCGCCTCAGGGACAGGCGAGGGGCCGGTATTACGTGGCGGGTCCGGCCATGCAACCAATTCTTGAAGCCGTCAAGCAGTCCACGAACCGATACGTCGATCCTTATGGGACCTCCGGCCCGTGATCGGGCGCTGACAAGGGCCGCTTTCGCTCGGAACGCAACCGTGGTCGGCCCCTGCGGGACCTCTGTGGCTTTGCAGGATGACGACGACGGCTCGGCACGCGCTGCGTCGCGCGGGCGTGCCGAGCCGTCGCATCCACGAACGCTTCGACTTCTGAGCCGCGGGCCCGTCAGTCGCCGAGGATCTCGACGAGGGCCTTGGCGAACTCGGCCGGATGGGTCAGGAACCCGACGTGGCCGCCCGGGAACTCGACGAGCCCGGTGCCGAGGCGCTCCGCCAAGGTGGCGGCCGTCCGGTGGGTGAGGGCGTCGCCGGAGTCGGCGCCGCCGACGACGACGAGCGGGGCGTCGCGCAGCGCGTCCAGGTCGGGGACGAACCGGGTGAACGACCGCAACTCATGCGCCAGGACGGTCTCGCTGTTGGCGCGGACGCGGGTCAGCATCTCCACGATGGGTGCGGGCAGCCCGGGCGGCGGCTCCGGCGGGGGCGTCAGGCCGACCTCCTCGCCGAACCTGCGCATCGCGGCGTCCACGCCGTCCTTCAGGTAGATCTCGTGCAGTTCCTCGAACAGCGCGTGCCAGCGCGCGGCGTGCGGCAGCAGCTCGATGACGAACGGCTCGTGCGCGACCACGGCCCGCACCCGCCCGGGGTGGCGCGCGAGCAGGTCCATGCCGACCATGCCGCCGTAGCTGGTCCCGAAGACGTACGGGGGGTCGCCGCCGACCGCCTCCAGCAGCAGCCGCGCGTCCTCGGCGTGCTCACCGATGCGCTGCTCGTACGGCGGGACGGTGAGGGGACTGCGCGAGTTTCCCCGGGGGTCGTAGGTGACGACGGTGTACCGCTCGGCGAGCACGGTGGCCAGCGGCGCGAACATCGCCGCGTCCCCGTCGCCGCCGTTGACGAGCAGGAGCACGGGCCCCGAGCCGCGCACCTCGTAGTAAATCTCGGCGCCTGGCACGGTCAGCATGCCGGTGTCCATGAATCCCCTCGGAGAGGTCGGGCCGCCCGGCGGGCGGCGGGTTTCCGTGAACGGGTTCACCGGGGCCACCGCCCCATGGCGGCGACCCCGGTGCTCGGTGCGGCCCGGCCTGTGATCAGGCGCGGGGTGTCTCTTCGGGAGACATGACCAGGAGGCCGAGGCACATTTCGTCGCTGGTGCCCTCGCCCCACACGACGTACCTCGGCGGCAGGCCCTGCAGCGCGGGGAGTTGCCTGCGCAGGCCCGCGTCGTGGGTGCAGGTGACGCGGAAGACGTCGCCGGGCTTGACGTCGACGGGCTTGGGCAGCGGGCGGATCGCCTGGTCGTCGAAGTCGTAGGACGGGAGGTCGAGCAGCGTCCGGGCCTTCGGTGTGCCGGGGTTCATCTCGATCTTGATCGAACGGCCGAGCAGGTGCATGTGCCCGGCGGTGGCGTAGATGGTGGCCTTGGCGGGGAACTTGGTGTCGCAGTGCTGGGTGGTCCCGGCTACCGGCGGCTTGCCCTTGTTGCAGAACTCGTTCAGCCCCGTCACCGTCTCACCCGCTTGCGCCCCGAAGCGCTGGACGACGTCCTTGACGGCGGCGTCGCGGTCGCACAGCGGGCCGGATTCCTGGGCGGTGCAGGGCAGCTCGATCGGCGCGGGAAGCTGGCCGGTCTGCAGCGGCTTGAGGTCGGTCTTGCCGTCGGTGAGCCGCAACCGCATGCTCGACTGGTCGCTCTCGGCCGGCTTGCCGCGCGACGCCAGCAGGTTGTAGTGGATCTGCATGACGAGCCGGCTGCCGGGCGGCATCGGGTAGCCGACCTTCTCGGTGAGCAGCGTCTCGTTCGCCCCGGGCGCCCAGTGGCCGACCCAGCCGCTGCCCTCCAGACCCGCGTCGCCGAAGCACGTCCACCCCTCGCCGGGCGTCTTGGCGTCGAGGTCGCGGGCGGCCTGCACCTTGTCGGGGTCCAGGCGGAAGATGATCGCGTGGTGGACGATCGCGCTGTTCTGCGGCAGGAACTGGCTGCCGGTCAGGAACGCCTTCTCGGTGACGCCGGGGTCGACGATGAAGCAGCGATACTCGTCGGTTCCCCCGGCTGGGGCGGCCGGCCGGTAGGGCTCGGCCAGCTTCACGTTGACGAACCGCTCGGACGGCCGCAGCGGGGCCGCGGGCGGGGCGCTGAACGTCCCGCCGTGACCGCCGTGGCCGCCATGGGCGCTGACGGACGGCGTCTGCGTCCCTACGGCGGCCGCGTCGCCCTTGGCCCCGGTGGTGACCGAGTCGTTCCCCTTCGCACATGACGCGACGAGAAGTGTGCCGGCGAGGGCGAGGGCCACCCCGCCGAGCCATCGTGCCGGCCGGACCGCGTCGTTCATTCCGCCTCCTGCTCTTCCCCGTGGAGCTTCGTGGTCTGCGGGCGTGCGCCCGGGATCGGCTCCCGCCGATCCCGCTTCCAGCCTTCTCCCGGACTTGACGTTCGGGCATCCGCCCTTAGGCCGAAGCAGCTCATCCGCTCGGGTGAGGGGTTTCCCCCTGTGGTGGGCCACGGTCGTAGGCGAATCGGTTTATCGACCCCTTTATGTACTGATAGCGGTATTTATCCCCGAAGCCGGGCGAGCATGGGCGGCAGCGCGTTCTCGTGCACGACGGTCAGCCGCCGCGTGGCGCGGGTGATCGCCACGTACAGGTCCTGACCCCCCTTCGGCCCCTGCGCCAGGATCTCGTCGGGCGCCAGGACGATCACCGCGTCGAACTCCAGCCCCTTGGACTGCGTGACGGTCAGCACCGCCGACGGCGAGTCCAGCGCCTCGGCCGTCAGCGCGGACGCCGAGCCGGGCAGCAGCGCGGCGATCTCGCCGTGCCGGGCGTCGGGCGTCAGCACGGCCAGGCGGCCCTCGCCCAGCCCGGTGACCTGCTCCAGCTCCGAGCGCACCAGCTCGGGCAGCACGGTGGCGAGGTCGGCCCGCGCGGCGCGCACCGCGCGTGGCGGTGCCTCCCCGTCGCGCACGGAGATCGGAGGCCGCTGCGCGGGATCGACGGCCTTGAGCACGTCCGCGGCGACCTCCATGATCTCGGCGGGGGTGCGGTAGTTGACGAGCAGCCGCGCCTCGCGCCAGCGGCCCCTCACGTACGGGTCGAGCATCTCGGCCCAGGACCGCGCGCCGGCCGCGGAGCCGGTCTGGGCGACGTCGCCCACCACCGTCAGCGAGCGCGCCGGGATGCGGCGCATGACCGTCCGCCAGGCCATGGCCGACAGCTCCTGCGCCTCGTCCACGATGACGTGCCCGTACACCCACTCGCGGTCGGCCGCGGCCCGCTCGGCGGTGGTCGGGGCGGGCTCGCCGGACGGGGTCCGCTCGGCGAGCGCGCGGGCGTCCATCAACTCGGTCAGCTCGTTGATCTCCAGCACGCCGCGCGCGTACGCGCGCTCCTCGCGCCGCCTGCGCAGGGCCTCCCGCTCGGCGGCCTTCCGGGCGGCGTCGTCCTCGCCGAGCAGTTCGGCGGCCTCGTCCAGCAGCGGGACGTCGCCCGTCGTCCACGGCGAGCCGGGCGCCCGCAGCAGCGCCCGCTGTTGCTCCGGCGTGAGCAGGACCTCGCCGCCGGGGCCGTGCGACGCGGCGCGCAGCCTCTCGGCGTCGGACAGCAGCTCCGAGACCAGCCGTTCCGGCGTGATCGGCGGCCACAGCGTGTCCAGCGCCTCGCGCACCTCGGGTTGCGCCCACAGCGCCGCCCGCGCGTACCGCAGGTCCTCCTCGTCCATCGGGCGGTCGAGCCGCTCGGCCTCGTCGAGCGCGAGCGCGGTCAGCGCCGAGTCGACGAACAGCTTGCGCGCCACGTTGTGCGGGTTGCGGACGGCCCGGGCCCTATCGCGGGCGCGTACGCACGTGGCGTGGTCGACGCGCAGCGTCATGCGCTCCACCACGACCTCGACGCCGCCGCGCACCGAGGTCTTCACCGGGACGCCGACCACCAGGTCGCCCTCGGGGACGCGCTGGCGGTCGCGCACGGCGGCCCTGATCACTTCGGTCATGCGGGTGTCGCCCTTGACGATCGCGGCCTCGGGGGTGTCCTGGGCGGTGGCGCGCACGCCGGGGTACAGCTCGCCGACGGTGGTCAGCACGACGTCCGTCTCGCCGAGCGCGGGCAGCACCTGCCCGATGTAGCGCAGGAACAGGGCGTTCGGGCCGATGACGAGCACGCCCCTGCGCTCCAGCGTGTCGCGGTGCGCGTACAGCAGGTACGCCGCCCGGTGCAGCGCGGCGACGGTCTTGCCCGTGCCCGGCGCGCCCTGGACGACGAGGGCACCGGGCAGCCCCGAGCGGATGACCTGGTCCTGCTCGGCCTGGATGGTCGCCACCACGTCGCCCATGCGCCCGGTGCGCCCGCGCCGCAGCGCCGCCATGAGCGCGGCCTCGCCGACCAGCGTACGGCGGTCGGGCTCGCTCATGCGGCCGAGGTCGAACACCTCGTCATCGAGGTGCACGACCGTCCGGCCGCGGGTGTGCAGGTGGCGGCGGCGCACCAGCGGGCCGGGGTCGCTCGGCGTCGCGGTGTAGAACGGGCGCGCGGCCGGGGCGCGCCAGTCGATCAGCACCAGCGCGTCGTCGGCGTCGCGCAGGCCGGCCCGGCCGAGGTAGTACGTTTCGCCCGCGTCGTCGTCGAGCCTGCCGAAGCACAGCCCGCGCTCGATGGCGGAGAGTCGCGCCACCTGCCGCGCGTGCTCGCCGGCCGAGACGTCCCGTTCGAGCCGGGCCTGGTGCGTGCCTCCCTTCTCGCCGCGCCTGTGGTCGGCGCGCAGGGCCGCTTCGGCCTGCTCGCGCACCGCGTCCAGGCGGTCGTACAGCATGGAGACGTAGGCCTGTTCGGAACGAAGGGCTTCGGCGCGGGGGGAGCCGCGGCCGGGTTCGGATACACATTGCTCCATCGGTGTGGTATACTCCTTACGGGCAGGGAGTATGGATCCTTGCTAAATGTGTGCCTGAACAGGAGAGCGTAACAGCTCCACCCCTTCACGCACAGCCTTCGGCCGTACGCGCCCCGAGCGTCCAGACCGGGTCTTCCGCGCCGCGTCTCTAGGCGGCCTTCGCGGCCGCCACCGCCTCCTCGCATGTCGGGTACCTCTCGACGTAGCGGTCGAGGTCCATGATCGTCAGCAGTCTCGAGATCATGCCCGGCCCCACGGCCGGCGCCGGCCCGCCCCCGCCTCGCGCACCCTGTTCAGCGTGCTCATCGGCAGGCCGAGGGTCAGGGAGTCGCAGAACGTCGCGCCGTCGAGGTCGAGCACGAGGCGGGGCGGACGCCGCGCCCTCATCGCCAGGTCCACGGCGGCGCGCGGCCGCAGGACCGCGTACATGTCGAGTTCGTCGGCGTGCACGACCCCTCGTGCCTCTGCTGGGTCTCCGGTCCTGTCTCGCGCGCCGGATGCGCCATCTCGTCGCCTCCGTTGCGGACTCGTTACCCTGAGGAAAAGGCAATAAGCCCCGCAAAGCCCAATAAGCGGGCGGTCCAGGTGATGCCATCGCGGATGATTGCCTTTCATCGTGCGGGTCGGCGGTTACATAATGAATCGCAATGAAGACGGAAAGTAACCGGCCTGTCGACGTGAGCATCGTCGTGCCCGTCCACAACTGCCGCCCCTATCTCGACCGGTGCCTCACCTCGCTCCTGGGGCAGTCGGTCAGCAAGGAGATCGTCGTCGTGGACGACGGCTCCACCGACGGCAGCCGCGACCTTCTGGCCGACTATGCGACGAAATATCCGGAAATACAGCTGTACTTCCAGCCCCCTTCCGGAGGGGCCGCCCGCCCGAGGAACCGGGCCATCGCCCACTCCAGAGGGCGCTACGTCTTCTTCTGCGACGCCGACGACCACCTCGGCCCCGAGGCGCTGCCCCGCATGCTCGCCATGGCCGACCGCAACGGCTCCGACATCGTCCTCGGCAAGATGGTCGGCCACGGCCGCAAGGTGCCCACCGCGATCTTCCGCGAGAACCGCGACCGCGCCCCGCTCGGCGAGACCGCCGTCTACAACGTCCTGACCTGCTTCAAGCTCTTCCGCCGCGAGCTGCTGATCCGCCACGAGATCCGCTTCGACGAGTCGCTGCGCGTCGGGGAGGACATCGTCTTCTCGGTCCACGCCTACTGCCACGCCCGGACGATCTCGGTGGTCGCCGACCACGACTGCTACCACCTGGTCGCCCGCCCGGACGGCACCAGCATCATGCAGGAGCCGGGCAGCCGCGACCCGCTGGCCTGGCTGCGCATGATCCGCACGCCGATCGAGCTGATGACCCGCCACATCCCCGCCGGGTCGCTGCGCGACCACCTGCTGCGGCGGCACTTTCGCTTCGACATCCTCGCCCAGCTCGGCGCCCCCCTGCTGTCCCTGGACTCCCGCGGGCGCCGCGCGACCATCGGCGAGGTCGCCGAGATGTGCGCCACCTGGCTCACCGACGGCGTCGTCGAGCGGCTGCGGCCGATCGACCGCCTGCGCGTCGCCACGCTCGGGGACGCCGACCGCCTCGTCCGCATCGCCCGTGTCGAGACGGCGGAGCTGCGCCACCACCTGACCGGCCTGACCTGGGAGGGCGACCGGCTGGAGGTCACCGGCCGCGCCTTCCTCACCGACTCCTGGAACGGCGTCGCGGTCGGCCTGCTGCTGCGCGAGCGGTCCACCTCGGCCGAGCGCCGCGTCCCGGTGACCTCCGCGGCCGACGTCTTCGCCGGAGGCGTCGAGGTCTCGCGCCTGCCACCCGGCGTCTGGGACGTGTACGTCGTGGTCGCATGCGAGGGCGTGCGCCGCGTGGCGCGGTTCGGCGCCCTGCGCGACCCCGGCGTCGACCGTCCCGCGGCGCGCCTGGTGAACGCCGTCGCCGCGCCCTACTTCACCCGCCCGCACGGCAACCTCAGCATCGACGTCGGCGGCCACGTGGTGACCGTTCCCGCGTCGGTGCGGCTCGCGCGCCTGACGTGGGGGGCCAAGGGCGTGCTGACCGTCGAGGGGACGGTCAGCGTGGGCGGCGGGTGCCCGGCGGCGCGGTGCGTGCGGCATGTGGTGTGGCGCGAGCGGGCGTCCGGCAACGAGCGCAGGGCCCCGGCGTCGGCCGTGGGCGAGGCCGCGTTCACCGCGACGGCCATGCTGGACGCGCCGGGCGTCTGGGAGGCCGACCTGGAGCTGAACATCGGTGGCCCCCCGGTGCGGTACCCGGTGCAGGTCGGCGAGGGCGAGCCTGGCAGTCTGGGCTCGGGCGCGGTGTGGTGGCGCGGCCGGCGGCGCTGGACGGCGCGGCCGCGCGCCTCCAAGGTGCGGCGCAGGCTCGTCGTGACCGTCCTCGCCACGGGCCCGAGGGCGGTGGTGCGCCGGTCCATGCGCATGGGCCGCCGCGCGTCGCGCAAGGACCGCTGACGTCACACGATGTTCACGCCGAATCCTTAATTGCCACTCTTTTGCATCTACAATTCACAGGCATAGAGTTGAGGACGATCCACACCATCGTCGGAGGCTCGACGTGCACGTTCCGGACGGTTTCTTCAACGCCACGGTGTCCATCGCCGCGGGCGCCTTCGCCGCGGCGGGCCTCGCCGTCTGCCTGCGCGGCGCGCGCCGCGAGCTGGACGACCGCACCGCCCCCATGGCGGGCCTGGTGGCGGCGTTCATCTTCGCGGTCCAGATGCTCAACTTCCCCGTCGCCGCGGGCACCAGCGGCCACCTGCTCGGGGGCACGCTGGCCGCGGTCCTCGTCGGGCCGTACACCGCCGTGTTATGCGTGGCCGTGGTGCTGCTGGTCCAGGGCTTCTTCTTCGCCGACGGCGGCCTGACGGCCCTGGGCGTCAACATCACGCTGATGGCCATCGTGACCGCGGCCGTGGGCTGGTTCGTGTTCCGGCTCGTCGTCCGCCTGGCCCCGCGCGCCCGCGCCGCGATCCCGGTGGCCGCGTTCCTCGGCGCCGTCGTCTCCGTCCCGGCCGCAGCGCTGGTCTTCACCGTGCTGTTCTGGATCGGCGGCACCGCGCCCATCGACGTGTCCTCGGTCGCGCTGACCATGGGCGGCGTGCACGTCCTGATCGGCCTCGGCGAGGGCCTGATCACCGCGCTGACGGTGAGCAGCGTGCTGGCCGTGCGCCCCGACCTGGTGTACGGCGCCCGGGGCCTGTCCGCCCCGCTGGTGCTGCGCACGGCGGACGGCGACACGACCGTCGCCCCCGAGCCCGCGCCGGCGCCCGCCCGCAACGCCCGGCCGCTGCTGATCGGCGGCGCGGTGGTCGCCGTCCTGCTCGCCGGGGTGGTCTCGTTCTACGCCTCCAGCAGCCCGGACGGGCTGGAGAAGGTCGCCGGTGACAAGGGCCTGAACGCCCAGGAGCGCGACCACCCGCTCGGCGGCTCGCCCCTGGCCGACTACGGCGTCAAGGGCGTGGGGAACGAGCGTCTGGCGGTCGGCGTCGCGGGCGTGGTCGGCGTCGGCATCACCGTTCTCGCCGGGGGAGCGGTCTTCTACGCCGTGCGCCGCCGGGCGCGCCACACCGAGAGGGCGGGCGTGTGATGACGCGAGGCGGCCCGCTGTAGTGGGCGCGGGGCATCACCACCAGCTCTACCGGCCGGGGGACACCGTGGTCCACCGGCTGCCCCCGCAGTGCAAGCTGCCCGCGGTGGCGGCCTTCGCCGTCGTCGTGGTCGCCACCCCGAGGGACGCCTTCTGGGCCTTCGGGGTGCATGCCCTGCTGCTGGCGGGGGTGGCCGCGGCGGCGCGCGTCCCGGCGGGGTTCGTCCTGCGGCGCATGGTCGTCGAGGTGCCGTTCGTGATCTTCGCGCTCGCGCTGCCGGTGATCGGGCTGGGCGCGCGGGTGGAGGTCCTCGGGGTCTCGCTCAGCGCCGAGGGGCTGTGGGCGGCGTGGAACATCCTCGCCAAGGCCACCCTCGGCGTCGTGGCGAGCATCCTGCTGGCCGCGACGACCGAGCCGCGCATGATGCTGCTCGGCGCGCGGCGGCTCCGGCTGCCGCAGACCCTCGTGCAGATCGCGATGTTCATGCTGCGCTACATGGACGTGATCCTGGACGAGATGCGCCGGATGCGGGTGGCCCGCGAGTCGCGCGGCTTCGCGGCCCGCGACGTCCGGCAGGTTCCGGTGCTGGCCAAGTCGGCGGGCGCGCTGTTCATCCGCTCCTACGAGCGCGGCGAGCGCGTGCACCTGGCGATGCTCAGCAGGGGATACAACGGTTCCATGCCCATCATCGACGACGTGCGGGCCTCGGCGGCGAGCTGGGCCGTCGCCGCCGTCCTCCCCGTGGCCGCGCTGGTGACGGCCGCGCTCTCCTGGAGCCTGTCATGACCCCGTCCCCCTCCCTGCGCGTCCAGCGGCTCGCGTACGCCTACCCCGACGGCACGCAGGCGCTGTTCGGCGTCGACCTGACCATCGGGCGCGGCGAGCGCGTCGCGCTGCTCGGCCCCAACGGTGCGGGCAAGACCACGCTGGTCATGCACCTGAACGGCATCCTGACCGCCGGGCACGGCACGGTCGAGGTCGCCGGGCTGCCGGTGCGCAAGAACACGCTGGGCGAAATCCGCCGCCGTGTCGGGCTGGTGTTCCAGGACCCGGACGACCAGCTCTTCATGCCGACGGTCCGCGAGGACGTGGCGTTCGGCCCGGCCAACCTCGGCGTGCGCGGCGCCGAGCTGGAGCACCGGGTCAAGGAGGCCCTGGAGCGGGTGGGCCTGCCCGACGTCGCCGACCGGCCGCCGCACCACCTGTCGTTCGGGCAGCGCCGCCGGGTGGCCGTGGCGACGGTGCTCGCCATGCGGCCGGAGATCCTGGTGCTGGACGAGCCGTCATCCAACCTCGACCCGGCCTCCCGGCGCGAGCTGGCCGAGATCCTGCGCTCCCTGGACGTCACCGTGCTGATGGTCACCCACGACCTGCCGTATGCCCTTGAGCTGTGCGAACGCTCGCTCATCCTGTCCGGCGGCGTGATCGCGGCGGACGGCCCGACGCGCGAGATCCTGGCCGACGACGCCCTGCTCGCCGCCCACCGCCTGGAGCTCCCGTACGGCTTCGCGGTCGCCGACCGGCCCTCCTGAGCGGCCTCGCGCGGGGACTGCCGGGCGGGGGCGCCAAATGGCAAGGTCAGCGATACTGCGCTACGGTGTCCCACGATTCCGGCGATCTTACGCGGCGCGACTTCGGCAAGGGTCACGGCGAAGTAAAGTGGGCCCCGCGAGGGAGGTTTCCACATGAAATTGCGGCTCGCGCGGCGCGCGTTCCCCGACGCCGTCGTGGTCGCGGTCGAGGGCGAGCTGGACCTTTTCACGGCGCCGTTCCTGCGCGACGAGATCCGCGAGGCGATCAAGCAGGACAGCAACCGCCTCGTGCTCGATCTCGCCGGGCTCTCCTTCATGGACTCGAGCGGCCTGTCGGTGCTCATCGAGGCCTGGCGCCTGGCGACCGGCGAGGGCGGCGGCGTCTCGCTCGCGGCTCCGCAGGCCCCCGTCGCGCGCATCTTACGGACGACCGGCCTGGATCGCCGCATAAAGGTCTACTCCGATGTGGACTCCGCGATCTCCGCTGAGATTTGAGTCACCCCCAGGAGAACTTCGTTCGGTACCCGCGTTAGTGTCCGGGATATGGACCTGAACGGATCAGCAGCAATCATCTCGGGCGGTGCCAGCGGCCTCGGTGAGGCCACGGCACGCGAACTGGCCCGCACCCGCGCCACGGTCGTCATCGCGGACGTCAACGCCGAGCGCGGCAAGGCGATCGCCGACGAGCTCGGCGGCGTCTTCGCGCAGACCGATGTCTCCGACGAGGCTTCGGTCCAGGCGGCCGTGGACGCGGCGGTGGCGACCGGCAAGCCCCTGCGCGCCGTGATCAACAGCGCGGGCATCGGCTGGGCGGCCCGCACGGTGGCCCGCGACGGCTCGCCGCACGACCTCGCCAGTTACCGCAGGGTCATCGACATCAACCTGATCGGCACCTTCAACCTCATGCGCATCGGCGCCGCCGCGATGGCGAAGACCGAGCCCGCCGACGAGGACGGCGCCCGCGGCGTGGTCATCAACACCGCCTCGGTGGCCGGCATCGAGGGGCAGACCGGGCAGGTCGCCTACTCCGCCTCCAAGGGCGGCATCATCGGCATGACGCTGCCGGCCGCTCGCGACCTCGCCGCGATCGGCGTCCGGGTCCTGACGATCTGCCCCGGCATCATCGACACCCCGATCTACGGCTCTGGCCCCGAGGCCGAGGCGTTCAAGGCCAAGCTGTCCGCGCCGGTGCCCTTCCCCAAGCGCATGGGGCGGGCGTCGGAGTTCGCCCAGCTCGTCCGCTCGCTGGTCGAGAACGACTACATGAACGGCGAGGTCATCCGCTTCGACGGCGGAATCCGCTTCCAGCCCAAGTGAGCCCCGCGGAGGTAGCAGGTGTCTGACGAGGTTCTCGTCGAGGTCGACGGCGGTATCGCCGTCATCACCATCAACCGGCCGCAGGCCAGGAACGCCGTCAACGGGGCCGTCGCGCGCGGCGTCGCCGCGGCCCTCGACGAGTTGGAGGAGCGCAAGGACGTCTCGGCGTACGTCCTGACCGGGGCGGGCGGCACGTTCTCCGCGGGCATGGACCTGAAGGGGTTCCTGACCGGTGACGTGCCCGTCGTCGAGGGGCGAGGGTTCGGCGGCATCACCGAGCAGCCCCCGAGGAAGCCGATCGTCGCGGCCGTGGAGGGGTACGCCCTGGCCGGCGGGTTCGAGCTGGTGCTGTCCTGCGACATCGTCGTGGCCGCGCAGGACGCGAAGTTCGGGCTGCCGGAGCCGAAGCGCGGCCTGGTGGCGGGCGCGGGCGGGGTCATGCGGCTGCCGCGCCGCGTCCCGTACCACATCGCCATGGAGATCGCACTGACCGGCGACTTCTACTCGGCGGAGCGGCTGCGCGAGCTGGGGCTGGTCAACCGGGTCACCCCGCCGGGCGAGGCGCTGGCGGGCGCCAGGGAGCTGGCGGCCAAGATCGCCGCGAACGCGCCGCTGTCGCTGCTGGCGACCAAGCGCATCGTGGTGGAGTCGGCCGACTGGCCGCGCGAGGAGATGTTCGCCCGGCAGGGGGAGATCATCGACCCGGTGTTCGGCTCCAAGGACGCGCGGGAGGGCGCGGCGGCGTTCGCCGAGAAGCGCGAGCCGCGGTGGTCAGGAGAATGATCTTTCTCGTGAGTGATCATTCCGCATAAATGATCACCGCAGGTAGGGAGGCGCATGTTGCCCGTCAATGCGGGCAACATGCGCCTTTTCCGTGTCTTACGCGAAATCGCGTGTTAAACGCTGTTTGCGTACGGTAAAGGGAGATACGTAGCGCGTTCCAAGGTGGTACAAGAGGAGAGCGATGAACGACTACGCGACCGGGGTGGCATCGAGCCGCACTTCGAGCGGGATGGTCAAGCGGCGCGTGGGCGGCCTGGTCACGGGGGCGGCCGCGGCCGCCTTCGTCGTCGTCCTGCTGGTCGCCGTCGAATGGGCCGTCGAGATCGCGGACTACGTCCTGCCGCAGGACCTGGACCGGTACGGCATCATGTCCCACCAGGTCGACGGGCTGGGCGGGATCTTCATGGCCCCCTTCCTGCACGCCGGGTTCGGCCACCTCATGGCCAACACCGTCCCCCTGGCCATCCTCGGCTTCCTCGCGGCCCTGCGCGGCCTCGGGCGGTTCTTCCTGGCCAGCCTGATCATCATCGTGGTCAGCGGGCTCGGCGTCTGGTTCCTCAGCCCCCCTGGCCTGACCGTCGGGGCCAGCGGCCTGGTGTTCGGCTATTTCGGGTACGTCGTGACAAGGGGCCTGTTCGACCGGCACATGCTGGACATCGCCCTCGGCGTCGGCGTTGCCGTGCTGTACTACTCGCTGATCTGGGGCGTCCTGCCGGGCCAGCCCGGCATTTCCTGGCAGGGTCACCTGTTCGGCCTCGTCGGCGGGGTGCTGGCCGCCTGGACGCTCCGCAGGAGGAGGCGCCCCGCGCTCGCCTGACCTGCGGTCCGGGCCTCCTGACCGCCCGCACGGCCGACGACGCACCCGCCGTCAGCGCCGCGAGAGTGGCCAAGAAGAGTGGCAGAGAGGTTCCGGCACCAGGCTCGCCTGGACGCGGACGATTGGAGAGAGTGCCCGCGTGAACAATCTGGGGTCTTTAGAGCGCGCCCTCATGGAGGTGCTCTGGGATTCCCCTCATCCCCTGCTCGTCCGCGAGGTGCTGGCGGCACTCAACGCGGACGCCGAGAAGCCGCTTGCCTACACCACGGTGCAGACCGTCGCCGAGCGGCTGGCCAGGAAGGGCCTGGTGCGGCGCACGGCCGAGCGCAAGGCCTTCCGGTACTCCGCGAGCCGCTCGCGGGACGAGCACGTCACGGCGGTGATGCTGGAGGCGCTGGCCGAGAGCCACGACCGGGCCCCCGTGCTGTCCTGCTTCGCGCGCAGCGTCGACCTGGACGACGCGCTGCGCCTGCTGGAGGAGCTGGCCCGCCGCACGGGCGGGCACAGCCACGTCGCCGGCCCCGGCTGGGTGCCGCCGCCGTCCGGCTGAGGGCCCCCGGACGAGCCGAGGGGCCCTCGGGCGGGCGCTAGAGGCGCTCGACCACGTGGTCGACGCAGGCCGTCAGCGCCTCGACGTCGTCGGGGTCGATGGCCGGGAACATCGCGATGCGCAGCTGGTTGCGCCCGAGCTTGCGGTAGGGCTCGGTGTCGACGATGCCGTTGGCGCGCAGGACCTTGGCGACCTCGGCGGCGTCGACCTCGTCGGAGAAGTCGATCGTGCCGACGACGTTGGAGCGCTGCGCCGGGTCGGCCACGAACGGCGTGGTGTAGGCGGTCTTCTCGGCCCAGGTGTAGAGCCGGGAGGCCGACTCGGCGGTGCGCGCGGTCGTCCAGGCCAGGCCGCCGTTGCCGTTCATCCAGTCGAGCTGGTCGGCCAGCAGGAACAGCGTGGCCACGGCCGGGGTGTTGTACGTCTGGTCCTTCACCGAGTTGTCGATGGCCGTCGGCAGGCTGAAGAACTCGGGGACGAACCGCCCGCTCGCGGCGATCTCATCCACCCGGGCCAGCGCGCGGGGCGAGAACAGGCCGATCCACAGGCCGCCGTCGGAGGCGAAGCTCTTCTGCGGGGCGAAGTAGTAGACGTCGAACTCGCTCGCCTCGACGGGCAGGCCGCCCGCCCCGGACGTCGCGTCCACCAGCACCAGCGCGTCGTCGCCGCCGACCCGCTTGATCGGCATGGCGACGCCGGTCGAGGTCTCGTTGTGGGTGAGCGCGTAGACGTCCACGCCCTCCTCGGCGGAGGGGAGCGGGTGGCTGCCGACCTCGGACTTGATCACGGTCGGCTCGCCGAGCCACGGCGCCTTGGCCGCCACGGACGCGAACTTCGACGAGAACTCACCGAAGTGGAGGTGCTGGGACTTCTGCCTGATCAGCCCGAACGCCGCGATGTCCCAGAACGCGGTGGTGCCGCCGTTGCCGAGCACGACCTCGTACCCCTCCGGGAGCGAGAACAGGTCGGTCAGGCCCTCGCGCACCCGGCGTACCAGGTTCTTCACCGGCTTCTGGCGGTGGGACGTGCCCATCACGCTCGCGCCGGCGGAGGCCAGGGCGGCGAGCTGCTCGGGGCGTACTTTCGAAGGCCCGCAGCCGAAACGGCCGTCCGCGGGTTTGAGGTCAGCGGGAATCTCGATGTCAGCCACCCCACCAAGGGTAGTGAGCTCCACCAGTGGGTCACGTCGTGGGTCCGGATCGCGAGATACGCGCGAACATCGGTCAGATGTCCAGGTACGCGAGCCGGGCGCCCCCCGCGCGGCCCTGGCGGCGTCGGCGGGTCGATCGCGAGTCAAGGGGTGCCCGGACACGCGAAAGGCCCGCAACTGGGGGCTGCGGGCCCTGTACGGGGTTCTGTGCCCGGCTCCGGCGAGGGCCGGCCGAAGCGGGGGAGACGCCGGAGTGCGCCACGGGGCGCCTGAGGGACGCGGAGACACGGGGAGGCGCAGGGGGCGCTGTCGCTCCGCGAGCCGCGGGGGCGGGTCTCCTTGCGGGAGTCCTAGGGGAGTCCTGGGGAGTCAGCCCTTGCCGACGACCTCGTCCGCTCCGGGGACGTCGTTGATCGACCGCTGGGGAGGGCCGACGTAACGGGCGCTTGGACGGACGAGCCTGCCCGTGCGCTTCTGCTCCAGGATGTGCGCCGCCCAGCCGGCCGTCCGCGCGCAGGTGAACATCGAGGTGAACATGTGCGGGGGGACCTCGGCGAAGTCCAGCATGATCGCGGCCCAGAACTCCACGTTGGTGGCGAGCACGCGGTCGGGCTTGCGGGCGTGCAGCTCGGCCAGCGCGGCCTTCTCCAGCGCGACGGCGACCTCGTACCGCGGCGCGTTGAGCTCCTGCGCGGTGCGGCGCAGCACGCGGGCGCGCGGGTCCTCGGCGCGGTAGACGCGGTGGCCGAAGCCCATCAGGCGTTCGCCGTCGTCGAGCGCGCGCTTGACGTAGGTCTCGGCGTTGCCGATGCGCTCGACCTCCTCGATCATGTGCAGCACGCGGGCCGGGGCCCCGCCGTGCAGCGGACCGGACATCGCGCCCACCGCGCCCGACAGTGCCGCGGCGACGTCGGCGCCGGTGGAGGCGATGACGCGGGCGGTGAACGTGGAGGCGTTCATGCCGTGCTCGGCGGCGGAGGTCCAGTAGGCGTCGATGGCCTTGACGTGCCTGGGGTCGGGCTCGCCGCGCCAGCGGACCATGAAGCGCTCGACGATCGTGGACGCCTCGTCGACGCGCGACTGCGGCACCATCGGCAGGCCGAGCCCGCGCGCGGACTGGGCGACGAACGACAGCGCGGTGACCGAGGCGCGCGCGAGATCGTCGCGGGCCTGGTCCTCGTCGATGTCGAGGAGCTGGCGGAAGCCGTACGCGGGCGCCAGCATGGCGAGCGCGCTCTGGACGTCGACGCGGATGTCACCGGAGTGGACGGGGATGGGGTACGGCTCGGCCGGGGGGAGGCCCGGCTTGAACTTGTTGTCGACCAGCAGGCCCCACACGTGCCCGTAGGACACGCGCCCGACCAGCTCTTCGATGTCGACGCCCCGGTAGCGAAGAGCGCCCCCTTCCTTGTCCGGTTCCGCGATCTCGGTCTCGAACGCTACGACGCCTTCCAGCCCGGGTTTGAAGTCGGACATTCTCGGCCGCCTCCCTTTCTTGAAGTCAAAGCCTTGATGTCGAGATACCGGCGGTCATATTCAACCCCCTTCGGTGGTGGTGAGCCGCCGCGGGGCCCCGCGAAACGCGATCCCCCTGGTAGG
This sequence comes from Sphaerisporangium sp. NPDC051011, assembly GCF_040653595.1. NCBI lineage: Bacteria > Bacillati > Actinomycetota > Actinomycetes > Streptosporangiales > Streptosporangiaceae > Sphaerisporangium > Sphaerisporangium sp. NPDC051011. The sequence continues at coordinate 32,617 of NZ_JBFAGG010000021.1, read as the reverse complement.
GGGTGCCGCCTCGGCCGCGCCGCCGGACGCGGAAGAATACCGGTCGTGGATGCCGCTTCGAGCCCGCCGTCCTTCGCCGGGCTTCGCCGTACATACGAGGGTCGTCCTCTGAAAGAGGAGGACCTCGCCGCCGATCCGGTCACGCAGTTCGCGTCGTGGTTCGCCGACGCCGTCGAGGCCGGACTTCCCGAGCCCAACGCCATGGTGCTGGCCACAGCCTCCGCCGGGGGCCTGCCCACCGCCCGCACGGTCCTGCTCAAGGGGTACGACCAGCGGGGTTTCGTCTTCTACACCAACTACGAGTCGCGCAAGGGCCGAGACCTCGCCGAGAACCCCCGTGCCTGCCTGCTGTTCCCCTGGCATCCGCTGCGCCGCCAGGTTCGCGTTGAGGGAAAAGTCACACGTCTTTCTCGCGAGGACTCCGCCGCCTACTACCACTCCCGGCCGTACGGCTCGCGCATCGGAGCCTGGGCCTCGCGCCAGTCGGCGGTCGTGCGCTCGCGGGAGGAACTGGACGCGCGCTTCGCCGAGCTTGCCGAGCGCTGGCCGGAGGACCCGCCCATGCCGGACTTCTGGGGCGGTTTCCGCGTGGTGCCCTCGGAGGTCGAGTTCTGGCAGGGGCAGGTCGACCGCATGCACGACCGGCTGCGCTACCGCTGGACCGGCACGGCGTGGATGGTGGAACGCCTCGCCCCCTGAGTCCTTGATCGGACCCCATGGGTAAAGTGCCCGGAGATGTTTAGAGTCTCCGGGGTCGGCGGGGTGGGGAATGGCGGGGGTCGTCCAGTCTGGGCTCAAACGGATCGCCGTCGACACCAGGCCGCTGCGCGTCCCCGCGTACCGGCGGCTGCTGATCGGGCAGGGCGTCTCGTTCGTCGGCTTCCAGCTGACCTCGGTTGCGGTCAGCGCCCAGGTGTACGACATCACCCAGTCCTCCCTGTGGGTTGGACTGCTCGGCCCCGCCAACCTCATCCCGCTCGTGGTGTTCGGGCTGTGGGGCGGTGCCGTCGCCGACGCGGTGGACCGCCGTAAGCTGCTGCTCACCGGTTCGGTCGTCGCCTGGCTAGCTACCCTCGCTCTGCTGCTCCATGCCTTGTCGGGCGCGGAAAACGTTTACTTCATGCTGGTCGCGGTGGCGCTGCAGTCCACCGGATTCGCGGTCAGCTCGTCGACCCGGGGCGCGATCATCCCCCGGCTCGTGCCCCTCGACAACGTCGCCGCCGCCAACACCCTCAACTTCCTCGTCAGCAGCGCCGGCTCGGTGCTCGGCCCGCTGCTCGCCGGCCTCGTCCTCGCCCGCGGCGGGTACGGGACGGCGTACCTCATCGACGCCGTCCTGTTCGGCGCGGGCTTCTACGCGGCCGTCCGGCTGCCGCGCCTGAAGCCCCTGGGCGCGGTGTCCCGGCCGGGGCTGCGCTCGGTCGTGGACGGGCTGCGGTACATCGCCGGGCAGCCGGTCGTGATGATGTCCTTCGTCGTCGACATCATCGCCATGGCCTTCGCGCTGCCGAGGGCCCTGTTCCCCGAGATCACGGCCGAGCGTTTCGGCGGCTCGCCCGTCGCGTTCGGGTGGCTCTCGGCCAGCCTCGCCATCGGCGCGGTCGCCGCGGGCCTGATGTCCGGGTGGGTCGGCCGCGTGCGCCGCCAGGGCGTCGCGCTGACGGTGGCGATCGCGCTGTGGGGCCTCACGGTGGCCGCCTCCGCCTTCGCGGGGCCGTTGTGGCTGGTCGTGGCCCTGCTCGCCGTCGGCGGCGGCATCGACATGATCTCGTCGGTGTGGCGGCAGACGATCCTGCAGACGTACGCCCCGGACGAGATGCGCGGGCGGATGCAGGGCGTGTTCATGGTCGTGGTCGCCGGAGGGCCCCGCCTCGGGGACCTGCGGGCGGGCTCGACGGCGAGCGCGTTCGGGCTCGGACCGGCCTGGGTGGGCGGCGGGCTGCTGTGCGCCGTGATCGTCGTGATCGCCGGCCTCGCCGTCCCGGCCTTCTGGAAGTACGACACTCTGAAAGATCGTCCGGTCGAGGCGCGGCCTCCTCAGTCGTCTCCTCAGTTGTAGGTGTGACATGGGTTGTCCAGGGGCTTGAGATAATGAGGAACGATCACGTTCCCCATCTCGGACCGTTCTGTCAGTCGGTCTGCGTAAGCTCTGTTCCGACACCGAATCTCTGCTTCCGAAAGCCGGTCCCACAGCCCCGTCACACATGGCTGTAACCCCTGGAAGCGGGACGTAGCATCGATATTGGGAGGGGAGGAGCCTTGACCGCACACGGCCTCATCGACACCACCGAGATGTACCTCCGCACGATCTACGAGCTGGAGGAAGAGGGGATCACCCCTCTTCGCGCCCGCATCGCCGAACGGTTGCAGCAAAGTGGCCCGACGGTGAGCCAGACGGTGGCCCGCATGGAACGCGACGGGCTGGTCAAGGTCGAGGGCGACCGCCACCTCGCCATGACGGATCTCGGCCGTGCCCTCGCCACCCGGGTCATGCGCAAGCATCGCCTGGCCGAGTGCCTCCTCACACAGGTCATCGGCCTGCCGTGGGAAGAGGTCCACATCGAGGCGTGCCGCTGGGAGCATGTCATGTCGGAGTCCGTCGAGACCCGCCTCGTGACCCTGCTCGACAACCCGGTGGTGTGCCCGCACGGCAACCCCATCCCCGGCCTGGACGAACTGGGCGTCGAGGAGCCGGGCGCCACCGCCGCCGAGATGATGTCGGCGATGGCCGACCTCGCGGGGCCGGGGGACATCCCGGTAGTAGTGCGACGGATCAGCGAACAAGTGCAAAGTGATCCTGTCGTGATGCTTAAACTCAAGCAAGTTGGGATACAACCCGGACGCGAGGTGACGCTCGCGGCGAGCGACGACGGTGTACGGGTGACAGGTGACGATGAAGCGGACAACACTCCCGCGGACCTCCCGCGCGATGTCGCCGCGCACGTCTTCGTATCCAGGCGCTGACCGTCCAGGGCCTGCTTGGTTGGCTCCCGGTAGAAAGTCCCCCCTTTCCATGTCCGACAACCCGGCTTTCCCGGGTCCGCTGGGAAGCCCACGGCAGGCCGCCGAGGCTGCTCCAGGAGCGCATGTGGTCCTCTACGGGATTTACCCCCTTCAGGGGGTGGCCGCAAGATGAAGCGATGGGGGGACCTTTCGCAGGACGCGGCCGACCACCTCACACCCGACTCGGTCCTCAGCAACGCCGAGATGGCCGTGGTGGTGACCGACCGTTTCAGCAACGTCCTTTACTGGAACCCGTTCGCGGAGCGCCTGTTCGGCCGCCCTGACCGCACGCCGGACGGCGAGCAGGCCGTCCTGTCCTTAGGGATCATGGAGAAGGACCACCCGCTGGCCGTCGAACTGGCCAAGCACGTCCTCAAGGGCGGCGTCTGGGAGGGCACCTTCGACGTACTGCGCGCGGACGGCACGATCATCTACGTCCGTGCCCAGGCCGTCCCCCTCCGCCACCCCTCCGGCTCCGTCACCGGCGTCGTCATCACCGCCCGCGAGGCGATGCGCAGCAACGAGCGCGAGAAAGACCGCTTCGGCCTGCTGGAACGCATCGGCGAGCGCCTCGCCAGCTCGCTGTACGTCGAAGAGACGCTCAACCGGGTCGCCGAGATGCTGGTCCCCCAGTTCGCCGACCACTGCTTCATCGAGCTCACCGAGGGCGACCGGCTCGTCCGCAAGGTCTCCACGCACGTCAAGGGCTGGACTCCTCCGCCCGGCACCTGGCGGCCCGTCGGCTCCGAGATCCGGTACCCGGCGGGCCACTACGCCGAGATCGCCATGCGCCGCCAAGAGACGATCATCGTCGAGGACTTCGCGCAGATGAGCTACCCTTCGCCCAGCGAAGAGAGCGCCAAGCTCTGCGGCGAGATCGGCATGACCTCCGCCATCGTCGCGCCGCTGTGCGCGCGCGGAGAGACGCTCGGCCTGATGTACCTCGGCCTGTCCAACCTCACCGACCGCCGCTCGCCCCACTACGACGCGTTCGACCGAGACTTCGTCGGCGCCATCGCCACCCGCGTGGCCATCGCCGTCGACAACGCGCTGCTCTTCGAAGAGGAGCGCCACACCGCCGAGTCCTTCCAGAAGTACCTGCTGCCCCGCGAGCTGCCCCAGCTCGACGGCCTGGAGATCGCCGTCCGCTACTACCCGGCGGCCCCGCTCGCCTCGCACGGCCAGGGCATCCAGACCCAGGTCGGCGGCGACTGGTACGACGTGATCCCGCTGTCCGCCGGCCGCGTCGGCATCGTCATCGGCGACGTCGAGGGCCGGGGGGCCAAGGCCGCCGCCGTCATGGGCCAGCTCAGGGCCGCGCTGCGCGCCTTCGCCCAGGACGACAAGTCCCCGGCCGACATCCTCGCCCGGCTCGACGAGTGGACGCGCATCATCGGCCCGCCCGAGCGCGACGACTACGGCGCCGACGTCAGCACCCCGCCCATCGTCACCTGCCAGTACCTCGTCTACGACGCGTGGTCGCGGCAGCTCTCGTTCGCCAACGCCGGCCACTCCCCGCCGCTGCTGATCGTCGACGGCATGGTGCGCGAGCTGGACATCTCCGAGGTCGGCCAGCCGCTCGGCGTCAGCGCCAAGGGCATGCACGCCGACCTGGTCTACAAGGAGGAAAGCCGCACGCTGCCGCCCGGCGCCGCGCTCCTGCTCTACACCGACGGCCTGGTCGACCGGCGCCCACCCAAGGGCGAGGCCCCGCTCACCGACGAGCAGACCCTGCGCGTCCTGTGCGAGAAGGTTGCCGACGCCTCGGCCGACTCGGTCGAGCGCATCGCCGAGGCCGCCACGCGGGCGGTGCCCGGCGAGATCGACGACGACATGGCGATCCTCGTCATCCGGTCCGCCGGCAAGGAGCTCAAGTACGAGGAGCGCACGTTCCCCGCCCAGCCGATCATGGTGGGGGAGGCTCGGCGCATGGCCCGGGAGGCCTTCGCGAGCTGGGGCGTCCCCGACGAGCGCGCCGACATGGCCTGCCTGCTGGTGTCGGAGGTCGTCACCAACGTCGTCCTGCACGCCGCCAGCGCCAGCGTCCCGCGCAGAGAGCTCGTCCTGGACGGCCCGCCGCTGCCCTTCGACGAGTCGTGGGACGTCCCCGGGTTCGACTCCGACATCGTCAACGAGAAGGAGTTCACCCTCCGCCTGCGCCGGGGTGAGGAGTCGATCTGGGTCGAGGTCTTCGACCAGGACCTGCGCCTGCCCCGCATCCGCAGCGCCGGCGAGAACGACGAGGGCGGCCGCGGCCTCTACCTGGTGGACCAGCTCGCCAGACGCTGGGGCTCCCGCCCCACGAAGGAAGGCAAGGCCGTCTGGTTCGAAATCCCCACCAGAGGCCGCTGACCACCACAGAACACGCAGGCCTGCGGCCGACCACTCACCGCCCACCCCAAGGCGCCCTACGCGGCGAGTAGGGACGTCGGTGAAGCCGGCGCCGTAATACGGCGGGTCCTCGGTGAAGCGGGATGCGCCCAGGCTGCCGCTCTACGAACAGGTGCGGCGCGGCTCGTCAGCGTTGGGTCTGGGTGTAGACGGCGAGTATGACGATCACGAAGGTGATCATGACGCCGGTGTAGGCGATCGGGCCGAAGCGCAGCATCTTGCGGACGCGGTTCAGGCCCCACGCGAACAGGAACGCCAGGAAGATCAGCAGGATCAGTCCGCCGTTGTCCATCGCCACCGCCTCCGGAGCTCGCTAGCTGAGGCCCGCGTCCCCGCCGGCCCGTCGTGGGAGCCCGAGATCAGAGCCTCCGCTCACCAGTATGAGGCCGATCTCCATCCGGCGCGGGCATCCGAAGCATGGCCTCCACGGTTTTGCGGAGGCCCACCGATGGCAACCGCACGGGCGAGCGCGTCCGCATCGGCGCTGTTCTCGCGCGAGCGCTCCCGCGATCCCCGAAGGTCTCGTCACGATCGTGATCAACGTGTGCGCTGTGGATCGGATGCGGTTTCGTCATGACGGCGGCTTCGCCGTCGCCGCCCCCGATCGAATGGCGAACGTACTTCCTTCAAGGCTCGCGCTGTCGCATGAGGGAGTTCATCGTTCGTGACAAGGTCGAGTTCGATCTGCGCGCCGAAGGCGGGAACTACGTCATCCGGCGCACGGACCCCGCAGAGGCGCACTTCTCCCGCCTGAGGGTGGCCACTGAAGGGTTTTTCGCGGGCGACCAGGGTGTGCGGTCCTGATCGCCCGCGGGTGTCATTTTCGACTCTCATCGCGTGTCGCGCGCGATGAACAGCGTTCCGCCATTTCCGAACTTACGGCTAGCGGGCCGCCATCGTCCGCATCGGCAGGGTGAAATTGGTGAACGGGGCGCAGTTGCCCGGCCAGGCCGGATTCTGGCCCGTTCCCGGAGTAGGGTTCACGGTGCACTGCGTCTGCGCGATGGAGCCTGACTTGTTCACGACGGTCACGCGCAGAGTGCGTCCCATCACCGACAGGGAGACGCCGGTCACATTCCCTGGATAGCCCGAAACAGAGCTCAGGTTGTGCCACGGCGGGGTGGTCCGCGGGTCACGCACGAGCGTGCTGCCGTCGCCCGGTGCGTAGCCGATGAACTGGTTGTTGCCTTGGAAGGCGGTGGAAATCGACGTACCGGACTGTCCTTGAGGCCCTTGAGATCCCTGAGTTCCGCGCGGTCCTTCTGGTCCGGGTGGTCCTTGCGGCCTGACGCATCCCTTGCAGTGATTCTTCTTCCGAGGCTTGCAATCGTCGTCCGTGGACACCGTGGCGGCCTCGGGGCACCGGTGGCTCTCGTGACGAACCAGCGTCGTCAGAACGTCGGGCGCCATCGTGTACCCGGCGACGTGTCGCACGTCGACGGCGGCTTCGGCCGCCGGAGAGACCACGGCGAAGAGCGCACCGGTCATCAGCGTCGCCGCCGTGACGGTCCAGACGGGTATGCGGGAGACCCGTGCTTTGTCCCGAGAAATCACTTGATTTCTCCCATTTCTCTGTTCCCGTGAATTAGACCTTCTTGGCGCCCGCTACTGTGACGCCGTGGTCACAAATACCCGCTGCAGGGCCGCGAATTGTACGGCGATTTTCCCTGGAAAGGTAAAATCGCCGAGGGCTGGAAAATCGACTGCTGCATTCGGCTGTTTTCGTCGAATTGCGGACACTCGCAGTGGTTCGCCGTCGTGGCGTCAATTAACCGGATGTGCGCTGATCGGAAAACGCACCCGAATGCCCCGCCTAGCGCGCCCATCTCCGCATTGGGGGTGGGAAAACCGGAGGCGTGTCGTCGAGAACGACGCGCCCGGCGCGGATCGGCCGCATACTGGTCAGCGGAGGCTCCGTAGGCAGGCTCCACGGCGGTCCCGCGCGGGGCGGGACTCAAGCGAGCGAGTTCCGGAGGCAGCGGTGGACAACGGCGGGCTGATCCTGCTGATCTTCCTGGCGTTCCTGTTCGCGTGGGGCCTGAACCGCGTCCGCAAGATGCTGCGCTTCGGCCCGATGGCCTACACCGGAGTCATGATCACCTTCGTGATCGTCATGCTCGCCGTCTACACCCAGACCCAGCGCTGACGTTCCCGTCGCGGGCGAACCGGCTCGCGCGGCCCATTGGTCGCGGTAGGACGCACGAGCCAGGGGCGAGCGGCCCGGCGCATGGCCCTGGAGGCCTTCGCGAGCTGGAGCGTCCCCGACGAGCGCGCCGGCATGGCCTGCCTGCTGGTGTCGGAGGTCGCCACCAACGTCGTCCTGCACGCCGCCGGCGTCCCGCGCTCAACCCGGCGAGTTCGTAATCGCTTGCCGCAGCCGGTGCAGCCATTTCGGGTGGCACCGGTTCCCCATCATTTCGAGGATGATTTTGTCACTGGCCCTTCATGATTGTTCATACGGTTACCGGCGGAACGACCTCGTTCTGGACAGATTGAGCCTTCGGTTTCCTGCTGGAATCACACTGCTACTCGGTCCGAACGGAGCAGGGAAGTCCACGCTGCTCGGCATCTCGGCGTCGGCGCTGTCTCCGAGCCGCGGTTCTGTGAACTACAACGGACTCGACCCGGCCGTCAGGCGAGACAGGGCGGCATTCCGGCAGGCTGTGGCATGGATGCCGCAGCAGATCAATCCGATACCGGGCTTGACGGTACAGGAGCAGGTCACGTACATGGGCTGGCTGAAAGGACTCACTCGCGAGGACGCTCGGAGAAAATCGGCGAACGCCTTGGAGGCGGTTGATCTCACACCTCTCGCCGGGCGACGGTCACACGAGCTCTCAGGAGGACAGCTCCGGCGCATGGGTCTCGCCCAGGCGCTCGTCCACGCGGCGCAGGTCGTGCTGATGGACGAGCCGACGGCGGGGCTGGATCCGACACAGAGAGAGACTTTCCGTGAACTCGTCAGGCGCATCTCCGTGAACACGCAGGTCGTGATCTCGACCCATCAGATCGAGGACATCAACGAACTGTACGAATCCGTCATCGTGCTGGACAGAGGCCAGGTCAGATTCCACGGAACGACGAACGAATTTCTCCGCGCGGACGATGCCGTGAGCGCGTACCGGCGACTCGTGAGCGGAGATGTGTGATGTCCTGGCGTAGCCGGCTGCGTTCGGCGGGGGTCTACGTCTTACCGCTCGCCGTGATCGTGGCCGTGATGCAGGCCAGGCGAGAGCTCGGATCCATGGATCTGTGCTGGCCGGGCGCTTCAGCCATGGCGAACTCCGCGGTGGCAGTGATCGCACCGATATACGCGGCCACGGCCGCATGGGAGGCCGGTCGCCTTCGGCGTGGCGGGGTCGATAGATGGACCTTCGCGCGCCCCTGGTACGTGGTTGTTCTGGACGCGCTCACCGTCCCCCTGGCCGGGGCGGTTCTGGCGCTCACCGCGGCGTCGCTGTCGCTCCTGCCGGCCATGGCCGGTGTTCCGGGCGCCCCTGACCTGAGATTTCTCGGCGTGGCCGTTCTCGTCTGCGCGGGCTTCATATTCCTGGGATTCGGTCTCGGTCGCCTGCTGATGCCTGTCTACGCGGTACCGATTTCTCTCATCGGCACCTATCTCTGGCTGGCATATCCCATCTCCATGGAACCGCTCTGGCTGCGCCACCTCACGGGGAACTACGACGTGGCGTGCTGTCGGTTCGACCAGGTTCCGGACGTTCGCGCCCTGGTCGCGGGCGCCCTGGTCGCGACCGCCGTCATTGTCACCGGACTTGGGCTGTCGCTGGCCCGGCGCAACGTGAACGCGAAACGCCTGACGGCCGGACTCGTCTCGGTCGCTCTCGTCGTGGGCGGAGTCTCGGTCGTGCGCGGGCTGAGCTGGGAGGTCGCCGTTCCGCGCCCGCGAGCGGATCTGGTCTGCGAACCGGCCGGGACGAGCGGGGCCGTCCCGAGGATCTGCTTGTGGCCGGAGCACGTCGCCGGCGCGGACCGGCTGGCGAAGGCGGTCGGCCCTGCGGTCGATCGACTGGCCGCAGCCGGTTTGCCTCGCCCCGAGACGCTGACGGAGGGACAACCCACGAGACAGGAGTGGACCTTCTCCTATCCACCGGAACCGGACGAGGTGGCCTGGGCCATAGCCATTGGTCTTGTCCCTCAAGATGTCCCGGAGTGCCAGGCGAAGGGGGGACAGTGGTTCACCGGCGACATGATCATGGTGCTGGTCTCCTGGCTCGGCCTTACGGGCGGGGAGTCGGTTCAGTTCATCGAGGAGAGAGTGGGCCCTGAGATCGCCGCCAAGGCACGAGAGGTGATGCGACGACCGGCTTCCGCGCAGTTGCGGTGGTTCAGAGAGAACATGAAGATCCTCGACGTGTGTGACGTCAAGCCGGTGGACGTGAAGTGAGCATCTTCCTCAAAGCGCGTAGAACGAAAGCCGTGACGGGGGTGCTGGTGTTGACCGTCGCCCTCGTGGCCGTACTGTCAGGGATGCAGATCCCCGCGCTCAACATTCTTGGGGGCGGCAAGTCGTACGTCCCCGTAGGAGTGCTCCTTCCTCTGCTCGGCGTGGCCGGCCTCGTCTCGTTCATGACCAACGTGCCGGGGGAACTGGAGATCACCGCCGTTCGCCCGGTGCAGTGGTACAACGCCATCGCGATTTCGGTCGCGGCCCTGTCCGTGCTCGTCATAGGCGCGTTGCTGGGGGTCTCGGGGTTGCAGGCGCATGCTTTCGCCGCCGCGAGGAACCTCGTCGGGTACATGGGTTTGGCCATGCTGGGACAGAAGTTGGTGGGAAGGCACGCCGCGATCCTGTTTCCGGTCGTCTTCGCGTTCGGCACCATGACCGCCGGGCGTCGGCCGGGTGGTCATCCCTGGCCCTGGGCGTGGCCTCTGTTCGAGTCGGAACACGTTCCCGCCGCGCTGGTTGCTGTCGCGGTCTTCCTCGTGGGACTCCTGGTCACCCTCTCCCGGGCGCGACCGGTACGACGGCCGAGGGACGTTTCATGACCGTCCAGGTCCGTATCCCTGGGAGGACGCCGACCCGTCGGGGGTCGTAAGCGGAATCCCCTGTGGCCGGAGGCAGGCGCTCGGGAGGGACGGCGCGCACGCCTGCTGCACTCGGCGGGCGTGCGAGCCGTGTGTGCCGGTGGTCAGAAGCCGAAAGAGCGGCCGATGATCTCCTTCATGATCTCAGTGGTGCCGCCGTAGATCGTCTGGACGCGCGCGTCCATCCAGGCCTTCGCGACCGGGTACTCGGTCATGTAGCCGTAGCCGCCGTGCAGTTGCAGGCAGCGGTCGATCACCTTGTTCTGCAGTTCGGTCGTCCACCACTTCGCCTTGGCGGCGTCCACGACCGTCAGTTCCTTGGCGTTCAGCGCGCGGATGCACTTGTCCACGTAGTGCCGCGCGATCTCCACCTCGGTCGACATCTCGGCGACGACGAACCGCGTGTTCTGGAACTTGCCGATGTTCCGGCCGAACGCCTGGCGCGTCTTGCAGTACTCGATCGTCGTCTCAAGCACCGACTCGGCCGCCGCCACGGCCGCCACGGCGATGGACAGCCGCTCCTGCGGAAGGTTGGCCATGAGCTGGAAGAAGCCGTGACCTTCCTCCTCGCCCAGCCGGTTGGCCACCGGGACGCGGACGTTCTCGAAGAACAGCTCGGCCGTGTCCTGGGCGTGCATGCCGATCTTCTCCAGGTTGCGGCCCCGGATGAACCCGTCCATGCCACGCTCGACCACGAGCAGCGTCGTGCCGCGCGCCCCCTCGTTCGGGTCGGTCTTGGCGACGACCACGACCAGGTCGGCGTTGATGCCGTTGGTGATGAACGTCTTCTGCCCGTTCACGACGTAGTGGTCGCCGTCGCGGAGGGCCGTCGTCCGGAGGCTCTGCAGGTCGCTGCCCGCCCCCGGCTCTGTCATGCCGATGGCCGTGATCAGCTCACCGGACACGAAGCCCGGCAGCCAGCGCTGCTTCTGCTCGTCGTTGGTCATGTCGACCAGGTAGGGCGCCATGATGTCGTTGTGCAGCCCGAACCCGAGGCCCGTCGCACCGAACCTGATGATCTCTTCGACGATGATGGCGTTGAACCGGAAGTCGCTGATGCCGGATCCGCCGTACTCCTCGGGCACCGAGAAGCCGAACATGCCGAGCTCTCCGGCTTTCTTCCAGACCTCGCGCGGGACGATGCCGTCCTTCTCCCACTGCTCGTGGTGGGGTGCGACCTCGCGCGTCATGAACTCGCGCACGGTGTCACGGAAGAGCAGATGCTCCTCCTCGAAGAGGTCTCTCTGCATTCACATCCTCCTAGGGGGTCACCCACTAGAATACAATTCTGTTCACGATGCGGACATCACCGCCCTCCTCAGGTGTGCGGGTGACGCCGAAAGCGGCGCGCACACGGGTGAGACGCCCCAGATGGGACTTCTCCACCGCGGCGCTGCTGATGGGGTACGGCACCCGCGGCGGCCTGGGTGGTCTCGGCGGCGACTTGATGCTGAGGCGCAGGCGTGCCGCGCAGCGTTCCGCCGCCCGGGGAAGCCTCGGGTGAGCGCCCCGGCGCCGGCAGGCGGCAGCAGCCGTGGCAGCGACGGTAACCGTGGTGGCGATGGCATGCCTGGCAACCATGGCATTTCCGGCAGCAGCGGTGGCGGTGGCCGCGCCCACGGCCACTCCGCCCGTGCCGGTCGCCGTCACGGTCAAGCCCTCCGCCAATCCACCCCTACCAGGGCGAAGATCCCAAGATCGGCGTACGCGACCCTCTCCGCCTCTAGCCGAGGCTGACCGGCCGCTAGGAGGGCTACCGCGACCTTCCGCCACATGGTCGCTGATCACGATCGCGTCTCGGGGCCGCGTATTGAACGAAGTCAGCGCGGGACGGCGCGGACCCAGCCGCGGTCGCCGTCGACGAAGCCGGCCATCGTCAGGCCCGCCTTATTGAGCTGGGCCTCGAAGTAGTCGTCGTCCTGGCGCTTGCTGAGGAAGGTCTGCGTCCACCTCCGGTCGCCGAGGTTGTACTCCGTGGTGGCGAGCAGCAGTCCGGGGCCGGGGCGGCTGATGTTCGTCATGCGGATGTAGTTGCCCTCCTCGGTGACCCGCTCGGCCTCCTGGACCGTGTCGTACCACTCGGGCGGCTGGCGCTGGAAGATCACGCAGCCGTCGGGGGCGACGTGCCGACGGCAGGTGTGCATGAAGCCCCGGCGCAGCTCGTCGTCGGCCGTCTCGATGACGAAAGACATGAGCAGGACGACGTCGAACGTCCGGTCGAGCGCGAGGGACTCGATGGGGGAGCGGACCGTCTCGGCGCCCTGGATGTGCGCGAGCATCTCAGGCGATTCGTCCACGGCGACCACCTCGTGCCCGAGAGCGACGAGGCTGTGGGTGATCCGGCCCGCGCCCGCGCCGAGTTCCAGGATGGACGCGCCCTCCGGGATCGCCGCGTGGATACGCTCCGGCTCGCCTCTGGGCTTGAGCGTGGCGTAGTAGTCGACCGAGCAGCCGTCGGGGGTGAGCGATCCTGGTCCGGTCCCGTGAGCCATCCTTTGTGAGGTCATGCCCACATCCTGCATGGCGAGAAGTCCGGAATGGCGTGTTCGTGTCTTGTCGTGGGACGACTCACACGGCCGCCGAAGCCGGGTCGGCCGGCATGAAGGATAGAAGGCCGGAGTACGCCTGGACGTCATTACACCAGGAGTTTCAGGTTCCCGGCCGGACGGCTGGTCGGAGGCCACGCGGCGAGCTGGAACCAGACCGATTTTCCCTGGCGGTGCAGATTCCAGCCCCATTTGCAGGCCAGGGTCTCCACGATGGCGAGACCTCTGCCGGACGTTTCCATCGAGTCGGCCGTTCTCATGTGCGGGACGGCGATACAGGAGTCGTACACGTCCACCGTCATCAATGGCCCGTCGCGGCCGACGGAGATTCGCACGGAGCCGCGTCCGGGGACATTCAGTGCCCCGTGGACGAGCGCGTTCGTGGCGATTTCCGAAGTGAGCAGTTCGGCGACGTCCGGTACGTCGTCGGCCGCGCTCCAGTCGAGGGCGATGTCCCGGACGAAGCGGCGGGCCGAGGCGATGCATTTCTCGTCTTCCGGTATCCACTTCTGCCCCAGGAGAGCTATGTCGCCGTCCTGTCCGATGCGGTGGTCGGCCGCTGCCATCTGAATCGTCATCGCCCCTCTGATCTTGACTAGCTGTGTGGAATTCGCATGCCAAGAGTGCCGGGTGAGGGCTACTCTCCGTAGGTGAACGATTACTAGTTCATGGCGTTGAACGTCAGGATCGGTTCCTTGAACTCCGGCGAACGGGGGCACGATGGCGGACAAGTACACACCTCAGGCCATCTGGGGCAGGGAGCTTCGTCACTACCGGCAGGTGGCCGGGCTCACCCAGGCGCAGCTCGCCCAGAAGATCCACTTCAGCGAATCCCTGATCAGCGGCATAGAGACCGGCCAGCTACCGGCCAGCCCCGAGTTCGCCCAGGCCTGCGACACCACCCTCAGCACCGGCGGAGCCCTCCACCGCCTCCTCGACTGGAGACGCGCGCAGGCTCTTCCGGCCTGGTTCGGCAAGTGGAGGGACAAGGAGCAGGTCGCCGTCACTCTGCGGACGTACGAGCCCCTGGTTATCCCAGGTCTGCTCCAGACAGAGCCTTATGCTCGGGCGCTCCTCAGCGACAGCGAGGAAAGTGTTGTGTCTCGCCTGGAGCGTCAAGCGATTCTCACGCGTAGCGACCCGAAACCGCCTAGGCTCCGAGCGGTCATCGATGAATTGGTGCTCCATCGACTGGTCGGTAGCGCGGATGTCATGCGTCAGCAGCTCGAACATCTTGCGGAGATTGCAGGGCCGGAGGTCAGCGTGCAGGTGGTTCCCCAAGGTTGTGTTCGCGCTGGTCTTCTGGCGGGGTTCGTCATCGCCACTATGGACGGCGGTGGCGAGGTAGCGTATCTAGAAACGGCTATTCGTGGTCTGACTACTTCTGATCAAGATGACGTGAGAGCCGCTCTGGAACTGTTCGAGGCCATACGCATAGATGCTCTGCCACTAGGCATGTCAGTAGAGCTAATCAAGAGAACAGCAGAGGAACGATGGACTTGAGTAAGGCGCAGTGGCGTAAGTCAAGTTACACAGGCAGCAACGGTGGTAACTGCGTGGAGATCGCGGAGCTGTGGCGTAGGTCAAGTCACAGTGGAAACAACGGTGGAAACTGTGTAGAGGTCGCCGAGATGTGGCACAAGTCCAGCCACAGTGGCAACAACGGTGGGGACTGCGTCGAGGTTTCGGCTCTCGATCGTGTGGCGGTTCGCGACTCCAAGAACCCGGACGGGCCGAAGCTGATCTTCGACCGGGCCGAGTGGGGCGCGTTCGTCCACGGCCTCAAGGCCGACGACTTCGGCGGCAGGTAGAAGGTCAGGGCGACATAGCGGGCGGGCGTGGCTCTCCACCCGCTAGCTCCGTCGTGCAGGCCCCTTCCTCAAGGGCCTACGGCCCACGTCTATCTCGTGGTGACGTGTGCCCGGGTTTGGCGGGCTTCCGTGACCGTGGGCAGTGCTAGGCCGTTGCTGTGGCGCGGCGCTGTCGTGTTGTTCTGAGGCGTGGCGGCGTTGTGTCGTTTCGTCGCTGACTTGGCGCCGCGCGTTGACGTCGTACGCGCTGCTGATCGCCTGCCCGGCGGTGGGATGCCCAGCCGGCCGAGGTTCACATAGGTGTAGGTGGTGGCCGTCGAGCGTGCCTGGGCGGCCACGGGCGGGGCGGTGAGCGTGGCGGCCGTCAGGCCCGGAAGCCGCCAGGAGCGTCAAGGTGGTTCGTCTTCGCATCATCTCTGCCCTTTCGGGGAGAGGAGGGGGCGAAGACGATGTTCGCCCGATTGCGGGACGAAGATTCTTACGGAACGATTATGTCCGATCCGGCATCATCAGTCACAGGAGTAACGTCGTCGATCACGCACGGTGATTATTCTTGGGGCGTCGGCGGATCTTACAAATTCACGTTGATGTGCTGGGGCCTCGTGACCTGCGGTTATCTGAGAACAGCATGAGAATACCCGTCAAAGCACAGCGAGGCGGGACGAACCCTCCGTAGGATCTCTATTGAACTGTGACCTGAGACTGGGATCCTGTTACGCCTAGCAAACCGGTCAACGCCGCTGAAATGGAGAGATACGTGCTGAAGTCGCAGGCACGCCGTCGCATCGCCACCAGAGCAGCAATAGCCGGAGTGCTAGGTACAGGGGTCGTCTTCGGCGCCGGCCCTGCGTTCAGCGCCTTTGTCGGCCCCAGTCCCGTCACGTACAGCTGTAGCACGGGCACTGGCGCGAGCGCCGCCACGGCCACCTACAACTTCCAGGTATCGCTGGACGGCCCGCTGACGACTCCGTCCCCCAGTTCGACGGTGACGTTGACGTGGGTTATCGCTCAGCCGACTGCGACCCCGAGCTTCACGGCCACGGCGGCCATTCCGAACAACGAGGCAATCGTCATCGATGGTGAACTGCTCGCCAGCGGTCCTCCGCTTGGGGCCGCCACGACGGTAACCCCGAAGCCGACGACGACTTATACACCGCTTACTACGGTTTCTCCTGGCTCCCCCATCCCGCTCCCGACGATGACCGCCACGTTGGTACCGACAGCGGTGGGGACGTTTACGGTCAAGCCCGGAGACTTCAACTTGAAGGTCGGCTCTGGGGCCTCGGCTACTTCGTATGAGTGCACCGTCGCGTCACCAGCCGTGCCTCCTAGCGCGACGGCACTTCCGTTGACCGTGGTCGTGGCTTCTCCCAGCGCGTCCGCTTCCAACACGCCGTCGACCACTCCCTCGGACACGCCGACGCCGACTCCCACGCCTACGACGACCACGCCGAAGCCGACCCACACCGTCTACGAGACCGTCACCAAGAAGCCGACCGACCAGGTCACCAAGAAGCCTGCCGGTGGTGCGGCGACCGGTGGTGGTGGGGACGCGGGGCCGGACGGCCGGGTGCTCGTCGCCGTCGGTATGGTGCTCGTCGTCGGGGCCGGGATGGGCGGTCTGGTGATCCGCCGTCGGCGTCCGAACCGGGGCTGATCGGGGTCCTGCGTGACGACGCCTCCCGAATACCCCACTCCTGACGAGAGTGGTGCGTACCCGCACGCCTACCCCGGCGACGCGGGCGCCCAGGGCGTACCGGGATATCCACAGCCTGTGCAGGGCCCGGCGTACATGCCGCAGGTTTACTACCAGTACCCTGGCCAGCCCGCGCCGGGGGACCCGTGGGGACACCACGGTCAGCCGGAGCGGCGGAGCGACCGCAGCCAGGTCATGCGCGGCGTGCTCATCCTCGCCGCCGTGGCGGGTGTGGTGACGGTGGTGGTCGGGCTGCTGTTCATGGTCAACGCGCCTGACGAGTACGGGCTGGCCAACAGCCGTACACCGCTGAAGTTGCCGGCGCAGCCGCCCGCCGAGCTGGCCCCGTCGGTCGGTCCGGGCGGTCTGGGTCAGCCGCTGACGCAGGCCGTGCCCTCGGCCCCGCCGCCCGTGCCGTCGCTGCCGCCCGCGCCGGCGATGCAGCCGTCCAGCCCGAAGCGGCTGGTCATCAAGAAGCTGGGCATCAACGCGCCGATCAAGCCGGTGGGGACGGACAAGCAAGGGGCGATCGAGACTCCGCCCATCAACAACCCCAACCTGGTCGGCTGGTACCGGTACGGGCCGACGCCGGGCCAGGCCGGGCCGGCGGTGATGCTCGGCCACAAGGACACCACTTCGCGCACGGCCGTGTTCAGCCGTCTTCACGAGATGCAGTACGGCGACACGATCGAGGTCACGCGGATGGACGGGACGGTGGCCATCTTCACCGTCGGCGGCATCGAGCAGGCGGACAAGCAGACGTTCCCGACGAACCGGGTGTACGGCAACGCCGACGCGGCGGAGCTGCGGCTGATCACGTGCGGCGGTACGTACAACCGCGTGACCGGCCACTACGTGGACAACGTGATCGTGTACGCGCGGATGACCAGCACGAGGAAGGCGTCCGCGTCGACGTCCGCTCGTTCGCTGGGTTCGTCCACGGCGACCGGGCGCTGACGCCGACCATCCCAAACCCATTAAGCCCGATCGCCGCGGTTGTCGGGCTCAAGGCCTGGATGCTCTGGCAGGTCCTCACCTTCCCCCTCGCGCGCATCCTGATCCTCCGGCCCGGCGGCGTGAGGCGGTATGAGCGGGCGCGGGCGTGAGCAGGCGCGAGGGGCGTGAGCGGGCGGGCGCGGGCGGTCGTGGAGGATTATTCTGTTATACGCTCGACAGTACCGAACAATGCTCGGTTTCTAGGTGGGACGGAACCCAGGAGGGCACTGTGGCAGAGGCGTACATCGTCGGGGCGGTCCGTACCCCGGTAGGCAAGAAGAAGGGCGGCCTGTCCACCGTTCACCCCACCGACCTGGCCGCGCGGACGCTGAAGGCCCTGGTCGAGCGCACCGGCATCGACCCGGCCGCGGTGGACGACGTGATCATGGGCTGTGTCATGCAGTTCGGCCCGCAGACGATGGACATCGCCCGCAACGCGTGGCTTTCGGCGGGCCTGCCGGAGAGCGTGCCCGGCGTCACCATCGACCGGCAGTGCGGCTCGTCCCAGCAGTCGATCCACTTCGCCGCCCAGGGCGTCCTGTCCGGTACGCAGGACCTGGTGGTCGCCGCCGGCGTCGAGTCGATGAGCATCGTCCCCATGGGGTCGACCGTCACCGCCGCGCTGGAGAAGGGCATGCCGTTCCCGTTCGGGGACATGTGGGTCGATCGGTACGGCAAGCAGGAGATCTCGCAGTTCCGCGGCGCGGAGCTGATGTGCGAGAAGTGGGGCTTCACGCGCGACGAGCTTGAGCGGTACGCGTACGAGAGTCACCAGCGGGCCGCCAAGGCGGTCGCCAACGGGTACTTCAAGGAGCAGATCGTCCCGGTCAACGGGGTCGAGGACGACGAGGGGCCTCGAGCGGACACCACGCTGGAGAAGATGGCCGGGCTGAAGACGCTGCGCGAGGGCGGTGTGATCACCGCCGCCACATCCTCGCAGATCTCCGACGGTTCGGGCGCCGTGCTGGTCGCCTCGGAGCAGGCCGTCCGCGACCACGGGCTCACGCCCCGGGCGCGCATCGTCACCCTCGCGCTCACCGGCGACGACCCGGTCTACATGCTGACCGCGCCGATCCCGGCCACGCGGCGGGCGTTGCAGCGGGCCGGGCTGTCGATCGACGACATCGACGTCATCGAGATCAACGAGGCGTTCGCGCCGGTCCCGCTGGCGTGGCTCGAGGAGATCGGCGCCGACCCGGCCAGGACGAACCCGAACGGCGGCGCCATCGCGCTCGGCCATCCGCTCGGCGGCACCGGCGCGATCCTGATGACCAAGCTGCTGCACGAACTGGAGCGGACGGGCGGCCGGTACGGGCTGCAGACCATGTGCGAGGGCGGCGGCCAGGCGAACGTCACCATCATCGAACGCCTCTGATCCGGCGGCGGGCGGCCGTCTCTCGTGCACGGCGGCCACGGGCACGCTGAGGTCGTCCCGGGGCGCGGAGGCCGCGCGTCCGTCACCGGGACGCGGTGCGCAGGGCGGGGAGGACCTGCTCGGCCAGCAACTCGGCCTGACGCCGATGGTCCGGGCCGGAGGGCGTGAAGTTGAACGACGTGAAGCCCGTCCCGGCGAGGCGCTCGGCGACCTCCTGTGCCGGGCCCGCGACGACGCCCGGATCGTCGCTCGCGGGCCCGCCGATCCGGAACGACACGTTGTAGACGCAGGTGACATCGGCCGGATCGCGTCCGACGCCGGCCGCGGCTCTCACGATGCGCTCGCGCATGGCCTTGGCCTGTTCGGGCGGGGCGAAGCCCAGTGAGGGGATCCAGCCGTCGGCGAGCCGTCCCGTCGCGTCCAGGGCCCGGGGGCCGTACGTGCCGAGCCAGATGGGGATCGGGGTCCGCGGCTTGGGCTCCAGGTCCGCGGCCTCGACGTGGTAGCGCGGGCCCGCGTACGTGAAGCCGGGGCGCGACCACAGGCCGTGCAGGATGGTGATCGCGTCCACCATGCCATCGACCTTCTCGCGCGGGGACGGCACGCCGAGGCCGAAGGCGCGGAACTCCTCGTCGGAGTAGCCGCCGCCGAGGCCGAGGATCAACCGGTCGCCGGAGAGGCGGTGCAGCGTCTCGGCCATCTTGGCGATCATCGCGGGCGGCCGGTAGGGGACGCCGAGCACGCGAGTGGCGACGCGGACGCGGGAGGTCGCCGCGGCGATCCACGTCAGCATGGTCCACACCTCGTTGGTCGGGGCGGTGCCGCAGGGGTGGTCGGAGGTCGACACAAAGTCGAAGCCGAGGTCCTCGGCGTGCCGGGCGTCCCCGATCGGGTCGGCTCCGGGGGCCGCCGAGGGGCTGACGCTCAGCCCGAACAGTGGTGTGCTCATCGGTTCCCGTCCTGGTCCGCGCGGAGACTCCCGCGCTTGTTTACATGTAACCGAAAAGCTAGGCGGCCGATTGGTTACATGTCAACCAAAGCCCTATGCTGGGAGGATGGACGCCGAGCCGCGCTGGCTGACCGACGCCGAGCAACGGGCCTGGATGGGCTACCGCCGTATGCGTCTGCTGCTGGACGCCGAGGTCACGCGCGACCTGCTGCGCGACTCCGAGCTGTCCGCGCCCGACTACGACGTGCTGTCCACGCTGTCGTCCAAAGAGGGGCGGCGCTGGCGGCTGAGCCGGCTCGCCGAGCGGATGCTGTGGTCCAAGAGCCGCCTGTCGCGGCACATCGCCCGCATGGAGCAGCGCGGGCTGGTCACCCGTGAGGAATGCGCCACGGACGCGCGCGGCGCCATGATCGTCCTCACCAAGGCCGGGGTGCGGGCCATCGAGGACGCCGCGCCCGACCACGTCGAGTCTGTACGACGGCATTTCGTCGACCTGCTCACCCCGGAGCAGCTCGACCAGTTCGCGGCGATCGCCGAGACCGTCCTCGCCCACCTGTCCGACCGGGCCGGCGAGCCCTCACCCGAGGACCGGGACGAACCCCGATGAACGAGAAGGGCGGCGCTCCGCCCTCGCCCGACCGCGGTAGGGGGCCGCGTTCGAGGGCGAGGGCGGGGCACCGCCGTCACAGGGCCGCCCCGGGGGTGGGGTGGTCCTGTCCTGAGCCGGTCAGCGACCCTTCGGCTGGCGGCGGGGCGGCACGCGCCGTACGGGCACGCGCGGCACCGGAACGCGCCGCGGGGCCGGGGGCTGGCGTCGGCCGGGCTGTGGAGTAGGGCCCGGCTGGGCGCCGCGCTGGGATACCGGCTGGGGGAAAGATCGGGCACGCATGGGCGTCTCCTTACAGATGACTCGACGCGGCAGGGATGTTCACGCCGCTCGGAGCTGACTCAGCCACCGCGTCTGGACGGACGGGGATCAGAAAGCCGAGTGCCTGCGGACCGGTCGTCTAGGGGACCGGCCGCCGCCATCAGTAAGTGAAGATGCGCATGCCATGACGGTACGAGGGCGGACGGATCGGTCGCAACTGATTTATCGGGCGCCCGATCCGGCCCGGTCGGATGTTCCGCTTGGCCGCGTCCGGGAGCAATACGCTGGCGGCATGGGAATCGACACGGCCCCGAGCACGCTTCCTTCCGCCGACGGCCTGCGGGAGGCGATGGTGGACACGCTGCGTGGTTGGGGAGGGGTACGGACAGCGTCGGTGGAGGCCGCGATGCGTGCCGTGCCGAGACATCTGTTCGTGCCCGAGGTGTCGCTGGAGCGGGCCTACGGGCCGGAATCGGTGGTCACGTTTCGGGATGAGGACGGCATCGCGATCAGCTCGGCGTCCGGGCCCGGTGTGGTCGCGGCGATGCTGGAGCAGCTGGAGGTCCGGCCCGGGCATCGGGTGCTGGAGATCGGCGCGGGGACCGGCTACAACGCCGCCTGCCTGGCCGAGCTCACCGGTCCGTCCGGCCGGGTGACCACGGTCGACATCGGAGAGGAGATCGTGGCCGGCGCCCGGCGCGGCCTGGCGGTGGCGGGTTACGAAGATGTCCGGGTCGTGCACGGCGACGGCACCGACGGAGTCCATGAGGACGCGCCCTATGACCGGATCATTGTGACCGCGGGGGCGTGGGACGTGCCGCCGTCGTGGCGGGAGCAGTTGGCGCCGGGCGGCCGTCTGGTCGTCCCGCTACGGATGCGCGGTGTGACCCGCGCGGTGGCGTTGGAACTCGACGGCGACGTGTGGCGAAGCGTGTCGATCGAGGAATGCGGGTTCATGCCGATGCGGGGGCCGGATGCCGTTGAGGAGCTGAACCTGGAGTTGCCCCCCGAAAGCGGGGTGCGGATCCGCGTCGATGACGGCAGGCCGGTCGATGTGACCGCGCTCGGGGCCGCGCTCGCGATGCCGCCGGTCCTGGCCTGGTCGGGGGCGGTGGTGCCGTGGAAGCCGCTGGTGCACCTGGATTTCTGGCTGGCAGGCGCGTCCGCGGAGGTCTGCCGAATCATCGTGCTCAGCCGTGCGCGGGAGGCGGGACTGGTCGAACCCCTCTACTCCTGGGGCAGCATGGGCTGCTACACCCCCGACACATTCTCCTACCTGATCCGGCGCCCCGCCCCGGGCGAAGGCGGTCAGGAGATGGTCGAGCTGGGAGCGTGCGCCTACGGGCCCGACGGGGATCGGCTTGCCGCCCGGGTAGCAGACCGGATCCGGGCATGGGACCACGTCGGCGACGCACGGGTCGGGCTACGGGTCGAGATCCACCCCGAGGGCAGCGCCGACCTCCGGGCGATGATCACGGCGGACAAGCGGCACAGCAGGGTCTTCGTCATCACCGAGCCCGCTTGACTCGACGACCCACACCCACCGCCATCGGCGACGCGGCAATCACATCCCTGGCCGGCCGCCCGGCCCACCGCTGGGACACCGAAGGCCCCTCCCTCTGCCACGGCAACTCCGGTGTACTGCAATCCATAGCGGTCGGCCGCCCGGCCACCGCCGACCTCGCGGCCTCGGCCGTCACTGCGATGTTCGACCCCCAACACGCCTTCGGCGTCCGACACCTCCACCACGGCACCGCATCCGATGACCCCGGACTGCTGACCGGAGCAGCGGGCATAGCCCTCGCGCTCGCCGATCATGGCGGTCTACCCGAGGCCTCAGCGATCCCCGCGCGATGGGACGCCGTTCTCCTTCTCTCGTGAACTCCGCAGATGCGTTGCACGCGAGCAACTCGGCCGCGCTCATCAACGCCGGCGTCTCCATCGAGGCCGTCCGCCAAAGGCCCGGCCTCCACCGGACCCCGTCCCGCTCTGTTGTGCTGGCGATGTAAAGAAAACTAGACACGGTGTCGGTGTTGCTTTACATTCGAGCTATGGCATCAGAAGAGAAGAGCGCGTGGATCATGGGGTTGGTCGCGATAGCCGCCTATGCGGTCTACCTCGTGATCGTCCTGGGACGGGCGGGTCACACCCCGCTGGCCGAGGTGCCCTACATGGCGCCGATGCTGTGGAGCATCGGGGGTGCCATCCTGGCGAACATCGTGCTGCGCATCGCCGCCGCGGCCGCCTCGCCGAGGGACGCAGGGAAGAAGGACCAGCGCGACCGCGAGATCTACCGGTTCGGCGAGTACATCGGCCAGTCGTTCATCGCCGTCGGCGCGCTCGGGGCGCTGCTCATGGCGATGGCCGACTGGGACCGGTTCTGGATCGCCAATGTGATCTACCTGGCGTTCGTCCTGTCGGCGATCCTCGGGTCCGTGGCCAAGATCGCCGCGTACCGCTGGGGCTTCCAGCCGTGGTGAAGCCGACCAGGGTCACGAACGCGATCAGGGCCCTGCGGTTCGCGCACGGCGAGATGACGCAGGCCGAGTTGGCGGACCGCATCGGCGTGACCCGCCAGACCATCATCGCGATCGAGCAGGGTCGCTACTCGCCCTCGCTGGAGGTGGCGTTCCAGATCGCCAGCGTGTTCAAGGTGCCGCTCGACGAGGTGTTCCAGTATCCGGACAGTGAAGGGGAGGGGCCGTGAAGGCCATCATGCAGGACAGGTACGGAAGCGAAGACGTCCTGAAATTGCAGGACATCGAGAAGCCGGCGGCCGGGGACGACGACGTGCTCGTCCAGGTACGGGCCGCGGGCGTCGACCAGGGGGTGTGGCACCTGATGACGGGCCTGCCCTACCCGGTTCGCCTGGCGGGCTTCGGCGTCCGCAGGCCCAAGTTCCGCGTCCGCGGGCGCGACGTCGCGGGCGTCGTGGAGGCGGTCGGCAAGAACGTGACCGGACTGCGGCCGGGCGACGAGGTGTACGGCACCTGCGAAGGCTCCTTCGCCGAGTACGCGCTCAGCCGCGCCGACAGGCTCGCGCCGAAGCCGGCGAACCTGACCTTCGAGCAGGCGGCGGCCGTACCCACGTCCGCCTGCACCGCCCTCAAGGGGCTTCGCGACGCGGGGCGAGTGAAGGCGGGGCAGAACGTGCTGATCACGGGTGCCGGGGGAGGCGTCGGGACGTACGCCGTGCAGATCGCCAAGGCCTTCGGCGCGCGGGTCACCGGCGTGTGCGGCACGGCGAAGGTCGACCTCGTCCGGTCGCTCGGCGCCGACGACGTCATCGACTACACCCGCGAGGACTTCGCCGCCCGGGCGCGCGGCTTCGATCTCGTCCTCGACATCGCGGGCCTGCGCTCGCTCGCGGTCCTGCGGCGCGCGCTCACGCCCCGGGGGACGCTCGTCGTCGCCGGAGGCGAAGGGGGAGGGCGCTGGCTCGGCGGCACCCAACGGCAGCTCCAGGTCCTCGCGCTGTCGCCGTTCGTCCGGCACGACCTGCGCCCGCTGATGTCGTCCGAGAGCACCGAGGATCTTCAGGTTCTGACGGGCCTCATCGAGTCCGGGAAGGTCACCCCGGTCGTCGACCGGACGTATCCCCTGGACGAGGCCCCCGACGCCATCCGCGATATGCGGGCCGGTCGCGCCCGGGGCAAGTTCGTCGTCACCGTGTGACACCCGGAAGGGTCAGCGGGCCGCGAGGTCCGGGATCTCCACCCGCACGACCGTTCCCTGCCCGGGCAGGGAACGCAGGGTCGCCTGACCGCCGTGGGCGGTCGCGATGGCCTGGACGATCGCCAGGCCGAGGCCGGTGCCATCCCCGTCGCCGTTCGAGGCGTGGTGGAAGCGGTCGAACGCGCGGGCGACGTTCTCGGGCAACATGCCCGGCCCGTCGTCGCCCACCTCCAGCACCACCGGCGGCTCCAGCCGTACGGTCACCGCCGTGCCGGGCGGGGTGTGGGCGCGGACGTTGGCCAGCAGGTTGACCATCACCTGCCGCATCCTGGCCTCGTCCACGACCGCGACCAGCTTGTCCGGCGCCGACAGCGTCACCGGACGCTCGGGGTTCAAAGCGGTGAAATCGTCCACCACGTCCATCGCCACGCCCGTCAGATCGACCGGCTCCACGGTGAGCGGCGCGCCCTTGTCCAGCCGGGCCAGCTCCAGCAGCTCCGAGACCAGGCGGGCCATGCGCGTCGCCTCGTCCTCGATCCGGCGCATGACCTGCCGCACCTCGTCCGTGGGGATCGCGCCCTGGCGGTAGAGCTCCGCGTACCCGGAGATCGTCGTCAGCGGGTTGCGCAGCTCGTGGGAGGCGTCGGCGGCGAACCGGCGGACCCGTTCCTCCGACGCCCAGCGGGCCGCGAACGCGTCCTGGATGCGGGTGAGCATCACGTTGATGACCGAACCGAGGTGCCCGGCCTCGGACTTCCCCTCCGGCATGCGGGCCGACAGGTCGCCCCCCTCGGCCACCAGCCGGGCGGTCGTCGCCATCCGCGACAGCGGGGCGAGCCCCTTGCCGATCAGCGACCTGCCGAGCAGCGCGAGCAGCACCATCAGCACGGCCCCGGTGGCCAACTCGGTCACGACGAGCTGGCTGATCGAGTCCGTGACCTCGTCCAGGGGGACCGCGAAGACGGCCACCCGGTTGCCGGCCGCCACGCGGGACGCCGCCGCGCGTAAGCGCTCGCTGAGTGCGAAGGGCTCGCCGGTGTCCGCCAGCGCGCGCAGCTTCGCCGCGCCGAGCGCCTCCAGCATCGCGGGGACCTGTGAGGCATCCTTGTCGTCGCCCGACACCAGCCGCACGCGGTTCGTCGTGAGGTTCAGCACGGCCACCGCGTACGTCGGGCTGGAGTTGACCAGCGCGACCCCGCTCGCCCGGTTGAGCCGGTCGGCGGACAGTCTGGCGGCGGCGGCCAGCGACGCGTCCGTACGGTCGATCAGGTGGCCGCGCAGCACGAGGACGCTGACGACCGACAGCACGACCAGGCCCACGAGCGTGACCGAGAGCAGGCCGGCGAGGAGGCGTCCTCTGAGCGTCATCACGATGCCATAGTGCCTGGTATCGGGTACTGCGAGGTGAATTGTCCGTACACGTGCGTGGGCGCGGCTCAGGCGTCCTGCGCGGGGCGCAGCGCGTAGCCGACGCCGCGCTGGGTGTGGATCAGCGACGGGCCCAGCGGATCCAGCTTGCGGCGCAGGTAGGAGATATAGGTCTCGACCACCTGGGACTGCGTGCCGAAGCCCCACACGTGCTCCAGAAGCTGTGCCTTGGTGAGCACCTGACCGGGGTGGCGCATGAGGAAGGCCAGCAGCCGGAACTCGGTGGGCGACAGCTCCACGAGCGTGCCGCCGCGCCGTACCTCCCACCGCGCCTCGTCCAGCTCCAGGTCGGCCACGGTCAGCACCGCCTGGTCCGCCGTGGACAGCCCGTGGTCCTCGGACGCGCGTCGCCCGCGCCGCAGCACGGCCCGCGCCCGCGCCACCAGCGCCTCCACCGAGAACGGCTTGGTGACGTAGTCGTCACCGCCGAGCGTCAGGCCGTGCACGGTGTCCGCGGGGGTGTCGCGCGCGGTCAGGAAGATGACCGGGACGTCGTCCCCGCCCGCGCGCAGCCGCCGGCACAGCTCGAAACCATCCAGATCGGGCAGCATGACGTCCAGCACCAGAAGATCGGGGGCGCCGGACGTCGCCAGCTCCAGCGCCTCGTACCCGCGCGAGGCGCTCACCACCTCGAACCCGTGGAAACGCAGCGCCATGCCCACGAGGTCACGGATGTTGCGCTCGTCGTCCACGACGAGGACGCGGGGTTTGCTCGACTGGTCGCTCATGCGGGCTCGGGTCACTCCTTGGGGCGTTCGGGAGCCGCTACTCCCTGCGCGGTCAGGCCGTCCCAGGACGAAGACGGCGTCACCGGCCGTCACGGCCCCGGTGATGAGCACCTTCGATGCCATTCTCATGCGGACAGGTCACAGGACCGGGCTAGGAGAAGCGCGAGGAAACCCTGTGATATCGCCGAGAGGCCGGGCGAGGCTTCGTCAGCGCGGGACGCGGGCCACGCAGAAGACGGTCTGGCCGAACGGCGGGCGGATGAACCGCTCGATGAAGCGGGTCGTCGGGACGACCGTGCGGTCGTAGATCTTGACCAGCCGAGGGTCCGGGTAGCCGACGCCGCCGCGGCGGACGGCCGCCCACCAGGCGATGCCGCCGAGGAAGTTGATGGGCTTGAGGACCTCGGCCTTCAGCCCGGCCTTGGCGACCGTTTGGCCCAGCGTCTTGGGGGTGTAGCGGGTGACGTGGCCCACCTTGCGGTCGAAGTCCCCATAAAGCTGCATGTAGCCGGGCACCCAGATGATGATGCGCCCGCCCGGCTCGGTCACCTTCGCCAGCGACCGCAGCGCCTCGGCGTCCTCCTCGATGTGTTCGAGGACGTTCATCATCACGACCGTGTCCACCGGCTTGGCCAGCGGGATCTCGGTCGGCAGGCCGAACCGCAGCACCTCGATGTCGTCGCGCCCGTCGAACCGCTTCTCGAGCTGCTCGACGCAGTAGGGGTCGAAGTCGCTCACCACGAGCCGGTCCAGGCGCGGAAGGAACTGCTCGGCGAAGTGGCCGAGGCCCGAGCCGATCTCCAGCATGGACCTGCCGACGTGCGGGGCGACCATGTCGAACTCGTACCGCCGGTAGTTCTTGGCCTCGTCGCCACCGAGGTGGTTCTCCAAGGCCTCGTCGCCGGCCGCCGGTTGCACCACGCGGTCATACCCAGACATGCGTCCCGTCCAGCTTCGCTCACTCGAAGACCGCGGCCCCTGCGGGGACCACGGTCACGGATGGCCTCCGAGTCTAGCGGCCCGGCTCCGCGAGGGTTCCCCGTTCCCCGGGAGCCCGGGCGGAAACGGTTCACGACGGAGTACGCCGATCCTTTGCGCGCGCAGGGGAAGGAAACTACCTTTTCTCGCGGAACGATCAGCCGAGGAGCCCCCCGACGGACGACGATGAGGCGATAACCCGGTCACTGGCCGGGGATCTCGCCGCCTACGAGGTGCTGGTCACGCGCTACAGTGCGGTGGCCCACCGTACCGCCGCGCTGCTCGGCGCCGGCGACGAGGCCGAGGACGCCGTCCAGGAGGCCTTCGTCAAGGCGTTCCGGTTCCTGTCGGGCTTCCGGCGGGACGCCGCGTTCAAGCCGTGGCTGCTGCGGATCGTCGCCAACGAGACCCACGACCTGACCCGCTCGCGGGGGCGCCGCGCCGACCTCGTCCTGAAGATCGGCGTCGAGCCGGAGACACGCGTGCCCGACGACCCCGAGGGCGTCGCCATCGCCGGCGACCGGCGCACCCGGCTGCTCGACGCCGTACGGGCCCTGCCCGAACGGGAACGCCAGGCGGTGGTCTGCAGGTATTTCCTACAGCTGTCGGAGGCCGAGACGGCGGAGGTCCTCGGGTGGCCGCTCGGCACGGTCAAGTCCCGGACGTTCCGGGGGCTCGCCAAGCTGCGGAAGGAGGTGGGCCATGAACTCTCCTGACGACCTGGAGTCCGAACTCCGCGCACTCGGCGAGGCGCTCGCCGTCCCCGAGCCGCAGCCGTCCGACGTGGCCCACGCCGTCCGCGCCCGCCTGGAAGCCCTCAGAGGCGGGTCCGGCGTGGCGGAGCCTTCCGGCGATGCGGACCGGCGAGACGGCGCGCGGCCCGATGACGTGCTTCCCGGTGACACGCGGCGGGGGTCGTCCGGGCCGGGCCGGAGATCGCGACGGCGGCCCCGGTGGCGCTGGGTCGGCGCGGGCGTGGCCGTGGTCGTGGCCGTCCTGGCCGGGCTCACCCCGCAGGGGCAGGCCGCCGTGGGGCACATCCTGCGCTTCGCGGGCATCGAGGTGCACATCGGCGAGCAGCCGGGGCCGCTGCCCAGCGGCGTGCCCAGCCCCCTGCCCGGCGAGCGGCGGGTCACCCTGGACGAGGCCCACCGGATGGTGAAATTCCCCTTCTCGGTGCCGACGGCGCTGGGCGAGCCGGACGACGTCCGGGTCGGCGACGGCGGCCGGGTGGTGTCCCTCTTCTGGCCCGGGCTCCGGCTGGACGCCTACCACGGCCTGCTCAGGCCCGCCTGGCGCAAGGACCTCGGCGGCCCGTTCCCGGAACAGGTCGTGGTCGGCACGTCCGAGGGCTGGTGGATCTCCAGCCCCCACCAGGTGACGTACCTGCCCTCGGACGGCGGGGAACGTGTGATGCCCCGCCGCGCCGAGCCCACCCTGATCTGGCAACGCGGCCTGACCGGCTACCGCCTGGAAGGCGCCGCGGACGTCGCCGAAGCCCGGAGGCTCGCCGAATCCGTCCGCTGACGCCCGCCGCCCCGGGGCTCCTGGGTTTCTACCGGCCCGGGGGCGGCGGAGGTTCGGTGGGGCCGGTCTGCGGGGGCTGGGTACCGGGAGGCGGGCGGCTCGAGATCGGGGGCGGCGGAGGCGCGGTCGGGCCGGACTGCGGGGGACGCTTGACCGTCGGCTCGGGGGCCGGTTTCTTCGTGGGCTTCGGCGTCCGCGGGGCGCTCGTGGTGCGAGGGGGCGGCGCGGAGGACGCCGCGGGCGGCGGCGGTGGCAGGGCCGTGCGCCGAGGGGCCGGGGTCTCGCGGGGAGGTTTCGGCGTGACGACCGCGCCGGGCGGGGGTGGCGGTGACTCCACACCCAGGGAGACCCGCGTCGGGGACGCACTCGGGGCGCCGGGCACGTCGCCGGTGTCGTCCGGGGCGCCCGTGCCGCCCGCGAAGCCGTCCGAGGACCGTACCGCGGCGGGGGTGTTCGGGCCGCCCGAGGAGTCCGGCCACGCGAACCAGATGCCCGCGCCGGCCGCCAGCAACAGGACCAGGCCGATGACGATGCCGCCGCGGCGCCGGTCCTGACCCAGACGCCTCCAGACGGGCTCCTCGTCCTCGTCGTCGTCGTCCATATCGAGCGAGGTGTCCCAGGTGCGCCACCGGTCGTCTCCCGAACGTCCGCCCGCTGAATCTTTGGCGTACGGCGGACGACGCCGCGGTGGCTCGTCCCAGTTGTCAGGCACGGTGCTCTCGTCTCCGGGGCGGGGATGGACGTCGTCGCTGGTGCGGGGGGCGGTCATTGGTCGCTACATGAGCATTCATGTGGGGGTTAAGACCGCGGGGCGGTCAACAGAGTATAGAAGTTTGTTATGTAACAAAAGTGATATGAGAAGCTGGCGCGTCCTCCCGTATATTTCTGACTGCTTTGCTAGCGCCAGATTTATCATTTGCAACTATGTCAGGAGAGCTGAGTCCCGTGCCGAGGAGGGATGATCCCGCCGCCCTGGAGCGGCTCTGCCGTGAATACGGAGATCATCTCTACGACTACTGCCAGTCCCTGCTGGATGACGACGACGCTCTTTCGGCGACCGTGGGAGCCCTTCACGGGGCTGTCGCCCACACCGACCGGCTGTACGACGCCACCCGCCTGCGCGCCTGGATGTACGCCCTGGCCAGGGCGGAGTGCCAATCGAGGCTCGCCGGCGTGGCCCACACCGGCTCGTACGCCCGTCAGGGCCGCGGGGGATCGCCCGAGCTCGGGGTCGAGGTGCTCGCCTGCCTCGAACCCCGCGAACGCGAGATCCTCGACCTGACGCTGCGCCACGGGCTCAAGTCCGACGAGGTCGCCAGAGTCCTGGACATCTCGGTCGACGCGGTCGAGTCCGCGGCCCGCCTGGGCAGGAAGCACGCCGAGCAGTGGCTGGCCGCCGTCATGGACGCGCGCGGCGCCACCCCGCGCTGCTCCGTGCTGCCGGGCCTGGTGAAGTCGTGGGCCGAGTCGCCGACGCGCCTGCTGCGCGCCCACATCACCCGGCACGTCCGCTCCTGCAAGGAGTGCGACGGCGCGAAGTCCGGGGTCACGATCACGGCGCTCATGACGCGCATGCCCATCCTGGCGAGCCCGGCGCCGTACGAGCGGCTGTTCTCCGGCGCGGACACGTCCTTCACCGCCGCCGAGACCCGCACCGAGAGCTGGCACCCCGACGGCTTCCCGGTCCAGCCGGACGCCCTGGAGGACCCGCCCCCACCCGAGGCCCCCCTGACGGTCGAGGAGGGCTTCACGCCCGAGCGGACCGACGGCGTCAAGCCCGCCGCCCCCGAGTTCTGGGAACCCGACCCGGACGCCGACGACCCAGAGAGCCGCATCCGCTGGGGTCGCGTGTCCCTCGTGACCCTGGTATCGGTCGCCTCGGCGGGCGCCATCTGGTCGATGGTGTTCGCCCCCAGCGGCGGCGCACCGACGGTCGACGTCAAGGCCGCGGGCGACACGATCGTCGTCCAGCCCGGCGAGTCGTTACCCCCTCTGGTCGACTCGCCGCCGCCCCCGCCTCCGGGCGGCACCATCGGGCCCGTCCACAGGAGCGCTCTGCCGTCCGCCTCCGGCGTTGCCCGCCAACCCGGCGTGGCGCAGCCGACGTCCTCGGTGCCGATGGCGTCGCCCCCGTCGAGCCGCTCCCAGCGGTCGGCGAGCCCCACGGCCAAGCCCCGGCAGTCCGACCCGCCCGCCGGGAACGACGACAACGCGCCCAACGACCCGCCGCCTCCGCCGAAGCAGACCTCCAAGCCGACCGAGAAGCCGACATCGGCCCCGAAGCAGAGCTCGCAGCCGCAGACGAAGCAGACCACCGCTCCTCCGCCCCCGCCGCCGCCTCCTCCGCCCCCGCCGTCCGTCGCGGCGTCGACGACCTCGCTCAACGTGAGCACCGACCGGGGAGGGTCGGTCACCATGCGTTCGCAGCACGGGGCCATCTCCTGGCAGGCGAGTGGTCAGAACCTCAGCATGGCGCAGTCGAGCGGCACGATCTCCGACGGCCAGAGCGACGCCATCCAGTTCACCATCGCCGCGCCGAACGACCCTGACACCTGCGGCAGAGAACAGACCACCACGCTGTCGATCTCGTGGTCCGGAGACAACAAAGGCACCAAAGGCTCCGGCAGCGTCGGGGTGAAGATCACGTACGTGAAGCCCTGCGTCGTAGTGCGCTAGCTAACGAGGAGAGACCGCGAATGCCCCGACTTCGCAGACGCGAATGGATCATCGCGCTCATAGCGGTGCTGTTCACGCTGACCATAGGCATCCCCACGGGCATGGCCCTGGCCGATCCCGCCCAGCCCCAGGGCGTGAACAACCAGTGCGACGACATCCTCGGCAGCGGGACCCCCGAGTTCATGTACTGCTCGTGGATGGCCGAGACGCCCACCGACGCGCTGAGGGTCCTGAACTACTGGAACTTCAACGACGGCCAGCGGCTCAAGGAGGCCGTCCCGTACCCGGGCCCCGTCCTGTTCTGCAAGGACAAGAACAACAAGGGCCCCGGCATGCAGGGCTGCGCCGACAAGGACCAGGTGCTGTGCAAGTACGACCAGAGCGCCGGCAAGTATCTGTGCAAGGACACCGAGGGCAAGCCCACGAACCCGCCCGCCAAGGCCTGCCTGGGCGGTGAGTTCGACTGCACCCGCGGCAACGGCTCCACCTCGTCGGGAGAGGCGAACGGCACCCCCGCGCCGAACGCGTCCGGCCCGGCGCAGACCGGCGTCGACCCGAGTGCGGGACCGCTCGACCCCAGCGCCGACCCCACGGCGCAGCCGGACGGCAACCCCCAGTTCGCCACGCCGGACGCCGGTCGGCCGGACGTCCAGGTCGATCAGCAGGACCAGCAGGCCCCCCAGGACCAGCAGGTCAACAACCAGCAGGTCGACCGGCAGCAGACCGAGCCGCAGGGGCAGCAGCCCGAGCAGACGCAGCCCACCACGCCCGCCGACCCCGAGCCGACCGCCTCGGCGGCCCCGAGGCAGCAGCAGACCACCCCGAACAGGCAGGTGCTGACGCCTCCGGACGACGCGACCGGCCAGGCCGCCGCCGCGGCCGTCAAGCTGGGCATGCGCGTGTGGATCGAGAGCGAGCTGGCCC